>NZ_FNHH01000076.1 GCF_900103545.1 Daejeonella rubra
TTAACGTGAGTTCGATATAAGGCTTATTCAAGTTAAAAAGAAAGTTGTAGGGATTTGGTTTGATCAAACTCAAACTGTGATTTGATGGAAGGCTTCTTTGGTAGCAGATGGTAGGCAGCAAGCCCGCTGTAAAGGTTAATGATAAACCCGCTTATTGAGCGATGTCTGGAGTGTTGAATTTGACAAATATTTTTCAGCGAATCATTTACGCATTCGATAACACTTCGTTTACGAAGCATCAGCTTGTCAAAAGTACTCATCAGCTTATTCTTCATGTTTCGTTTGATCTTTGTGATGAGCTGCACACCACTATGAAAGAGTTGCTCAAAGACGGCCTGCTTTACCAAATAGCCTTTATCACCGTAAAGTTTTCCAAATAGATTCTTGCAAAGTGCTAAGAGCAGATTGGTATTATTGTCCGATACACTGCCTTGTGTAAGCTGAAAAGCGATTATTTCAGCTTTATCATTAATCACGATGTGAAGTTTGAACCCATAAAACCAACCCATAGTAGAGTAGCCTCTATTGGCGATGTCTTTAAATACCTTATTCTGATGGATGCGTTGTTTTGCACAAACTTCCAGCCGGGTTGAATCGATAAAGGCAATGCCAGTACATTCACCAAGACTGTGGGTACTGACAAACATGAGTAAGGGCAGGGCATATTTGCTTTGTAATTCTACAAAGCGGTTATAGGAAACCAGATGTGGAAATTCCCTGCCAAGATAAACACAGACATAGTCCAGGTAGAAGTGTTTTAGGGTACGATAATCGGACAAATGGAAGCAGATCAGAATCGTGATGACTTCACTTTGCGAAAGACCGGAAAGCTTATTCCGGGTCTTAACACCACTAGAATTGAGCTTTACCACACATTGGTCGATATGTTGGTTGAAATGATTACAATATTCATCAGCCAGGAAGAAAATTTCTGTAATTTTATCAAGAGTAAGCATAGATTATTTGTTTTAAATTCGACACTTAAATATAATAAAATATGCTTACTTATT
>NZ_FNHH01000073.1 GCF_900103545.1 Daejeonella rubra
GGGGTCCGGGGGGTGTTAATAAACTAAAATCTTTGTGAATAACGTTTAAATAAAAGGCAGGGTGAACTTTCGTCATTTCTAGTTTTCCAAGACTTTTGGTCGTATTAGTCCCTGCCTTTTATGATTGCCCAAGGCCCAGCTAGAATACTTTCTTTGCATCAACAAAGGTGATAGGCAAAAGGCAATTTATTTATGTATTTAACAAATAAACGTATGAAGAACTGGAATGTTATTTTAGGCGTTGATGTTTCAAAACTGACGCTTGACATCTGCTGGGCAGAAGGTAATCTGCATGTAAAAATTGATAATTGCACAAAAGGATTTAATGTCTTTAAAAAATGGTGTAAGATTCATGAGATCAATTTAAATGATACATTGATCGTGCTGGAATACACTGGTGGTTATGAATATCGGTTCATTCAATTCTGCCAGTCACTTTCTATTCCTTATTGCAGGATACCGGGATTAGAGATTAAGCAGTCTCTGGGTATGGTTCGGGGTAAAAGCGACCAGGTAGATTCATTTCGTATAAGCCAGTACGGCCAGGAGAAAATCAAGCGGCTGACACCGTCAAAGCCCCTGAATAACAATGTTTTAAACCTTAGACAATTACTCTCATTCCGTAAAAGATTGGTTCGGGAAAATGCCGGATGGGAAAGTACTGTAAAGGAAAGGAAGCACATGTATCCGATAAAGAACGCCGATACTATTATTCATACCGCCATGGCAAAGATCAAAGCCAATAAAAAGTATATCATCCAGGCAGAGCAGGAAATTACGACGATAATCAAAAGCGATGATTCCTGGTTACAAAGCTACCGGATCATCAGCAGTCTTAAGGGGATCGGTAAAGTAAACGCATGGATGACATTAGCTTATACCGAGAACTTTTCCAGCTTTACAGATGCTCGTAAATATGCTGTATATGTAGGCGTGATTCCTTTCGAACACACTTCCGGAACCAGTGTCAAGGGCAGAAAACGAGTCAGTCACCTGGCACATAAGGAGCTCAAGCAGGAACTGAACCAAGCCGCTAAAACAGCCATGTTCCATGACCCGGAAATCAGAGCATACAGCGAACGAAAGCTCAAGGATAAAAGCTATTCGCTTGTGCTGAACAATGTAAAATTCAAGCTAATCTTAAGGATGTTCGCACTAATTAAAAGAGGGGAAATGTATGTGGAAAACTATAAGAGAGCAGCCTGAAGAAAATCTTTTTTAAATTAAATTTGGAAATAAGTTAAACCTAGAATACGA
>NZ_FNHH01000069.1 GCF_900103545.1 Daejeonella rubra
CCGTAGAGATTCTGTGTTGATTTCCAAATAAAATTGTTTTTATCTTTGTTTTTTAAGACGGTCAAGAACCAGTCTGTGTAGCGTACTGATCCTTATGGCTTAGTGCGCTACTCCTTTTTAGATCGGTATAGTCTTTCTGGTATTCATTTTTGCTTTTGTAAATTACGTAGATCATTTCCAATAGTTTGCGCTGTACCGCTACCAAACCCTTCATTTTTATCCCCTGTCTGGAAACGATTCGCACATATAAATTCCGGAAGCTTTCATCATACTTTACTGCCGAGAGTGCTGGCAGGTACATGGCCTTTCTCAGGTGCCGATTGCCTTTTTTAGATATACTTGGCTTGCCCTTGACCGATGTTCCGGACAGTTTTTCCTTAACATCCAGCCCGGCATAGCTCGTGAGCTGTTTTTTATTTCTGATTAGCTCAAATCCATTCGTTTCAGCCAAAACAATCGTGGCTGTTAATTCACCTATCCCAGGTATGCTGCAGATATTGGTTATCTCACTTTTTAAGATACGGTCACTATTGATGATCTCCGTTAAATCGGATTTTATCTCTTTTTCCTGTTTATTTAACAATCGCATCCGTTCATTCAATCGTGCCACACTTCGCTCATTGGGTTCGGCTTCAGCCTGCTCGGCATGAAGCTGGTTCTTAACCATTACCCGTTCCATGACGATCTGATCACGTTCGCGAGTAAGCTGCTGCAGGCTTCGATAGGTCTTTTTAGGTTTATGCCAACGGTCCAGATTTCTCTCTAGTCCGAACTGCGCGATGGCTTCTGAGCAACTCTTGTCCGTGATTGTCTTGTTCTCCAGGGTCCGCATATAATTGCTGATCTTATTGGGAAGAACAATACTTACTTCGTAATTCTGAGCATAAAGATAAAAGGCAAATTTCTGATGATATACTCCTGTAGCCTCCATCACGAAGCGAACTTTCACTTCAGGGTCGGTCAGTTTGTTTACCCAATCCAGTAATGTTAAAATGCCTTTCTCAGTGTTCCTGAAAACTTTGTGTGCATACAGATCGACCCTCAGATCATCAAACATCCTGCCCAAGGTAACCACCAGTTCGCCTTGGGCCACATCTACGCCCAATACTTGTTTTAATACTTTCTTCATCAGCTTAAAGGTTTAGGTTATAAAGTGATGAATCTCCCTTCGTTTTTTCTCCTGGTTGGATATTCTGGATACTATGACTTGCATAATTCCTTACATTCTGTTCAAACTCTAAGAGATAAAAGGAATGAGGCTAATTCTCTACGACAATATACTTCCTGAGCTATTTAGCCGCTATTGTGCTCTCATTCCTTTTCACTTTAATAGTATAAATTTAAAGCTTTGTAAACATAGGA
>NZ_FNHH01000071.1 GCF_900103545.1 Daejeonella rubra
TCATTACTGTCCACTTAAAACAAGCTGAGTGACAGTTGGTTACAATTTAGTTCTTTGACATCTTTGTAGTCTATATTTTTAAGTAGCTCATTTACAGGAGTTTTATCCAGTAGCGAGATTCCGATCACCTGTAATATTTCGTAGGTTGAGCGGTCTGATTTGAGCTCTTCAGCAACTATTGCTACCAGACAGTAGGCGATGATTGCCGAATACACCTGGATACGAACTGCATTTTCCGAAGTACCCCAAAAGGACTTTATCTTCAAATGCTGTTTGATCCATTTAAAGAAGAGCTCAACCTGCCAGCGGTTCTTATATAGAAGCGCTACCTGGGAAGCCGTTATTTCCATATTGTTGGTCAGGAAAACAAATGTTCTATCGCTTTCCTGGTCGTAGTACTTTACCCTTCGCAGTTTTTCCGGATAATCTTTGGCGGTATAAAACCCCGTCAGCAGACCTTTCTGATCGCACAATACCCCAGTCGACTTATCTACTTTACCAGAATATATCCTGCGATATTTCAAGCTTGACTTAGCCCGTATCACAAAGAAGGCTTTCCTTTGGGTGATGGTATAAAGCCTGGAAAAATCGACATAGCCCCGGTCGAAAACATAGTAAGCACCTTCTTCATAAATGAGATGGTCCATGGCCTTCATGTCGTTTACGGCCGCTGGTGTGATATGTATAAAGGTGGGGATCTGTGTGGTAATATCAAAAAGGGTATGGAGTTTTATTCCGCCTTTAGTTTTACGAAACTTTGCCCACCAAAAAACGCTCAGGCAGAGATCTATGGTAGAGGAATCAAATGCATAGACCTTTCCTTTTATCGCAAAATCTTCATTAGCCCGCTTATTCCGGGCGATGCTGATCAGGTGATAAGCAAATTCCTCGAATATCATGCTGTTCCGGCCCTGGTTAGCTTTGGCTAGGTTGCTCCGGGTTACGCTTTTGCCAAGTCCCAAATGATATAATTTCTTACTATGGGCTTCCAGGGCAATGATCAGATCCCGTAAACTATCCCGGTTGGTAAGCTGACCGAATAACATGCAAAGCAACTGGTTCCAGCAGGAGAAGTGTCGCACATATTTATCACCGTCATACTTTTTTACAATTCCATCGAATACGCGCTGTGGAAGAAACTCCGCCAGTTGTGCGAAAACATACTTGCCCTGATTCATGCTAAGCTAATTATCCCGCCTAACGTAATCAATTCAAATCGTCACGCACTTAATCACTCCGTAACTAATAGACTATCAATGATTTCAAAGAACAATTTTTATTTTTTAATGGACACTAATG
>NZ_FNHH01000068.1 GCF_900103545.1 Daejeonella rubra
AGCTGTGCAGGTACAACCATCGCTTCAAGCAGCTTCAGCAGTACACCCGCTGGTGCCACTTATTCCTGGACCAATTCCAATACCGCTATCGGACTGCAAGCCAGCGGAACTGGGAATGTGCCCTCTTTTACAGCAATCAATACCACCGCCGCTGCCATCTCTGCAAGCATTACCGTCACACCGACCATCAACGGATGTGCCGGCAATCCAATAACCTATACCATCACGGTTAATCCACTGCCGGTTATCGTTTCTGCCACTGTAACCAGTGAATCTGTATGTGATGCCAGTGACGGAACCATTACTATAAATGCCACCGGCGCTGCCCCATTAGAGTATTCAATCAATGGTGGAAGTACCTTCCTGCAAAACGGAGGTGCTTTCACCCGACTGGCCGCAGGCAGTTATTCTGTGATGGTGCGGAATGCTTCCGGATGTACTACTGCCGGACCAACCTTATCTGTATCAAGCCCGGGAGCTCCGCCTGCACCTGAGATCACTGCCGTGATCTCTCCTATTTGCCAGGGCGGGACTATCAATATTACCATCGCTAACCCCGATTCTCTGGCTACCTACAGCTGGACCGGTCCATTGGGATTCACGGCCAACGGAACTTCCATGACCAGAACCAATGCCACAACAGCCATGTCTGGCAACTATGCCGTAACAGCACGTATTGGCTCCTGCGTTAGTACAGCAAAAACTTTTTCCCTGATCGTTGACCCACTGCCGGTGGTAACCGTTCCCGCCAATATGATCTACTGCGCCGGGGCTTCTATTCCCGCAGGAAGCTTCATCAGTACTCCGGCCGGGGCCACTTATAACTGGACCAATTCCAATCCAGCCATCGGACTACCCGCCAGCGGATCAGGTGATATGCCTGTATTTACTGCCCTGAATTCAGGCTCTGCTCCTATCACAGCAACCATCACCGTGACACCCCTCTTGAATGGATGTACAGGTGCTCAGGCAAGCTATACCATCACCGTTAATCCATTGCCTGTTGTTAATCTGCCTGCAAATACCGTGATCTGTACCGGAGCAACCGTTCCTGCTGCCTTATTTACCAGTACCCCTGCAGGGGCCACTTTTTCCTGGTCCAATTCCAATACCGCCATCGGACTGCCCGCCAGCGGAACTGGAAACATACCGTCATTTACTGCAATTAACCCCGGTTCTGCACCCATTAGTGCTACGCTGACCGTTACTCCTATGGTCAACGGATGTACCGGACCATCCCGTACCTATACCATCACCGTTAACCCATTGCCAACCGTTACTGTTCCTGTTAGTTTCAATGCCTGTGCTGGCTCCAGTATTCCGGCAAGCAGTTTCAGCAGCAACCCGACAGGGGCTACTTATACCTGGACCAA
>NZ_FNHH01000070.1 GCF_900103545.1 Daejeonella rubra
TGTACTTCCCTAATTAGAGTTGACCGGTTTCTAATAGTTTTTCATTGTTAAAAATAGTAAACCTTGGCTTAGAAAAAAGTTTATTATTAAACCAATTTTCTTCAAAAATTACTGGGCTTAGTTTACCAATATTATTGTGTGGTCTTGTGTTATTATATTGATAAACTGCTCGATCTACGCATTTTTTTAATTGTTCGTAATTTTTAGGCTTCCAGTAGTCTATGTACTCTTCTTTTATTGTTCTATTTATTCTCTCGGCATAAGCATTATCTTGGGCAGAAACAGACATAGATATTTTGATTTTATTAGCCTTTAATAACTCAATATATGGCTTATAAAGATATTGACCTCCTCTGTCGGAATGGTGAATTTTAGGCACATCATTATTTTTTAATGCCATTTGCATTGCCTTTACATTTGCAACTGCTCTCATGCTATTTGTGAGTTGATGCCCTACAATTTTTTTGGTATAAACATCAATTATAAATACTGCGTAATAGAATTTTTCTTCCTCTTTTACATAAATATAAGTGATATCAGATTGCCAAATAATCGACGGAGCAAAAACTTCCATTCCTTTTATCAAATTCGGATACTGAACAGATACTGGATAAGTAGTTCGTTTATAATTCTTTTTTGTTTTCAATCTAAACCCCAAATCCATGAAGATATCTATAAATCTATCTCTTCCAATGAATTCAGGTTTTAGTGTATTATACATCTTCTCAACCCCACAACCAGGATGTTCTTTTCTTAACTCTTCTACTTCGAGTAAAAGCATTTGAACATCTTTATCAAAAGCTAATTGTCTTGTAGCGTATTGATTTACAGCTTGTTTGCTGATTCCAATTTCTTTAAAAAGCTGATTTAAAGAATACTTTATTTTTCCTTGATTGTTTCGGAACCAGTCGATTGTGAGGTGTTGAAGTTTTTTTTAATATCAATTTTTAACTCTTCCTTAGCAATATCAATCATCTTTTCAAGATAATCTATCTTGATTTGCTTCTGGCCAACGGCTTGTTCTAATTGCTTGATTTTAAGCTCTAGTTCCTTTAGTCTTGACATACTGCTTGTCTTAAGCTCTACAACTCTGTACCCTTTTTCGTTAAAAATAGAAAATTTATAAATCCAATTGTAGATCGTTGAATTAGGAATTTTATATAAGCTCTCTAATTGAGGAACACTGAACTTTCCACTCTCATACAGAGTTACGATTTCTCGCTTGAATCCTTCAGAATAACAACGGGTTTTCTTGATTTGCTGTAAATTTGCTTTCATATAACTTGACTTTTATGGTCAACCTATATCAGGGACGTACA
>NZ_FNHH01000065.1 GCF_900103545.1 Daejeonella rubra
TGAGTAGGCACATTTTAAAAAATCAAAATATAGGAATGACATTTTGTGCATGTGTTTTATCTTGCATTAAGAAGCAGACTAACTACATAACCTGGTTACTCATTTGGTACCATCAGAGTCCGTTCTTGAGTTTAGGACTGATACTTACCGAAAAATATATTAGTGGCAATGCTTTCACATTGACCCTGTTTACTAAGCTTTCATATATCTGGAAGTATCAGAGTTAGCCTGCTTTTTATTCATTAAAAGTAAGGCAAAGCTATGAGTAAAAATCAAAAAAACGAAGCGAACGATATCCGTATGGGTATCATTTATCCTCATTCGGCAGGTATCGATGTGGGGAGCATGAACATGATGGTTTCCTATCAGGGTTTACACGGGGGATCTCAGGTTAAGGAATATGGTTCTTATACCCAGGAACTACATGATCTGGCACAAGATCTGAAGGAATCAGGGGTTACCCATGTAGCCATGGAAGCCACGGGAGTTTATTGGATGGCCGTATATGAGGTTTTGGAGCAGTACGACCTTCAAGTAACTTTAGTGAATGCCAGGCATTATAAAAATACCGCTGGCCAGAAGACCGATGTTAGTGATAGTCAATGGATCCATCAGTTACATGCCCATGGCTTATTTCGTGCTTCTCATATTGCAGATGAAAGCTACAGGGAGCTTCGCTGCTATATTCATGAACGGGGAATCTTTCAAAAGCAGAAGAGTGATACTCTGAACCGAATGCAGAAAGTGCTTACGCAGATGAATATCAAGTATCAGCACCTTCTTAGCGATATCGAAGGTGTGATTGGTATGCAGATCTTAGAGCGTATTGCCACTGGTCAAAACCATGCTGAAACAATATTGGCTAACTTAAAGCTGCGTCAACTTAAAACATCCCGTGAAGATCTGTTGAAGTCCCTGACCGGAATCTACAAGCCCCACTTGGTCAGCGTACTTAACCATCACCTGGAAGCCTACAAGTTTTATAAGGATCAAATGCTTTCCTATGAGAAAGAGATTGAAAATTTATTAAAAAAAATGTTGCCTGAGGAAACTGCCATACCAGTTAAATCCAGCAAAGTGCGAAAAAACCAGTATCATTTTAACTTAAAAGATTACCTCCATCATCTGGTAGGAATAGACCTTACCGAAATCGACGGTTTGGATGAAAACACGGTTCTTACCATTATTGCAATAACCGGTCTGAATATGGAAAAATGGCCGACAGCAGAACATTTCGCCAGTTGGCTCAACCTGGCTGCACGACCAAAAATATCCGGCGGAAAAGTGCTTGGTCATCAAAAGCGCTTTACGAAAAACCCAGCGACTCAAGCTTTCCGAATGGCAGCCCAAACCATGTGGCAAAACAAAGGAATACTTGGCCATTTGTATAGACGACTCTCCGCAAGTAAAGGAAGTAAAAAAGCAATTAAAGCAGTTGCGCGACGACTGGCTGTGATCTTTTATAACATGGTCAAGAAGAAAATGAAGTACGATCCTAAAATAGTAGCACTAGATCAAGAACAGCTCAGGGCTCGTAAAATTGCCCGTCTGCAAAAAGAAGCAGAAAAAATGGGTTGCACTTTACATATAAAAGTTGCTTGAAAATCAATAAGTTATAATCAATGTCATTATAA
>NZ_FNHH01000061.1 GCF_900103545.1 Daejeonella rubra
CACAAAGATTTTAGTTTATTAACACCCCCCGGACCCCCCATTTCAACAATAGTAATAGCTAATAAATATTCTTTCATTGACCAAAGGAAATGACGTTAATTGTCATCATCCGATAGCTATCGGATTCGATGAGGTACGAAGAGAAATCTGTTGCAATGAATTGGCTTTGCATTTATATCACTGCCTTTAGTCATGAGATTTCTCCACCTTTCAAAGGTGTCTTTCAATTTAAAAATAGTACAGGTGTGCGAAATGACGTTAATAGGTGCGTCATCCGATAACTATCGGATTCGATGAGGCACAACGGAGAAATCTGTTGCAATGCCAAATATTTCATTACTTTTATTTCCAGAATTCATAAATAACTCAACTACCCATGTTTACAGTAAGTTTCAAACTACTCCCCTCAAAAAAATTCAATATTCTGCTTGCTTCCTTATTAATTTGGGCTAATCAGCAGGTGTTCAGCCAAACTACACAATCATTTGACATTGTTGTTTATGGTGGTACTTCTGCCGGGATAATTTCAGCTATACAAAGTTCAAGATTAGGCAAAAAAGTGATTTTAATAGAGCAGAGCAATAGAATCGGGGGATTAACAACGGGCGGTTTGGGTCAGACGGATATCGGGAACAAGCAGGCAATTGGCGGAATATCCAGAGAGTTTTATCAGAATGTAAAAAGCTATTACCAAAAACCGGAGAACTGGAACTGGCAAAAGCGGGAAACCTATCGCGATGGCGGACAAACCACTTCGGCAGCGAATGAAGATGCCATGTGGACATTTGAACCTTCGGCAGCCCTGAAGATCTACAAGGATATGCTAAGCAGGGAGAAAAATATTACCCTGGTTTATTCCCAGCGCTTAAACCGGAAGACAGGGGTTAAAAAAACTGCCGGAAAAATATCATCCATACAAATGGAAAGCGGACAAATATACACTGGCAAAATGTTCATTGACGCAACCTATGAGGGCGATCTGATGGCTGCTGCGGGTATTAGTTATACTGTTGGGCGTGAGTCGAATGCGCAGTACGGAGAATCATTGAATGGTATTCAGGCAAATAAAATGAGCCTGACTCTTCGCAAAACAATTTCCATGAACGGTGCTTATCATAATTTCATTGAAGGGGTTGATCCATACATTAAAAAGGGAGATCCAAAAAGTGGTTTACTGCCATTTATCAATCCCGGGAAACCGGGTGTTGACGGCAAAGGCGATACTAAAATACAAGCCTATTGCTACCGCATGACTTTAACAGATCACCCCGAAAACCGGATTCCGTTCAGTAAGCCTGCAGGTTATAAGGAACAGGATTATGAACTGCTCCTCCGGAATTACGAAGCTGCTGAAGGCCCGGTCGAGAAAATGTATGAATATGGCGATCCACTGGTGCCATGGATAAATTCAGGCATGCCTAACCGCAAAACAGATACCAATAACCAGAAGGGGTTTTCTACAGATTTCATAGGTCAGAATTATACCTACCCTGAAGCTACTTATGAGGAACGTGAAAAGATTGCTCAGCGCCACAGACAGTATCAGCAGGGCTTAATGTGGACGCTTGCTTATCATCCCCGCATCCCTGCCAAAGTGAGAGAAGCTGTTTCCAAATGGGGAACCTGCAAGGATGAATATGAAAGCAAAGACGGCTGGCAATCACAATTATATATCCGTGAGGCAAGGCGCATGATCAGCGAATATGTAATGACTCAAAAGAACTGTGAGAAGTTCGAGGTAGCGCAAGATCCAATCGGCCTGGGTGCCTACGGAATGGACTCTCATAACATCCAGAGATATGTTGATGTGAATGGCTATGTTAAAAATGAAGGTAATGTGGAAGCGCATGTCGCCAGTCCGTTTCCGGTGAGTTACCGAAGCATTGTGCCTAAGAAATCGGAAGCCAGCAACCTCTTTGTTCCGGTTTGTTTATCTGCTACGCATATTGCCTTCGGATCGATCCGAATGGAGCCTGTATTCATGGTTTTAGGCCAGTCGGCAGCCATTGCCGCATCCATGGCGATTGATAATAATTATGCTGTTCAGGATATTCCGTACAAGGAACTGGAAGCTAACCTGTTGAAAAACAAGCAGGTGCTTCAATAGAAGATTAGTTATTCAGAAGAATAGTCAGTAGAACGAATTATAGTTGGGCTATTGCGGTTTGCGTTAACAATGGGCGGCATCCCGGGCTACTAAAAAACCACCCCCGCCAGCGGTGGACAGCATGTCGGATAAAAAATTTCGTCCATGGATAAATATTTTAATTTAAAAGCACATTTTTCTTAGCCACCCAGTGTCCACCGCTGGCGGGGGAATTAAAGGGGGTGGTCTCTAATAATTTCAGAAAGAGACAAAGACTTTCTGTCCGTAGAGATTCTGTGTTGATTTCCAAATAAAATTGTTTTTATCTTTGTTTTTTAAGACGGTCAAGAACCAGTCTGTGTAGCGTACTGATCCTT
>NZ_FNHH01000075.1 GCF_900103545.1 Daejeonella rubra
GCGGCATATCTCAGCCGCCGACTGCTTAATTAAACAACAACTGACTCCCCCACATAAGCACTGTTTGACAATTTGCCCTGTCTGGACATAAAGAACATGTAGACATGAACTGTATTTCCCAGATAAGCTGAAGGGATGCTTATGGTCATCTCACCATCCACCCTTAATATGCCAATCGGCCCGCTCATGTAGATGTTACTCACCGGATCGTAAATCAATACGGTAGCTTCATCATCTATGAATGCATTAAACGGATTCAGGTCTGGCGACCAGGACAACAAAAATTCCCCCGCCTCTGCAAGAACGGCAGAACCTAGCGGAGCAGCCAAACTGCCTTTCGCAAATTGCGCCTTAGTGTAATCAATGCTTAAGTCGGGATAGGTACCGCTTATTGCATTCTCTAATACATGCTTTAAGGCCAGGTTATAGCCTGAAGCTTTCCCAGGTTTCTGTCCGCCGAAACCCACGTTCAGCAAGTCCTTGACAGGCTGAATGAATTTCACTGCCGCAGCAAATTTTGCTTGCTGCTCCAGTTGTTTCAGGGTTTTCGGCTTTTTACTGATCTTTGGAATACCACGCATGTAATTGATATCCCGCCAGCTACTTCCAATAAAACTTCCGGCCTTGCCGGAGAAGGCTCCATTGCCTCCATTTCTGATTGTTCCCATGTTTTTTGATTTTAAGGGTTAAAAAAAATAATTAAGTACCGGTACAGCACAAACCTGGGGAGAAAGTGAAAGTCATTGAAATTTTTGCCGAAACTTGCCTGAATTTGCCGAAACTTGCCGGGTAAGCCGGCAAAATGAAGCGTCACGAACCAGAGGTTAGGGGGTATGGACCAAGCCTGATGGCAGACAAAAGAAAGTCAAGCGG
The DNA here is from genome assembly GCF_900103545.1 of Daejeonella rubra. Classification (GTDB taxonomy): domain Bacteria; phylum Bacteroidota; class Bacteroidia; order Sphingobacteriales; family Sphingobacteriaceae; genus Daejeonella; species Daejeonella rubra. Next base: position 874 of record NZ_FNHH01000075.1, read on the forward strand.
CAGACAAAAGGCAGGATAATCCCGGGGCTCGCCCAGTCTTTACCCGCAATTCTTTAGCATGGCTTCAGCATCTGTTCGGCAATAGCCGAAGCTTTCCCGAAGAAAAGGCCTTTTTCCCGAAGCCTTCCCTAACAATTCCCGAAGAAA
>NZ_FNHH01000060.1 GCF_900103545.1 Daejeonella rubra
TAGATATTCCGACGAAAGTACGCCAGTGTTCCGCGACAAAGTACCCCATTTATTCCGGAGCAAAGTACGCCAGGCAGACCGGCCTGTAACATCACTAAGCAAGAGTGATAATATTCAAACCTAATGATTTTTTTTCTTTCTCAGTGACTTGCCCGTAAGGGCTATTCTGTGTGCAGAAGCTGCCAGTCTGTCCATAATAGCATCGGCTAGTGTTGGCTCATCAATAAAGTTATACCAGCTGTCTACCGGGAGTTGTGAAGTGATCATAGTGGCTCCGTTTCCATATCTGTCTTCCAGGATATCCAGTAGAGCGATCCGTGCATCGTTACTCAAGGCCTTCAGGCCGAAGTCATCCAGTATAAGCAGTTTGTTAGTAGAGATTGCCCGGATCCATTTCAGATAAGATCCATCAAGCCTGACCTGAGCCAATGCTTCAAGGAATTTGTTCATGCTGAAGTACTGCGTGCGGTAACCTAACAGGCAGGCACTGCGTCCCAGTGCACAGGCAAGAAAGGATTTGCCACATCCGGTGGCACCGGTAATCAGTACATTCTCTCCCTTTTCTATAAACATGCCATCCGAAAGCCTGAGTATCTGTTCTCTGGTGATACCCCTTTCGGCGTTACAGAGGATATCTTCGGGCAGGGCATGGTAGCGTAGCTTGCTGGCTTTAAGATACTTTTGTGTACGGGCATGCTCCCGGTACTCTACTTCGGCCTGGGTGATCATGGCAATCAGTGCATGCACATCCTGCAATTCATGAACAGGAAGTGTTAATGCGGCCTCATAACGTTTGGCCATACCGGTCAGTTTAAGACCTTTGAGTTGTTCTACTGTGTTTTGTGTATTCATCGTTTTTGGATTATTTAGTGGATTAATTGTAGGCTTCAGGGCCCCTGAGATTAGTGTGTGCCGGGATGCGGAATTCTGCGGTGAGGTCGTCCTCCAGCAGATCCATGTTGTTGTCCAGGATCTTTTTTATAGCGCCATAGCTGAACTTATGCCCTCTTAAGCCTCTTTTGCAGGCAGCTTCCATACGGACAGCGCCGCAAGCACGCATCAGCCGCAGCAGGCCAAGACAAGCGGTATAGGACTGATCAATAACCAGTTTGCTGTCCATTACTTTCTTGAAGAACTCATACGTGTGCGGACCGTTATCCTCTGCTTTCTTTAAATAATATTCCGGACTCCATCCGCGTTGCCGGCTAATGGCCTGATGCCGTTCAGGCATATGTTCTTTGATCGTGGTATAACCATGTTTAATAAAGTTCCGGGTATGTACAGCGATCCGTTGCGTATCACAATAGATCTCCACGGTATCCGTACAGTAGATAATACGCACTTCCTTTCCTATATAGCGGTAAGGTACCGAGTAAAAGTGCCAGTCTTCACCAACCAATACATGATAATGTTTCTGAACCTTTGCTTTGGTGTAGTGGCGTATGTTGTATACCGATTCCGGCAGCGGCTGAAGTAATGATCTTTCCTGGCTGTCAAATAGCTCCTGCCTGCTGAATGTTTTCTTCTGAAAGTTTAGCTGGTGATGCTGGTCGAGCTTGGCCCGGATCGCTTTGTTAAGCTCAGACAGGCTGTGAAAGGTATCGTTACGCAGGCCGGCATATACCCGCCTGTAGGTAATCTTTACATTGTTCTCCACAGAGGCTTTGTCTTTGGGTTTATAGGGCCTGGCTGCCAGCAAAGCAATATTGTTATGGTTAGCCCACTGTTCGAGCATATCCGTAAATACCGGCTCGTATCTGCAGCTTTTAGATACCCACTGCTTCATGTTATCCGATTTTACCGTCTGGGGTACTCCGCCATAATAGTCTATGGCATTATTCAATGCCCGGACTACCTGGGTAAGCTTAGCATCAGGCAAAGCCTCCACGTAACCGTAACCGCTGAAAGGCAATATGGCAACAAATACAGGACAGGCAATCAGTTCACCGCTTGAGGGGTCAACATAATGCAGAACATCGCCTGCAAAGTCAACCTCCATCAATTTTGCGGGATAGTGGACGAAATGCATTACCGCATCGTTGAGCTTAATATGATCCTGCAGCAGATCACAAAATCTGGAATACTGAAACCCGGAAGGATATTCCTTAATGTACTCTTCCCAAAGCAGTAAACGGGTTACCCCGGTGCGCTTAAGTTCAATATTGAAGTATTCAATCAGGCTGTTAAAGTGGATTTTGCGGGGGTCAGTATCCTCCGGAATGGAAGGCTTGATCAGGCCCAGAATCTGTTCCAGCCGATCATCAGAAAGCTTTATCAGCTCTGTTAAACTCTGACCAGTCTGCTGAAACTTCTGCAGGTAGAGAGCAATGGTCTTCCGGGTAATCTGTACTTCCTTTTCTATAGCCCGCTGGGATACACCCCGGTCAAGAAATAAAAGTATCTGTCTTATCTTATGCATACTAAGTAGCTTATTTGCCATACTGCAGGTGGTTTTTGGTTATAAACCAAACCTAGAGTAATTGGCGGTTAAACTCTGCTTAGTGGCGTACTTTGGCGCGGAATAAGTGGTGTACTTTGTGTCGGAATGTCAGTCCGATACGAACACCGATTCTTTAACAAAGTGGCGTACTTTGCCTCGGAATAAGTGGTAACCTTTCCCTCGGAATCGTGGCGTACTTTGCTTCGGAATGGGCGGCGTACTTTGTGTCGGAATCGTGGCGTACTATGGAGCGGAATATCCA
>NZ_FNHH01000059.1 GCF_900103545.1 Daejeonella rubra
AAAGAGGGGAAATGTATGTGGAAAACTATAAGAGAGCAGCCTGAAGAAAATCTTTTTTAAATTAAATTTGGAAATAAGTTAAACCTAGAATACGAACACCTGTGCTATATTTTAATTGAAATACACCTTTGATAGGTGGAGAAATCTCAAGCTTAAAGGCAGTAATTAACATTGAAGTGTTATTTTAATACACAATCTTCTTAATGTAAGGCTTTTCGTCATAAGTTAAAACCCGGATATATCTAATGTTTTTTGAATACCCTGATTTGATTTTTTGCAATTCAGACCTATTCAGATTTGCCTTTATCAATGATAAATTAATAGGCTAACTAATTCGTCATATCTTGTTTTTTGATAGGATCATTTGCTTAATTTTTTCTTTTACAATAGGTGCCCGGTCAATAATAATAAGCGGATGAATATGAGCAGAAAGGATTTCATCATAATTACTATTGTTCACTAATTTTAATAGTTCAGATTGCAAGAAAATTTTGATTTCCGGATGCGTATTTTCTACTTCCTCCACAATGCTTGTTCTATTATCAATAATATAAATAATGTCTTCGAAATCATGGCTTGTTCTATAATCTTTTCCTCTACTGTTAAATGCCTCAAATTTTGTAGCCAAATAACAGGGTGCGGGTAATATCTGGATTTCTTCTTCTTTGGCCTTTACCGTCCATAATTTAGCAAAACCCAATTTATACCATTTATTCGAAGGGCCAAGAGGGCCATCTTCTGCCGGCATGATGTCAATAGGAATATCTTTGTATTTATAACTGCAAATAGCATGTCCAAAGGGATCTGGATGAAATCCAAGCAATGATAGTTTTTCCTGAATTTCCGACCAATTAGTCAAATTAACCACATTCAAGGTCATATCAATATCTGCTGTAGGACGAATTTCATCTGCTGCAGGATCATCGGTATACAAACTTACCACAGCGCCACCTACAAAAACCATTTGACTTTTAAAGTCCTTTAAAGCTTTAGCTACCTCTGCTACAACGCCAATGTTAATCGTTCTGTTCTCCATTCAGTATGCGTTTTTTTAATTCCTTAATGGCTAATTCTTTTTCTCTGGATCTTCCTACGCGGACTGCATCTACCAGTGCTAATAACTCATGTAATTTTTCGTCTTGTTTTACTGCCTCCACTACCGATGGATACAATGGCGAAATGCTTTGCCCCCTAAGCTTGCCTGTCCCTGAAGGCCAAACATAGTGTTCCTCACTTTTAATTTGCTGATCCAGCGGATATGCTGAATGTGCAGTAGCTATACCTCTAACTAGTGCGCCCGGTTGTTGAGGGAACACATACCGAATGCCATATTGCAAAAATTCCATCAATGCCAGCCTGCTTACTTTTTTGCCTGAAGAGTCTAATAAACCGGCATATTTTGAACGCATCAACGATTTGCTGATTTCAGACTGACTCATATGTAAAGATTCTGCCAAAGCACTTTGAAACCATGTGCTATTGCCTAAAGCTATAATTTTAAGCAAAATGACAATGTCCTGGGGACTTATTATTTGTTGTTGTACTTTCATTTTAAGAAATATTCCATATTCGAATATGCAATATTATGATATTATTACTTATAAATCAATACTTTATTAATATATATTCTATATTGGAATATGGAATATATGATTTGAGTTGTACCTCTTAAAAGATTTCCTAATAGGTCGTCATCCGATAGCTATCGGATTCGAACACCTGCCCTGCATTTTGGTTTAAAGATACTTTTGATAGGTGGAGAAATCTCAATACTAAGGGTAGTAATTTAAATACAAAGCCAATTCATTGGAACAGATTTCTCCGTCGTGCCTCATCGAATCCGATAGCTATCGGATGATGACAATTAACGTCATTTCGCACACCTGTGCTATATTTAAATTGAAAGACACCTTTGAGAAGTGGAGAAATCTCAAGACTAAAGGCAGGGATATAAATGCAAAGCCAATTCATTGCAACAGATTTCATCCCTATCCCTTCTCAGCACGTAATGTGTCATCATCAAGGTCAAGCTTAGCCTCCTTCACAGTGAAATAATAAAGAAAGAATGCTACAAGAAAGAAGATACAACCAGTAAAAACTATTGCATCTTTGGATTCCAGCTCTGCGCCTGCAGCGGCTCCAAACGTTGAGTCCCAGGCGGCTATTGCCAGTAGGAATCCATAGGCGATCTGTCCTTTATGGCTAATGATGGCTACTGACTCTTTGGTTTTTCCTGAACTGCTATTTACCGCTTCCGCATACCAGCTTGCAGATAATAAATCTTTCGGCTTGACTCCCAGTGTTTCGGCGATTTTATTGATCTGTTGAACCTCCGGTAAATCCCGGCTTCCTTCGATTCTTGAATAAGACGCCTGAGAGATTTTAAGGCCTGAAGCCATGCCTTCCTGGCAAACATTTTTGTAGATCCGAATCATTCGCAGATTCTCTCCGAAATTGAAATTTTTCATGTTGGGGACATTAAGAAATTAATAAATAAATTGATTTTTAAAATGTATCCTTGTTTTATACTATGAATTTAAACATTCAATTATCCTTTTGCAATACCCTCATTTAGAGTCGTTTTCGTCCTCATTTCCTTAATATTGATTCTAAGCCTCCAAACGCATTTTTTAGGCCTGTTTGAATAATTCATTCAGGCATGAATAATCTATTCAAACTCAAATTCTGTTATTCAGGCTGATGAAAATGGCTGTTTTATAATCAGTATTTAACTGGTTTGTTCCGATCGGAATTCCGCAGGTACTGATTCTACCTCTGAATAAATTATTCATCGGTTTGAATAAACTATTCATGCCATGAATAGCTTTTTAGCCAGCCAATAGTCATTTTTGGGAAGTGAATAGCACCCCATGTCGGAACTTGAACGCATCATAGAACTCCTGGAAAAGATACTGCAGAACCAGCAAACGGCTCTCGACAGGTCGGCCTG
>NZ_FNHH01000057.1 GCF_900103545.1 Daejeonella rubra
CACAAAGATTTTAGTTTATTAACACCCCCCGGACCCCCCATTTCAACAATAGTAATAGCTAATAAATATTCTTTCATTGACCAAAGGAAATGACGCATTTATGGCATCGATTGTTGTTTTCCTCCAACCGAAAGCAAATTACATTTTCAATCCTATTTCCCTTAAACGTTCATCCAGATATTCGCCGGCAGTAATGTCTGTATAGGCTTTGGGATGCTTTTCATCAATACATGATTCCAGTGCAGTCAGATCCATATCAGCTTTAGGGTGCAAAAAGAATGGCACAGAAAAGCGTGAGTTTTTCATAAGTTCACGCGGTGGATTTACCACACGGTGCGTAGTAGATTTAAGTTTATTATTGGTCAAACGCTGCAACATATCACCTACATTAACTACAATATCTTCCGCATTGGGTTTAACAGCAAACCATTTTCCGTCACGGGTTAAAACCTCGAGTCCGTCGGCACTTGCACCAATTAATAAGGTGATCAGGTTGATATCCTCATGTGCTCCTGCACGTACCGCATCATCAGGCAAGCTATCCGGATCCATGATCGGGAAATAATGTATAGCACGTAAAATGGAATTACCATTGTGTACCTTATTATCAAAATAATTTTCCGGAAGGTTCAGATATACAGAAATGGCATGCAGTAAATGCTTGCCGGCTTCTTCTAAACGCTGATATACTTCACGGGTTATTTTATTGAATTCCGGTAATTCATCTACCTGAATATTGTCAGGGTATTCGCTTTTAACCGGATCCCCATCAGTAACTACTTGTCCGCTTTGCCAGAATTCCTTCAGATCGGGAGTTTTAGAATCTTTTGCCTTCTCTCTGCCCTTGCTTGTATAGCCACGCTGACCTGCCAGACCGGCAATTTCATATTTTAATTTTTGCTCTTCAGTCATGCTGAAGAACCGCTTCACCTCAGCATAAAGCTCATCCATCAGCTCTCTGGTCATACCATGATTAGCGATAGTTACAAAACCTGTTTCATTAAATGCTTTACCAATATCATCAGAAAATCTCTTTTTCTGTTCAGCGGTACCCTTGATATAATCATGCAGATCAAGGCGGGGAATATTTACTTCAGCAGACATATTGAATTGATTAGTTTATGAAACGAATATACAATCAATTGTTAATAAGCTATAAAATTATAGACAATAATTAATACATATAATTGTTTTTCAGAGCTTTATGTTATCCACATTCCGGATCGGAGTCCGGAATGACATGGATCGGAGTCCGGAATGACATGGATCGGAGTCCGGAATGACATGGATCGGAGTCCGGAATGACATGGATCAAGTTCAGAAGGAAAGTTGCCAGTACAATTTGTGGAATTACTGATTGGTGAAACACCTACCAGAGGGGAACTACCTCTTCTGAACAAGCATTATGCCCGATCTGATCATAGTCCTGTCTTTAGCCAATAAGTTCACTTTCAGAACACCTTTATTACTTGTAGGAATCGAAATAGATTTAACGCCCTGTCTTATTAAATTTTTGATCTCAGTATTAGGATCCAGATCACAAACAATCATTTTTTTGTTTACATCTGTGTCATTTATAGAGATAACATCATTATTGGAAATTAACTTCATGGGCTTATCATCTTCCATGGTAAGGATTATCTCAGTCCCCTTTTTAATTGTTGCCGCAACAGGTAAATTCAGCAGTAAAGTATAACTATCATCCACAGCGCGGATAGAAAAATTGAGTTTACCGATATCTCCGCCATCCTTAAAAAGGTACATAGACGACTGCCTGATATGTTCCTTTGTGCGCTTATCAATTCGATTTACTGCCAAAACAGGAGCCTGCGAGAAGGAATCGAAAGAAGCAAGGATCAACAAGAATATCAAAACAGTGGATCGCATACACGTGATTAATTTGTGAATTCAATTCAAAGTTACAAAATATTTCCTATGGTCGGTGTTGTCCCCGTACCACATGCAATGTCATGCCGAGACCTGCCCTTCAGCAGGTCAGGTACCTTCGTTAGCTTAGCAAGAAATATTCAATGTTTTATAAAGGCACACGCGTCACGCGTGCGCCAGCAACAAATAGAACTAAGTATTATTTTATTTAGACGCCTCCGAAGGTGCCTTACCGATCAGTTCCATAAACTGGTCCAGGTTAGGAGTTATGATGATCTGCGTACGTCTGTTTTTAGATTTTCCGGCATCCGTATCATTTCCTGCAACCGGGTTATATTCGCCTCTGCCACCTGCTGTCAGGCGTTTAGGGTCCACACCATATTGGTTCTGAAGTGCCTGAACCACTGAAGAACCTCTTAAAGCACTCAGATCCCAGTTGTTTCTAATATTAGGCATGTTGATCGGCACATTATCCGTATTACCTTCGATCAGCACATCATAACCATCATAATCTTTAATGATCTTAGCAATCTTGCTCAGCACCTCTCCGGATGTTTCTGAAATCAGATAGCTTCCTGATCTGTACAGCATATTATCTGAAAGAGATATATAAACAACACCTTTCAGCACCTGGACATCAACATCCTTCATTTCTTCACGACTTAATGAGCGGGTCAGATTATTGGTTAAGACCATGTTAAGCGAATCGCTTTTATTCTTGGCATTCACCAGCTGCTTAATATATTTATTAGATAAATTGATCTCATCAACCAGTTTGGATATGTTCACATTTCCTTGTCCGCTGGATGTTAAGCATTTATCGAGTGCTTGCTGAAGAGCTGCGAGATTCGACTTTTCAGATGCGAGCTGCTCTTCCAGGCTTTTCACACGAACTCCGGATGCTGAAAGCTGCTGCTGACTGGTTTGATATTTCTTATCCAGGTCGCGGTTGCTTTCCTGAAGCCGGTCATAGTTGGATTGCAGCTGACTCTGACTGGTTTGAAGTGCAGTATATTCCTTCTTACTCACACAACTTTGGGTCAATACGACTGTAATAAGCAATATTGATAATGTTCCTGTAATTTTCATAGATACAATTCTTGTTACAGACAAGTTACAACAAAAAAAGTGCCGTAATCAATTTAAGGGCTTTAAACACAAACAGCCCACTAATAATGGGCTGCTGTATAGAAAAATGAAGTTTTAAACCTTCTTTGGAGGAAGATCAAAAGCGATCGCCTCATGCTCGAAGTGTCCATTATGAGCCCCATCGCAAAATGGTTTATTCTTGGATAATCCGCAACGGCAGAGCGAAAGTACAGTTCTTCCCTGAAGTCCGTATTCATTGCCATTTCTGTCCACGATCTCAAAATCGCCCTCTATCTTTACGGAACCGTTATTATTGATGGTTATTTTTGTCTTTGACATAATTTATCTTTTTTTTAAGCGAAGATAATGGATTGACAGAGGGCTATAGTAAAATGAAGTAAATTAATTTTCCTATGGTCGGTATTCTCCTTTAGACTTGTAAAAGTAAAACAGAGTATAGAACTTGTGTTTTACAATAGTTACAAGGGCAAAGGCAAATTAAGGTGTTCTCCGGGAATTAA
>NZ_FNHH01000054.1 GCF_900103545.1 Daejeonella rubra
GTTTAAAATTGGGCACCGACCTACTCTCCCACCTGTTACGGCAGTACCATTGGCTCTGGCGGGCTTAACTTCTCTGTTCGGAATGGGAAGAGGTGGACACCGCCGATATAGGCACCTAAAGATCTTTGAGCTTGAGGCTGAAAGCCGAAAGATTAAGGCGTTTGAACGCTTTCTGCTTTTCGCTTTTCGCTTTTGACTCATAATATCTTAACATAAGGGAAAAAAGTACTTGAATAAGAAAACAACAATATATTTTACACTACTTGCGTAGTCTATCTGCCTTGTACAAGTAAAACCTGTACGAAGAAAGCTTCGGGTAATTAGTATTACTCGGCTATGATGTCACCACCTTTACACCTGTAACCTATCAACGTAGTAGTCTTCTACGGCCCTCAATGGAAGTCTCATCTTGTGGCTAGTTTCGCACTTAGATGCTTTCAGCGCTTATCTATTCCAAACGTAGCTACTCTGCAGTACAGCTGGCGCCATAACAGATTCACTAGCGGTTTGTCCATCCCGGTCCTCTCGTACTAAGGACAGCCCCACTCAAACTTCCAACGCCCACAACAGATAGGGACCGAACTGTCTCGCGACGTTCTGAACCCAGCTCGCGTGCCACTTTAATCGGCGAACAGCCGAACCCTTGGGACCTTCTCCAGCCCCAGGATGTGACGAGCCGACATCGAGGTGCCAAACCTCCCCGTCGATATGAGCTCTTGGGGGAGATCAGCCTGTTATCCCCAGCGTACCTTTTATCCTTTGAGCGACGGCCCTTCCATGCAGAACCGCCGGATCACTATATCCGTCTTTCGACCCAGATCGACTTGTCTGTCTCACTGTCAAGCAAGCTTATGCTATTGCACTCCGCGTACGGTTACCAAGCGTACTGAGCTTACCTTTGAAAGCCTCCGTTACTCTTTTGGAGGCGACCACCCCAGTCAAACTACCCACCAAACAATGTCTCCGCCGTAGGCGGATTAGACACCGTATACAGAAAGGGTGGTATTTCAAGGTTGTTTCCACGACTCCTAGCGAAGCCGCTTCACTAACTCCCACCTATCCTACACATCCTGTATCCAATATCAATGTTAAGTTGTAGTGAAGGTGCATGGGGTCTTTCCGTCCCGTTGCGGGTAACCGGCGTCTTCACCGATACCACAATTTCACCGAGCTCATGGCTGAGACAGCGCCCAGATCGTTACACCATTCGTGCAGGTCGGAACTTACCCGACAAGGAATTTCGCTACCTTAGGACCGTTATAGTTACGGCCGCCGTTTACTGGGGCTTCGATTCAATGCTTCGAATTGCTCCTAACATCCCCTCTTAACCTTCCAGCACCGGGCAGGTGTCAGGCCTTATACCTCATCTTTCGATTTTGCAAAGCCATGTGTTTTTGTTAAACAGTCGCCTGGGCCTTTTCACTGCGGCTGATATTGCTACCAGCGCCCCTTCTCCCGAAGTTACAGGGCCATTTTGCCGAGTTCCTTAGCCATGATTCACTCGAGCACCTTAGGATTCTCTCCTCGACTACCTGTGTCGGTTTACGGTACGGGTTTTTATAACCTGAAGCTTAGCGGGTTTTCTTGGAAGTCTGTTTACCTGCTCTATCTACGCCCCCGAAGGTTTGCAGTACTATTGGGTTTCAGCTAGACCGGCGGATTTGCCTACCAGTCCAATACCTACGCCTTTTAACGATCTATTCCGTCAGATCGCGGCAGTGTCACTACTCCGTCACCACATCGCAGTTATAAAAAGTATGGGAATATTAACCCATTGTCCATCGGCTTCCCCCTTCGGGTACACCTTAGGCCCCGACTAACCCTGATCCGATTAGCGTTGATCAGGAAACCTTAGTCTTTCGGTGGGCGGGTTTCTCTCCCGCCTTATCGTTACTTATGCCTACATTTGCTTTTCTAATCGCTCCACCACCGCTAACGCGTATAGCTTCACTGCAATTAGAATGCTCCCCTACCACGTGTATAAATACACATCCATAGCTTCGGTGATATACTTAATGCCCGTTTATTATCCATGCCCGATCGCTCGACTAGTGAGCTGTTACGCACTCTTTAAATGAATGGCTGCTTCCAAGCCAACATCCTAGCTGTCTGTGCAATCGGACCTCGTTAGTTCAACTTAGTATACACTTGGGGACCTTAGCTGATGGTCTGGGTTCTTTCCCTCTCGGCGCGTGACCTTAGCACCCCGCGCCTCACTGCCGGCCATATTTCATTAGCATTCGGAGTTTATCTGGATTTGGTAGGATTTGACTCCCCCGCACCCAATTAGTAGCTCTACCTCTATGAAACTTAATGCCGACGCTGTTCCTAAAAACATTTCGGGGAGTACGAGCTATTTCCCAGTTTGATTAGCCTTTCACCCCTACCCACAAGTCATCCGGAAACTTTTCAACGTTTATCGGTTCGGTCCTCCAGTACGTGTTACCGCACCTTCAACCTGCTCATGGGTAGATCACAAGGTTTCGCGTCTACCCCCTCTGACTATACGCCCTATTCAGACTCGCTTTCGCTTCGGCTTCGTGACTTAATCACTTAACCTTGCCAGAGAGGAGTAACTCGTAGGCTCATTATGCAAAAGGCACGCCGTCACAGAACAAGTCTGCTCCGACCGCTTGTAAGCACACGGTTTCAGGTTCTATTTCACTCCGCTATTCGCGGTTCTTTTCACCTTTCCCTCACGGTACTAGTTCACTATCGGTCTCTCAGGAGTATTTAGCCTTACCGGATGGTGCCGGTAGATTCCCACAAGGCGTCTCCGACCTCGCGGTACTCAGGATCCTACTAGGTTATCATTGCTTACGTGTACGCAGCTTTCATGCCCTATGGCCAGGTTTCCCAACCTGTTCCACTTCACTTTGATATACCATGTCGTAGTCCTACAACCCCAGTTATGCCGTAACATACCTGGTTTGGGCTGTTTCCCTTTCGCTCGCCACTACTCAGGAAATCACTATTGTTTTCTCTTCCTCCGCTTACTTAGATGTTTCAGTTCAGCGGGTTCGCGCATTATTGCAACTAGTCTTCAACTAGTTAGGTTTCCCCATTCGGAAATCTTCGGATTAATTCATATTTGCTAATACCCGAAGCTTATCGCAGCTTATCACGTCCTTCATCGCCTCTGAGAGCCTAGGCATCCCCCGTGTGCCCTTTCTTACTTTCTTCTTCTAACTGCCTTTTGCTCAGTTAGAATGCTTTTTTGAGCTTAGTTGATTCGTAGTTAGTAGTTAGTTGGTTCGTCTTGCGACTAATAACTAATAACTGATAACTAACAACCAGTCCTCTACTGTTGTCTTCTCTTTCAATTACTTTTTTCCAATATGTCAAAGAACGTTTTTGATTAGTACTGAGTTTTAGTAGTTAGTTTTAGATAAATCTAGTTCCTAATATCTAATAGCTCTTAACTATTCAAACGTGGATAATTATGGTCTCGAACCATTTCTCAGACCCCTGCGGTCAATTTCCTGTGTCTTTCTGTTATGTCAATTACCTATCATATCGCATGATCAGGTGTGTTGTTTTAATTTGCTCATTAACGCATTTGCTAATTCGCTCCTTAATAATGGTGGAGAATAACGGATTCGAACCGTTGACCCCCTGCGTGCAAGGCAGGTGCTCTAGCCAGCTGAGCTAATCCCCCGAAAAGTGAGTACTTAGTTAGTATATAGTAGTTAGTTTCTAGTAGTTAGGGTTGAACGCTGAAATAAGGATGAACCTCATCAAATCTAACCAACTAACAACTAATCACTAACCAACTAAACTTGTAGTCCCGAGCAGATTTGAACTGCTGACCCCTACATTATCAGTGTAGTGCTCTAACCAGGCTGAGCTACGGGACTCTGTAAAGAGTAGTGAGTAGTGAGTAATTAGTAGTGAGATCTTCTCATTGCCACCCCACTATCAATTCCCGGTCTCAAAATGGAGCACTATGAACTGCTCATCTTTTGGGTTGTCTTTTGTTTTTTTAATAAAGAAAATCAATGAAGTATAACGAGCGCAGTTAAACACGCTCTAGAAAGGAGGTATTCCAGCCGCACCTTCCGGTACGGCTACCTTGTTACGACTTAGCCCTAATTATCTGTTTTACCCTAGGACGCTCCTTGCGGTTACGTACTTCAGGTACCCCAAACTTTCATGGCTTGACGGGCGGTGTGTACAAGGCCCGGGAACGTATTCACCGCATCATTGCTGATATGCGATTACTAGCGAATCCAACTTCAAGAGGTCGAGTTGCAGACCTCTATCCGAACTGTGAACAGCTTTTTGAGATTGGCATCCTGTTACCAGGTAGCTGCCCTCTGTACTGCCCATTGTAGCACGTGTGTAGCCCCGGACGTAAGGGCCATGATGACTTGACGTCGTCCCCTCCTTCCTCTCTGTTTGCACAGGCAGTCTGTTTAGAGTCCCCACCATTACATGCTGGCAACTAAACATAGGGGTTGCGCTCGTTGCGGGACTTAACCCAACACCTCACGGCACGAGCTGACGACAGCCATGCAGCACCTAGTTTCCTGTCCTTGCGGACGCATCCATCTCTGGATACTTCAGTAACTTTCAAGCCCGGGTAAGGTTCCTCGCGTATCATCGAATTAAACCACATGCTCCTCCGCTTGTGCGGGCCCCCGTCAATTCCTTTGAGTTTCACCCTTGCGGGCGTACTCCCCAGGTGGAATACTTAACGCTTTCGCTTTGACGCTAACTGTATATCGCTAACATCGAGTATTCATCGTTTAGGGCGTGGACTACCAGGGTATCTAATCCTGTTTGATCCCCACGCTTTCGTGCCTCAGCGTCATTAACACCTTAGTAAGCTGCCTTCGCAATTGGTGTTCTGTGACATATCTATGCATTTCACCGCTACTTGTCACATTCCGCCTACCTCAAGTGTAATCAAGCCTATCAGTATCAAGGGCACTGCGATGGTTGAGCCACCGTCTTTCACCCCTGACTTAATAGGCCGCCTACGCACCCTTTAAACCCAATAAATCCGGATAACGCTTGGATCCTCCGTATTACCGCGGCTGCTGGCACGGAGTTAGCCGATCCTTATTCTTACAGTACATTCAACACGCTACACGTAGCGTGATTTATTCCCGTATAAAAGCAGTTTACAACCCGTAGGGCCGTCTTCCTGCACGCGGCATGGCTGGTTCAGGGTTGCCCCCATTGACCAATATTCCTTACTGCTGCCTCCCGTAGGAGTCTGGTCCGTGTCTCAGTACCAGTGTGGGGGGTCATCCTCTCAGATCCCCTAGACATCGTAGTCTTGGTGAGCCGTTACCTCACCAACAAACTAATGTCACGCATGCCCATCTTAATCCTATAAATATTTGATCATTCTTCGATGCCGAAGTGTGATTTTATGCGGTGTTAATCTCTCTTTCGAGAGGCTATCCCCCTGATTAAGGTAGGTTGCATACGCGTTACGCACCCGTGCGCCACTTTCCCAGAAAGCAAGCTCTCTGGTATCGTTCGACTTGCATGTATTAGGCCTGCCGCTAGCGTTCATCCTGAGCCAGGATCAAACTCTCCATTGTAAAATGTTGGTTTGTCCTAGCCCTATTATATCTCAAATAGAACTAGTATTAATTATATCTATCTTCGTATTTAACTTAAAATAACAAGTATCTTATTACTCATTATACTTCAATTGACATTTCTTTAAAGAACGTTGCGCTTTCCCTCACGGTGCAGCTTATATTTTCTTCCGGTTTCCCGGTCGTAAATCTTTCAGTTTTTATCAGCTCAGGCGTCGCGCCCTTCGCTTTGTTTTTGTATTCCCGTTTTGTTTGGGACTGCAAAGGTAGAAACATTTTCCACTCTGCCAAAATTTATTTGAAGTTTTTTTTTGGGAACCTTTCTACATCTATATCTCTCTCCCCTTAACCCTCAATCTCAACTCCAAACTCTCAAACAACAAGCCCACATCTCTTTCTCTGCGGGTTGCAAAGGTAACAAAATAAACCACCCAACACAACCTATCACCACTTTTATTTGCAAATAATACCTAACTGCCTGTAAACGAATAAGAAAAATATTATAGCACATGTGTTATCAGTTAGCGGTTGTCTGTTGGCTGAAGTAGGAGGCCTGAAGCAGGAGGTCTGAGGTAGGAGGTCTGAAAAAACTGCTCATTTTAAATGAGCACTGAATTGTCCTGGTTCCTTGATCTTTTTAGTTGGTTAGTTAGTAGTAAGAGTGCTCATTGCAAATTAATCCT
>NZ_FNHH01000074.1 GCF_900103545.1 Daejeonella rubra
GAAGAAAGAACATTGGCAGCAAGCGTTGCTCCGGTCAGGGAGCCTGCATCTGCTGTAGCAGTTACGTTAATATTCGAAGTACCATCAAAGGATACGCCGTTGATCGTACGAGCGGTAGCAAGGGCGGTTGCGGTGCCGGCATTGCCGCTAACCGAACCTGTAATTGGAGCTGAAACTGTTAAGCCGGTCAAGGTGCCCACCGAAGTGATCGCTGGTTGTGCAGCAGTAGTAACCGTTGCAGCTGATCCCGTGATGTTTCCTGCAATTGGTGCCGTTACCGTTAAGCCCGTTAAAGTGCCAACCGAAGTAATTGCCGGTTGTGCAGCAGTAGTAACCGTTGCAGCTGACCCCGTTACAGAACCTGCTATCGGGTTAGTAACCGTCAGGTTGCCCAGGGTTCCGACTGAAGTTAAGGAGGAATTAACAACGGAGGCATTTAAAGTGGTTCCGGTCAGGGAGCCTGCATCTGCGGTAGCAGTTACGTTAATATTGGAAGTACCATCAAAGGATACGCCGTTGATCGTACGAGCGGTAGCAAGCGCTGTTGCGGTGCCGGCATTGCCGCTAACCGAACCTGTAATTGGAGCTGAAACTGTTAAGCCCGTCAAGGTACCCACCGAAGTGATCGCCGGTTGAGCAGCGGTCGTTACTGTTCCTGCTGTAGTAGCTGTTGTCGCTGTTCCTGCATTGCCGGTGATGCTGCCCGCAATCGGGTTAGTAACCGTCAGGTTGCCCAGGGTTCCGACTGAAGTTAAGGAGGAATTGACAACGGAAGCATTTAAAGTGGTTCCGGTCAGGGAGCCTGCATCTGCGGTAGCAGTTACGTTAATATTGGAAGTACCATCAAAGGATACACCGTTGATCGTACGAGCGGTAGCAAGCGCTGTTGCGGTGCCGGCATTGCCGCTAACCGAACCTGTAATTGGGGCTGAAACAGTTAAGCCGGTCAAAGTGCCCACCGAAGTGATCGCTGGTTGAGCAGCGGTGGTAACCGTTCCTGCTGTAGTAGCTGTTGTCGCTGTTCCTGCATTGCCGGTGATGCTGCCTGCAATCGGGTTAGTAACCGTCAGGTTGCCCAGGGTTCCGACTGAGGTTAAGGAGGAAGAAAGAACATTGGCAGCAAGCGTTGCTCCGGTCAGGGAGCCTGCATCTGCTGTGGCCGTTACGTTAATATT
>NZ_FNHH01000053.1 GCF_900103545.1 Daejeonella rubra
ATGGGGATATATTAGATCATATTGATGATGTTTTTTATAAGATCAATGAGTTTATTGAGGAATTTGAGAAGGACCACCCCCTTTAATTCCCCCGCTCCAATGGAGTCCCACGGACCAGCGGTGGATACTGGGTGGCTAAGAAAAATTTGATATAAACTATATGTCTAAGTATTAAACTATAATTTCTTTATCCGTCATGCTGTCCACCGCTAGGGGAGTGTTGGCTTGAGCGCTGGAGGGGGTGGTTTTTGGGTACTTTGGGTAGATTTGAGCACAAGTTTAACCTCATATTCACACCAAATACAATTTTTAACACCTTCTGAAGGTTTCCGGCATTCAAAGAATCTCAGACTGACCCATTGACGAAAACAGGAAGTATGTACTAAGAAAATTCATACATCTTTAAAGCCCCTTCATGATCATTTTCAATTTATTCAGTTTAGCCCTCAATAATTATATTTCTGGTTTACCTCAGGCAATTCTAAAAATTGTCTGTTCTTTAAATTTTGTGCAAATTTGTTTGAATACCTAATCAGATAAATTTGAATAATAAAACTAAACCTACTAGGAAAGTATTAATTACAGGTGCGGGAAGAGGTATAGGACTGGCTATTGCCCAAAAGCTATCTGAGGAGTACACCCTCATTCTGCATGCATCCCAAGAAGGTAATCTTCAGTCGGTAGGGGAAGGTAACTATGCATTATATGCCGATTTTTCTGATCCTGTTCAGGTTTCTGATTTCTGCAAAAAGCTCAAGCAGGAGCATGGAGATTCTCTGTATGCAGTGATTAATAATGCAGGTGTAGCTATTGATAAATCACTGATTTTTCAGCCGGAACGGGATATCGACAAGATGTTGAATGTTAACCTGAAGGCTCCTATAATGATATGTAAAACAGCAATGAAACTGTTTACTCTCAAAAAGGAAGGAGTTATAATTAATATCAGCTCATGCGTTGGTCAGACGGGGAATGCCTTTCAATCAGTTTATGCAGCCACTAAAGCGGGTTTGGTTGCCCTTTCCAAATCATTGGCACAGGAGGCAGCTGCATTGAGTGAGGAGCATAGAATCAGGGTTTTGAGTGTATCACCTGGTTTGATTCAATCAGAAATGACAGATAAAATTCCTCCGCAGATGCTGAATCAGGTTCTGCAACTGGTTCCAGCCAAAAGAATAGGTAAGCCATCAGAAGTTGCAGAGCTAATATCCTTCCTCCTTTCAGATAAGGCTTCTTACATTAACAGTTCAAATATTGAGGTCGACGGAGGCTTAAGATGAAGATAATAAAAGATAGTCTGGTAGGAGTTGCTCCCCGGGATCTCCTGATTAATTATGGTCCAACTAAGTTGCTTGTCGATAATTATCACTGGCATTCACCCAATATTGGTCTTGTAGCTAGTTATACACCTAAAAGCAGGGACGTAGAAGACCATTTTGGCGTGTTCAGAGGAGTTGACCAGATAGAATCATTTGCCCAGGCGATTACAGGCTCAGGTGCAGCTTTTTTGGAATGTAAAAAACATGGAGTAGACCCTAAAGATGCGAATGATATTTTTCTATACCTCTTCATCAGTATCGGACAAATATATTATCATAGTTATTTGCAGGAAGGCGAAACATTTATTTCAATTGGTCATATCAAGTTTTACAAATTCCGGCAAATGGTTACGGACGGCAGGATTTATAAAGTGCCAAAGGGCATTGATCTGGATGAATATTTTAGTGATTTCACAGAGGAGCGCCTAGTTGCATATGATCTTAGTCCTGATTTTACCTTAGTTACTGAATTATTTGATATTACAGGCAGAGCAATCAAGATAAAAAAATAAAGAATATTGTATATGGAAAGACAAGACATTATTGATGGGTTGGTAGAAATTTTAAGAACGGTTAGAATGGTAGATCAAGCGAAACTGGAATCAGTGACGGAAGAAACAGATTTCATTGCAGATTTAAATACCCCTTCTACCGAGATGATAAATATTGTATCCAAAATTGAACAAAAATTTGAAGTGGAGTTTGATGACGATGATATTGACGATATGGGAAGCAAAGTGAAAGATGCTGTAGATCTCATAATCAAAGTGAAGCAGAGAAGCTGATTATGAAAGTTAAGGGCAGGAAAGTTGCTATTGTAGGTATGGGAGGTACTTTCCCCAACTGTACAGATATTGCTGATTTCAATCATAAGTTATTCGACAATCAAAGTTTGATCCGGGAATGGGATCAGGCTCTTGCATATGGTAAGAACCTTCGTTCTTCGGTATCAGGATTTATTACTGAGGCAGAAGCAGGCCTGGAGATGGTGCCATCTGCAATTTATGAGAAGCTTCCCGAAATCTATATCGACAAACTGAACAGAGTACCGGACAAGAATCTTGCAACAGCTGATGTGGGTAGTATATGGGCCATGATCAATACGCTGGATGCTATAAAAATGGCAGGCTGGTCAAAAGAGGAGACCGAGTCTGAGCAAACAGCTGTTATTATGGCCTCAGGTGGTCCGGGCAGCAGTATTTTAAGAGCCGGGTGGGATCTTTTTTTTCAGCTTGGCGCCAAGTCCCGGCATGGTGGCCCTCATATAGTTGATCGCACCATGAGTTATCGGGAAGTGGCAAATGTTTCCTGTCTCATAAAGAATAAAGGTATCTCAGAATCAATTATATCTGCTTGTGCAACAGGTCTTGGAAATATTGGACATGCTTACAGATTGATCAGCTATGGTATACAGGACCGTGCAATAACGGGTGGTGTGGAAGCAACCTCAATTGAGGCATTTGCCGGCTTTGATGGCATGATGATCCTGAGCAGAGGATTCAGTCCGGAAGAAAGCTCAAGACCCTTTGATAAAGACAGAAATGGCTTTGTTTGTTCATTTGGTTCAGGAATTGTGGCACTTGAAGAATATGAAATGGCTAAGGCAAGAGGAGCAAAAATTCTTGCAGTAATTGATGGCTATTTTAATAATTCAGATGGCGATGGAGATATGTTTTATCCATCCTTTGAGGGACAAAAGAGGTTATGGAAGGGATTGCTGTCAGAAACCGGAATTAGGCCAGACGTAGTTAAAGTTCATGGCACTTCAACACCATCCGGTGATTCAATAGAGCTTTTCGGAGTGGTTTCCACCCTGGGAGAAAGCGGATACCATATCAGTGCGCCTAAATCTCAGTATGGACATATGCTTGGAGCTGCGGGAGCGGTAGAGCTGATTTCATCTATTCTCATGCTTGAAAATCAAAAAGTTCTTCCTTGTCTGAATGCTGTAAACCTTAATCCTGAGCTGGAAAGATTTCAATCTAACCCTGAATGGACAGGAACTATGAAGCCTATGGAAGCTTACCGGGATTTGATCCCACAAAAAAGCTTTTCTAAAGAGATCAATCACATTACCTGTTTGAATTATGGTTTCGGAGGTACAAACAGCTCTATTTCTATTTCAAAAGATTATTAATGATCAATAATAAAGATAAAGTAGCAATAGTTTTTGGCGTCAGGAATGATAGCTCTATAGCCTGGAATGTGGCCTTAAAGCTCCATATGTCAGGATCTAAGGTAGCATTGAGCTATGTGGAAGACACGAAGGATGAGGTACTGGCCCTGATGGAGAAAAACAGCATGGACAGTAATTATGCTGCACAGGTGGATGTGAGATCCTCAGAGCAAATAGATGAATTTCTCAACAAGGTTTACAATGGGCTTGGGCCGATAAACTATATTTTGCATGGTGTTGCTTTTGGAAACCAGAATGTGTTATGTTATACTATTCCGGGCAGTTCTGAAGCTAAGCCATCTTATTTAGATATTCCATTTGAAGATCTGATGGATTCATTTAATATCAGCGCCTATTCTTTGCTAAGGATCTGCAGATCGGCAAAGGATCTGTTGTCAGATAATGCCTCCATTTTAACATTAACTTATAACGCCTCCAGACGAGTATTCCCGGGTTATGCAGGGATGGGAATCAACAAAGCTGCCTTAGAGAATATTGTGCTTTACCTTGCTGATCATTTCCGCGGACAGAATATCAGGGTTAATGCTGTGTCTGCGGGTTTGGTTATGACTACATCCTCAGGAGCTATCAGTGGTGTTCGAAAGTTGAGAAAGTTCGGAAAATTGCTTGCCCCTCTTGGAAATGTTTCTGCAGATGATGTTGGGAATGCAGCACTTTATTACTTCTCTGATCTGTCTGCAAAAGTGACGGGTAACTTACATTTTGTAGATGGAGGATTCAATATTATGGGAGTGCCAAATGATGAAGAATGACATTTTGAATATCCCGGATGGATTAATCATACAGGGTCATACCCATGTGGGAAATGATCTTGTTTTCATTCCTGATTTTCAGAAATCGCTAACAGAAGATTTTAAAAGAAAAGTTTATACTTCAAATGAGTTGGCATATTGTGAGCGTTTCGATGATTCGATTATTCGCTATGCCTCAACCTGGGCTGCAAAGGAAGCAGTCTATAAAGCTTTAAAGCAATTTGATCCCTCTGCTATCTCATGGAAAAAGATTGAAATATCCAGGGAAAAGATTGCCGGGAAGCCGGCAGCGATCATCCACGGACAAAAATTAAATTATACCATTAGTTTATCCATTTCCCATGATGGCGAATATGCATGGGCTATTGCACTTTTAATGCCTGGAATATAAATGACGAGCCATTATTTTGAAAATTCACTCGTAAAGCTTCATTACTATAAATATGGGAGTGGTCCGAATGCGATGTTATGTTTTCATGGCTATGGAATGCATGGAAAGCAGTTCAGGATCATGGAAGCTCAGCTTGGTTCAAAATATACTTTTTATGGGTTTGACCTTTTTTTTCATAAGGAGACAAAGCTTGTGGATCAAAGCCTTGATCACATCAAAAGGGGCATCAGCAAAAAGGAACTGGCCGGACTTTTTACACAGTTTTGTGCGCATGAAAATATCGAAAAATTTTCTGTGATCGGATATTCAATGGGGACACATTATGCCACGATCATGGCAGAAGAGTTGGCCCATAGAATCAATGAGTATATCGTTGCAGCTCCCTCCGCATTTAAGCCTGGAGTGCTGGTCCGTTTTTTCAGTACCAATAAGTTTGGAAATAAGATCCTGGAAAAGCTGGCATTTAGTGATAAGGCAATTCTGCATTTTCTTAGTTTTTATCGCAAACTGAACCTGATCGATTCGAAAAATCATGAAATACTCCTCAAAGAGATTGGTACCAGGGAGCTCAGATTTAATTTTTATGCCTCACTTACCTATCTTCGTTTTCTGGATCTTGATTCCAGGCGATTGGAGCAGGAGCTGCTGCAGCATCAGGTAAAAAGCATATTTGTGTTTGGTAAACGGGATAAAATGTATCCGGAAAGAATCGGTAAATTTTTAATACCAAAACTGAAATCAGCAGAAGTGATCTTATTAGATGAAAATCATGATCTGATCAATAAGAACTTTGCAGATAAATTATCAGCGATCTTAATATGATTATCAAGGCCAAGCCACTTCCAGCCAGATGGCTCTATTGGGGCATTATCCTTATCGTAAAATTTGCGAGGAGAAGGTTTAATAAGATGGTCATCTACCCAATTGATATTAAGCCCAATCATTCCTATTTGTTAATGTGTAATCATTTTAGTTTCTGGGATGGTGTAATTGCCGCTTATTTAGGCTTTAATGCGATTTATACAAAGGATAATATTAAATGCACCTATATAATGGTGTTAAAAAAGCAATTGCAAAAGAACAACTGGCTTAGGTATTTTGGTGCTTTCTCCATTTCACCTTATGGCCGTTCTGTCAATGAAAGTTTGGATTATGCCGCAGAAATATTATCGGTCCCTGGTAATATATTACTTTTCTTCCCTCAGGGCAATCTGGAGTCGAGTCATGTCAGAGAAATTGTTTTTAAAGAAGGACTTTCACAGATCATACCTCAAATCAAAGGCGACTGTCAGCTGATCTGGAGCAGCAATATTCCCGAATATTTTGAAAGCCTGAAGCCTTCCATTTACTTCAATATGCTCGATTGCGGAACCAACCACAATTTCAACCTGGAAGAGTTAAAAGCAAAGGTCAATGATCATCACCGTAAATCGATCAGGAAGAATTTCAGGTTTACAGAAGAGGCAGATCTATGATCTTTCCAAACGATTAATTATTAATTCTTAGAATGATTTGGGCGTTTTAACACGCTGTCCGCTGTATCGCACACTGTCCGTAGAGTTAAGCGCAGCGTCTCCTATGTTTACAAAGCTTTCCTATGTTTACAAAGCTTTAAATTTATACTATTAAAGTGAAAAGGAATGAGAGCACAATAGCGGCTAAATAGCTCAGGAAGTATATTGTCGTAG
>NZ_FNHH01000051.1 GCF_900103545.1 Daejeonella rubra
ACAAGTTAGTTCATAGGATATTTGCTGTTGTAAGAAATGGGGCTCCTTATCAACAAAATTATAAAAACCACTTGTTTATGTCATAGAAATCACCGTACCATATGCCAGCACAGTCTGCACTATAAAGATTGCTGACAACACCAGGCAGAGGGAAACATCCCTTCCTGACTTATCCGTCCTGGTCATTCCCGGACAGCCAAAACCTAAATCCGACACGCCCTAACCGCCGATCAATTTACCATTGTTTCTACCTTACCTGAAATCTCACCTTTATCCTGCATTTTATCCTTCTCGATCTTCGGAATAGCTTCAGTATATATCAGTCCGGTTTTAGCCGCATGCTCAGCGGCCTCCAAGGTATTATCTACTATAACCAATTCAACATGCCCCTGCAATTCCGCAGAAATATCCTTAGCAATCCTCTCCCTGTCTGTCAATTGTACATCACGGATATAAATGGCCAGAATACGTTCCGGGTATTTTCTGACGATCTCCCGATAGATCTTCGGATCTTCCTGACCGCTGTCGCCAATTAATACAAAATTCAAAAGCGGATAAGTAAGCAGGATATTTTCAATTTCCTTAAACTTATGGCCCATATGGCCGGAGCTGATAAACTTATTGTCCTGCAGCCCAAAATCGCGCAGCAGGAGCGGCCCTTCCGGTATCTGATTAAGGTCCAGGAAATCCTTTAAAAGATCATACAGGTTCCATGGACTGCTTGAAACATAGAAAAAGGGATTATTCCGCTTGCCGTCTCGTCCGAGCTGCAGGGCTTTATAAAACTCCGAAACACCTGCAAAGGGCATTCTTGTACGGGCATTGTGTAAAAACACCCTTCTTGACATGGCCAGGATATCGGTTGCACTGGTATGTATAATGGTATCATCAATATCACTTATAATACCGTATTCGGCATTTGAAGGAGGTACCAGCACTTCCGCAATACTTTTTATACCAGGCATGAAAGGAACCGGCGCCAGTATCAGTTCGATCTCTATTTGATGCCACATATCAGCCGCTCCGATTGGAGTATCGGGCGCCAGGTTCAGCATAAAATAGCCCTCTTCATCTGTTATAACAGTATGTTCCTGATCTTGAAATCTGACTTTTAAAACAGCACCATGAATTTCATCGCTTTGAAAGCGATTATACATATTCACAAGATTATTAAAAATGGTATCCTTATCAGTTGCAGAATTAATACCCTTATCTTCCAGAACCCGTCCTTTTACATAAAGACGGTTTATTGTACCATAACTCCGGTAGGTAATCACCTGCAGCGGATCGTTTAGCTTTAAGTGTTTCCTTAAATTAAAAAAAAGGGTGTCAAATTGTTCTTCAACATTTGAACTTACACTGTTAAAATATTGTTTCCAGTCAGGCATCTTGTGATCTAAGTATGTACCGCCTTAAACATAATTCCGGGCGATGTGTTTAGAAATAATGATATCGTGATTTTTTAACATGACAATTCATCCCTCCGGCTTTAAAGCGGGCCAAACTCCTGCTCTCTTCTTTACCTGAATAAAAACCTGTTACACCTGTAGGTGATGAACTGCTTCCTAAAAAATTTACATTTCCCGAATCGTAATAAACCGCTTCATAGCAGGTAAAACGTATAAGGCAAAATGAAAGCTGCAAAGTTTAAACTTTCTAATGGAGTGGCGCGTGTGTTAATTCGCTCACTTCTTTAAGGATGTCCCTTTCTTTTAAATCAAAATTGCTAAGTGCCGGATGAGACAGCACAGAGGCAACAAGGGGACTGGCTTTAAATTGCTGCAAAGACTCATCATCTTTAAACAGATAAACAGCACCTGCTTCTTTTTTTTCGGCATCGATCAGCCAGATTTTCCAGATACATCCCGGGACCTCCGCAAATGCAGGAGCCAGACCTGAAGCCATACTTTCAAATTCTTCCTTGCTTACACTGAAAGTGTAATTGGTAACGAGGATCTTTTGTGCCATGATAAATGGTTTTAATGATGAATGGATGCTGGTTCAATGATAAATTCAAAGTACCAGGAAGGCTATATTAAATATACTTTATTAATCAGTAAAAACACTTGATTTAAAATGGCTTAAAACCAGCCCCAATTAACAATTAAACAGCCTCATCTCCCGCTAAGGTGGATACTTAATCCTGTGCTATCGGTCTACCGGAAAACACAAAAGCCTTCACCAGAGATGGCAAAGGCTTTCACGAAAAATCATTTAAATAAGCGTTTAAACTTACTCCGGCATTAAGACGCTGTCAATCACATGAGTTACTCCATTACTGGAAACAACATCCGCAATGGTCACAGTAGCTCCGCCGATCATTACTACGCCGTCTTTTACTGAAACCTTTAGTTTCTGGCCCTGCACGGTAGTTAATTCCTGTCCATCGATCAGGTCAGCTGCTTTTAGCGCACCAGGAACCACGTGGTAGGTTAATATTTTTCCCAGATCAGCTTTCATTTCCGGTTTCATCAGATTGTCGAGCGCAGCCTTCGGAACCTTTGCAAATGCCGCATTGGTAGGTGCAAATACAGTAAACGGACCTGTACCGCTCAGGGTTTCGGCCAAACCTGCCTGCTGAACTGCTGCAACAAGGGTTGTGTGATCAGCTGAAGCAGCTGCGTTTTCTACGATGTTCTTTGAAGGAAGCATCATTGCTCCGCCTACTTCCACACCTGCTTCGCTCATCATCTCAGTAGTATCGGTCATAGTGCTATCCTGAGTCTCAGAAGTTGTAGAGGCAGAATTACATGATGTAATTGCAGTCAAAAATGCTGCACCCATTACCAGGTTTAAAAATTGCTTTTTCATAAAATTACTTGGATTTGTTTTTTTGTAGGTATACCTACGTAAATAGATCTGATGCGGTTTTCGCAGATGGATATATTTTCTTTGGCCGGTATTCTTGCGTATCACATGCCAGCACAATCGGGAAATAATCAATCTTAAGCAAATGTCATCCCGAAACCTGTCCTACAGCAGGTGAGGGACCTTCGTTAAAACTATAAACTTTTTCAGGACGATACAATGACATTGCGCGTGCGTTAGCTTTGCCTAATATCCTGCTTCAATTGGAAGAAGGATTAAAAGAAATAAGCCCCTCCACTTGATTCCGATGAGTGTCCCTGCGCAATAGAATAATTGAGAACACAATCACCCAGAGCATGAAGGCGCCAATATTAATGCGTTCCCAAAGTCCCATATACGGTGTAGGGAGATTGGCCTCCATGCCAGGAGATTCCATAAAGGTTAAAACACCAAATACAATAAAGACCACAAAAGTTATAGCAGTATAGAGACGAAACCATTTTCCTGATGCCGCTGCCCCGAAACCCATCTGGAGCATCATGAAGAGGAGAGTCAGCGCCGCCCAAACAATATGCAGGGTATCAGTCAGCGTTCCTCCCCCTGCTGCGAGGACTTCCCGCCGATGCATCGGAGGCCAGTAAAAGTTCGGGATACAGTAAATGATGATGAGGACTCCTGCAATTCGTAAAAGACGGCTGCCGGCTGCTGATTGCCATACACCCCATCCAAAAGCGACAAAAAGCAGCGTGTACCAGATGGCCAATACATTCCACAACACCCTGGTTGGAGCGCCTATTGCCGACAGCTCACTTGGGGCTTGGGAAAGCATGCTGTATCCTTCATATTGCATAGGCACGTAAATATTGATACCCAGGTACCATAGCGATGAAAGGATGCCGCATGATAATAAAGCTTTTCGCATATTCACTGTATCATGACGTAAAACTATCAATGGGATAGCTGCCACCCATCCCAGCAATACTGGAATTCCCCACATGGCGTGCAGCCAGTGCAGTTCCTGCAGAATGATAATTTCAACAATGAACCAGATAAGCAGCCCGCCCAAAGCGAGACCGGCCATAAACCAGTCTGAATGATTCCGGCGAAGAACGGAGAAAAAAGCGATCGAGCTAAGAATGCCCAATCCCAAAAGGAGTATGCCCGGAATAAGGAAATCAGGAAAAGCGGAATTCATCATATCAACCGGCATATCCATGTATCTGCCATCGGGCGCTGCGATGAGGAGGCCACCGCCAAGCAAACAACCTGCCGCTTCGTAAGCCAGAACGGTCAACAGGACAATCCGGGTCCATCGCGGCGGAGTTTTCATCTTTTGAGCATTCCGTTCATTTCCATAGCCTTCAATTGAACCTGTCATGATAATCTATTTTTATACTTCCTGATGAACAGGTAATCTTTTTCAGTAGACCACAAAGCAGGTTCGGGCCAGAGTAAACGAATACATTCGTTTCAATTTCTCCAAAATTAAAAGACAAAATAGTGAAATATCATGATTTTCATCATTCCCTGGAATGATTCAGCAATCTCAAAAAGAGTCCTGAGAGTTAGTATTAAATGGAAATTCACAAAGATTCCGCTCAGACTCCGCAAACTGTGAATTATATTTTTATGAATTTTGAATGTTCTTACTTCAGGAAAATACTTAATCCCTGCTGCCTGAGAGAAAATATGCTAGCGGAAAATATGACTAACTGGAACATAAAAATATAGCTAATGTCTTGTTTATAAGATCATTATATATTTAAATAAGAATGTTAAATAAACATCCTGATAAGTCCGCATCACTTAGCCGGCATGGCTGCTCTTTCAAATGTAATGAGCCGGACTCCTGCTAATAAAACATTACAGGGAACAAGTATATATCGCATATTTTGCTGTACCCGGTTACTGGTTTTACAAGTTCAATACTCTTCTTATATCAACATGCTCCCGTAATGCTGTAATGCCGTATGATCGAATCTTCCTTTTTATATTTTTTTGCATGGTTAATTCTAACTATTGTTTTAAAATATTTTACAGGGATCGTTTTTATGAGGGGATGTATCATCTGAATTTAGTCACCTGTATCAGTTTATATAAATGGTCGGCATCTTCTTTTCTGCACAATTCAGTACCTGCGTTCATGGTCGCGGCTGTACCGCAGGCTACACCATACTGTGCAGCTTCTTCAATGCTTTTATTATCTGCCAGGCTCTGTACTATCCCGGCCACCATACTGTCGCCAGCGCCTACTGTACTTTTTATTTTAACAGCCGGTGGCATGATGTGCATAGCCAGGTCTCTTGTTACCAGCATGGCTCCCGCCCCACCCATTGACACCACTACCACTTCACATTTCCATTTATTTATTACTTCCTTTGCTGCTTCATCCACCCGTTCAATATTCAAATTTTCTTTACCCAGCAATGAACTCAGTTCAGCCAGGTTGGGTTTAATTAAATAAAGACCTGCCTGCACTGCCTCCATTAAAGCATCACCGGATGTATCAACAATCAGTTTTGCGTTTTTACTGCGTGCTACAGATGCAATTTTTGAATAAACAGTAAGGGGAATACCCGGCGGTAATGCGCCGCTTACAATAATAAAATCTGCTTCTTTTATATTTTCAATTTGTGCCAGGCATTGCTTCCATTCCTGTTCAAGGATGGTCGGACCCGGCATTCCAAAACGGTATTGCTGATTCGTTGAGGTTTCATAAACAATAAGGTTTTCTCTGGTATCCTCTTTTATTTCAGCAATTATTGAATCTATGCCTTCCTTGTTAAGTAATTTAGTAAATGCTTTGCCGGTATATCCCCCGGCCATATAAATGGCAGTTGCAGTTCCACCCAGTTTTTTTACAGCCCTTGCCACATTAATGCCTCCGCCGCCCGGTTCATAAACCGGCTTAGTGCATTTTAATTTCTTTTCAGCTATCAAGGCCGGCACTGTGGTGCTCTTATCAATGGCGGGGTTGAATGTGATCGTTATGATTTTTGACATGATGCAAATACTGAAATGTTTAAAAAAAATTGCCGAAACCTTATACTTTAATTTCCTACGGTTGGTGTTCTTACCGTACCACATGCCAGCACAATGTGTAAAAGGCTCTTGTCGATGAATAATCCGGGCGCTAAGCAAAAAACCGGACAGCGGGAATTATTCTGCTTCATTAGTATGTACTCTTCCCGATAATTTAATCATGGCGTCAAGATTTAATCAGATTCCTATCCATTCATTTTATAGCATGTAATGTGTCATCATCAAGGTCAAGCTTAGCCTCCTTCACAGTGAAATAATAAAGAAAGAATGCTACAAGAAAGAAGATACAACCAGTTAAAACTATTGCATCTTTGGATTCCAGCTCTGCGCCTGCAGCTGCTCCAAACGTTGAGTCCCAGGCAGCGATTGCCAGCAGTAATCCATAGGCGATCTGGCCTTTATGGCTGATGATGGCTACTGACTCCCTGGTTTTTCCGGAAATGCTATTTACCGCTTCCGCATACCAGCTCGCAGATAATAAATCTTTCGGCTTGACTCCCAGTGTTTCGGCGATTTTATTGATCACTTGAACCTCCGGCAAATCCCGGCTTGCTTCGATTCTTGAATAAGACGCCTGAGAGATTTTAAGGCCTGAAGCCATGCCTTCCTGGCAAACATTTTTGTAGATCCGAATCATTCGCAGATTCTCTCCGAAATTGAAATTTTTCATGTTGGGGACATTAGGTATATAATAAATGAATTGATTTTTAAAATAGGACCTTGTTTTATACTATGAATTTAAACATTCAATTATCCTTTGTCAATACCCTCATTTAGAGTCGCTTTCGTTTTTATTGTCTTTATATTGATTATAGACGCCCAAACGCAGTTTTCAGGTCTGTTTGAATAATTCATTCAGGCATGAATAATCTATTCAAACTCAAATTCTGTTATTCAGGCTGATGAAAATTGTTGTTGTAAAATCAGTATTTATCTTGTTTGTTCCGATCGGAATTCCGCAGGTACTAATTTTTCCACTGAATAAATTATTCATCGGTTTGAATAAACTATTCATGCGATGAATAACATTTTAGCAGGACATTGATCATTTTGGGTAGTGAATAGCACCCCATGTCGGAACTTGAACGCATCATAGAACTCCTGGAAAAGATACTGCAGAACCAGCAAACGGCTCTCGACAGGTCGGCCTGTGAACAGTCGGTCCTGTGTTCAAAGGAAATCAAGCGTCCTCCAGAAACTGATGATCCCAGGAATTGGCTGAGCCCCGAAGAGACAATGAAGATCCTTGGGGTTTGTGTAAGAACTCTGTATACCCTGCGTGTAAACAAGACCCTTAGCTGCACACGTATAGGCAATCAATACCGTTATTTTGCTCCTGACCTTTTTAAAATCCGCAACTTTCACCTGAAGTAATTCTATTTCATAATCTTTTGGTGGCTGTGAGACATCTCTCTGTGAATCCTCCGAACCAAATGGCAGACAAATGGCAGACAAAGGGCAGACAGGTTCGGACCATGTTCTGCTCAGCATCGAAAATTTAACTGCTTCGCTTCTTAATTTTTAGTGGAACTATTGCACATTTCTTCGGGAGTTCTTCGGGAAATACCCCAATTTCTTCGGGAATTGTTAGGGAAGGCTTCGGGAAAAAGGCCTTTTCTTCGGGAAAGCTTCGGCTATTGCCGAACAGATGCTGAAGCCATGCTAAA
>NZ_FNHH01000047.1 GCF_900103545.1 Daejeonella rubra
AACTGCTCATTTTAAATGAGCACTGAATTGTCCTGGTTCCTTGATCTTTTTAGTTGGTTAGTTAGTAGTAAGAGTGCTCATTGCAAATTAATCCTGGTTCTTGGCTCCTGGTTCCTGATTCCTGGCTCTTGGCTCCATTGGTCTGTTGTCCGAATAAAGGCTCTGATTTCAAATTAGCACTTCGTCCTTGTTCCTTGATCTTTGTTCTATCATCGGAGGTCAGATATCAGAAAAAATACTGCAGTATTAAAATTAGCACATTATCGTCTTGATTCCTGGCTCCTGGCTCAATTGGTCTGTTGTATGAAGTATGAAGTATGAAGTATGAGGCCTGAAGTATGAGGTCTGAAAAAAAACAGAAAATTTGAAATTAGCACTGAATTGTCTTGGTTCCTGGTTCTTGGTTCCTGATTCATGATTCCTGGTTCTTACAAACCCTAATCATTAACTCTTTAACGATCCCCAAAAAATAAGGTTTAATTTAATATTTGAAATCTTTCCTTTAATATATAATGAGGAGGCACAATTACCTGGCCGGCAAAAAATACCCGACTGTTAAAATCTGTTAAAATTATGGATCAAATAAACTAAAGAAATACTTTCGTAGCTATATATATAGGATACATATATATTAGTCATAAATATAATTGATGTTTTACTGATTTACCTTATCTTTGCAGAATGTTTAAAAACAAGCTTAAAGTAACCCTAAGCATATTACTCTTAATAATAGTTGCATTTGCAGGCTGCAAAAGCAAATATGAAAAATTACGGGCAAGCAGCGATACCGCCAAAAAATACCGTGAAGCTGTCCGCTTGTACGATAAAAAGGACTACAGCAAAGCTCTTGGTTTATTTGATGACCTCGTTCAGAAATATCGTGGAACAGCGGAAGCAGAAGATCTTTCCTATTATTTTGCATACACTAATTATAAGCTGAAAGACTATACAACGGCCAGATATCATTTTAAAACATTTGCCGATACTTATGCATCCAGCGCAAAAGCAGAAGAATGCCGTTTTATGGCAGCTTATTGTTTTTACCTTGAATCACCTGTATTTTCTTTGGATCAGGAAAATACCATCAAAGCCATTGAATCTTTACAACTATTTATAAACCTATACCCTAAAAGCGACCGTGTAGCTGAAGCAAGCAAGTTGATCAGTAACCTGCGCGATAAATTGGAAATGAAATCTTATGCCAATGCTAAGCTATTTCTGGATATCGGCGACTATAAATCGGCAGTGATCGCTTTTAGAAATTCTGCTAGCGATTTTCCTGACACTAAATATGCTGAGGAAATGGAATTTCTTACAATCAAAGCACAAGCCTTGTATGCAAAAGCAAGTTTAGAAATGAAACAGGAAGAGCGCTACAATGAAGCCATTAACTTGTTTGCTGAATTTGCTAAAAACTATCCATCCAGCAAATATTTAAAAGAAGGAGAAGAGATAAAGAAGAATTCTGAAAAAGCTATAATAGACGTAAAAAAGCTGATCGCTATCCAGGAAGCTGAAATGAAAATATTGCAGGACAAAGCGAAAGCTGCAGAAGCAGCAACAAAAGCAAAGTCTGCAGAAGAAACTAAAAAAGAAGAAACTAAAAACAAATAAAATGAGTACTATCAAACCAGTTATTCCAAACAGCACAGTAACACGTGATGTTCGTGAGTTAGATAAAACGACCGACAATATATATGAGTCAATTGTAATTATCAGTAAACGTGCTAACCAGATCGCGAATAACCTGAAGGAAGAGCTTCATGGTAAATTAGCGGAGTTTGCATCTTCCAATGATAATTTAGAGGAAGTATTCGAAAATCGTGAGCAAATTGAAATCTCTAAACACTATGAACGTATGCCTAAGCCTTCGTTGATCGCTGTTGATGAGTTTTTACACAATAAGGTTTATTACCGCAATCCTTCTAAAGAGCAAAACTAAAGCATAGGAGCATAGTACTCCTTGTACTATGCCCCATGCATGCTTTCAGATGGGTAGACTCCATGCCCTATGCTTACAAATAAAAATATCTTACTTGGCGTTTGCGGAAGTATAGCTAGCTATAAATCTGCGGTTTTAACCCGTCTGCTTGTTAAGGCCGGTGCAAATGTCAGGATAGTAATGACCAGGGACGCTTGTAACTTCATTACACCCCTAACTCTTTCTACCCTATCAAAAAATCCAGTTTTAACAGAATATTTCGATCCGAAAACCGGAAGCTGGAATAATCATGTTGAGCTGGGCTTATGGGCAGATACGATGATCATTGCTCCTGCCAGCGCAAATACGCTGGCTAAATTCGCAAATGGCCTATGCGACAATCTGCTGGCGGCGGTTTACCTGTCTGCAAAATGCCCAGTGTATTTTGCTCCTGCAATGGATCTGGATATGTGGAAACACCCGGCAACCCAGAAAAATATCAATTCGCTGCTCAGTTATGGCAACTTCATGATCAAACCTGCCTATGGTGAATTGGCGAGTGGCTTAACCGGTGAAGGACGAATGGCAGAGCCGGATGAAATTATCGGATTCATAAGCCATGACCTTAAAAAAAAACTTCCTCTAACAGGTAAAAAAGCATTGGTAACTGCAGGACCTACCTACGAAGCTATTGATCCGGTCAGGTTTATTGGAAATCATTCTTCAGGTAAAATGGGATATGCCATTGCTGAAGAACTATCTGCGCTAGGAGCAAATGTTACTCTCATAAGCGGACCCAGCGCATTAAAATTATCCGATAAAAACATTAACAGAATAGATGTTACCTCCGCTGAGGAAATGCTGAAAGCTTCACTTTCCAATTTCCCCGGGACTGATATTTCTATACTTTGTGCTGCGGTTGCAGATTATCGGCCCAAAGAGGTTTCTGCATTAAAAATAAAAAAGGATAGCTCAGAATTCGGATTGGAACTGGTCAAAACTTCCGATATACTGGCCACACTAGGCCAGGAGAAAAAAGCGGGACAAATTCTGGTTGGTTTTGCACTGGAGACAGACAATGAAGTAGCTAATGCAATCAAAAAACTTGAAAAGAAAAACCTCGATTTTATAGTTTTAAACTCTTTGAACGATGAGGGTGGAGCATTTAAAAATGATAATAATAAGATAACGATCATTGATCGCAATCATAACAAAGAGAGCTTTGAGCTTAAACCTAAGAATGAAGTCGCTGCAGATATCTGTAAAAAAGTATTAGATTTATTAGGATGAAACATCTATTGCTAATCTTAATGCTTCTGATTATTTCCCCTGTGATTTTTGCACAGGACCTGAATGCTCGTGTTCAAATACTTGCACCACAGTTATCCAATTCAAATAAACGCATTCTGGATATTCTTGAAGCTAGCATTAAAGATTTTTTAAATGGAAGAAGATGGACAGCGGATGCATTACAGCCTCAGGAGCGCATTGACTGCAATTTCGTAATTACAATTATAGATTGGGACGGTTCAAGCAATTTTAAGGCGGAAGCACAGATTCAGTCAAACAGACCTGTATTTAACAGCAGCTATAACAGTACCTTATTGAATATCAGTGATAATGAATTTGGATTTACTTATTCCGAAGGACAGGCACTCGATTTTTCAGACCAGAATTATATCAGCAACTTAAGCTCTCTCCTGGCATTTTATGCCTACATCATCACAGGAATGGATTATGATTCATTCTCTAAATTTGGTGGCACCCCCTACTTTCAGAAAGCACAAACAGTTCTGAACAATGCACAAAATGCACCGAATACAGGATGGAAGGCTTTTGAAAATTTACGCAACCGGTTTTGGCTCGTTGAAAACCTAACGAACAAATCATATAATCCAATCCGCGAAAGCCTCTATATTTATCACAGAGATGGGCTGGATGTAATGGCAGAAAATAAATCAAAAGGTCTTAAAGCGGTTTTGTCGGTTATTCCTCAACTTCAAAAAATTGACAAACAAAAACAAGGCTCTATCTTAAATCAGATATTTTTTACCGCTAAATCTGACGAGATCATTAATATATTAAGTTCAGCTGATACTCAGGACAAATTAAAAGCTTTCAATGTTTTATCAGAGATTGATCCTGCAAACAGTTTAAAGTACGAATCATTAAAAAAAACCAGGTAGGAATATACCTCATAATTCTTAAGCCATTCAAACCTAATTATTAATTTAGCTCAAACTTTACCTACTACATGCTCAAGCGACTGGCGATTAAAAATTATGCCTTAATTGATAATCTGGATATTTCTTTTTCGAAGGAATTGAATATCATGACCGGAGAAACCGGAGCAGGTAAATCAATTATCCTTGGTGCATTATCACTGATCCTCGGTCAGCGGGCAGAAAGCAAGTATTTCTTTAATCAACAGAAAAAATGTGTGATTGAAGGAACCTTTCTTGTTAACGAATTTCAGCTGAATGAGTTTTTTGCAGAGAACGACCTGGATTACGACCTCGAAACTGTTTTAAGAAGAGAGATCTCTTCTGATGGGAAGACAAGAGCATTTATTAATGATACTCCAGTAAACCTGACCACCCTGAAAAAACTCGGCGAAAAATTAATAGATGTACACTCTCAACATGCCACGCTGGAGATCAATGACGAGGATTTTCAGCTCCTGGTCATTGATACAGTCGCAGGAAACCAAAGCCTCTTAAACAATTACCGCGAGGTTTATAGATCATACAAAAAGGCACAGGCTCGTCTGAAAGAACTCATCAGCCAGAGCGAACAATCAAAATCTGACCTGGATTACTTTCAATTTCAGTTTGACGAGTTGGAAAAAGCAAATCTCAGCACTGGTGAACAAACAGAACTGGAACAAGAACTCGATGCGCTTACACATGCCGAGGATATTAAGAAAAGTCTGTTAAGTTCCATATCTGTTCTAAGTGAGACTGAACCTTCGGCGATCGTGCAGATCAAAGAAGCAGCTGTCAACCTGGCGAATGCAGAAAAGTACAATCCTGAAATAAGCAGCCTGACAGAGCGTCTTAACAGTTGCCTGATAGAAGTTAAGGATATCCTTTCTGAGATCGAACGAATAGAGCAAGGCAGCCTGATAAACGAATCACGTCTACAAGAGGTAAACGACCGTCTTGATCTTCTTTATTCTCTACAAAAAAAGCACCGTGCAGGTTCAGAGATCGAACTAATTGCGGTTCGCGATGAAATCTCAATTAAGCTCAACAGCATTCTATTTGCGGATGAGGATATTGAAAAATTAAAACTTGAAGTCGATAAACTTTATCATGAAGTACTGAACCTTTCAGTGCAATTGGGTAAAACCCGGAATGAATCTATACCTAAAGTTGAAATGCAGGTCATGAAAACACTTGCTGAGATAGGAATGCCAAATGCTATACTTCAAGTTGTGAACGAAACTTTGCCTGAAGGCAAGTTTGATCTGAACGGAAACAATCAGATCAGGTTTCTATTCAGTGCAAACAAAGGCCAGTCGCCATTACCCATGAACAAAGTTGCTTCAGGAGGTGAACTTTCGAGGCTGATGCTGAGTATAAAATCACTTATTGCAATGCATACAGCACTTCCCACAATAATTTTTGATGAGATCGATACCGGAATTTCCGGAGAGGTTGCCTTGAAAGTTGGTAACATCATGGAAAAACTGTCGAAAAACATGCAGGTGATCGCCATCACACACTTACCCCAGATAGCCAGTAAAGGGGATACCCATTACCGGGTGTATAAAGATGAAAAGGACGATATCACCTATACGAATATTAACAAACTCAATGAAGAAGAGCGGATACTGGAACTCGCAAAAATGTTAAGTGGCGATAATCCTGGCGAATCGGCAATTCAAAATGCGCGTGAATTACTGTTTAATTTTTAAAGAGTTTAAGAATTAGAGATTAATAATAACTTTACCTTTTTATTTACGACAAAAAACAAAAATTAATCATATGTATAACTTACTGAAAGGTAAAAGAGGAATCATTTCAGGTGCTTTGGATCAAAATTCAATAGCCTGGAAAGTTGCAGAAAAAGCTCATGAGGAAGGCGCTGTATTCGTTTTGACCAATGCACCAATCGCCATGCGCATGGGCGAGATCAACACACTTGCTGAAGCAACAGGTTCACAGATCGTTCCGGCTGATGCTACAAGCGTAGAAGACCTTACTAACCTATTTACTCAATCACAGGAAATTCTGGGTGGGAAAATTGATTTTGTTCTTCACTCGATTGGAATGAGCGTAAATATTCGTAAAAAGATTCCTTACCCTGAGTTAAACTATGAATATTTTCAAAAGGGAATTGATGTTTCAGCATTATCATTACATAAAATGCTGAGTGTTGCCAAGAAGCTTGATGCCATAAATGAATGGGGAAGCGTAGTAGCTCTTACCTATATGGCTGCACAGCGTACTTACCCTTTCTATACTGATATGGCTGATATCAAGGCAATGCTTGAGTCAATCGCAAGAAGTTTCGGTTATCATTACGGTCTTGATAAAAAAGTACGTATCAACACTGTTTCTCAATCGCCAACCAAAACCACTGCTGGTACAGGCATAAAAGGTTTTGGAAGTTTTTATGACTATGCAGACGCAATAGCCCCTTTGGGTAATGCTGATGCAGAATCATGCGCTGACTACTGTATTACATTATTCTCGGATCTGACCCGCATGGTTACCATGCAGAACCTGTTCCATGATGGTGGATATTCGTCTACAGGTGTAAGTGATGATGTGATGTACAGATTAGGAGTAGAAAATAGCTAAATCTATAAATAAAACAAACAAAAACCCCGAAAGCCATGGCTTTCGGGGTTTTTGTTTTAATGAATTTCAGGATCAGATTGATTCAACTAAAACTATTTTCACTTTCACGGAGCCCGGGGGAGTTACTACTGCAAGGCCATCAGAACTCTGAATCTCAATCACTATCTGACCGGAACGGGTCAAATAACTATAGGATACTCCATTATAGACCTGTGGAATCTGTTCATATGTTCCGGTTTCAAATGAAACATAAACCAAAACACCTCCATAATCATTAAAATAATTATCAATTTCAGGCATATTGATGGAAGCGGTATAAGAACGACCTCCATCAAGCTTGATCCAGCTTCCGGAATTCAGGGTGGTAAGTATTGTGCGGTTGGGAACAATTTGCTCCTTCTTACATCCCGCACTCAGAACTAAAATAAACAGGGCAAATAAAAGAATGGGCTTTTTCATAAAATCTATACAGGAATTGCCTGTACTTATAGGACGAAAAAAAAGGGGAATGGTTGCATGCAACCATTCCCCTTTTGATAATATAAATTGATATTACTCTTCTTTTTTCTCTTCCTTCTTCCTTTTAGCACTTTTGGTTTTAGCTACAATACTGATCTCTTCTTTTTCCTTATCATAGTCTACTTCCATAGTATCTCCTTCTGTCAGCTCCCCTTTCAGGATCTCTTCAGCAATTGGATCTTCCAGATGTTTTTGGATAGCACGTTTCAAAGGACGGGCACCAAAATTAGAATCGTATCCCTTTTCTGCTATGAAATCTTTGGCTGCATCTGTAAGTTTAATTGTATAACCCAGACTTTGGATCCTGTCGAATAGAGACTTAAGTTCAATATCAATGATCTTGAAGATATCATCCTTAGTTAATGAATTGAACACGACAACATCATCCACACGGTTCAGGAACTCCGGAGCAAAAGCACGCTTCAAAGCATTCTCAATAACACCTCTTGAATAGGTATCAGCCTGAGAAGTTTTTGCACCAGTGCTGAAACCAACACCCTGACCGAAATCTTTCAACTGACGGGCACCAATATTTGAAGTCATGATGATGATCGTATTTCTGAAATCTACCTTGCGACCTAAACTATCGGTCAGCTGGCCTTCATCAAGCACCTGTAACAGAATGTTAAACACATCAGGGTGAGCTTTTTCGATCTCATCAAGAAGCACAACAGCATATGGTTTTCTTCTTACTTTTTCGGTCAGCTGTCCGCCTTCTTCATATCCCACATATCCCGGAGGCGCTCCAACTAAGCGTGAAACAGCAAACTTCTCCATGTACTCACTCATATCTACCTGGATCAAAGCATCCTCGGTGTCAAACATGAAGCGGGCAAGTTCTTTGGCTAATTCGGTTTTTCCAACCCCTGTCGGACCAAGGAAAATGAATGAGCCAATTGGCTTTTTAGGATCTTTCAATCCCGCACGGGTACGCTGAATTGCTTTTGTTAATTTTTTAACCGCATCTTCCTGTCCGATAACCCTGCTATTGATCGCATCAAACATTCCGAGCAATTTAATGCTGTCAGTCTGACCGACTCTTTGAACAGGAATTCCGGTCATCATAGAAACAACCTCAGCAACATTATCTTCAGTTACAGTATAACGTTTTGTTTTTGTTTCGGCTTCCCACTCACTTTTTGCTTTTTCAAGCTCTTCAAGCAAGTTCTTTTCAGTATCGCGAAGTTTGGCAGCTTCTTCATACTTCTGACTGCGAACTACTTTATTCTTCTCGATCTTGATCTCTTCAATTTTTTGCTCCACATCAATGATATTTTGCGGAACATGAATATTGGTCAGGTGAACACGGGACCCCGACTCATCAAGGGCATCAATAGCCTTATCAGGAAGGAAGCGATCCGTAATATAACGTGAAGTTAAACTCACACAAGCATTTATGGCTTCATCGGTATAGGTAACACCGTGATGCTCTTCATATTTTTCTTTAATTCTATTCAGAATTTCAATGGTTTCAGCAGGTGTTGCCGGCTCCACCATCACTTTCTGGAAACGACGGTCGAGAGCGCCATCCTTTTCAATGAACTGACGGTACTCATCAAGAGTGGTGGCTCCAATACATTGAATTTCGCCACGTGCCAATGCCGGTTTGAACATATTCGATGCATCCAGAGACCCTGAAGCTCCTCCAGCACCAACAATGGTATGTATCTCATCAATAAAGAGAATAACATCCGGAGATTTCTCCAGCTCATTCATTACTGCCTTCATCCTCTCTTCAAATTGTCCGCGGTATTTAGTGCCGGCAACCAATGAAGCAAGATCAAGAGTAACTACTCTCTTATTAAATAGAACACGCGATACTTTACGCTGAACAATTCTCAGAGCAAGTCCCTCTGCAATTGCAGATTTACCAACACCAGGTTCACCGATAAGGATTGGGTTATTCTTTTTACGACGTGATAAGATCTGAGAAACACGCTCAATTTCTTTCTCACGACCAACGATCGGATCCAATTTTCCATCTTCTGCAGCACGGGTCAGGTCGCGACCGAAATTATCAAGAACCGGAGTTTTTGATTTAATATCAGAAACCTTTTTAGGCTGACTGAAGCTTTCTTCTTCTCTGAAATCATCGTCACCTGCAGGAGATCCTCCCGGAGCTTCGTCACGGAAACCTTCCTTATTGTTTTCTACTTCAGCCTTAAATATATCATAATTGACATTGTATTGCTGAAGGATCTGAGAAGCTATATTATCTTCATCCCGCAGGATTGAGAGTAACAGATGCTCTGTACCTATAATATCACTTTTAAATATCTTTGCTTCGAGGTACGTTATCTTCAAAACTTTTTCAGCCTGCTTGGTCAGGGGAATGTTACCCAGATTGACCGTAGTGCTGGAAGTTCCTTTAACAGAATCTTCCACAGACTTTCGTAACCTGGCTGTATCAACACCGGCACCCTTTAATATTTTTATTGCCATGCCGTCTCCTTCCCTTATGAGACCCAGCAACAAATGCTCTGTTCCAATATAATCATGACCCAGACGCAGGGCTTCTTCCCGGCTATATGATATCACGTCTTTGACGCGTGGGGAAAATTTCGCTTCCATTATATTACCTTTCTGTATGTTTTAACGCCCTAATCTATTAAATTATTAGGTTAATAAACCTGACGTACTTGTAACAAGTTATCAACAATTACGCCATTTAATGAAAAATGGTTTTCTGGACATATGACATAATAAAGTTGACATGTCTCTGACTAAAATACGATATTTGGAGTTCAATAATCAATACAAATGTCAGACGAAAAAATAATCTTTTCTATGGCTGGGGTAAATAAGATTTACCCTCCACAGAAACAAGTACTTAAGAATATCTATCTATCGTTTTTCTATGGTGCAAAGATCGGCGTAATCGGACTAAATGGCTCAGGTAAGTCATCCCTTCTCAAGATCATTGCCGGTTTAGACAAATCATACCAGGGAGATGTTGTTTTCTCTCCTGGATATACGGTTGGTTATCTAGCTCAGGAACCCCTACTGGATGCCCAAAAAACCGTTCGTGAGGTTGTTGAAGAGGGTGTTGCCTCAACAACTGCTATCTTAAAAGAATACGAAGAGATCAATGAAAAATTTGGCCTTCCGGAGGTATATGAGAATGCGGATGAGATGGACAAACTGCTCGCACGGCAAGGAGAATTACAGGACCAAATTGATGCTTGCGGGGCCTGGGAGCTTGACAGTAAACTGGAAAGGGCAATGGACGCATTACGCTGTCCTGAGCCGGACACCAAAATTGCCACTTTGTCAGGCGGAGAACGCAGAAGAGTAGC
Organism: Daejeonella rubra; assembly: GCF_900103545.1. GTDB lineage: Bacteria > Bacteroidota > Bacteroidia > Sphingobacteriales > Sphingobacteriaceae > Daejeonella > Daejeonella rubra. The sequence goes on from NZ_FNHH01000047.1 coordinate 10,545, forward strand.
AATGTGTCGCCTTCTGCTTCAGGAACCTGATGTTCTATTACTTGATGAGCCAACCAACCACCTCGATGCCGAGAGTATTGACTGGCTTGAGCAGCATCTGAAACAATATAAGGGTACGGTCATAGCAGTAACCCACGACAGGTATTTCCTTGATAATGTTGCAGGATGGATCCTGGAACTTGATCGTGGTGAAGGCATTCCCTGGAAAGGGAACTATTCTTCATGGCTTGATCAGAAAGCGAAAAGACTGGCTTCGGAAGAAAAAACAGAAAGCAAGCGTCAGAAAACACTCGAAAGAGAGCTCGAATGGGTTCGGATGGCACCTAAAGCTCGCCATGCAAAGTCGAAGGCTCGTTTATCAAACTATGAAAAACTGGCCTCCGAAGACACTAAGGAAAGAGAAGACAAACTGGAGTTGTTCATTCCGCCGGGACCAAGATTAGGTAACCTCGTTATCGAAGCGCAGAATGTTACGAAGGCTTACGGCGATAAATTATTGTTTGAAAACCTAAGCTTCTCTCTCCCACCTGCAGGAATCGTTGGGATCATCGGACCAAATGGTGCAGGTAAAACAACTCTTTTCCGATTAATTACGGGCCAGGAGACTCCGGATGCGGGATCATTCAGAGTAGGTCCAACCGTAGCATTGGGATATGTTGACCAGATGCATGACGACCTGGATCCTGAGAAATCAGTTTGGGAAAATATTACCGACGGCCAGGAAACGATCTTATTAGGAAACCGACCTGTCAACTCAAGGGCTTATGTTTCCAAATTCAACTTCAACGGTGCAGACCAGCAGAAAAAGGTGGCAGTACTTTCCGGAGGAGAAAGAAACCGGGTGCATCTTGCTATTACCCTTAAGAAAAGCTCGAACGTACTCCTGCTGGATGAGCCAACAAATGATATTGACGTGAACACTCTAAGGGCATTGGAGGAAGGTCTCGAAAACTTCGGAGGGTGTGCAGTTATTATTTCTCACGATCGATGGTTTTTGGATAGAGTTTGTACCCATATTCTCGCATTTGAAGGTAATTCACAGGTTTATTATTTCGAAGGCAATTACTCCGAATACGAAGAGAACAGGAAAAAACGTACCGGTGATGTTCAACCGCACCGCATCCGGTATAAGAAACTTACAGATTAAATAAAAATACACCGGGGTCAGGGGGATGGTGTTCTGCTGATTCCGGTATTTTCCTTTTGGATTAGTTCACGTGGGGGGAAAGAGATGGTTGGTGAGAACACTTACAAGATGTACCACCATTATCCTATGGTCGGTGTTCTCCTTTAGACTTGTAAAAGTAAAACAGAGTATAGAACTTGTGTTTTACAATAGTTACAAGGGCAAAGGCAAATTAAGGTGTTCTCCGGGAATTAA
>NZ_FNHH01000045.1 GCF_900103545.1 Daejeonella rubra
ACAAGTTAGTTCATAGGATATTTGCTGTTGTAAGAAATGGGGCTCCTTATCAACAAAATTATAAAAACCACTTGTTTATGTCATAGAAATCACCGACCAGTTAATTCATGGTGAAATTTGAACTTAGCTTTAAAAGGGTCTCTCACATGCTAATGGAAAGGTTTCAGGAATAACTGTGTATTACTCGCCTCTTTATGTTTAAGAATCAATGTCTTTGTTCTTTGATCCTTGTTCTTTGATCTAATTCAATTCTTCTTCACAAACACCAACTCCACCCTACGATTAGCCTGGCGGCCATCATCTGTTTCATTGTCGGCAACTGGCTGAGTATATGATTTACTGACAGCAGGTATCCGCATTTTCTCTCCTATCAAATCGCTAACTGCATCAATAACAGCCTTGTTTCTTCGGGCAGAAAGATCATAATTATACTCCAGGCTACCTTTAATATCGGTATGGCCGGAGATATTCAGTGAATAATATTGTCTTTGTTTTTTGAACTTTTCAATGGCCTCCCGAAGTTTGATCATTTCCGACTCTTTGATATCTGATCTATCAAAGTCAAAGAGGATCACAATATTTGGCATATCCATCAAAACAGGTTTTATGGCCACCTTTACCTGTGCAGCTGCAGTTGTCGGCGGGCTTGCTGACACTGCTTTAGGGGAAGATACAGGTGCTGGTTCAGCCACCTTCTGAACGGAGACTGGTGCTTTGCTTGTCTGAGCAAGCTCCTGGGTTTGCAAAGCAGGCTTTGACAATTCCTTTTTATAGGCATCAGGCAAGATATCTTCCAGCTTTTTCCCTTGCAGGATCAGGTTAGGATCAATCACCTTACTCAGATCAGGGTAATCAGTAAAATTAGGTTGCTGAACATCTTTTTTAGAAGTCAGACTTCGGTCCTCAATAAAGACACCTGAATCATAGATATTATCAGCAACATCCGCAAGAATGATCTTCAGGCGATATTTTTTATAGGGTATAACATAGGCCTGGGCAACAAGTTTATTGGTGATCCCATCATAGCGAAGGTTACGATACAGATTCGGGTCTAATGTTTTCATCAGCTCAGGATCTGGCTGAACAACCACCTGATCACCTGCTATCGGTCCGGAAACCGTAAAAATAGACCCTATTCCACGCAACACCCTACCAGGCAGAGTTCCTTTATAGGTTGATTTTAATGGCTCCTGCCTTTTGATCGTAACCTGCTTGTACAGGTTATTATCTATAAAATGTTCTGAATTGGTCTTGAAATTAACGGTATTAATACTAACCGGAACCTGAGTTCCGGGAATTAAAGCAATATTTCTGGAAGTACTTTCATCAGAAACTATGAAAGCAAAAACATCATTATAAGGAGAGTCTACATATTCGGGATATTCATCCGAACCAAACTGATAATTGAATTGTATACTGTTATCCAGGGGGACAAAATCAAATTCAATACTACAGATATCATATAATTTACCCTTTATTATAGAAGCCAGATCCTGATCAGACTCAGGGTTCATCACATCTCCAAAAGTTGAACTTTGGTTATGAGAATTATTATACCCTGCCACATTATAGGAATTTCCGGATGATAGAATAAGTCCTTTTTGCAATTTCAAGACATTACCAGTACTTGTATAGGATAAGGTAGAGAGCGGATAACCCTTGACCTTGATATTGCCAACTACTACGCCCTGTCCAGTGAAATTCTTTTTTACCCATTCATCTACTTTAATTGAAGACAATCTGATCTGAGCATGACTAATTTCAACAAATAGCAAAAATGAAAGGAGGAGATATAGATATTTCTTCATCGTCAATTGATATTTGGCAGGAGAAAAGTTCGGTTCAATCGAACAACTGCACTAATATACAATTTACGATTATTTTTGCAGTCTCGTTTCTTCAAAAGCAAATGGAAGCAAACTTTTTATTCCGCTTGTACGAATAATCGCTCCATTGAGGCAATAAAACATTACGTTGATTGGATAAGATTGCTTTTTCTCATATTCTGCCATAACCTGGAGGCAAGCACCACATGAGGTAACCGGTTCTTTTATTAGAAAATGATCAGTTTGAGCTGTAATAGCCATACTGATTATTTTATCATCAGGGTAGGTTGTACCTATCATAAAAAGAGCTACACGCTCTGCACAGAGCCCTGAGGGGTAGGCCACATTTTCCTGATTACTCCCATAAACGATCCTGCCGCTTTCTAGCTGCACAGCTACTCCTACTCTGAAACCGGAATACGGCGAATGCGAATTGCTCATCGCTTTTTTGGCCTCAAGACAAAGGATCTGATCCTGGCTATTTAATTCCTCCAGCGAAGTATATTCATCAAAGGAAATGGAGATGGTTCTTTTTTGCATAATTCACTAAGTCAACAATTCGGCCACAACTTCCTGAGGCTCCTCTTCGCCAATGAAATCCACCTCCACCCGAAGGTTTTTGATAATGTGCTGCTGCCTGTCGGGCGTATTTTTACCCATATAATATTCCAGCAGGTTTTTGATACCTTGTTCTTTAGATAAAATTACCGGATCCAGGCGAATATCGTTACCGATAAACAGCTCAAATTCTATAGGAGAGATCTCTCCAAGTCCTTTAAAGCGTGTTATTTCAGGTTTATTTCCTAATTTTCTGATGGCTCTCTGCCTTTCCTCATCGCTATAGCAATAAATGGTCTCCTTCTTATTTCGTACCCTGAAAAGCGGGGTCTGAAGAATTGAAACATGGCCTGCCTTTACAAGATCCGGAAAAAACTGAAGAAAAAATGTCATTAGTAATAAGCGGATATGCATTCCGTCCACGTCCGCATCGGTAGCGATCACAATATTATTATAGCGAAGATTTTCAAGCCCGTCTTCTATGTTCAGAGCATGCTGCAACAGGTTAAACTCCTCATTTTCATACACTACTTTCTTGGTCAGTCCATAGCAGTTTAGAGGCTTTCCCTTCAGACTGAATACAGCCTGAGTCATTACATCACGCGATTTGGTTATGGAACCACTTGCCGAGTCTCCCTCCGTGATAAACAAGGTTGTATCCTGCTTTCGCTCATGATTATCCTCAAAATGTATCTTACAGTCTCTTAATTTTTTATTGTGCAGAGATGCTTTTTTTGCACGTTCATTGGCCAGCTTTTTAATTCCGGCAATATCCTTACGCTCTCGCTCCGACTGTAGTATCCGCTTTAAAAGTGAGTCGGCATCTGCGGGGTGTTTATGCAAATAATCATCCAGAGCCTTCTTAATAAAGTCATTAATGAATGTACGTACCGAAGGACCATCGGGAGCAATATTCTGCGAACCCAGCTTGGTTTTGGTTTGCGATTCAAATACCGGTTCCTGTACCCTGATCGATATTGCAGCCACGATCGAAGCCCTTACATCCGAAGCATCGAACTCCTTTTTATAAAATTCACGAATGGTTTTAACTACTGCCTCCCTGAAGGCCGCCTGATGTGTTCCCCCCTGTGTAGTATGCTGTCCGTTTACAAAAGAATAATATTCCTCACCGTATTGCTGACCATGGGTCAAGGCAACCTCAATATCATCACCAATCAGGTGGATGATCGGGTAACGAAGGGTTTCAGTATCTGTATTACGAGTAAGAAGATCATAAAGTCCCCTTTCCGAGAAAAATTTAGTGCCGTTAAAATTGATCGTTAATCCGGAATTAAGGAAAACATAATTCCAGATCATGCTTTCTACGAATTCGGGGATATAGCGGTAATTCCTGAAAATACTTTCATCAGCATAGAAAACTATCGATGTTCCATTGCGCTGGGTAGTTTCAATTTCAGGCATATCATTAACCAATACCCCCTGCTCAAATTCAGCCTTTTTTGAACGCCCGTCACGGTATGACTGCACCATGAAATGAGATGACAAAGCGTTTACAGCCTTGGTTCCTACCCCATTCAAGCCTACAGACTTCTGGAATGCTTTTGAATCATACTTTCCGCCTGTATTGATCTTGGAAACGCAATCAATAACTTTTCCCAAGGGAATTCCGCGGCCATAATCACGGATCGAAACCTTTTTATCGCTTACAGTGATTTCGATAGTCTTACCCGAGCCCATCACGAACTCATCTATCGAGTTATCCAGTATTTCCTTTAGTAAAACATAGATACCATCGTCATAGGCCGATCCATCACCAAGCTTCCCGATATACATCCCGGGACGTAATCGAATATGCTCTTTCCAGTCGAGAGAACGAATACTATCATCACTATATTCTATTTCAGCCATCCTTGTATCTTTTATTTCAATTGAAGCAATTACAAATTTAAAATTTAGATCTGCATACCGTCTGCATAGATTTCAACATTTAAACACCTGCGCAAACAAAAAGAGCCCTGATGAAAATCAGGACTCTTAAAAATTTTGTATCAATTTACTTAAACTTTTCTAAGTCTGATGATGCGCAGATGATGCATTAGCTTAATAATAGGGTAAGAAGGATCAAATTCATACCACTTTAATGCAAAATTTACATTGTTCGGTTTTTTATGATGGTTATTCTGGAATAATTCCCCTAACATCAGAAAGTCTAATGGTAATGTATTCTTGCTATGGTCATGATTATCATAATTAGAATAACCATATTTATGTCCGCACCAGTTAACTACTGCACCATGTATTGGTCCCATTAAAAAATGGATCGGAAGCAATAAGAACATCCACCAGTATTCAGCAAACTGAATGTAAAATGCGATATAAAACACGATAAATAATGAACGGGTGATCCATAGATCGCCTATGCGATCGATCAATGGCCAGGTTGGATAATTATCACGAAAAGCTGGTTCCGGTTCAATTTTAAACCTGACATAATCCAGGTAAATATTTTTAGTTTGGACCATCATCCCAATCACGTCCTTAAAGAAATGCGGGGAATGAGGATCTTTCTCTGTATCGCTGTAAGCATGATGCATACGATGCATGATCGCGTATGCACGAGGATTTAAGAAGGAAGATCCTTGTGCAAGAAATGTTGACATGTAGAAAAACTTCTCCCAGAAAGGGCTCATTTTGAACATTTTATGAGAAGAATAGCGGTGAAGGAAAAATGTTTGAAAAAACAGGGACAAAAACCAATGACAAAGGAAGAAAATTAAAATAACCATAAATAGATAAGGCTTTGGTTTTAAAGCATGCAAAAATAAACAATTATAATTGTTTTAAAATAAGAGGAATGTCATGTTATGCTGATTCAAGGCACTAACGACCGAAATCATCCTGCAATCTGACAATGTCTGACTCATCTGAAGGATTTGATGCATCTGTATGCTGCCAGATCTCGGCAACCAGGCCCCATTCATTCAATCCCACTAACCTGTGGCGCTCGCCCTGTTTTAGTACAATGCGTTCTCCTGGATTATAGGTTGTTAGTTCTGTCTCTTCATCTGTTAGACTTTTTACTACCCCAACTGTTCCTTTAATAACCTGCCAGATCTCGGCTCTGCGGTGATGATATTGCCAGGAAAGACGCTTATGAGGTGCAACGATCAAAAATTTGGGACTAAGTTTTCCTGAGATCTTTAAAGTCCCGACTTCTATACCGTTAAAATAAGTATTTGCGAATTGTTGTGCCTGATCTTCATCGATCACAAAAAATCCACCCCAGGGACGGGTTAAATCTTGCTGCACAATGCTAAAACCTTTTTTTTGTAAGCTTTCCTTTGCTTCAAGGAAAATCCCTTCTTCTTTTTGTGTTGAATCCATTTCATGCAATGATAAAAGTAATGCATGAAAAATGCAATTTGAAAAAGGAGCTAAATACTAAAAGAATGAAAGATCACTGATTCATCCCAACCGAAATCTTCCAGAATCCTTCTTCCCTGATCAATAGTTCCAGGATCTGATTTGAAATAGTGATACGAACCTTTAGTGGGAAAACAACCTGATGAAGCTGAATGGTTTCCCCTCTTCCCGACTTTGATACTTCCTGCATTTTGTTATAATTTCCAACTGTAGCCAGGACATCCGTAATATCTGCTCCCAACATTTCAGGACCCTGAACACGCAAAGTTCCCCCGCTTGCATTTAAAGCCTCGATCTGAACCGTATTCTCTTTACCTCTCGAATCCTTTATTACACTAAGTCTGGTCATGTGCTGACCCCTTTCGAGAATAGTGTATGGTCTTTCAGGTTTAGATTTGGATTGTGCATTTGCAGAAATTGCAGAGAATACAATAAGTATTACGATAATAAGCTTGAAATTTTTCATTGTTTAAGAAATCTGTTAAAAGGTTAATAAACTTTATCTCTAAATAAATTTATTGAGTAAGACCTACAGCAATTTTCCAGAATCCGGCTTCTTTGATCTCCACGTCAAGGATCTGATTAGAGATAGTCATTCGAAGCCTAACCGGGAATATAACGTCCATCAATTGTATAGACTCCCCTCTTCCTGATTTTGAGATCTGACGGGTCAGGTTATAATTACCAACGGTTGCCAAAACCTGCGAAATCTCTGCCCCCGGCAATATTTCGCCCCTGATCAGGGCTGAACCTCCGCTTACATTGAGAGCATCGATCTGCACAATATTTTCTGTGCCTCTTAATTCCTTCCTCACGTCGATCTTGGTCATATACGGTCCCCTTTCATAGATCGTGAACTGCTTTTCCGGCTTTTCAGGTTTTACTTTTTTCTGGGCCTGGACTGAAAGAGATAAACCTACGATCATTACAATAGCAAGGAATTTGAAAATTTTCACAGCTTTTGGATTTAGTTAAATAAATATATCAATAAAAAGGCGCAATAAATGCTTTTTTGAAGAGCCCTTTGTAATGAATCTAACGTTCATCAAAACATGCTTTTATATTCGTCCACATCCCCAAATTATTGACTGCCTTCATTTCCAAAAGATTGTCCTTTACTGGATCAAAAGCAGCAAAGCGCTCATCCGGAGAAAGTTCCCGATTAACCCAAATATTTGCGGTATCCTGACTGAGCAAACAAGGCATCCTGTCATGCACATCCTTCATATCTCTGTTCGCCGGCCTGGTAATAATGTTACAGCGATTGATCAACTCTACTGTATTTTTGTCTATCCAGGTATCCCATAAACCCGCCATCAAAGTAAATCACATTCCTTTGATACTTATGCTTTTTCTTTCCTTTTCCATCCAGCTTTTTCCATTCATAACAGATTTATTGCTCTCCAAAATCGGAAGATAAATACCTGATTAAATCATAAAAAAAAGCTGACCATCGTCATATACACACCTATTGGCAATCATTGATTGAACATCTAACCCTCGATAGCTTTGAGCAAACAATGTAAAAGTTCTGCCATGATAAAGACGATTCCATTTAATGAACATGTTGCTGAATATGAAGAGTGGTTTGAAAAATATCCATTCGTTTTTAAAAGCGAAGTAGAGGCCATCCGTGAATTATTACCCACAGAAGATAATATCTATGGAATTGAAGTAGGATTAGGCACCGGACGATTCTCTATTGAGCTGGGAATAAGGGAAGGTACAGAGCCTTCAAGAAATATGCGTTCTCTCGCATTGGAAAGAGGCCTGGAGGTAATGCCCGGAGAAGCTGAACATTTACCATTTAAAGACATGCATTATGATTTTGTCCTCATGGTTTTCTGCATCAGTTATTTTAATGACCTGTCGGCTGCATTTACTGAAGCAAACCGGGTTTTAAAGAATGGAGGTGCATTGATCGTTGGTTTTATTGATAAAGAAAGTATCATAGGAAAAGCCTATGAACGCCGCAAACCATTCAGTGTCTTTTATAAACAAGCTAATTTTTATAGCCCGGATAGAATAATTGATGAACTGAAGAAAAATGGATTCAAAGAGCTGCAATTTTCCCAAACTCTATTCCATCCATTGGATGAGATCAAAGAGCTTGAACCTGCGAAACCGGGATATGGAGAAGGCTCTTTTGTACTGATTAAAGCAATAAAATAAGAATATATGCAAAAAGTAATGGTAAAAGATGCTTTGGAGATCATTCACCAAAGGAAAAGTGTTCGCAGCTATACCGGTGAACCTGTAAACCGTGAAGACATCGAAGTGATACTTAAGGCTGCAATGGCAGCTCCGGTGGCAATTCATATGATGCCATGGAAATTTATAGTGGTGCAGGATAAAGAAAAATTAAAGTCTCTGTCGGATGGTTTACCTTTTGCCAAAATGTTACCAAAAGCCGGAACAGGCATTGTTGTTTGTGCTGCACCCCATGAGGCAGCCTTGGGTAAGGAAGAATTTGCAATCCTGGATTGCGCCTGCGCCAGTGAAAATATTCTTCTCTCTGCCGAAGCGCTTGGCTTGGGAGCAGTTTGGACTGCAGTTTATCCCAGTAAAGAGCTAATGAACTTTGTCAGAAAGGAGTTAAATATTCCACAGAATATTATTCCTGTAAATATCATTCCAATTGGCCACCCTGAGGGTGATGAACACTCTGAAGATAAATACGATCCAAATAATATTCATTGGGGGAAATGGTAATTCCAGCAGATTATTTTAAAAATATTACAAGGCAATGAATACCATTTTTCGCCTTTTATAATAACATAGAAACATAATATGGCAACTTCTATTGCAGAACATTATTCAGACGAACTGGATAATTGGGTTCAATCTCTAAACCTTTATACTATTGAGATGGATCTCCTTGAATCGAAATTATATGAGATCGTCAGACGAAATTGCATTGTAGGAATTGCAGAAAAAGTAAATACCTATCAGGTCAGGCTGAGCAACTTATCAGAAAAATTCGATTCCCTGCTTGAGACAATCGAACAGCAGGAAGAAGAACTCAAAATTGATGATAAACTTGTAGAAGATTCTCTCATTAATTATGAAACAGAAAAACAACAATCAGAATTAAGAACGAAGATGCAGGAAATAGAGAAAAAATATATTGATGTAAAGTATGACTGCAATAATTTTTTAACCGAAAGTCTAAAAAGTAATTAATCAATTGTTTAGTTAACGTAAATAGCATTTAGATCAAAAGAGGAACTATTTATTCATAGCTATACTCTACCCATCACTATTCTCAAATGGCAGATCTCCCTTTGGACTATCCAAAATTATCAGGCATTTACCAGGCTCAGGTCCTTTACTAATGCATCTTTAGCTGCCATTTTAACGGAGCCAATACCACCGCGCAAAGAAGACTCACTTTCGTACATTTCACTGGTTCCAATAATTTGTCCGTTTGCAGCTTTAAGGACAAAATAAAATTTACCATTCGATGCGATTTTAAAATCAAATTTTGAATCGTCCTGTGAATTAAGTCTCACCGACTCAATTCCATTTTCGCAAGATGTTTTAGAAGAATAACCCTGACTGCTTAAAACTATCTGACCGTTTCCCGATTTTAAATTAAACTGAAAATCGCCATTTTCCCTTTTATTGATTACAAATACTCCCATTTTTTTGTTTTTAAGTTTATGAAATACTTTTGATAATTAACTCCTGATACTTTAATAGCCGGGATTGGTAAATACTTGAAACAACAGGGTAAATGAGGATCTACCCTGTTGAAGGAAAGGCGTTTTACTTCCCTAAGACACTACCAACTTTTTCTTTGATGCTACCCACCACATTGGCAGCAGAGCCAGCATTGAGAAAAGTTTCCACTTGCGAACCGACACCGGAAGGCATTTTGTCTTTTAGAAAAGAAACCACAGTATTCACTGCTGATCGGGCTTGCACTTCTGTGATTCCGGCTTTTTCTGACACCATTTTAATTAAATTCTCCATCCTGACCTCCATTTTTATTATGAAATAACAAAACACATTAAGTTTCGATCTTTATTCAGTTTGATCCAATACGACCCAGGTTATTCCGATCATTATTCGGAAAAATAGAATAGAATCGCCCGGGACGAGTAAGCTTACCAAATGAAAGCCGAATACAATGTTACGTTTGTTATTGTCTTTTGTAAATGACGGAAGTCAGGGAGAGATATGATAGTTGTTAGAACTTCATTCTTTTAGAATGCTATGGTTTTTCGGGACAAAAGCAGACAGCAATCAGCCAATAGAAGGTAAGGAATCCCGCTATTAATTTGGCTCCAGACCTCAATTATAGAGTCTGTTTAGCTGATTAAAACAAGAATTTAATCCTAATTCCACCAATAAGTAAACTTCAAAACAAGGGCACGATTTCGTACAGCAAATGGAGAAGGGTAATAGTTATCCGTAAAAACAAGAAAAAGATCACTGGCTGGTTTATATCGCCATTGAAAACGGGTATTCAAATTGATATTCTTTTGCTGGTTATTATACTGCACAAAAGTTGTGAGAAAGAGTTTATTACTGAAAGTAAAATCAGTCCTGGGTCCTACAAGCCAGAAATTTGTCACACCCCAGGGCTGAGGCAATACAATATGATTATAACTGGTGCTCATGGCAATATTGACATAAGGCTGAAAGCGATAACCCAGATCACCGGCCAGGTTCAACCGGTTTCCATCAGCAAAATAACCACCATACTGCCCGGAAAAGCTGTAAGTGTACATTTTTTGAGGTTTCGACACATAATTGAACCCTCCGGCTTTCCATACATGCACTGTTCCGGTACCTAAACTTCCTTTTCCAGTATTAACGGGATCAAAAGGTCTTTGCAGCCGGATATAATTGTCTGAAGCCCAAAGCTCCAGGGTACTCTGGCTGCGCTGTGTGAACTTATAACCCAGCATTGTTTCATTATCAGTCCGCCTGAAAGATCTGTTAAAAAAATAGGTCGAACTGAAAACAGGTCCATGATTTAATATTTTACCACCCTTCGGGAAAAATAAATAATTAAGCTTTGGATTGATCTTGAAATAATCTGTACGTGGAACATAACCCACTTCTGCCGTATAATTCTCACCTACAGACTCATGCTGCCAGCTCAGTATCCATTTTTTTGTAGTGTATTGCAAGTTCGCTGCATGAACAAGATCATCACTATTTTTCTGGGGACTAAACGACTTAAGGAACATTGATTTTCCTACCCAGCGATTATTAGAGGAGGCGAGGTTATACTCAAGTCCGATATTACGATTATATAAATTATACACGGGTTTACCGGGATTATCCAGTGGGGAATAATTGATCGACTGCTTGTTAACGAACATAAAACGAATGTTCGATCTTGAAAAAACCCGACGCTGCAAGGCCAAAACAGCAAAATTCTGGGCCGGCAGACCAGTTTCTTCCATACTTTTTGTCTGCATATCCATTGCTCCGATTCGCCAGTTCTTGTCAAGGCTTCCGCTCAGTCTGGCACCAAACTCAATGGGCACTCCCAGTCCGATCCTTCTTGAAAAGAATGGCCTGATCGTTGAATAGCCAAAATTGGCAAAGAGGTCGGCATTTTCAAGAAAGAACTGCCTTCGTTCAGGGAAAAATAATTCAAAACGATCGAGGTTTGTCACCTGCCTATCTACTTCTATCTGTGAAAAATCAGGGTTTATGGTCAGATCCAGGTTCAGCGAGGAAGTGATCCCGATCTTAGCATCAGCACCGATCTCTTTCTTAAATTTCGTGCTTGTATTATTCTGGTAATCTTTGGTTAATCCGCCAAGAACATATGGAATAACTGACACATTGGTTCCCGCATCAGGTGGTGGATTATCCCAGATAAGATTCCCTGTATAAGCCAGCGATGCTACATTGAACTGTCTTGGAATTTTGGCCCAGGCTGATTTTTCCGGGACTTTAATATCAAGCCGGCTGAAGTTTATACCCCATGTCTTAATACCTTTTTTAAAACGTATTGATTTAAAAGGAATTGCCGCTTCAAACACCCACCGGTCGTCATAATGTTTGACTTCCGAGTACCATTTATTGTCCCAGCTGAGATCGTAACCATTACTATTGAAAATGAGTCCGTCCCATTGCGCACCTGCCGCATTTACACCAAAAGTAAATCCATTGGTCTGATCATCAAAGGGATCAAGGATCAGCAGGAAATTGTCATTTTTGGTATAAGCAAAATCTCGTCTTAATGATTCAACTGCATAGGTTCTGGCATTCGGCTGATAACAGATGGCTGAGATGTACAAATTATCCTTGTCGTAACTCATGCGCACTTCTGTCAATACCTTAGCGAAACTGGTATCCATCGGGCCGACCATGAAAAAGTCCCTGGCAGGTTCTGCATCCTTCCAGGCAGCTTCTTCCAGCAGGCCATCAATGGTGACCGCTGAATTGGTTTCTGAAATGCGAAGCTTATAAGCATTATTGATCTTCTGTGCAAAAACCGAAAAACCAAACAGCAGGAAAACGAACAGGAATAGATATTTCAAAATAAGGCAATGATCATCGTGTGAACACCTTTTCACACAAAACTAAATTAGAAAAAAAACTATGACAATACTGATATCAAAAATGGGATTTGGATTTGTATTTCAGGCAATGATCAATGTATGATCTCTGTTACATGGGTTCGGATGTTCTCCCCTATTTTATCGATGGGCAGGTCGTCAGGATCAAGCCCAAATGGATCTTCAATAGACTCCGCGATCAGCTCCAGGGAAGCCATCACATAAAAAATAAAGGGTACAGCAGCGATGACAAAATAGCCCATGGAAAAAACAAAACCAACTGGAAGTGTAAGAACATAAATGAAGATAAACTTCTTGATAAATGAACTGTATGATAAAGGAATAGGTGTGTTCTTGATACGCTCGCAAGCACCGCAAACATCTGTAAATGAGTTCAATTCATTATTGATTACGATCAGCTGATCACCGCTGATAGTTCCTTCCTGATACAGGCTATTACTACGTGAGACGATCATGGAAGCTACCTGATTGGGACCATGTTTTTGTGCGTCAAGTGTTTCAAATTCAGGATGTTCGATTGAGTCGAGCATGAACTGTGTTTTATTTGAGCGGAGATGAGCAAATAAAGTATCAGCAAAAAGTGGAATCGATTTTTTATAAAAACTGCGGTTCACCTGATCCTCCCGACTAAGAAAAGCGTTCATCTTGATGGCTAAAGTGCGGCTTGAGTTGGTAAGTGTACCCCATTGTTTCCGGGCTTCCCACCAGCGGTCGTAGGCTGTATTGGTGCGGAACACCAGCAGGATGGACATCACAAAGCCAAGCAGGTTGTGTACAATGGTAATATTCTTAACCCAGGCAACATCTGAGAGCTTGATATATTCCAGTTCCAGATAGGCAATACCTCCGGAATATGCTGCCAGTGCCAGCATAAGCGGAAATAATTTACGCGCTGTATCTGAGCGATGCAGGTAAAAGGTAGAGTAGAACCAATCTTTAGGATTATAAACGATCATAACGCAAAATAAGGAAATGTATGGGAATTGAGGAAATTGTTGTGTTAGTAGATATTCCGACGAAAGTACGCCAGTGTTCCGCGACAAAGTACCCCATTTATTCCGGAGCAAAGTACGCCAGGCAGACCGGCCTGTAACATC
>NZ_FNHH01000018.1 GCF_900103545.1 Daejeonella rubra
TAATAAAATATGCTTACTTATTCATTATCAAATAGTTATAAACTAAAAATAATTCTTGAAAATCTGATTTCTTATATCGAACTCACGTTAAATTAACGTTTTTTACTGCCTTCTCTATTTCGGACTGTATTTCTAATAGCTGATTTCTTGCATTATCCTCTTCTATTTTAAATGCACCAATATCAACAAACCTATCAAGGTAACTTAATAAGGCGATGGGATTACTTTGAGCATCTTTACTAATTCTTTCAGTTTCACCTTGACCATAGCATTCAATATGAAATTCTGTGGGTCCATCCTCTAAGGTAAGATTTGACATCACACCACCCAGCGGTCGTTCCATTTGATGAAATTGGTTTGCCTTGTCCACCCAATAGAGATGTATGTTATGGGGCCATATATCTGAGTCGACTACGGGATTTTCACTTTTTTTACCGATCAAACATTTAATAGCCTCAAATGTCGTTGACTTACCGGTTCCTCTACCTCCAATTATGCAATTCAGATTAGGACTGAAATGTATTTTATGTCCGTCTAAAAAACCTCCATCTAATACTGCAAAAGCAATCCGTGGTATGGAAGAAGGAATTTGATCTTCGATTCTTACTCTAGCGTCACTATCCTCTAGAGCTATTTTGAAGGCATTAAATGATGGTTTGTCCATTTTGAGCCTAGTGACTTTCTTTACTCCCGACGCATTTCTACCCAATGCACTTAAAGTGTGTGCATCTGAATTCAGTACCCGGGCTAAGAATTGTTTTGTTCCAAGATTTAACTTTTTTATTCTTTCGTCCGCAAACATTCTCCTATTGGAATCAACATCCTCTGATGAATAAAAAATATCTGAGTTAGCTGATTTTAATTCAAGCCCTAATAAACATTTATGACAAATAATGTCTAGTTTGTGAGGCGAGCTCCCGGGATTTTCTATTTCAAAACCACTTCCAACATCAACGTGGGCAAGTATGGCAATCCCATTTAATGGCTCCAATAAATTGAGGCATTCAAGTATTGAATTCTGGCATCTAGAATTTTGAGTGTTTCTATCAACAACATTAATTCTGCCTGAAAACTTTTGTAGAGAATCTAGGTCTGGAAAATAACACAATAGATGGCCTTGCGGCGTTGATAATTCTATACCCGGGATTACAAGCAAGGAAGTTCCTGTGCTGGCTTGTAGCGCCAAGTTTACATTAGTTATCTCGTTGTGATCGGTAATTGCAATGATATCCAAATTTTCAGCAATGGCGCTTGCTACAATGGCACCTGCAGTCATCGAATTGTCCTTAACATCGTGAGATCCTCCGAAGGAATGAATATGCAAATCCGCTCGATAAAATTTCGCACCATTGGGTAACGCTGATAAAGTATCAATAGACATTTTCGTGCATTTAGGTAAGCAATAAGTACTTAGCAGTAACTGACTGGTTTTTAATAAGATTTGTGCTGCCCTTACATATCAAATCTATTTAAATGTAACAATATTTTTATTACATTTTATTATTGTAGTCTAAACAGTAGGCTTGCCTAAAAATAGTCGAAGGGAGTAGAAATTTCAAATAATACTTTTCAATTCGAGGATATAATGTATTGGTTCAACGCAAATATCGTCACTCGAATATCTTCTACCAAAGTAGGTCAAGATATAGAATAGTGTGAAAAGACTCATAGGGGTTTAAGGCCGGTAAATGTTGGACAAGTATTTCTGACTTTTTCATATTTATTTTATTAAGTAACTGAAAATCAGTACACATTACTTTCTGTATTGGAAAATAACCTCGTTGCTCAAAGAAGCATAATCCCGGTTTTTTATAGCATAGGCGAGGGGTCAGGAGACTCCTTTTTATTGGAAATCCGTAGAGTGCTGCGCGAAACCCGACGGATAGCACAATTAGATTAGGATCAGTAGAGTGAGTACTTGGGACTTCTGATTTATATATCAGAAAAAATTTAACTTAAAGAATAAAAATATGAGATCTGTTAAAACAAAAGGTCTCATAAATAGTTTATTAAAAACATCTATTAATTGAGCCGGCATGAGCTCAATTGAATAAGGGTATAAAATTTCATCAGGAGCATGCTGGTGACTGAAATTTTAAACTATTATAAAATGAAACAATCATGATTTCGCCAAAACCCGGAGGGCTATGATTATCAAATCATGATCGCCCTATCTACCGGCAGGCAGGTTCATCGCCACTGAAACGTAAAAGTTAAATAAAATGAAAAACATTATTAAATCTGCATTAATTCCAAGCCTGGTATTAATTCTCGGTTTTACTTCCTGTAAAAAAGACTCAGCTAATCTAATTGATGTAAATCCATTAACTCCTGAAAATATAATTCTAAGCGGGGAGATAAAATCCAGCTTAAGCCTTAAGGAAAATTCAACTTATACCTTAAAAGGGCGTGTATCTGTGATAAATAATTCCGTGTTAACTATTCCGGCGGGAACACAGATTTTGGTGGAGAGTGCTGCAACAGCACTTGATAAAGGAGCCTTGATCATCAGCAGAGGCTCTAAGATCAATATAAACGGTACGAAAGAAAAACCTGTTGTGTTTACTTCAGCGGCAACTTCAAAAGCTCCGGGCGACTGGATTGGAATCATTGTAATGGGTAAAGCATCAACAAATGGTCCCGGTGGAATGCTTAATATTGCTGGCCATGCTGTTAATGTTGATTCACAATTCGGTGGATCAGACGATACAGATAATTCGGGCTCAATTAAATATCTCCGTATAGAATACGCAGGGGGCCTTAACCCAGCTCAGGAAGAGGAGTGGGCTCTGGATATGACCAGCGGTTTGAGCCTGAATGGTGTTGGATCCGGTACTACCATTGAGAATGTAATGGTGAAACATTCCCGTGATGATGCCTTTCAATTTGTTGGAGGTACCGTGAATGCAAAATACCTGATTGCCTATAATAATGGCGATGATAACTTTGATTTCGACCGGGGATACAGAGGCAAATTGCAATTTATTATTTCGTATAACCCAACTGGCTCTGCGGTTGCTATACGTGCACATGGAATGGAGAGTTTGAATGATAAAGATGCGTCCGATATAATGCCTTATACAAGACCAGTAATTTCTAATATGACCATTATTGGTCCGGAGGGCATAGATATCGATATGACCCACCAAAACCAGGGGATCTATATCAGAAAAAACACAAGGTTTAATGTACAAAATTCCATTATAGCCGGGTATTCAAATGGTGGATTAATGCTATGTCCCAGAACCAAACCGCTTTTACTTAATAATCTGGGTTCTGAGTTTAAATACAACCTCGTGAATGCCGATATCCAGACAAGATCCTTTACATATGATGACGGACCAAGTGGAATAGTTATCATACCGGATCCTGAAGTAAGCGGATATGCAGTCCAGCTGCAGGATAATGTAATTCAAAAACAATCTATAAATAGAAATAAAATTGTAGGGACAACGGATCTTCAATTAAAACGTGTGTACATGAGCTCTCCGGATCTCACACCAGAAGCGGGATCCCCGGCATTGATCAGTGCCAATCTAAGTGGTGCAGACTTTTCCACGTTCTTTACCGCAGCAGCACATGTAGGAGCCATAGGGACTGATAACTGGACTGCATCCGGGGTTTGGGCAAACTGGCAATAATGGTTTACCGAACCAAGGGTGTCTGTTGCCTGAAAATTTAAGATCTATCGTAATAAAGGTTCTTTAATCTGCCTGATCAATATTGACCAATTTTCCGCTGTTTAGTGTAGCGCTCATCGGATTGTTAAATTCATAAGAGTCCTAAGACTTGTCTTTATTTTTTATCTTCTATTAATCAATTATTTACACTATTAGTAGTTCCAATATTGTCAAGCTATAACTTTACCAAAGAATTAATAAAGTAAAGGGATAGCTTTACAATATTTTGCCAGATCATAAGTTTAAGAAACCTGCTTACAATAAAAGGCCACCTTCGGGGACATTTAAGTTCCATTGTAACATTAACTCTCATTGCAACCTATACCAGGTGTAATTTTAAATAAGTTTTTAGTTCGATACCAGGTTTTAATTGATATTATTTATAAGGTGAGGAGCCGGGAGACTTCACCTTATTGGAAGGTAGAGCGCTGTACTTAAACGATGGATAGTGTATTGGACATTGCCCTGGGATTACGAACAATGAGATTCTGAGCCCGCAGCCGGTGAATTTCCTGAAAACAAAAAACCCATGTAAATGTTCTGTTTAGATATCAACTTACGCTATTCTAATCTGAATTTTTTAAACAAAAAAATCATGAACGTATTTAAAAAAATCGCCTTGGTGATCACTGTAATTGTCATGTTCGCCTCCTGTCAATCCAAACCAGATGTAAATAAGATTCTTGCCAATAATGAGACAAGAAAGGAATTGATTGATTCTATTGCTACCAATAGCAAAATGTCTAATGAAATGATGGAAGCTCTGATGAACCGGAAGAACGGTAACATGATGCAGGAGTATCATCAAAAGATGATGAAAATGATGAAAGATAATCCGGAAATGAAGAAAAATATGATGGAAATGTCTAAGTCTGATTCAAGTATGGTGTGCCCAATGTGTGGTAAGATGATGGGAAATGATCATATGATGGATACAATTAAAAAAATGCATGATTAATTAAGGCAAACATTGCCGAAAAGGAATATTAGTATCAATTTTATCATGAACAAAATGAATAAAGGTTTTTAAATATCCTGCTAAACAGATTGTTTTTGGGTTCCCAATAGGATAAAGTCAAAGTATGAAGCAGCAACGCTTAAAAGAAAAATTTACTTGCCCAATGCACCCTCAAATCGAGGAAGATAAGCCAGGTAAATGTCCCATTTGTGGAATGGACTTAGTACCGGTAAAAACTGAAAACATTAAGGTTGTTTCAGATCATCATCATGAAAATCATGCTTCCATGGGCCATGAAGGACATGATCATGCTGGCATGATCGCTGATTTTCGAAAAAGGTTTTATGTGGTTTTGGTTCTTACGGTTCCCATCATGCTGCTTTCTGAAATGATCCAGCATTGGCTGGGGGTTGACTGGCGGTTTATCGGTTCGCAATATCTGTTATTTGCTTTGTCAAGCATTGTTTATTTGTATGGAGGAAGACCTTTTTTAAAAGGGCTGGTTGATGAGGTGAAATCAAGAAATCCGGGAATGATGTTCCTGATTGGTTTTGCCATATCAGTAGCTTATATCTACAGTGTAGCCATAGTGTTTGGTTTGCAGGGGATGGATTTCTTTTGGGAGCTAACCACCCTGATTCTAATAATGCTTTTAGGACACTGGATTGAGATGAAATCTGTTGCAGGTGCCTCAAAAGAACTGGAGCTGTTGGTACAGTTAATGCCTTCAGATGCTCATATGGTGATGCCGGATAAGGTTCACGATGTAAAAACTGATACACTTAAGGAAGCTGATATTATTCTGGTAAAGCCGGGCGAGAAAGTTGCGGCAGATGGGATAGTATTAGAAGGTGAAAGCTATTTAAATGAAAGTATGCTAACCGGAGAGTCAAAGCCGGTGTTAAAAGTAAAGGGCGATAAAGTAATTGCCGGTTCTGTTAATGGGAATGGTTCATTTAAGGTCACTGTAACACATGCAGCAAAAGATTCCTATCTCTCGCAAGTGGTGAAGCTCGTTAATGATGCACAAAAATCAAAGTCTAAAACTCAGTTATTAGCCGATACAGCCGCCAGATGGTTAACAATTATTGCCCTGGTTTCAGGTATTGTGACTTTTCTGTATTGGTATTTAACAGGTCAAACCTTAGCGTTCGCAATGGAGCGTATGGTTACAGTCATCGTGATCTGTTGCCCGCATGCTTTAGGTCTTGCAGTACCTCTGGTTGTTGCTAAATCAACTGCTTTATCAGCAAAAAGCGGCTTACTGATCAAAAATCGTACAGCTTTTGAAAATTCGAGAAAGATTACAACCATCGTGTTTGATAAAACAGGTACTCTTACTGTGGGAAAATTCCAGGTTTCAAAGATCGTTTCCCTGCAAAAAGAATTAAATGAAGATGAAATCATTCGTTTGGTATCTGCTTTAGAGCAACAATCTGAACATCCCATTGCAACAGGTATTTTGCAGAAGGTAAAGGATCTGGGAATTACAATTCCTTCAACAGAAAAATTTAAGGCGATAACCGGGAAAGGAGTTGAAGCCACTGTTGATGGCAAAAAAATCATGGTTGTTAGTCCGGGTTATTTAACAGAAACTAACTTATCTCTTCCTGCTGGTTTCAAAGCCAATGAAACAGAAACTGTTGTATTTGTGATCATCAATAAAGAATTGGCAGGATATATTGCCTTATCAGATGAGATTCGTCCGGAATCAGCTGAAGCCATTCAAATCTTAAAGAAAAACAACATCAGGTCTATTTTACTAACGGGTGACAACGTCCGGGTAGCGAAAAGCGTCAGTAACGCATTAGGAATGGATAGCTTTATTGCTGAAGTCTTACCTCACGAAAAATTAGAGAAGATAAAGGACTTACAGAAAAAAGGTGAATTTGTAGCGATGACAGGTGATGGAGTTAATGATGCACCTGCTCTTGCACAAGCTGATATTGGCATTGCTGTGGGTTCTGGAAGTGATATTGCTGCAGAGACAGCCGGAATTATTCTGGTCAACAGCAACCCTCTGGATATTGTGAGTTTAATTCTTTTTGGGAAAGCAACATATAGAAAAATGATACAAAATCTGGCCTGGGCAACGGGTTACAATTTAATCGCCCTTCCTTTGGCCGCCGGGGTACTTTATAATCAGGGTATTTTATTGAGCCCTGCAACTGGTGCAGTATTAATGACTGTAAGTACTGTAGTTGTAGCTATTAATGCAAGCTTATTGAAAATAAAGAGTTAATGCTTTATTTATATTCCAGGAGGATTGTATAAAAAAAGCCCCGCGTATGATGCGGAGCTTTCAAAAAAATTGTTATCTGAGCTTAGAGTGCATAACGAAGGGTAAGTCCATAGGTTCTTGGGTCGCCAAGTACGCCCGCATAATGACCTGCATTACCACCTGCCGGTAAAAGCTGTTCGAAATAATCCTTGTTAAAAAGGTTACGTCCCCATACATAAGCTGATAAACCCCTGGTAGCTTTATATCCGATTCTGGCATTCAAAAGTGTATAACCATCAATATTGAGATAGGCTGAAGGTGATGGGCTTGAAGAGAATGAGGAACGGTAATAGCCATCTATAGCAGTAAAAAATTTTGCTTCCTTATTAAAGAATTTAGTCGGGGTATTATACTCACCGCCCAATGATCCTGCCCATTTTGAGATTCCCGGAAGTTGACCTCCAGAGATATCTTTAAATGCCACCTGCACGCCCCCAACTGTTAAACCGGTTTCTTCAAGAGGTAGAGGTGCATTAGTAAAACGAACATATTTTGCATCAGTATAGGCCGCCGCTCCGTTGAATGAGAAGTGCTGGTTAGCTTTTATCGTTGCGTCCAGTTCAAGTCCATTTACATTCACCTTCTCTGCGTTTGCGATATATCCGCGGTTAACACCCAGTTGCGGTGATTGAACATTGGTCTGGTAATCTTTGATATCTGAGTTATGGAATGTAAGGTTCAATGTAAAGTTATCAGCCGGTGTGCTTTTTATTCCAAGTTCATAATGCTTTGTATCCTCTGGTCTGATAACTGCCAAATCAGTTGCCGCTGCTCCATTGACAGTAGGAAGGCCTGCCACGTTTACACCGACAGGTTTGAAACTGGTTGAATAGGTTGCAAAAGCATTTAATCGGTTACCTGGTCTGTAGGAAGCAGTAAGTGAATAAGTGAAATTTTTCTCATCGGCACTGGCTAAATATGATTGATTACTATAAACTCCATTCTTAATGGCAAGTAATGCAGCATCAGTAGTTTGCAATCCACCCCTGGCAACCCGGTTGTAGTCCACATCCTTATTGTCGTAGTTAATGCGGACCCCAGGCAGGATGTGAAATCCTTTAGCGAATTCCCAGTCTATACTTGCAAAAGCTGCAGCACTTTGAGATTTAATAGAAGCGTTGGTGTATATTCCATATCCTTCCAGGAGTCCCGGTGTTTTCCAAAGGGTGCTGGTTGAACTTTGAGAAAAACGCCATTGTGCTGTTCCTGACTCCTCAGTTCCATTTATTTTTACTTCCTGATCAATGTAAAATATTCCTACTACACCGCTAAGTTTTTCTGTCAGTTGACCGGCATAACGAACTTCCTGCGACCAGTTACGATGCTCTGCAGGATTTTGAGATTTTGCCAAAGCCTGCAAACCTGTAAAGTCTCTGTCATTTGATGGATCCCAGTTCCAGTAACGCCATGCAGTTGTGGAAGTGAGGGTACCCGGACCTAATTTTGTTTCAGCGTTCAATGAAATACCGCCCAGCTCATTTCCCGAATTCCAGGGTGTATCATGGTCTATTTTACGGTCGAATGCATTCAGACTTGGAAGTGTATAATTAAGATCAGCAATGATTGCATTGAACTGACGGTAAGCTGGTCGGAGAGTAGGAACAACTCCTGCAACTACCTGGGCATAACCATCAGGTTGCTGGTCGGATGCATCTGCGGCCAGTGTGATGAAGGTATTCTCAGAAGGTTTGTATAGCAACTGTCCGCGAAAACCCAGATTATTAATATCATTGGTGTATTTTCCGGTCCGCACGTTCTCAACTACACCATTACGCTGTGTGCCTGAAAAAGAGAGACGCGCCGCAATTTTTTTACTGATTGGGCCTGTTACGGAGGCTTTTGTCTGGATGTATCCATAATTACCGAAGCTGGTTTCGAAACTGTAATCAGGAGTGAAGCTTGCTTTGCGGGTTACTATATTAAAGGCACCTGCGCTGGTGTTTTTTCCGAATAATGTTCCTTGTGGTCCGCGCAATACTTCGATACGATCAATGTCAATAAAATCGAGGGTAGCAGCTGCAGGGCGTGCATAATAAACTCCATCAACGTAATAGCCCACACCAGGATCAAGACCGTCATTGGTAAGCCCGAATGGTGAGCCTATTCCCCTGATGTTAACACCGGTATTTCTCGGATTGGAAGTATACATCTGAATGGATGGTATCAGCTCTTTCACTCTGGTTACATTGAATGAACCGGATTCTTCAATTTGGGCTCTGCCCACCACCGAAATCGGAATAGGGACATCCTGAAGGACCTCTGAACGGCGTCTTGAAGTAACTACAATTTCTTCAAGAAGTGCATCGTCTACAAGAGTTAACTGTACAGGTGTTTTATCAAATCTCAGGATCTGGAAATCCTGGGGTTTGAAACCAACAAAAGTAGCCCTGATGAAGAACGGCGGCTCCTGGCTTACACTTAGTCTGAACTGGCCAATTGAATCTGCTTTTGTAAAAATTGAGGTTCCTCTTACAGCTACGGTGGCCCCTGGCAAAGGTAGGCCTTTGGTGTCTTTAACCACTCCCAAAATAACTTGCTGAGCGAATGAAGAGGTATTTTGAATCAGAAAAATGATGAGTAGAAGGAATTTTATTTTATAAGACAAATATTTCATTATTGATATTTTATTAGAATTTGAAAAGATTTAAATAGTGAATAAGGGGTGGATGCTGATCAACAACATCGAGACATTAGGCTGTCTAAGAAGGGAGTAACAATTGAATTTGAAATTTTTCTGCTGAGTACTGTTTTTTTCATAAAACCTATTTTGTAAAGCGTGTGAGAATCATTTTGATTTCATCGTGCAATTATAAATATAATATCTACTAAATCCATAGACTTTGTATAATATTTATTTATTTTTTTTTGGCTATATTCATTTTGCATATGATCTATGCTGATTATCTATGCTGTTGCGCATCCTGGAGGTGATTTTCTTTATTATATATTGTGAAGGTGCAGCTACAAAAGCTCACAAGCCAGGCTTACCTGAATATGGAATCTTCCAGGGAACGTTATCAGAATTTGCTGGAACAAAAGGAAGCTTTCGCTGAATCATTCAGAACTATGGAGATCCGTTTTAATGCTGGAGCGATAAAGTCGGTGGACTATCTGGTGTCGAAAGGAAAATGATCGGGTGGATCAGAATCTGGCGAAAAGCCGTTGTGATTTTATTCTGAGGAAGAAAATTCTGAATTTTTATAAGGGTAAATCAATTTATAAAAGACTGCTTAGCTTTTTTCAATATTTGCCGAATGAAAAGCGTTTAATTATTTCAGGACCGCTTCAGGCTATTGTTCTGCAGATTACACTACCAGGATCAGTATTTGGGATATATCAACATATTTGAAAGTCAGAGGATCTTTTGATTCATATATCAGGAATTAACTCTTCGGGTATCCTGTCAGCTTTCCCACCATCTTAAAGGCAGATCAATCTTATCAATGGAACTGCTTATTAAATCAGGTTTGAAGGCATAATGGCTAAGGTCTTCCTTTTGGGCAATACCTGAAAGTACCAGAATTGTTTTGTATCCCATTTGAACCCCTCCCTGTATATCGGTTTCCATTGTGTCACCTATCACAGTTGTGCCCCCTGTTTCCAGACCTAAATATTTTCGCGCCGAACGCATCATCACCGGACTTGGTTTTCCGGTAACGAAAGCCTTCCGACCGGTTGCTTCTTCGATCATGGCGGTGGTGGCTGCAATTCCCAAATTATTCCATCCCGGTTTTTTAGGTGAGGGATCCCGGTTGGTAGTAATAAATTTTGCCCCGGCGAGGATCATATCTACGGCACGCTGCACCATTTCCAATGTAAAATTCCGGCCTTCACCCAATACAACAAATTCAGGGTCGGTGTTTACCAGCGTAATTCCGTTCTCATGTAAACTGGCCAGTAATCCTCCCTCACCCAATACATATGCAGTGCCATGGGAGCCCTGATCACCGAGGAATTTGCCGGTCGCCATAGCGCTGGTATAAACATGATCGACCGTCACATCAATTCCAAGATGCTTCAGCTTACGCACAACCTCAAGCCGCGTACGCTGGCTATTATTGGTCATAAATGTAAATGGGATATCTTTCTTTATAAGATTGTTTATAAATCTGTCGGCTCCCTCAATTAATAATTCACCACTGTAAATTACTCCGTCCATATCTATTAAAAGCCCCTGTTTCATAAGAATTGATTCTAACCCAAATTTGCATAAAGTATTTCTTAATGGGCAGAAAAATCTGAACATTGGGGATAGTTTTTTGGAAATATTGAAACATATCAAATTGCCTTGAAGAATATATTTTTTTGGAAAAATGTATTTGATTAAAATTGATCAACAGGTACAATTAATTGATCAATAATGAATTATAAGAACCGGCTAATACTGACATTGATTCCGGTATTATCATATCAGATTTCCAATGCCCAACAAATCATTCCACTTTATCCAGGAAAAATTCCTAACTCAAAAGTAAGTGCCAATGAAGAGCAAAAAACTGCAAATGCTCTGGTAGATACAGTAAGCAGAAAAGTGTCTGTTCCGACTTTGACCATTTTTGTTCCTTTAAAAAGTCAAAATAATGGTTCGGCTGTCATTATTTGTCCGGGAGGAGGCTCCGCTATCCGTTGAGTTAGTGAAGCTCTGCGGATTTTCAAATAATTTGGAGTCTCCTGACTCCACTGCATATAAGTAATTGATCTCAATCAAACTACTTTCTTTCTCAACTAATTATTTCCTGAAGAAAATAAGTGATCCTAAAATTGCATGTCAAGGGGACCTATAAATGTGGCCATCCATAAGTGTAACTTTCTCCAATAAGCCCCAACCTAGTTATAGGTACACAAGGAATTAAACCCAATCATGTTATTGTTACACTTCTTGCAATTATTTCTATCTATTTGATTTACTTGTATTTACAAGCTTATTTTTCGGAGGGGATCATCTAATGTCATTAGCTCAAGTTGTCCGGCCCTGAGTAATTTTCTATATTTCAATAATAAATCTAAAAAACACAATGAGAACAAAGCATTTTTTATTATTCGTCCTTGTCATCCTCGGATTAAGTGCCAGTGCCCAGCAGCCTGCAGCACCCTCAGGTAAACCCTATAGTTATATTATTAAAGGTGGACATCTGATCGATCCGAAAAACAATATAAATGAAATCATGGACCTGGCAGTCACTTCAGGAACACGTGCACAAGCTGCGCGTCCTGCAATGGCTGCTCGTCCGGCAGAAAACGGTCGCCCAGCCCGTCCTGCCATGCCTGCCCGTGCGGCTGTTCCTGCATCAGAAGGCAAGGTTGCTCTGGTAGCAAAGAATATTAACCCTGATCTTGCCGATAGAGTCATTGATGCCAAAGGTTTATATGTAACACCTGGTTTGATCGATATACATGTTCATTTCTTCTGGGGACATGATGGAAGTTATTTGAAAAATGCAGCTACAGCTTTACCTGCCGACGGATTTACCTTCCGTACCGGTGTAACAACAGTTGTTGATGCGGGATGTACAGGCTGGAGAGATTTTGAACTGTATAAAAAACGGACCATCGATGCTTCCCAAACCCGTGTATTAGCTATGCTGAACATCGTTGGAACAGGAATGGATGGAGCCGGTGAGAATAATATCGATGAAATGGATCCTCAGAAGACAGCTGAGATGGCTAAGAAATATCCTAACGATATCGTAGGGGTGAAACTTGCGCACTTCTCAGGCCGTACCTGGGTTCCTACCGACCGCACAATTGAAGCTGGAAGGCTCGCAAATATTCCGATCATGGTTGATTTTGGTTCTTCAGATCCATTTTTGCCACTCGATTCATTATTTAACGTGAAGTTCCGAAAAGGCGATATTTATACGCATGCTTTCGGTGGAAATGGTACTGATAACCCAAATGGAAGAGAATCAATTGTTGATATGAATGGTAAAATAAAGCCATTTGTTTACAAGGCCAGAGAAAAGGGAGTGATCTTCGATGTTGGTTTTGGAGGAGCAAGTTATCTTTATAACCAGGGTGTTCCTGCTGTAAAAGCTGGTTTTTATCCAAATACCATCAGTACCGACCTTCATACAGGTAGTATGAATGGTCCTATGAAAACTATGGAGAACATTATGGGTTTATTTATGGCAACTGGAATGCCTCTTAAAGATGTGATCGCTGCAAGTACCTGGCATCCGGCTCAAGCTATCAAACGTGAAGAACTTGGAAATCTTTCTCAGGGATCTGTAGCGGATATCGCAATATTTAAGATCAATGATGGCAAGTTTGGATGGCCTGTAAGAGGAGGGAAGTTTGAAGGATCTCAACGGTTCCAAACTGAAATGACTTTAAGAGCCGGCAATGTCGTTTATGATCTGGACGGAATTTCTCAGCCTGCCGGACCAACTCCAACACGCTAAGAGATCTGTATAAATAATCATATAAAAAATGAAATGCCTTCCATTTGGGAGGCATTTTTTGTGTATCGCTATTTCAGGATCAGACAAAGACAGAACTAAAAATATCTCCCGATTGTTATAGATTATATGTTTTATTTCGTGATACTAGATTGTTCACAGCCTGTAATATAAATTCGTAAGCTGAAAATTTGTTGAAATTCGAAAATCATCTTATAAACGCTAACTCAAAACACAATTTGTTGTACGATTAATATCAATAAGTACGGTATGAATTTCCAAAACTGCTCCAAAATACATTGTATTAATTCTTTTAGCTTTGAAAGATGGAAATCCTGATAATTATTTTTCTGATCCTGTTAAATGGAGTGTTCTCAATGAGTGAAATTGCACTCATTTCAGCACGAAAGTTTAAGCTGGAAACTGCAGCAAAAGGTGGCAATAGAAATGCTGCAAAAGCTTTAGAACTTGCAAGAAACCCAAATACTTTTCTTTCTACAGTTCAGATTGGTATAACTCTGATAGGTATTTTGACAGGTATTTTCAGTGGGGAAAAGTTAACGGATGATTTAGAAGCAGCATTTAAAAGTATCCTGTTCTTATCAGAATACGCTGAAACTTTGGCAGTAGTTTCGGTCGTCTTAATCATCACCTACTTTTCAATTGTATTTGGCGAACTGCTGCCGAAACGCATCGGATTAAGTTTTCCTGAAACTGTAGCTACCACGATGGCGAGGCCGATGGGGATAATATCCTCCATTACAAAACCTTTTATATGGCTTTTAGCAATTACTAATGATCTGTTTCTTCGTTTGTTTGGTATTAAGGAAAAGTATGATGGAATAGTAACTGAGGAAGAAATTAAATCAATTATAGCTGAGAGTGCTACTGGCGGAGAGATCCAGGAAATAGAGGAAGATATTGTTAAGCGTGTTTTTGCATTGGGAGATCGAAAGGCAGTCGAGTTAATGACTCACCGCTCTGATATTGTATGGTTCGATGTTAAAGATGACTTAAAAATAATATCATCGAAAATTGAAGTTGATCCTCATACAACTTATCCTGTTGTTGATGGCTCTATGGATAACCTTCTGGGTACAGTTTCTGCCAACCAAATCCTGCCGAAAAGCTTTGAACCTGATCTGTTTAATTTGAAAGAACTAATTAAGAGGCCACTGTATGTACATGAAAGAATGGCTGTTTATAAAGTCCTTGAACAGTTTAAAGAACATAGAGCTCACTTAGCTATAGTTGTTGATGAATATGGAATATTCCAGGGGGTTCTTTCTTTAACTGATGTTTTTGATGCTCTGATAGGCGATATTAATCCGGGAACCAATCAGGAGTCTGAAATAATAATAAGAGACGAAAAATCATGGCTTGTTGACGGGCAATATCCATATTATGAATTAGTCAACTATTTTAAGATTAATAATGCACAGGAGCCTGAAGGGTTTACTACTATAAGCGGGTTAATACTTCATTTGTTACATCGTTTTCCAACAACCGGAGATAAGGTTAGCTGGAAAGGCTTTGAGATAGAAATATTGGATATGGATGATCAAAGAATTGATAAGGTATTGATTACCAGAAAATAGTAAGCGATGATGAAAGTATGTAGCCGAAATTTTTATTAATCTCAACTATTGTACAATTTATTGCCAAAAACACATCTTTCTATATTTTTCACTTATACCCCTGCCTAACCAAAAGATTAATTTAAATTTGGGATGCAATGGATAACCAGGATAAAAAAAGACAAGTCATAATTGATTCTGCGGTAAAACGTTTTGCCCATTATGGGTTGGCTAAAACCACCATGACCGAAATTGCCTCTGATCTGTCATTGTCTAAGGCATTATTATATTATTATTTCCCGGATAAGATCAGCTTATACTCTGCAGTACTTGAAAGCATTGTTTACGAAATAGACGGAGAATTGAGAAAGGGTGTTGAAACAATTAAAGATACCCACAAAGCATTATTCTATGTGCTTGAAAAAAGACAGGAATATATTCTGAAATATTATAATATTCTTGATTATATACGGGTTTCCGGACCAGATCTATCCTCAAATATTCTTAAGACCATTGAAAATGCCAAGTCTCTGGAGATCAAAATTGTTACTGAAATTTTCCAGCGTGGCATTGATTCTAATGAACTTCATATCAGCAATGCTGCAGAAGCAGCTGATCTCTTAATGGATGCACTGGTTGGAATGCGTTACATCGCTTTTAGCAATAAACAGGTTTTTCAGCTTCCCGCAGATCATTTTAAAACATTGCTTTCCCGTCAAAAGAAATTGGCTTCTATCTATCTGAAAGGTCTGCACTAGTCAGTTTTTTGTCACATTATTCTTCCTTGTCCTAAATTTCGCTATAATTCTTGCACAGGTTTAATCCTATTTGTACTTTTGACTATTATTATTAAATAGTCAGAAAGTAAAAAGGTTGAAAACGCATGGCTGATAAGAAAAGAGAGTTGATCATAGAAAAGGCATTGCAGCGTTTCGCACATTTTGGAATTCAAAAAACCACGATGAATGAGATTGCTGAAGACCTGTCTATGTCAAAACCTTCAGTCTATTACTACTTTCCTGATAAAACATCATTGACCATTGCAGTTATTGAATGGATTATTAAGGAATATCATGAACGCTTGTCATTGTTATTTGAAGGATCGAAGGATATGTCAGAATCAGTGATTGCTATGCTTGAACTTAGAATTGAATTCCTGGAACGTTATTTCATGCTTCACCTCGAGGATAATACCGAACAAAGTTTATGCAGAGAAGAGGTAAAGGATTCGATCGTAAAGATACGTACCAATGAAATTGCACTTGTTGCCAATTTGTTTGATAAGGGTATTCAAGCTGGTGAATTGAACTTACAGGATTCCAGTCATACTGCTGAACTTTTTATCAATATGCTCTCCGGTATAGCAATGTGGGTGCTTGGTGAGCAAAAGAAACAATTAATACCGGATATGGAATCTTTCCGATCTGTTTTTATAAAACAGAAGGAATTGGCTGAGATCTTTTTGAAGGGAATTGGGCCTGTCCTGAATCAACCCTGAATCGAGTTCAGGGTGACTATGAATCGAGTTCAGGGTGACTATGAATCGAGTTCAGGGTGACTATGAATCGAGTTCAGGGTGACTAAGAATCGAGTTCAGGGTGACTAAGAATTGAGTTCAGGGTGAAAAGAATCAGGGACATAAAGAAAATGAATAAATAGAGAAATGAGAATTAGAATTAAACAAACAGTAAGTGGCATTAGCTTGATGGTCCTGCTCAGTTTATCTGCAGGGGCACAGACTGTCAATCTTTCACTGAAGGAAGCATTAAATTATGCGCTTGCAAATAATACGGATATTCAGAAAGCAAGACTGGAAATTATAAATGGACAGCTTCAAACTGATGAGATCAGGGCAAGAGCACTTCCACAATTAAACGGTAAAAGTTCTTTAACCGACCAGTTGATTATTCCGCAGCTGATAGTTGGAAATCAGATATTCAAAATGGGCCGGCAATGGACAGGAGATGTCGGACTAAACTTTAGTCAGCAATTGTTTAATCAGCAGGTTTTTACTGGTTTGAAAGCCGCAAAAGCTGGAGAGTCCTTTTATAATCTGAGCGCTGAACTTACTGAGGAAGACATTATCCAGCAGGTCTCTACCTCTTATTATCAGGTTTTGGTAAGCAGGGAGCAGTTAAAAACCATAGAGGCGAATATTCAATCGATTGGCCGTATTGAGACTACAGTTGCTAATCAGTTTAAAAATGGACTGGCTAAGAAGATCGATCTTGATCGTGTCCGTGTAAACCTAACCAATGTGAAAACTCAACGGGATCAACTCGCCAATGGCATAATTCAACAAGAGAATGTATTGAAGTTTTATATTGGAATGCCCGTAGATACTAAAATCGAAATGCCTTCTGCAGAACTGAATAAAATTTCTGAGGATGCATTAAGTCGTTATAATGATTTTAAAGTAGAAGACCTGACCCGCTACCGTCTTTTGATGAAGCAGGAAGAATTGCTGGGCTATCAGAAGAAAGCAGCGATTGCTGAATATTTTCCTACACTAAGTATGACCGGCAATTTCGCCAGAACTAGCACCAGTGATCGTTTTGATCTGTTCGGCGGACAAAATTCAAGCGCTGTCAAATATAATGCATCTGCAATCGGTCTTACCCTGAACATTCCAATCTTTGATGGCTTTGCCAGAAGATCAAGGGTAAAGCAAGCAGACATTGAGATTCAGCAAATTCAGCAGGATCTTAAAAACACCAAAAATTCATTAAGCCTGGCCTATAATAATGCCAATCTGGAACTGAGGAACAATATCAGTACTATAAATGCGCAGCAGGAAAACGTAAAACTTGCTGGCGAGATATATGCCAGCACTCAAAATAATTACAATAACGGACTCGCTCCACTTACGGACCTATTGAATGCTGAAACTTCGATGGTTGATGCACAGAATAGCTATAACAAGGCTTTACTCAATTATAAGCTTGCTGAGATTCAATTAATTCAATCAAACGGAAATATAAAATCACTACTAAACGAATAAGATGAAAACGAAAATTATAATATCAATAGTTGCAGTCCTGTCAACATTTGCACTGATATTCTGGGTATTAGAGAGAAATAAAACGAAGAATGCAGAGATCACGGCTATTGTAAGTTCCGGAAATTTAGGTGCCATTGCGGTTAATACAGAAAAGGCAGCAAAAACAGATATCAGCATTGATTTCAGTTCTAATGGAACTTTTGCTCCTAACCAGGACCTTACTCTGGCTACTGAAAATGCGGGACGTATCACGCGTATTCTGGTTGATGAAGGTTCACGTGTCAGTAAGGGACAACTCCTGGCGCGTATAGATGCGGATCTCTTGAATGTAGATGTGGAAACTGCAAAGGCAAATTTACTGAGTGCTGCAAGGGATCTTGAACGCTACGAAAGTTCATTTAAGACAGGTGGAGTTACACAACAGCAATTGGATAATGCACGACTGAATGTCCAGATCACAAAATCAAGACTTCAGTCAGCAAATTTAAAATCTGCTGATGCTAATATTACTGCTCCGATTTCCGGAATCATTAATAAACGATTTGTTGAACAAGGTTCGTATGTGAGTGTAGGAAATCAGCTTTTTGAGATTGTAGACGTTTCCCGCCTTAAGCTAAAAGTTACAGCCAATGAAAATCAGGTTGTGAATCTTAAAGTGGGCAATCCGGTACAAATTAAATCCAATGTCTTTCCTGGAATTGCATTCAGCGGCAAAATTGTTTTCATCGCCCCTAAAGCAGATAACAGCTTAAATTTTCCGGTAGAAGTAGAGGTAAGCAATACCAAAGATGCCGATCTGAAAGCGGGAATGTATGGAACTGCACTGTTTGATTTTCCTGAGCAGGCAGCCTCTTTATCTGTCCCAAGAACTGCATTTGTAGGCAGTATCAATAGTAATAAGGTATTTATTCTGGATGGAACTAAATCAAGGGAGCGTACTGTAACTGCCGGCAGGGTTTTCGGAGAGCGTGTTGAGGTTATTGATGGTTTGAAAGAAGGTGATGTAGTGATTACCAGCGGACAGATCAATTTGGTGGACGGAACAGAAGTGGTTAAAATAAAATAATATTTTTGCCTTCTTTAAAATATATAAAATATTGATAACCAATATTTTAACAATAAAAATTAAAATGAAAATAGCTGAAATCTCAATAAAACGTCCGACCATAGTAGTAGTACTCTTTACAGTACTAACGCTGCTTGGTCTGATCAGTTACTCATCGCTTAATTACGAAATGTTGCCGAAGTTCGCTCCGGCAGTAGTAT
Source organism: Daejeonella rubra (assembly GCF_900103545.1). Lineage (GTDB taxonomy): Bacteria > Bacteroidota > Bacteroidia > Sphingobacteriales > Sphingobacteriaceae > Daejeonella > Daejeonella rubra. The sequence continues at coordinate 19,162 of NZ_FNHH01000018.1, forward strand.
CGGTGGCGACTGTTTATCCCGGAGCTTCACCAAGTGAGGTTGAAAATACGGTGACCAAGAAGATCGAGGATGCAGTATCCTCCATGGAGAATATTAAAAAGATACAGGCCACTTCCTATGAAAGCTTGTCGCTGGTTACGATTACTCTGAATAGTGGAACAGATGTAAATGTTTCTCTGAATGATGCTCAGCGTAAGGTCAATTCTATATTATCAAAGCTTCCGGATGATATTGAGGCTCCTTCACTGAATAAATTTTCACTGGATGATCTTCCGATCATAACCATGTCTGCAACTGCAGGTATGGATGATGCACAGTTTTATGATCTGGTCAAAAATCGAATAGTACCGGGTTTATCCCGTGTTGAAGGGGTAGCCCAGGTGAATATTATTGGCGGACGCGAACGCGAGATCCAGGTCAATATTGATGAAAAGAAATTAGCTGCTTATGGCCTGCCTTTATTATCGGTACAACAGGCGATTCAATCTTCTAACCTGGATTTCCCAACAGGAAGTATTCGTACCGAGAACCGGGATATCCTTGTTCGTTTATCAGGAAAGTATGCGAGTGTTGAAGAGTTGGGCATGCTTATCGTTTCCGACAAAAACGGAATACAGGTACGTCTTTCTGATATTGCAGAGGTTCAGGATACACAAAAGGATGTGGAGAAGATAGCCAGGGTTGATCAAAAGGCAGCCATTGCCCTTCAAATTCTTAAGCAGTCGGATGCGAACGCAGTGTCCGTAAGTGATGGTATTAAGAAAAGTATCGCCGGATTGGAGACAGAGTATAAAACCATTAGTCTCGATCTGACCATTGCAACAGACAGTTCAGTTTATACCCTGCAATCGGCTGATGCCGTAATCCATGATCTATTGATTGCAGTTGTTCTGGTAGCCTTTGTGATGCTGTTTTTCCTGCATAGTTTAAGGAATGCCGCCATCGTCATGGTATCGATCCCTGCCTCTCTGATCGCTACGTTCATCGGAATTTATTTAATGGGATATACCCTGAATCTGATGTCATTGCTCGGTTTATCTCTGGTGGTTGGTATTCTTGTGGATGATGCCATCGTGGTACTGGAAAATATTTACCGGCATATGGAGATGGGCAAGAATCGTGTGCGTGCTGCATATGAAGCGACCTCTGAAATTGGATTTACAGTGACTTCCATTACGCTGGTAATCGTAGTTGTATTCTTTCCGATAGCCCTGAGTACCGGATTGGTCTCTGATATTTTACGTCAGTTCTGTGTGGTAGTAATCATGGCTACATTATTCAGCTTACTGACTTCATTTACCATTGTACCTCTTCTTTCTTCCAGATTTGGAAAACTTGAGAAAATTCAGGGAAAGAACATCTTTGGAAAGGTTATCATCAGCTTTGAAAAAGGTCTGGATCGATTTACTGCCTGGTTGACAAAAATTCTTGGCTGGTCTTTGGGACATAAAAAAACCGTACTGGGAGGAACACTGCTCTTGCTTGTAGCTACTTTCATGCTGATCGGAAAGGGATATATCGGTACTGAGTTTTTTCCGAAAAGTGATCGGGGTGAGTTTATAGTACAGATTGAACTTCCCAAGGATGCTTCCATTGAACAAACTAACCTAATAACATTTAAAGCGGAGCAGATCCTGGGAGCAAAGCCTGAGGTTACCCGATTGGTAACTACTGTAGGGCAGGCAAGTGATGCCACCGGGGCACAGCAGTCTCCTGCTTATTCTGCAGAGATCAATGTTCAGCTGGTAGAGCGTAAGCTACGTGTGGATCGCTCGGATGTTTATGCAGCCAAAGTAAAAAAGGAACTTGTTCAGCAACTGGCAGGTGCAAAAATTAAGACCACACCAGTAAGTATTTTGGGTACTGCCGAGCGTTCGCCGGTTGAGGTAGTGGTGCGTGGTAGTCAGCTTGATAGTGTAATGAAGTTTGCCAATGTGGTGAAGGAAAAGCTTGCAGCCATAAAAGGAACTACAGAGGTGAAACTTTCAGTAGAAGGGGGTAATCCCGAGATCCGCGTGCAGGTTGATCGCGATAAGATGTCTTCTCTGGGTCTGAACCTTCAAACTGTTGGAGCATCTATGCAAACTGCCTTCAATGGAAATACCAATGGAAAATTCCGTCAGGGAGAGTATGAATATGATATCAATATCCGACTGGATAATTTTAACCGGAAGAGTATGGATGATGTGAGGGAATTGACTTTCATTAATTCCGGCGGACAAAAGATCAAACTGGATCAGTTTGCGAATGTTGTTGAGAGTTCCGGTCCTTCAAGATTAGAGCGTCAGGATAAAACTACTAAGGTATCAGTTCAATCCCAGGTAGTTGGAAAGCCTTCAGGTACTATTGTAGCCGAATTGGATGTTCTGATAAAAGATCTTCCTCGTCCCGCAGGTGTAAATTATATATTCGGCGGTGATATGGAAAACCAGTCGGAAGGCTTTGGTACTCTTGGAATTGCTTTGTTAATGTCTATCGTCATGGTTTACCTGATCATGGTAGCACTTTATAATAATTATGTGCACCCATTTGTGGTTTTATTCTCAATTCCTTTGTCAATTATTGGGGCATTGCTTGCTCTGGCACTGACAAATAATTCATTGAACATCTTTACGATACTTGGATTGATCATGCTTATCGGACTGGTGGCGAAAAATGCCATCATTCTGGTCGATTTTACCAATCAGCAAATAGAAGAAGAAGGCAAGTCGGTGCGTGAAGCTCTATTTGCAGCAAACCATGCACGTTTAAGGCCGATCCTGATGACCACCATTGCGATGGTAATCGGTATGCTGCCAATTGCTCTTGCAGGTGGTGCGGGTGCTGAATGGAAAAATGGTTTGGCCTGGGTAATTATCGGCGGACTCTTAAGTTCCCTGTTCCTGACCCTGATAATTGTGCCTGTTGTTTACGAGGCTTTTGATAAGATCATTAAAAGATTTACTAAAAATGCTGTAAAACAGGATATTGATGCGCTTCTTGAAGAGCATTATACAGATCCGGAACATCCGGTAAAGAATCACATTTCGGTATCATAAGCGATACACCATAAATTTATAGCGACCCATGATCATTGATCAGGGTCGTTTTTTTTGCGTGCATATTATCTGATTCCGTCCTTAACCTCACATATCACTCAATCTGTTGAAAACTGATTGCTTGTTTAAAACTAGATCATTCGCCGCGCGGATTTAATATCTACTTTCGTTTTCTAGTTCTTTGTCATATCTATTCTGGTTCATTCGCTTTGGCGGATGATTAAAAGGGAACCGTGTGTAAATCACGGGCTGACGTGCAACTGTAATCCAATAATATGGAGAGCCAGACACCTGCCGAAATAGTTTTGTTCAAAACTTTCACGAATAAAGTTTTGGCGAAAGCTCTTTCTCCTTTACTTCTGGGTTTGTTGCCTTTTGTCAATTCTTGTTAACACAAAATAACAAAAGTATATGCAACAGGAAGAAATTCTACTAAAAGAGAACAAGGATCGTTTTGTGATCCTTCCCATTAATTATCCCGCAATCTGGGAGATGTATAAAAAGCATGAAGCCAGTTTCTGGACAGCCGAAGAAATCGATTTGTCAGGAGATCTCAAAGACTGGGCTAATCTGAATTCCGGTGAAAAACATTTTATATCCAATGTCCTGGCTTTTTTTGCAGCCAGTGATGGTATTGTCAATGAGAATCTGGCTGTCAACTTTATGAGAGAAGTCCAGGTTCCTGAAGCAAGATGTTTTTATGGTTTTCAAATCATGATGGAGAATATTCATTCTGAAACCTACGCTCTGCTGATCGATACATATATAAATAACCCCATCGAAAAAGATCATCTCTTTCATGCGATTGATACGATTCCCGCAGTGAAGAAAAAAGCTGAATGGGCGCTTCGCTGGATAGAAAATGGCAGTTTTGCCGAACGTCTTGTTGCTTTTGCAGCAGTTGAAGGTATTTTTTTTAGTGGCAGTTTCTGCTCTATATTCTGGTTAAAAAAACGTGGCTTGATGCCCGGACTCACTTTTAGCAACGAGCTGATCAGCCGCGATGAGGGACTTCATTGTGAGTTTGCCTGTATGCTTTACCGAATGCTTTCCAATAAACTTTCAGAAGAACAGGTTCTGGGTATTATTCGTGATGCGGTGGAGATTGAAAAAGAATTTATCAGCGAGGCCTTACCGGTTGAACTCATTGGTATGAATGCTAAACTGATGAAACAATACATTGAATTTGTAGCCGACCGCTGGGCTGATGAACTGGGCTGCCCGAAAATTTATCACGCATCAAATCCTTTTGATTTTATGGAAATGATTTCTCTCCAGGGGAAAACTAATTTCTTTGAGAAGAGGGTTGGAGATTATCAGAAAGCGGGAGTGCTTTCAGGCAGTAAGGAGTCGAATAATTTCTCACTGGAAGAGGATTTTTAAGGAAATAGACTAAGGGTAATTGATATTGAATTTAACCGATTTCCTTTACTCTTATGTTCAGCTAAGACAAATATCAATAATAACCAATCACAAAAGAATCATGTTTGTAATCAAAAGAAACGGAAGAAAAGAGAGCGTCAAGTTCGATAAAATTACTGCCCGCATACAGAAACTATCTTATGGTCTAAGCCCGCTGGTAGATGCAATTGACGTTGCAAAAAAAGTAATTGAAGGACTTTATGATGGGGTAAGCACCACCGAACTGGATAATTTGGCAGCAGAGACATCGGCTTCCTTAACCACAAAGCATCCCGATTATGCCTTACTGGCCAGTCGTATCGCTGTAAGTAATCTGCATAAAAATACCATCAAATCGTTTTCCGAAACCATGCTGAATCTGTATCATTATTCTGATGCACTCAGTGGCCGTAAAATGCCATTGATAGCCGATGATGTGATCGAAATAATTAAAAAAAATGCTGATCTGCTGGATAGTTCCATTATCTACGACAGGGATTTTGGCTTTGATTATTTCGGTTTTAAAACCCTTGAAAAATCATATTTACTACGAATTGATGGTAAAGTTACTGAACGCCCGCAGCATATGTACATGCGGGTGGCGATCGGAATCCATAAGAATGATCTGGAGAGTGTTATTAATACCTATAATCTGATGACTGAGCGTTGGTTCACTCATGCCACTCCGACACTTTTTAATGCCGGAACTCCCAAGCCTCAAATGTCATCCTGTTTTCTTCTAGCTATGAAGGATGATAGCATTGATGGTATTTACGATACGCTGAAGCAGACTGCAAGGATTTCTCAGAGTGCCGGCGGGATAGGTCTGGCAATTCATAATGTCAGGGCTACGGGGACTTATATTGGCGGCACGAATGGTACCAGTAATGGAATTGTTCCGATGCTGAAGGTGTTTAATGATACAGCCCGTTATGTAGATCAGGGTGGAGGGAAGAGGAAAGGAGCCTTTGCAATTTATCTTGAACCCTGGCATGCCGATGTGTTTGAATTTCTGGATCTGAGAAAGAATCATGGTAAAGAAGAAATGAGGGCAAGAGACCTTTTCTATGCACTTTGGGTACCTGATCTTTTTATGAAAAGAGTCGAGGCCAATGGAGAATGGAGCCTCTTTTGTCCGCATGAAGCACCAGGATTACATGAATGTTTTGGGAAAGAGTTTGAAGATCTGTATCATCAGTATGAATCGGAGGGTAGGGCACGTAAAACGATTAAGGCACAGGAATTATGGTTTGCTATTCTGGAAGCACAGATTGAAACCGGCACTCCTTATCTACTCTATAAAGATGCAGCAAACAGCAAAAGCAATCAGCAGAATTTGGGTACCATTAAATGCAGTAACCTCTGCACTGAAATTATGGAATATACAAGTCCGGATGAAGTAGCAGTTTGTAACCTTGCATCTATAGCGCTACCGCGTTTTGTTACTGAGGGGCAGTTTGATTTCGGGAAATTGTATGAGATTACTTATCAGGTAACTAAAAACCTGAATTGCATCATTGATAATAACTTTTATCCCGTTGAGGAGGCGCGAAATTCCAATCTTCGTCATCGTCCAGTTGGACTGGGAGTGCAGGGCCTTGCAGATGTTTTCATTCTGATGCGTCTGCCATTTGAAAGTGACCTGGCTGCCGTACTGAACAAAAATATATTCGAGACGATCTATTTTGCGGCGATGACGGCCAGTAAAGATCTGGCGAAGGAGCAGGGCGCTTATGAAACTTTTAAAGGATCACCATTATCAAAGGGTTTGTTTCAGTTTGATCTCTGGGGTGTTAAGCCTTCAGAAAGGTATGACTGGGAAAAGTTAAGAGGGGAGGTAAAACAATTTGGGGTGCGGAACTCTCTGCTTGTCGCTCCGATGCCTACTGCATCAACTTCTCAGGTATTAGGGAATAATGAATGTTTTGAGCCCTACACATCTAATATTTATACCCGCAGGGTATTAAGCGGGGAGTTTATTATTGTGAACAAGCATTTGCTTAAAGATTTGATTAATCTTGGATTATGGAACAACACCATGAAGGATAATATCATCCGGGCCAATGGTTCTGTTCAGCATATTGAAGAAATTCCAAAAGAAGTCAGGGAATTATACAAAACAGTTTGGGAGATTAAACAGCGCAATCTGATAGATATGGCTGCTGATCGGGGTGCTTTTATCTGCCAGTCGCAATCACTTAATCTTTTTGTAGATAATCCAAATACCGCAAAATTAACCTCCATGCATTTTTATGCCTGGAAGAAAGGGTTAAAGACCGGGATGTACTACCTTCGGACACAGGCGGCAACAAAGGCGGTTCAGTTTACGGTAGAAAAGCAGGGAGGGAAAACCATGGAACCAGTAGTTCCGAAGTTCGATCCGGTTCAGAACAATGATCCTGGAAGTGTTGAACCATCAGTGTCTGAGGAAGGCGCAAGTTGCAGTATGGAAGATGGCTGCGTCAGTTGCGGTTCATAAGGTACTGGTTTAAATGAAAACATTAATTCCCGAAGGATTTATTCTTCGGGATTTAATGTTTCCTGGCTATAGAAATTTTGATACAAATGAATAAACATGAGATCATTACCTGTGAGCGTTGCAGAAAAAGAATGGAATGTAAGGCCAATGCCTACAGCAAGTGTCAATGCAGCACTATACAACTGAATTTGAATGAGGTTCAGTATGTAAGTGAACACTATGAGGGATGTTTATGTGCAGCCTGCCTGATTGAATTGAAGGAAGAATATCGTTCCTTTTTTCAAATTAAGAATTAAGCCTGTTGATAATCTAATTGGAATTGAAATCCGGAAATCATTTTGGAAGCAGAAAAATTAAGTGCAGAAATTTCCTTCCAAAAAAATCATTCTCCTAAACTCTTCACCCGATAGCTATCGGGTCTCAATTACTAAAGTGTTTCTTCATTGCATTAGGAAAATCAGCTAAAGCTATTTCCGGTTCCGCAATTTCCGGATGCCATAATTTCTCCCATTCAAAGCTGTAGTACCCTTTATATCCATCTTTATACAAAATATCTATGGCTTCAAATATTGGCACATCACCCTGCCCAATTAATACGTACTGTAATTTATCACCCTGAATTTTGGCGTCTTTGAGATGCGTATGGCGAATATATTTCTTTAATTTTTTATACACTTCCTTAGGCGACTCTTTTGTTACGGTCCACATGTTTGCAATATCCCAAACCAAAGCAATATTAGGATGCGAGGCAGCTTTCATGACTTTCAGGATATCATCTGAGCCTGAAAAATCACCATGTGTTTCCAATAGAACAGTAACATTGCGCTCTTTGGCATATTCGCCAAGAGTTAAGAGGTTTTCTGCAACAGTACTGATCGTTTGGTTGCGATCACGGTCTTTTGGAAATTTGTTAGGGAATACTCTGACGAAGGGGCAATTTATCTTTTGCGCCAGATCAATAAAAGATTTGGCTTCTGCAATGCTTTTTTCTTTTTCAGGGCCTTCATGAAAGTGCATATTGGCGGAAGCTCCAAGGTTTATGAATTTCAAACCCTTCTCCTTCATCAGGCTTAACGTTGTTTTTATCCGCTCAGGACTGCTGAATTCATCACATTTTGGAAGATCCATCTGGCGTTTTATGCCGCGGATTTCCAGACCGGAATAACCATTGGCAGCTGCGAAATCTACAATTTGCTGAAAAGACCAGTCGGGACAGCCCAATGTTGAAAAAGCTAAAAGAGGCTTTTCTTTCCCAAAAGCAAAGTTTGAGCTTGTCATTGCTGCAGTTAGTAAAATAGCTGTGTTTTGAAGGAATTCTTTTCTGGTATAGGTCATGAGCTTTTCGAACTTTATAATTGCAATAAATTTGATCAATGCAATTTATGATTTAAACAGAAGAAATAAATTTTGACAGGCATGAATTTTCCTAAACTTTCAGAAAACACAAGGTAATTAGCTGCTGATCTGCGATAGTCCATTGAAACTGCAGTTTTTCCAAATCGTATCCCGGATCATAATCCTCTTTGATAACTTTTATACTTATTTTTTCATCCATCATATGGAACTCTACATCATTGAATTCAAGAAATTGCCTTGTTAACGGATATTGGAACTTATAAAAACATTCTTTCAGGGAAAAAAGCAGGGTAGGGTACATATTCTGATCTTCTTCGTTCAGTGAATTTAGAAATTGTTGCTCTGATTCCAGAAATAAGATGTTCCACATATTCAATTCTACGCCTGCAATGGTCTCAATGTCAAGTCCCACAGATACGATATCCTTGCGTTTCCCTACAATTGCACCAGTTAGTTGAGAGGAATGACTGATAGATCCCACCATACCTTCAGGCCATACCGGCTGTTTGCCGGAATCTCTTAGAATTTCTGTATGATCTATTCCGAGCTGTTCTAAAGCTTTTCTGGCACAAAAGCGGCCTGTGCTGAAATCTGTTTTTCTTTTGCTTGCAGATCCTTCAACCAAAGCCAGCTCTGCGGGGTATAATTCTTCAATTCCCTTAAAATCTGTAGTAAAGTATTGTGAAAAAAGAGGTGAAAGTGTAGGAAATGCTAAGATCATAGTCAAATTTAATACCTGAAATGCCATGAAGAGATAAAAGTTCAAAAAATTTGCACTTTAATCATTTAACTCAGGATAGAACATGACAGATAAGGATTTAATACTTTCTAAATTGGGATTCAATTTTAAAAGGTTCCTGGTATTAAAATTATGAACAGCAAATCGAAACCATTGGTGCATACAATTTTTGCATTCCTTGTATTTTTCATCACATTTTCTCTGTCTGCACAAGAAAAATTGGCGTCAAAAGGTCATATTCCGATCCTTGGTTGGTACAGTATCCCGCCGGAAGAAGCGACTGTTGCACGCTATCAGGAAATGAAAGATGCAGGTTTTGATATCAGCTTTTCCTTTCTGGGGAGCCCGGAAGATGTTCAAAAATCGCTGGATGCGGCACAAAAGGCAGGTATGAAGATCGTGATCAGCTGTCCGGAGTTGAAAACGGAGACTGAGAAGACCGTTAAACGCTTTATGACCCACCCGGCTCTTGCAGGATATTTCCTTAGAGACGAACCCGCAATGGATGCTTTCACAGAACTTGGAAACTGGGCGAAACGTGTAAATGCAGTGGATCCTAAAAATTTCTGTTATGTAAACCTGTTTCCAAATTATGCTACGGCAGCCCAATTGGGTACAAGTGATTACCGGGAATATGTAAATAAATTTGCCAAAGAAGTCCCGCTGCATTTCCTTTCCTATGATTCTTATCCGCTTACTTCAGCTGAAGGAGTGTACACAAAATGGCATCAGAATCTCGAAATTTTTGCTGATGAGGCAAAGAAAGCCGGAAAACCTTTCTGGGGATTTGCACAATCTGTTTTGTTTGATGATTTTCATGAAGACCCAACATTAGCTACCATGCGTGTGCAGATGTACACCAATCTTGCCTATGGTGCTCAGGGATTACAATATTTCACCTACTGGACTCCCGTATCTTCAACTGAAGATTTTCGCGGAGCACCTATTTCACTGGGGGGCAAAAGATCAACAGTTTATGATCATATTAAAATATTAAACCAGGAGATAAAAAATCTTGCCGGAGTATTTTATGGATCCAAACTCGTTTCAATTAAATATGCCGGAAAAGAAACGCCAATTGGAACAAACCGATTATCCACCCTTCCGGAATCTTTGAAAGTTCTGGAAACCGGTGGCAAGCCTGCCATTGTATCCATTCTTGAAAACGGAGATAAGCGATTTCTTTTGATCGTTAATATGGATTATAAGCACAGTATGAAGCTGACACTTTTGGGTGATGATAATCTGAAGAGGATATTGAAAGATGGCACAATTGTGCCTGCAAGCGTTTATGATACCACAATTGATGTAGGTGCTGGTGATATTGCGGTGTATATGTTTTAATTGACATTAATTGAGTGAAAGTGGTATAATGATTTCACTTATAGCTGATTGGAACAAATATTTTATATGTCACATATATGAACATCAGAACAGCTTTTATTACAGGAATTCTTTTAATTTCAATGTTGAGTGCCAGTGCACAGTCTTTCACAGTAGCAACGTTTAATATACGCTATGATAACCCCCGCGATTCAGGTAATCTTTGGGTTAACCGTGCTCCTGTGGTCTCCAATTTGATACGATTCCATGATTTTGATGTATTCGGAGTACAGGAAGCATTAAAGAATCAATTGGATGATATCAGCAGCAATCTACCTGAGTATGCACGGTATGGAGCTGGGCGGGATGATGGCAAAGAGGCCGGTGAACATTCTTCGATCTATTACAAAAAGGATATGTTCAGGGTGCTTAAAAGTGGCGATTTCTGGCTTTCACAAACTCCTGATAAACCAGGTAAGGGCTGGGATGCTACATGCTGTAACAGGATCTGTTCATGGGTTTACCTGGAAAATATCAAAACCCGAAAAAAGTTCTACCTGTTCAACGTGCATTTTGATCACCAGGGTGTAGTGGCCAGGAAAGAAAGTGGAAATCTGATGATTCAAAAGATTAAGGAAATTGCCGGAAATCAACCAGTACTATTAACAGGAGACCTTAATGGTACCCGTGAAAGTGAATGGTATCTTTCTATCGCCAATTCGGGGATATTGAAGGATTCTTATTCAGGTGTAAAATATCCTTATGAGAATAATTCATCTTCAAATGGGTTCAGAACCCCAAGGGGAATGGGAGTGATTGATCATATATTTATGTCAAAACACTTCTCCTCAAGTAAATGGGGGATACTTACCGATACCTATTTCGGAAAATTCCCATCAGATCATTTTCCAGTAATTACAAAAGTAGAACTCTGATAATACTGATCAGATAAGTTTAATTAACAGGGAGTCTGCAAAGGCTCCCTGTTTTTTTGTTCAGACAATCTCTTTCTGTACACAAGCTGTATTCATCTTAATTCTCTTAAAGGTTTATAAAACTAATTTGAATAACATTTTCATTACTAAATGATCCTTAACTATGGAATTTGTATTTTTAATAAAAAACTTATAAAATATGAAAGCAATAATCAAAATAGTTCTGCTTCTACTACTTACTTCTCCGCTTTTGATTCAGGCTCAGACAAAATTAAAAGCAGGCGATAAAGCACCTGATTTTACTTCAAAGGATCAAAATGGTAAAACAGTTTCCCTGCGCCAGTTTAAAGGCAAAAAATTAGTGCTTTATTTTTATCCAAAAGATAATACTTCAGGATGTACTGCTCAGGCTTGCAGCTTACGCGATAATTTTAAGGAACTTAAAAAGGAAGGTTATACTATTCTTGGAGTAAGTGTTGATGATGAAGCATCACACAGAGGCTTCATCGAAAAGAATGCTTTACCCTTCTCTTTGCTTGCAGATGTGGATAAAACTATCGTAACTAATTATGGTGTCTGGACAGAGAAAGAAAGAAATGGTGTAAAGTCTTTTAGTACTACTCGTACCACTTTTTTAATCAATAAGGATGGTTATATCAACCGTGTGATCACTGAGATCGATACAAAAAATCATGCCGGTCAGATATTAGGCAAGAATTAGATATTATTAACGATCTGAATTGATTTTAAAATATAATTCAGAAAGGCGTAGTTTAAATCATAAAAAAGGGTCCAACAGGACCCTTTTTTATGTTAGCTTTCTTTTATAGCTGGAGCCGGTTTTGCTTCAGTTTCTTCTGATACTCCATCTTTTCCATCTTTGAATTCTTTCATGCCACGGCCTAAACCACGCATAAGCTCAGGAAGTTTCTTTCCTCCGAACATCAATAATATTACCACTACAATTAAAATAATTTCGGGACCACCTAAACCTGCCATAATATTCTTTTTTAAATTTTAATCAATTTGGGAATAATTATGGATTTAAAAAAGATTGTTCATTAATCTGTTACAAAAAAATTTCTTGTATTTGACTGAATATAACTTTCGGCCATTAAAATTTAACATGTCATATTAATCAAGATCAAGTGATTGAATGATTTTCATCAATATTCGGTAAGCCTGTTTTCGCCAAATTTGTATATAAATTTTTTATCGTGAAAACTTTCCCCTCATTAAATATGGCCATTTTTGACCTTCGAAAGAGAGGATATCGACTCGATTTTAGTTTTACTTCCGGGTACCTTATTTGTGCTCATCAGAATATCAAAATTAATTTATCAGAAATTGAAATAGAAGAAATATATAAATTCCCTTCCATCGATCAGCCAGGAAAACAGTATATATTATGCGCATTAAAAACCAATGAGGGACACAGAGGAATTCTATATGATTGTTCAGACCAGATCTTTAAGCTCTTCGAAATTGTAAGGTATGAAGAACAGTCATCCACTTCATTAAGAACCAGCAATAGAGGAAAATATCCACCATCGTCTTCAGGCATGATTTTATCAAGGCGGTAAATAATTAATAATTCAGAAATGAAAATAAGATCGAAAGAAATGCCTGTGCAATCTGCTAAGAATTCAGAGGATCATCCGCTTAAAAAAAAATATAGCCTTTCTTCAACATCGGCCAGAAAAAATGCTCCCTTGTTTAGAGGTTTGAATTTTGAAGGCCAGGTACAGAATGAGGACTCAGAAAATACATCCAGGTTTCCGGTGTATAATCAAAAGATCCTGAAGTTATTAGATGACCTTGAATGCCCGGTTCTGTTGCTGCCCCGTTTAAAAAGTGGTAATAGTATCAAGCAAATTGGATTTTTTACTGATATCCGATTTACAGGTATCTCCACAATTGCAATGATAGTTAAGATTGCAAAATCATTTCAGGCGGGTTTAACCCTTTTTAATTTTGCTGAGCCCGCCATCCCTGAAATGGATCAAGATTATGCAAATAATTTTTTTTTGAAAAAAGGAATGTTCAAAGTCAATGGCATGGAAGTTGAACTTGTCAATGTTGAAAAAGCTATCGCATATAAAAACCTCGAATCTATACTGGATAATCGAAATATTGACATGATAGCCACAATGAATGGTAGAAAAGAGCTGCTTTATAAGTTAGATCTATAATGATTTTTTCAAATTGACCTGGTATACAGATCATTTGAACCTGCCAAATAAAACAGGATCCTTTTAATACTGATATTCTATGTTATTACCCTTTGAAGCCTCTTTAAAACACAAAAAAAATTACAAGACTGGCAGTCTCATATTAGCAGGTGATATTGGTGGAACCAAAACAAATCTGACACTTTATAAAGTGGAAGAAGATCAGTTAATACCCGTAAATGAGGCTCACTATATAACTGCGGATTATAATAGCCTTATTGAACTTACAAGTTTATTCATGCAAAACCTCCCTGATCCGGATTTTATTTGTTTTGGGGTTGCCGGACCAGTGATCAGCGGACATGCAAAATTTTCAAACATAAAATGGGAAGTTGATAGTAAAGAACTATCTGAACATTTCAATAAGATGATATATGTCATAAATGACCTTGAAGCAACAGCATACGGTCTGGCGATGCTCTCAGAAAAGGAAGTTACTATTGTCCATAAAGGCATAGAACATGTGCCAGGGAATGCGGCTGTCATCGCACCAGGCACAGGTCTGGGTGAAGCAGGGCTATATTGGGATGGGAAATATTATCATCCTTTTGCTACTGAAGGCGGGCATTCTGATTTTGCACCTCGTAGTATGTTTGATTTTGAACTCTTTCTGTACCTTCAAAAACAATTTGGCCACGTGAGCTGGGAACGCCTGCTTAGCGGACCGGGAATTATTCATATCTATCAATTTTTAATCATGGAATTGAAAAGAAAAGAATCTGCCTGGCTAAAAGAAAAATTTGTTAATGGTTTAGATGCTGCAGTCATTAGTCAGAATGTTCAAAAATGTAATGTCTGTAAAGAAACAATGGAGATATTTATTCGCTATCTGGCATATGAATCAGCAAATTTGGTTTTAAAGTTTAACGCTACAGGTGGACTGTACATTGGTGGAGGAATTGCACCCTATATCCTTGACCTTTTTGAAAGTAATGATTTTAAAACAAATTTCTGTCAGAGCGGCCGCTTAAATGATCTGGTTGAGAAAGTTACTGTATATGTAATTCTTAATACAAAAGCGGCACTTCTGGGGGCAGCATGGTATGGAATAAAAAATTAGTGTTAAACGATTAAATTCCTTATTTCTGGTGTAATTACTTTTCAGACCACGGGATGAGTACCACTTTCAAACCTCCCGGTTTTATTGTTTAAAGTAATTTTGAATAGAATAAGTTCAATTTTAGTCTCGATATCATATTCATCTGATGCAATTGCATGGAAGGGATGCCCGGCAGGATCATCTACCAATGGCATGATCTTGTGAATAAGGCCCTGCATTGCCCGGCCACGCTCTTCCTGATCAGTTATTTCTTCGAATTTGCCCCAGGCAATAACCGTTTGCCAGCGAAATATGGATTGTATCTCCTCAACCTCAAAACATACTTCAGGGTTCTTTCGCATCATCTCTATTTTTTTTCCTGCAGCAGAATGAGAAATAATATGGGTTCCATCGTATATATAATTCGTGGGAACAATATATGTAGCCCCATCAGCATGACAGGCTATGCGTCCTATTACCTGTCTTTTTAATAGACTATCGATTTCAGTTTCACTTAAATTTCCCAGCATAATTCAGGATTTTAAATTTCATTGGATAAATAATTAAGAATTGTAGATCCCAATTCTTCTTTGTTCAGGGTTTTGATCTTCTGAATCAATTTGTTCATTACCTGTCTTAAAGAAATAATAAACTCGTTGTTTCTTTGTAATAGATACATATTCAGAATCATCAGGATTCGGCTAATGCGCGCTCAAGCCGGCTCATAAAAACCAGCTCTGATTTATTTTTGGCTGAATAGGATGAAGTAATAGCAGATGCGGTCTGAAAGATCATTTCCTTCACTTTCTCATTAAACAGTTCCGGATATTTCTTTTTAAAAAGCTGTAGACTATGAATTGCCTTACCCGGATCCGGGTGCTTGTCATTTAACCAGTCGAATACAATTTCGATCTGGTATGCTGAATCTGTTTCGAACTCATCAAAAGTTTGGTCCAGAGCTAACCATTGCGATTTTACTGATTTACGAAGCTCGTCAAGTTCTTCTTTTCTAACCACTTTGTCGATTGCTGCTGCAGCATAAAATATTTTACCCAGCAGCTGATAAAATCTCAATATTGTCCTATTAGAATACTTCATTGACCTCTCTGTTTTTTAAAATCCTGTCTGTTGAATTTTTCTTCCTAAGACTGACCTTAGTTTTATAATTAGGTCAAAACTGCATTATTTAGTTAAGCTCACCTATGATAATGGTTGGCACTTCGTATGATGCTGGTCAGAAATGGGCAATGAAAACAGGTGTTTAATAGAAAAAGACTTTGATCCACCGAAGTTCATGCCCGGATCAGCAGAATGCTTTCTATCCCTGATGATTGTGAGATTTAAGCGGATCCAATATGATTATTAGATAATTGCCAGAATATTAAGCAGGAATGAAAAATTTTGGAACAAAAGAGTTAATCACCGATCAATCTGACGGAGGAATATTCATTGAATTGAAACAGCAATTTAAGCTATTTGGCTATTCCTGCTTCTGAAACTAACATCAGCAATCCAAATTTAATTGCTTCGGCACCATTCTCATTGATCCAATACTCATCCAAAGAATGAGCATTGCCACCTTTGCCGCCACGACCGATCGTGATGCTGGGTATACCTAAAGAAATTGGAATATTTGAGTTTGTTGATCCGGTACCGGCAAAGGTTTTTCCTTTAAAAAATTCAATTACTGCAGCAGCTCTTTGGATCAAAGGCAAATCCTCTTTCTGAACTCCGGATGGGCGTTCTCCGATTTTTTCTACATTCAGGCTGAGCTTAGCTCCGGTTTTTACTCCGGAATTATAGTCAATTAATGCTCTGTTCATCTGATCAAGTAATATTTTCTCAATACCCTTTAATTTTTCCGGACTTAAAGAACGCATGTCTACTTCGATCCATGTTTCAAAAGGAATGGAGTTCACTGATGTTCCTCCGCCAATCCGACCTACATTAAAAGTGGTTTTTGGACCGGAACTTACATAGGCACTCGCTGCAGTACTGAAATAATCTATCGCTTTTCCCATGGCATGATGCGGGTTGGCTAAACCAAATGCGCCCCAGGAATGACCGCCCGGTCCGTTAAAAGTGATCTTGTACCGTATGGAGCCTAGTCCATTGGTGACTAATCTGCTGATATCGCCTCCATCAATAGCAATATGAGAGTCTATTTTTAAGTTGCCGGATTTGAAAATATTTTTGATGCCTCTAAGGTCACCTAAACCTTCTTCGCCTACAGTAGCTGCAAATATTATATCAGATTCAGTAGTTATGGAGGCCTTATTCATCGCTTTTAGAACTGTTAGCATCATGCTGAGTGCCCTGGTATCATCACCTATTCCCGGAGCATAAAGGGTATCACCTTTCAATTTTACAGTCACATCAGTCTCAATTGGGAAAACTGTGTCCAGGTGAGCATCAATAAGTACCGTTTTCCCATTACCATTTCCCTTTCTCAATGCAAGTACATTCCCTGCCTCATCTATCCAAATACTATCAATTCCTGCTGCTTCAAGCATTTTTTTAAAATATTCTGCTCTTTTTTGTTCCTGAAATGGCGGAGCAGGAATTTGAGTAAGCTCAATCAGCTCCTTCATACTCACAGGCTCCAACTCCTGAATGATCGCAAAGGCTTTTTGGATTTTATCTGCACTGCTTATCTTCTCAATTTCCTTTTTGTAGGATGATTGCGCAACAATATTTTTTTCATTCTGAGCGTATAAGAAAAGTGTTGCTAAGAAAAGGATCGTAAACAGAGAGAGTTTTTTCATGAACGGGATGCTTGATTTACAATTTTTTGTGAATAAATATAGGAATTCAAATAGCTACGCTTAAAATATTTTTTCTATCCTGAAGCAAATCAGCCTGCCCGGATGACTAAATAGTTTCAGGGACGCAATACCGACTTCCTGATCCCGATCAGGACAACAATGAAAATGCTGTACCAGATAAAAAAAGGAACAATGTATTCAATTAAATTCATCGGTAGCATGAATGCAATGATGAGCAATTGAAATCCCAATCCATAGATGGAAAGTAAGGTCATGAACCAGGAAGGGAAGGTTTTGACTTTATAAGCATCGGGATCTAAAACGTGAATTATTTTATCAAAAAAGCCATATACCAGATAGTAAATGGAAAATAAAATGTCCACCGATCGCTGATTTTCTCCGGGTAAAGCCCTTGGCGATTTATATTCAAAGACCTTACTGGTTGTATCACCGCCTTCCGACAAATTTCTTAAAATGACGTAATAATAATTATAAAGTGTCCCCTGTAATTGGACGGCAAAAAAAGCGAGAAAGGCATATAAAAAGCTGCTTTCAGATACATAAGCGATCGACATGAAGATCAAAAAGTTCAAAATTATATCAAAAATACTGTCCAGGTATCTTCCGGTATAGGAGGGGGTTTTATTTATTCTTGCCAGTTCCCCATCGGCGGCGTCAATGATCGATTTAAGAATGATAAAGAAGGATGCACCATAATAATATCCCTTTATTATACAGTAGATCGCTATGAGTCCGGATAAACCAAAAAGTAAAGTAACGTGAACAGGGGTGATACGGGTATGACTTATTTGATTCGCGAATAATTTCCCTATCTGCCTTCCGTAATCAGAGAAGTCAAGAAATTTATCACGGGCATTGAGTTTTGACATGGAGGTCCGGAAGGTATAGTTCACTACAATATAGTCGCGGATACAAAGGTATGATTGTTTAAACGTATAATAATGAACAATTGCAACATCTTTGGTATATGGCCTTGTTTGTCGGAAATACAGATTATTTTTAGGGCCTAACGACTATACTGTGGAATAGTATTGTTCCTTTTTAAACTCAGCCACCGGTTTTCATCGGCAATTATTGATATGAAATTTAAATTACTACCGGTTCTGATCCTTTTTTGCCTGAATTGTTCTTTATTTGCCCAAAGTAACCGGGATATTAAGGGTGTTTTACAAGATACTACAGGAGCACCTGTTTTTAGTGCAACAGTAAAGCTAATAACTTTAAATGATACACTTTCTACACGGTCTGATGTGGATGGGAACTTCTTTTTTAAAGGAGTCAAAGTGACTCAATTTGGGATATCCGCTTCTAGCCTGGGGTATATTCCACTTTTAACCCGGTTTGTTTATCAGCCGGGTACATCCACCATTGTTTTACCTAAAATAGTATTAAAGTCTGGCAGTAACATGCTTGCTGAAGTGGTTGTTAATGGAACTCCCCCTGTGGTGATGAAGCAGGATACGGTTGAGTTTCGAATGTCGGATTTAAAGTTGAAGGATGACGCTGTTGTTGAGGATGCGATAAAACGTCTGGACGGTGCAGAAGTTGATAAGGATGGGAATGTGACGGCTGCAGGAAAGCCGGTAACAAGAATCAAGATAGACGGAAAGGAAGTTTTCGGAGGTGATCTGAAGACACTAACCAAAAATATACCTGCCAATGCCATTGATAAGATCCAGCTGATCGATGATTATGGGGATCAGGCAAATTTTACAAAAGTGAAGGAAGGTGATCCGGAAACGATCATTAATATAACGACCAAGCCGGGGAGAAATACTGGTTTGATCATGAATTCAACCATTGGTGGGGGAAGTGAAGATCGTTATCAGCTGGGACTCTTTGCCAGTCAGTTTAAAGGGGATAAAAATATTGGTATCACTGCCAATCTGAATAACAATGGCACCCAGATCGGTGGCGGTGGTTTCGGCGGCAGAGGCGGTGGAGGTGGTGGTGCTAATTTTGGAGCATCAGGTGGAGGAGGTATAACTGACCTAAGCTCGATAGGATTGAGTTATAATAATCGCTGGAGCCCTAAATTGGTGGTCAGTGGGTCATATTATTTCACTAATAGTGACCGAAGTACGATAAGCAATGTTTTCAGACAAAGCGCCAATGCCTCCGGACTAATTCTAAGTACCGAATTCAGCGATGTAGCCAGTAAGACAAATACACATAATTTTGGAAGCAGGTTAGAGTATAATATTAATAAATCTAATATGCTTATTGTTTCTCCATACATAAGCTTTTCAAATTCAATCAGCAATAATGCAGGTTCAATTGCTCAAACTGGTGTTATCAGGCAAGATCAGGCTTCATTGTCAAATAATAGGTCTGTTGCTCCAAATGTTAGCAGCAATATCCTTTTTAACCATAATTTTCCAAAACAAGGGCGGAATTATTCTGTCAATATGAATTTAAGGAATGGCGGTTACAATGCTGATCAGGAGAATGATAACCAGATAGTCTATTTTGATCCTACTGGAAACACTTTGCGGGATTCTATAAATTATCGTATAAATACAACAGAGAATCGGGTTTTCAATGGGAACAGCAGGTTCAGCTATTCAGAGCCATTAAGTGAGAAGAGCCGGATTCAAATGAGTTATAATGTAACCTATAATAGTTATGATAATAGCCGGATAAGCAGTTTTACGGATGCTGCCGGTGTTTTGCAGAAGATCGATTCCTTGAGTAATGTTTTTCAGTATAATTTTCTTTCTCAGCAGTTTGGACTGAACTACAACTATAAGACTAAAAACAATGAATTTTCACTGGGATTAAGAGCAAATCCTACCAGCCTTTCAGGGAACTCAGAAAGTTTGAATACCAGAATAAACCGGACAAATCTCTTCTTTTCCCCTATAGCAAGATATCAGTATAAATATTCACAAACTAAATCTGTCAGTATTCATTATTATGGATTTGCAAATGAACCGCAGTTCTCTCAATTGCAACCGGTTCGCGATATTTCAAATCCACAAAGACCGGTAGTAGGAAATCCCGAACTGAATAGTGCATTTTCACATAATTTGAACGCCAATCTGAATAGCTCGAATCCAGATAGGAAAACCTCGTTGATCCTGAATCTGCAGGCAAATATGCTGAATAACCAGGTGGTTCAGAATATAGTATTGATCCCTGATGTGTATGGCAGTAAAAAGCAGGAAGTCAGATTTGTGAATGCGAATGGTTATTATACCTATTTTGTATCATACAATTGGCAGAAATCATTTAAGGATAAACAATACACCATCCGACTGAATGGTGATACCAGATATACCAATAATGTATCCTTTGCTGATAATATCAGGAATTCATCTCAAAGAAGGAATATTAGTCAGCGGATGAGTCTCCAGATTAATCCGGGGAATTGGATGGAATTGACGCCAAATCTTTCCTATAGCCGTACTAATACTAATTACTCACTGCAAACCAACACCGACATACTTTTAAAAACCTATGGTTTTAACCTGGATGGAAGGCTCTTATTTCAAAAATCTAAAACTCTTATTCTTGGGTTTTATGGAGGCAAGACCTTTAACAGGGGTTTTTCAGGTAACCTGAATACCAATCCTTTGATCATTAGTGCCTATATTGAAAAGCAGTTCCTCAAAAATAAAATGGCCTTTGTCCGTTTTCAGGGATTCGATCTATTGGATCAATCCAACAATATTCAGAGATCAGTGGTCGAAAATGGATTTACTGATATCAGAACGAACCGGCTAACAAGATATTTCATGCTGACCTTAAATATGAGGATCAATAAACTTGCCGGTGGTAAAGGTCCTTCACAAAATCAAGGTAGTCCTGATGGTAATAACAGAAGATTTCAGGGTGGAGGAGGAATGCGCCTAAATAACTGATATTTTGGAACTTGTTAAAAATTTTGCTGTTAAAAAAAGCTTAGTTCAAAATAATTAAAATGCATTAAATTCGCGGCAGGCTTTTTGATTTCAAATAACATTCTTACACATCATACCCTATGTCAATAAACCAGCCCTTTCCCTCAAATGAATTTGAGAGAGTTCTGAATCTCTCTGATTTTAACCTTGATTATACAAACTTCCAGGATAATTTCAAAGATCTTGCCAAGCTTGCTGCAAGTGTTGCTGGAACCCCAATTTCACTTGTTAATTTAATCGACTCATTTACGCAATGGACTATTTCCAGTCATGGATTTGCAATAGAACAAATGCCTCGTGAAGATTCTGTTTGCCAGTATACTATTTTGTCAAATGAGCAGCCTTTTGAAGTTGAAGACCTTTCGAAAGATGATCGTTTCAAAGATAAAGTTTATGTAAAGGATGAGCCTTCGCTTCGTTATTATTATGGAATTCCATTGCAGTCTGATGGACTGAATATAGGTGCTTTATGTGTGCTTGACAGAAATGTGAGAACACTTTCACCTGAAAAGGAAGAACTTTTAAGAATTATTGCTGACGAAATTGTTAATCGCCTTAAAGCCTATAAAGCTATTGAATCCTTGAGAAACAAGGTAAAAGAAGTTGAAGCAACTCAAAACAAGGTTGTTCATGATATCCGGGGCCCTTTGGGAGGAATAATTGGTCTGACAGAAATAATAAGTGAACAGGGTAAAGAAAATAAACTTGATGAGGTTCTGGAGTTTATTAATCTGATTCATAAAAGTGGCAAATCGATACTTGACCTTGCCGATGAAATTTTAAGTTCCGAAAAAAGGAACTCAAATATTGTAAAGGGAAATGAATTAGAACTCAAAGGTTTTAAAGATAACCTGGAAAAACTCTACATCCCTCAGGCAAAATCTAAAGATATCCTTCTGGAAGTAAAGATCGATCCTAAGTCAGAAGGTATACCTTTTCCAAAAAATAAATTACTTCAGATAAGCGGAAATCTTATCTCAAATGCGATCAAATTTACACCTCCGGATGGGAAAGTAAAGGTTGAACTCGCACTTGAAGTAAACGATAAAGAAAAGATCCTTAAGATCATTGTTTCAGATACCGGAGAAGGTATGAGTACGGAGAAAATTGATACTATCCTGAAAGGTACAGCTTCAACAGAAAATGGTACGGAAGGGGAAAAGGGTTATGGATTTGGTATGCAACTGGTTAAACATCTCGTTGAAAGCTTAAATGGCAAACTAAGTATTCGATCATCTCAGGGAGAAGGTACTACTTTTGAAGTGCTCCTGAAGCAAACCCTTTTATAATCAGTAATTTATCCTTGTTTATCTGATTCTTATTTTTTTTAATAAAAAGCCTCACTGGGCCATGAAATCCTATTGCTCCGCTATTTCAGTTTATTATGACAAAAGTGCGACCTAAATCCTTCGTTAGAATTAAAACATAACCATTATAATTGCGTCAAATTAATACGAAATTATACTAATGAGTAAGAATAGTACGCTACGAAACCTGATCACTACCGAAGATGAATTATTGGATCTGATCTCTGATGAGCATATATCTTCGTCTTTTGATACCCCTCTAAGGGCTGATGCATTTGACATGGATGACGACACTAAAATCCAGTTAATAAGTAAACATTTTACTCAAATAATGGATATTCTTGGTCTTGATCTTACTGATGACAGTTTGAAGGATACACCAAAAAGGGTTGCTAAAATGTACGTTAAGGAAATATTCAGTGGGTTGAACCCTAAACTTAAGCCAAAGCCAACCTTGTTTGAGAACCACTATAAGTACAATCAAATGCTTGTTGAAAGGAATATTTCTGTTTACAGTAATTGTGAGCATCACTTTGTACCCATTACAGGCAAGGCTCATGTGGCCTACATCAGTAACGGAAAGGTGATAGGACTTTCTAAACTTAATCGTATAGTACAATATTATTCACAACGACCACAGGTACAGGAAAGACTCACTATTCAGATTGCGAATGAAATGAAACTTGCACTTGGAACAGAGGATGTTGCTGTTATAATTGATGCTCATCATCATTGTGTATCTTCAAGGGGTGTAAGAGACATGAACAGTTCAACAGTTACCGCAGAATATTGTGGTAAGTTCCTATTGCCTGAGACAAGGAATGAATTTTTAAAACATATCAAATAATGGATATGACAGGTAAAAATATACTAATTGTGGGTGGAAGCTCAGGAATTGGTCTGGCACTTGTCAAGTCACTTGCAGCAAATGGAGCACAGATTTATAATGCCTCCCGAAACAGTTCAGCAGAATGGCCGAAAGGAGTGATCCATATTCCGTTTGATGTATTGTCTGAAGGAGCGTCTCTGATTGAAGATCTGCCTGAACAAATACATGGTTTGGTTTATGCAGTAGGAAGCATTACCTTAAAACCTTTCAGCCGACTGACAGAGGAAGATTTTATAACAGAATACCGATTAAATGTGGTGGGTGCTGCAAAAACTATCCAGCAGTCATATCGTTCATTAAGAAATGCAAAGGCATCGTCAATCGTGCTTCTTAGCTCAGTTGCCGCCCACACTGGAATGAGTTACCATGCCAGCATTGCTGCTGCAAAAAGTGGTGTTGAAGGTCTGGCACTATCTCTGGCAGCAGAATTTGCCTCACAAAATATACGGGTGAATGTAGTTGCTCCATCATTGACAGATACCCCTCTGGCTTCAAATCTTCTAAATACACCAGATAAACGGGAAGCTTCTGCAAAGCGGCATCCTTTGGGCAGGATCGGAAAGCCAGAGGATATTGCATCAGCTATTTCATTTTTATTATCGGATGAGAGCAGTTGGATCAGTGGTCAGGTAATTGGTGTAGATGGTGGAATGGGAAATTTAAAAAATCTATAAATATGAATTTTAGTCAGGATCATATTTCAGCAATGGAGAAACGTTACCGGACTACTTTTATCAATAGTCTTCCAGGTTATAAGTGCCTTCATATGCTTGGAACTGTTAATCGTTCAGGGATCAGTAATCTGGGTCTGTTTAACTCGGTATTTCATCTGGGTGCCAACCCTCCTTTACTTGGAATGATATTCAGGCCCGATGGTGATGAGCATGATTCATTGGAAAATATAAAACAAACAGGACAATACACATTAAATAATGTTTTACCTGAATGGTTCGATCAGGCTCATCAAACAAGTGCCAGATTTCCTTCCGGACAGTCGGAATTTGAACCTTGCGGATTTAAGGAATTTTACTACAATGATTTTAAGGCTCCATTTGTTGCTCAATCAAGCATAATGATCGGTTTGGAGATGAGGGAGATCATTGACATTCCAATAAATAACACGAAGATGCTTATAGGTGAAATAGTTCACGTTTTGATGGGAGATGGAATTGTTGGCAATGACGGTTATGTAGATCATATTAAGGCCGGCACAGTTACTGTTGCAGGACTCGATAGTTATTTTAAAACAGAACATTTAGGTAGATTAGCATATGCAAAGTTTACTTGATCCATTTTCCATTAGAATTCAAAAAAAAATTGAGTACATCTAAAAATGATACCTTAATTATTGGAGCCGGGCTTGCAGGTCTGACTGCCGCGCGTGTATTGAGATCAGCTGGTCGTAAAGTAAGAATACTTGAAGCGTCTGATGCCCCGGGTGGAAGGGTCAGGACGGATAATGTTAATGGATTTCTGCTTGACAGAGGATTCCAGGTACTTTTGACTGCTTATCCCGAAGCAAGGCGCTTTCTTGATTATAAAGCACTTGATCTTCATTCTTTCAGTCCGGGTTCTATCATTCTTAATAATTCAGGAATAGATGAAATAGGCGATCCTTTGAGAGAAGCATCATCTCTGATACGCACATTGCGATCTCCTGTGGGCAGCCTGAATGATAAATTCAGACTTCTTTCTCTCCGATTAAAGCTGGCGAGTACCAGTATTGAAGAGATCTTTTCAAAACAGGAAACTACCACATTGCAATATTTAAGGAATGCTGGTTTCGGTGAAAAGATCATTTCTGATTTTTTTGCTCCTTTCATGTCGGGGATCTACCTGGAACAAAAATTGGATACTTCTGCCAGAATGTTTGAGTTTGTATTTAAAATGTTCAGCGAAGCAGATACAGCCATACCAGCTAATGGAATGGGTATGATATCCAGTCAGCTTGCTTCCGGTCTTTCAGCTGAAGAACTGATCTTGAATGAACGTGTTTTAAATATTGATGGTAAGGAAGTTTTAACAGCTTCAGGTAAGATTTATGAAGCGGACAGTATTCTGATTGCAACAACAGCCGACTGTATACCGGTACCATTTCAACGTCGTCATGTCGAAAAAAAATCGGTGACCTGCATGTATTTTTCTACGGATAAAGCACCATATCATAAAGCATTGATCGCATTGAATGCTAATCCGGAAAGACTTGTAAATAATATAGCCGTAATGAGTAATGTTTCCGCTAATTACGCTCCTGAGGGAAAATCACTTGTTTCAGTTTCAATTACTGGTAAAGAACAATTTATAAAACCTGAAGACCTTGAACTGAAAGTTAAGGAAGAGTTAAAATTCTGGTACCCTGAATGTGTAAACTGGGTGCATTTAAAAACCTATACTATCCCATATGCACTCCCGGATAACAGTCATGTGATAAATGATATTCTTCCTTCTTCGTTACGAATAAATGGTTCTTGCTTTATATGCGGAGATCATTTATTGAATGGTTCCATAAATGCAGCCATGAAGAGCGGAAGGCTGGCTGCAGAGTCTATATTATCTCTTTAAAATCGAATTTAAGACTCAAATGAAAAGCTTCAAACTGGTACATCAGCTCCTCAATCTTGTCGAAGAATTTGAAGATGAAAATGATGGCAAAGAATTATGTCTGACTGATTTTTCGGGCTTTCTCATTAATCATCTGGCACAATCTAACTCTGTAACGGCTTCGGATGTTCGTTTTGGTAAAAATGAAGATGATTCTCAGCAATTAGCTTTCCAGATTGACAACTCGATCGGTCGCTTATTTATTTATATGAGTCGCTACGCAAAATCCTATATTAAAAAGACACTGGATGGAACTGCACTCCAAAGCCCTGAAGATTTTACCTGTCTGGCCATTCTGCTCACTCATGATAGCCTTTCAAAAAGTGATTTGATCAACAGGAATATTCAGGAGAAAACCTCAGGTACCGAGGTGATCAGGCGTTTGCTCCAGGCTGGCCTTGTAAGCCAATTTGATGATGAAAATGATAAAAGATCCAAAAGGGTCTCAATTACGGAACAGGGGAAGCAGCTTTTATACCGGGTATTTGATGATATGAATGATGTCGGTAAAATGGTGGCTGGTAACCTTAGCTTTTCGGAAAAATTGAATCTGCAATACCTATTGCAAAAACTAGATAACTTTCATTATAAGCTCCATGAAGATAAAGCAATTCTTGAGAAAGATGATATCCGCTTCCATGCAAAAATGCTTTGATCTGAAACATTAGTATTTTGTGGGAATTCTTTTTATGATATTTCATTAGCTTCGATCATGATTTCGGATGGAAATTTTAAGCATTTTATCAGTACCCCTTTCAAGCCGACCTCTCTGCTTTTATTAATCTTATTTTGCTCTATGCAGTCTTTTTCCATTGTTCTGGTTCATAAAGGTGCATCAGCGTATTCGATTGTAAGGCCATTGAATCCTTCTGAGATAGAAATCTATGCTTCATCTGTACTCCAGGATCATCTCCGTCAGATATCTGGTGTACTCATCCCAATAATCGATGATAGTAATGCCGAATCAGACTTCGAAATATTAGTTGGAAATACTAACCGTTCAGGACTGATAGTTGAACTTACATCCATAGATTCTTATTCCATACAGACAAAAGACCGGAAACTTGTTATCATGGGTATTGGAAAAGGCACTTTATATGGAGTTTATACATTTCTTGAACGTTATTTAGATTGCCGGAAATACTCATCAAAGGTTAAGTTCATCCCTAAAAAGGAATCGATTTCTATCACCGAAATAAATGTTTTGGAAATCCCTGACATAAAATTCAGATCCCTTCATTATTATGATGCAGAAACGGATCAGGAATACCTCGACTGGCATAAACTTCATCGTATTGATGATAGATGGGGTTTATGGGGACATAGTTTTTTTAAACTTCTATCACCACAGGAGTATTTTACGGTACATCCTGAATATTTTGGTCTGGTCAACGGACAACGTAAGGCAATGCAATTATGCCTGACCAATCCGGATGTATTTAGGATCCTTGTCGAAAATTTGAGTAAAAAAATGAAGGAGTTTCCGCAGCTTGACAATTGGTCTGTAAGCCAAAATGATGACCTGGGGGCCTGTGAATGCACTAATTGTTCTCTTTTAAACAGTAAATATGAGAGCCCGCAGGGATCCATTTTGACTTTTGTTAATAAAGTGGCTGAAGTTTTTCCGGATAAGACTATTTCTACCTTAGCTTATACTTATTCAAGGAAAGCTCCTAAAGGATTGTATCCATTGAGAAATGTGAATATTCTATTCTCAAGCATTGATATTAACCGGGCAAAACCGGTTGTAACTGATCCAAGATCTGAAGCTTTCAGGAATGATTTTGATGCATGGAAAGGGCTCACCTCAAATATGATCATTTGGGATTATGTGGTTCAGTTCAGTAATTATTTCAGTCCATTTCCTAATCTTAATACTCTTAAACCTAACTTCAATTATTTTTCCGGGAATAAACCTGAAGGTTTTTTTATACAGGGCAGCGTTGAGGTGCCTGGTGAACTGGCTGAATTGAGGACTTATATTTTAGCAAAATTGCTGTGGGATAAGGATACAGACGTTGATGCATTGAAAACAGAATTCTTAAATGCCTATTATGGAAAGGCAGGAGCTTCTGTTAATGAATATTTAAATCAGATCCATTCAAATGCAGAGAAGTCATGGAAGCGGATGGATATTTATGATAACCCGATTATTCCTTTCCAAACTTATCTCAGTAATCAATTTCTGACTGAATATCTAAGTATTCTTGATAATGGAGCTCTGCTGGTTAAAGACGATGTTGATATGTTTAAAAGGATTCAACTTTTAAAACTGCCATTGAATTTTGCAATGCTGCAGCAAGCGAGGTTTCATGGGATTGATCAGAATGGTGTATTTATTCTTGAAGATAAGAAATGGACGGTCCGAAATAATGTGAAGTCCAATCTGCAGGATTTAGTTAAAATGCTCGGTAATAATGGAATTTCACAGCTGAACGAGGAAGGTTTAACACCTGAGCAATATATGGAAGAGTGGGAAGCGGTTTTTGAATCCGGGCCTGAAATTCATAAAGCTTTAAATAAGCCATTGAGATTTTTAACTCCAAATAATGAGGAGTTTATTAGCAAGGGCCCCAGAACATTAGTTGATGGAAATACCGGAACCAGGGATTTTAATTATAACTGGGTAGGATGGTATGGTGAAAATATGGAAGTTCTGATCGATATGCTTAGTCCAACAAAAATGGAACAGGTAAAAATATCGTTTCTTGAAAACCATCGATTTTACATGTTTTTACC
The DNA here is from genome assembly GCF_900103545.1 of Daejeonella rubra. Lineage (GTDB taxonomy): Bacteria > Bacteroidota > Bacteroidia > Sphingobacteriales > Sphingobacteriaceae > Daejeonella > Daejeonella rubra. The sequence continues at coordinate 47,927 of NZ_FNHH01000018.1, forward strand.
TTCGGTAATTCGGGTTGAGGTTTCAAATGATGGAATTAAATATAGGGAGGTAGCACGGTTTAATAATCCGGGTCCTCTGGAGGCTTTGCCTAAATCGATTAGAAAATTTGTTCTTGATTTTGACAAAATTGAAGCCCGTTATGTAAAGGTAGTAGCAATAAATCTCTCGGAGCTGCCTGTATGGCGCAATAGAATTGACCGTAAGCCATGGTTACTAACAGATGAAATTATAGTTAACTGATATCTCAGGTAGTTTGTGGAAGGCTGATCACATATGCAAGGCCATTTTGCTCATCGCAGGAAAAGTCGAATTTGCCATTCATGTTCTCAACAAATTGCTTGGTGAAATTCAGGACAACACTTTCAGGGTTTACGTCAACGCTGATCGGAGTGTCACTTTTAACAACAATATTTAGAATATTGCTATCCGATTGAATACCAAGGTCCAGATCTATACTTATTTTTGCACCAGCACGACTAAGTTTAATGGCACTTGAAACCGGACTTCCAGCAATCTGCAGGATCTTGCTTTTTGAAAAGGGTATATGCTGCTTATTGCTGTTGATAAAAAAATCAAGCGTAACTTCCTTATTTTTGGCCAGTGGCATAAAAAGCTGACTTAATCGGTCACTCAAGGTCTTTAGATTAAAGCTATAAGGCTCCGAATCATTGTCTCCAAGCTCGGTAACAATGTTGTCTGTTATTTCTAAAATAGATTTGCTGCTGCTGTTTATCAGAGTGACATATTCAACTACCTCTATTTTTTCATGAACTTCATTTTCATCAATCAGCAAATCAGAAATTCCAATGATTCCGGCTAATGGATTTCGGATATCATGGGCTATTTTTCGTTGCATTTTTATAGCATCCGATAGATTTGTTTTAAGCCCGTTGATTACATTGAAAGTTTTTAATTTGTTGACGATTTCTTCTCCAATTAATTTTAATAATTCAATCTTTTCCGGGTTGATTTCTGTAGCATGCCTGTCCATTATACTTAGGGTTCCAATATTAACCCCTTTACTTATCTCTAAAGGAATTCCTAGATAGTAATTTAAATAGGGCTCATTTTTAACATAAGAAATGTTCTTAAAACGGTTATCCTTAGATAGGTTAGAAATTTCAAAAACTTCAGTTCCTGAAATAGTATACTGGCATATACATTCTTCTCTGGGTAAGGATGTTATTTGAATACCATGCTGAGCAATAGTCCATTGCGTATGGGAATCTACCATGCTTAAAAGAATCACGTCCATATCAGTGATCTTTGAAACAATCTTTAACATACAGCTGAATTCGTTTTCTAATTCACTGTAATCTATATCCAGATTGGAAAGGCTGTGCATTCTTTCAACCTCGTTCAATGGCAAAGGTATTGTCATTATTATTTTTTTATCGAAGATAAATATACTTTTTTCAATAAGTATATCTACTTATGTGTAAAAATAGCTAAATTACTCTTCATCAATTAAAAAGGGCTATTTTATTCAAATAAACATATTTTTGCATATGTTCTTTAATTAAAATTATCTTTTAAAACACTACATCCTACCGATGAAAATATTGATTGCTGAAGACGACGAATTAATGCTAAAAACCCTTGAATTTCGATTGAAAAGAGATGGGCATGAAATTCTTTTAGCCAGAGATGGAAAAGCTGCCTTAGATTTGATTGAGGAGCAGATGCCGGATATGGTTATATCAGATATTATGATGCCCTACTCAACTGGTCTGGAGATCGTTGGTTTAGTAAAACAAAAGTATAAAGACACTATAAAAGTGATTATTTTATCCGGAATGGGGCAGGAAAGTGTCATTCTCGAAGCCTTTCGTCTTGGAGCAGATGATTATATAACCAAGCCTTTTAGTCCTAATGAATTATCGGTTCGGGTTAACCGATTTTCCGGAGCTGCTAAGATCAGGTAATTATAAAATATAAATTGGGCTCTATTCTTTTTGACCGTTTTAACAGTTTTGTTTCAGGATTAAGCCTTCCTGATCTCGCCACTTTCATTTTTGCTGGCCTGATCATTATATTATGCCTGTTCATTATCATATACCAGCGTCAATTAAGGAATAGGGAAGCGAATACAGGTCGTTGGGATTTTATTGCAGACCATATGATCAGGTCTGCAATTTTTTTTGAAGAAGATGAGCCAGTAGAACCGGCTAAAGTTTTTGAGCAAATAATCAGTACTCAAAAGTTCGCTGTTCCTGACCGTTTGCAAAAACTTCTAAAAAACTCTCATTTCAGAAAACTTCTGTCGGGGAAGCTGGTTGCAGCAAAACGCAATATGACCGGTGGCGCCTCCGATAATTTGTCTCAACTCTACAAACAGCTGGATCTTGATAAAAGAGCTATCGAGATGCTCGATAGCTCCTCCTGGTATCTTAAGGCTTTATCCTTACAGCAATTAGGGATCATGGGATTGCAGGAATACGAAGAAAAAATATTCGGATATGTAAATCATAAGAGGGGCCTGATCCGTGTTGAAGCGCAGAATGCAATTCTTAAATTCCAGGGTTTTGGAGGATTACGTTTCTTAGATACCGCAAGTTACCCTATAACAGAATGGCAGCAAATCAAGTTGCTGGATGAATTATCTCAATTGCCTAATGAACACTTTACAGGTATCGATGTCTGGTTAAGTTCGACAAATGATACAGTGATCCTTTTTGCATTGAAACTTGTCAAGACCTATCATCGTTTTGAACTTTATGACCAGGTTAAAGAATGCCTTAAACATACAAACCCTGAGGTAAGACGTCAGGCTATCTGGGTTTTGAAAGAATTACCCAATCACGAGACAGCCTCTGATCTTATTACTGTGTATCCTGCTGAAAATACCAGAAATCAGATCACAATACTCCATGTGCTTGAATCTGTAAGTACAGGTTCTGAAATTCCTTTCCTTTCCGGACTTCTTGATGATGAGTCTGATGAAATTAAGTTCAATACTGTCAGGACCCTGGCATCTCTGGGAACTGAAGGTATGGAAGTGGTTATGCAGCATCCTATGTCGGATAAATTTCCGTTGAATCAAATAATAGCACAGATAAAGGAGGAATTAAGATGAACTGGCAGGATCTATTGAATACCCTTATCTCTTCCTTGTTTTTATTCTATTCTATATTTCTTTTGAGTGGTTATATTTTCATTGGACTTTATTCAATTGGAGAACTAAAAAAATACCTCCGTAAAAACAGTTTTACTAATTACCGAATTCTTGCTAATGCCTCAGAAGCTCCCAGGATAAGTATTATTGCACCGGCATATAATGAGGGGGCAAATATCATTGAGAATGTTCGTTCACTACTATCAATTTATTACAGTAATCTCGAAGTGATCATTGTAAATGATGGAAGTAAGGATGATTCGCTTGAAAAATTGATTCAAGCATATGAACTTTATAAGGCTGAATATTTCGTTAATCAAAAGATACCGGCAAAAACAGTTCGGGGAGTATATAAGAGTCGTAATTCTATCTACAGTAAGCTAATTGTCGTTGATAAGGAAAATGGCGGAAAGGCAGATGCCCTTAATGTTGGTATAAATATTTCAGGGCATGATTATATCGTTTGTATCGATGTAGATTGTATTCTTGAGCAGGATGCTATTTTAAAACTGATAAAACCCTTTTTAGAAGACTCAAAGCATAGAGTAATTGCCGCTGGTGGGGTAGTAAGAATTGCAAATGGTTGTGAGGTAGAGGGTGGCCGTTTAGTCAAGGTTCATCTTCCCGGTCAATTACTGCCAAGAATGCAGACTCTTGAATACATCCGTGCTTTTTTGCTTGGCCGTATGGCATGGAGCCGTATGGGTGGTTTAATGCTTATTTCTGGCGCATTTGGCGCATTTGATAAGGAGATAGTGATCAAATGTGGTGGCTATAATCATAAAACTGTAGGTGAGGATATGGAATTGGTTGTCAGAATGCGCCGTTATATGGAGGAAATGAAAATTCCTTACAGGGTTTGTTTTATTCCTGATCCTTTATGCTGGACTGAAGCTCCTGCAACATTTAAGATCTTAGGCCGACAAAGAAATCGATGGACACGTGGTACAATTGAAACATTAAGGCTTCATAAGATCATGTTTTTCAATCCCAAATATGGCTTAATGGGCATGTTAAGCTACCCCTATTGGTTCTTCTTTGAATTTCTGGCACCCATTGTTGAATTTGTAGGTTTTATTTATTTTAATCTGTTTGTTTTCTTTGGTCAGTTAAACTATTCATATTTCCTTTCGCTATTAATAATGGTTTATACCTTTGGAGTGTTGTATTCTGTATTTGGGATCCTCATGGAAGTGAGAACCTATAATCAGTATAAGGAACACAAGGATATCAGCCGTCTATTGTTAACAGCATTCATTGAACCTATAATCCTGCATCCTTTTGGGGTATGGCATGCAATTAAGGGAAATATCGATCTAATGAGGAAAAAAACTTCCTGGGGAGAAATGACGAGGGAAGGTTTTTCAACAGCTAAAAAAGGTAAATAAGATGAGCGATATAAAAACTCCGGTTCAACATTCCATTACCAGCAAAATACTTGCGGCATGCCAGTCATTTTCAGGATTGTCTATAGTCTGGCTCATGCTTATTTTGTTGTTCAGCTTTTTTGAAAACATCTTTAACAGCATTACTCATGGTTTTCAAACAAACTTTTTTCAAATTATGTTATGGAGTTTGTTAATGGATCTGTTTTTTTGGATTAAGTGGCTCTTTTACTTGTTTTTCGCCTATTCTGTAGTTTTTTTATTATCCACCCGGCTCGCAAATGTTATATTCCAAACTTTGATAGTTATTTTTTTTATTATCCACGCCGGACTATTACTTTACTTCAATACCTCACTGGTGCTTCTTGGAGCAGATTTGTATAGTTATTCATTAAAAGATATACAGCAAACACTTGGTGCTTCCGGAAGTGTTAGCTTTTTATCTGTTTCAGTTTTCATTCTTACGATTGTTGTGATTATTGCTGCTGTGCGCTTTTTATTGCCAGGAATCAGATTTAACCGGAATCTCGCAATGATCCTGCCTTCTTTTGCCCTATTGTTTTCATTTTTAGGCTCCTCAGTTCTGGTTCCTGAGGCAAATCTTAGTACTGATTTCGAAAATAGCCTGGTGCTTAATAAATCAGATTATTTCCTGGAAGCTTCAATCAATCATTTCTATCCTCCTGATCAGGAAATTGATATTTATGCAGATAGCTATATTGGTGATTATGCAGATGGGAATACTAACAATATTGAATTTGAGTATGTTGACGAAGTCAATTATCCTTTTTTGCATCAGGAGGCAGCAGAAGATGTTCTTTCACCTTTCTTTGAGCAAAAAAATACTGCACCCAATATCGTTATCTTGCTCGTTGAAGGCTTAGGAAGGGCTTATTCAAACGAAGATGCCTATTTAGGTAGTTTTACCCCTTTTCTGGATTCGCTATCAGAAAAAAGTCTTTACTGGAATAATTTTCTAAGTCAGGGTGGACGTACTTTTGCAGTACTTCCTTCGATACTTGGATCACTGCCTTTTGCAAAGAATGGCTTTCTGGAGCTTGACAAGATCCCAAAACATCTTTCTTTACTCAACCTGCTTAAATTCAACGGCTATCACACCTCTTTTTATTATGGAGGAGACGGGGATTTTGATCGAATGATACCTTTTCTGAAATACAATATGGTGGATGAGATCAGAGATGAAAAAACATTCCCCGAAGGATATGTCAAATTGCCTCCGATCAATGGATTTACATGGGGCTATAATGATAAGGAATTGTTTAGGTACTTTCTGAACACTCGTCCTGTTAAACAGGCAAGTAAACCCATTCTAAGTGTGATCCTAACGGTTTCTACACACAATTCCTTTTTGATCAATGAAACAGAGAAATATTCAAATTTGTTTGAGAATCATTTAGCTACTATGAAACTGAATGAATCAGAGAAAAAAGATCATAGAAAATATAAGGCGCAATACACAAGTATCCTGTATATGGATGATGCAATCAGAGGGTTTATAAATGAATATCAGAAACGCGCTGACTTTGCCAATACTATATTCTTCATTACCGGTGACCATAGGATGCCGGAAATACCAATGAGTACAAAAATTGACAGGTATCATGTTCCTATGATTATCTATTCTCCGTTGTTAAAACGCACAGCTAATTTTGCTTCCGTTTCAAGCCATTATGATGTTCCGCCTTCGATTATTGCTTATCTGAAGAACTCTCATAAGCTCAAAGTTCCCTCTCTTAGCAGTTGGATAGGACAGGGGCTTGATACCAGCAGGAGCTTTCAGAATATTCACAGCATGCCATTCATGCAAAGCAAAACAGATATTACCGACTTTATTATTGGAGATCACCATTTGAATGGGGATGTATTGTTTAAACTTAACCCCGGACTTGATGAAGAAAAGGTCAATGATGATGCTAAAAAGAATCAGATACTCAACGAATTCAGCCTTTTCAAAAAACGAAATTCAATAATTGCCAATGGCGGGAAAATTATTCCTGATTCTATATTTTTAAAATATACCCCACAGAGATAAATTATTTTAATGTTTTAGAATAATCTTCAAATATATTGCTCATCAATGGCCTGTAAAAATTCCAGAAGAAACTAGCCCTGTCCATTGGATTACTTTCATCATAAAATGCCCATTTAAAATTGCTGATACCTTTGAAATAAGAGGAATTAACAGAGATTAAGTTATCACAAAAGTCGCCCGAAAAGTAATAAAAGCTATAGTCTTTCTCTTTATGGTACGTGATTGCCGGAAAAATTAAGGGAATACCCTCTTTTTTTAGTTCGGCAAGACCTTGAGCATTCGCACTGATCTTAAAGTCAGCGGCAGACTTATTAATATTTGCATCATAACTTATAATATCAAACCAGAAAGGGTATTTAACTTCAGAAGGTAATCCCAAACTTTGCTGTCCGAAATTATTGCTCACAATATGTGGCATAGGGTCTTTCAGGTGCGTGCTGTCTTCAAGGATGGCAATTCTTTCGTCAATATTTACAAATGCAATTCCTGATTTTTTAAAAGGCCATTTGTTTTGGTGAGATCTCTTGTAATTATTGATCAGCCATTGCGGAATATCTTTATTTATCAGGGTGTCCAGACTTTCAAAATGCCTGGCAGTCCAGCCTGTCCAATGGACGGCAAATGCCTTTTCAAAACCTGCCCTTGAAGCAGAATCAGTAGGTGAACCTATGGTGTTAAACTCTGCAATGATGAGTTTTTTTTGTTCTTTCATTAACACCAGTAATTCAACATCTTTTGAGCTTAATCCGCCATAGAGCATTCCGGATCGCTCATTGGTGTTTTTCTTCTGATACCATTCATTATTATAGATCCCATACGTGTCCGTAAAATATACCAGATCTGCATCAATACTTAATTGCCGAAGTTGTTTTGATGAGAATCGTTCCAGGCCTTTTATTTTGAATTTTTCATCTTCAAGAGGAAAAAAACCAAAATAGTCGCGACTTAAATTATATAATTTTTTACTTGTCTTTGTATATCGCTCGTTATTTAGTATCCAGGTTAATGAAATATGTTCCTGTCCTTTCACTGTTAAAACAGTTTTATCCACTATTGCTGCGACCAGCTTTGTTTTCGGAGTTACTAACCAAAGAATCCACATTATAAGTGGCAGGAACACTAAAAAAGTAATCAGGTAAAGGAATTTCTTTATCATGTTAAAAACGTTTCATAAATCCTATGCCTAACTCCAGCTGGTTCCCTTTTGTGTCTTTGAGGTACTCCTGATTTTCGAGTGATGCCTTAAGGGATATAATATTGGATGTTTTGATCGTTTTTCTATAACCAATTGAGATATTATTCGATTTTAACTTGTAGGCGTTCCCATTATTGTAAAGAAGGTTGTTTCTTGGGTTATCCGGAGATAAACCAGTACCGGTACCGAAGCTCAAATAATCATCAGCTCCGCCAAAATAATAGCGTACGTTTAATGCTACTGACTGTGAAACAGAACTGTTAGATGGGGTTAAAAAGGATCGTAAATTAAACCAGAAGCTTTTATAATATTTGCCAACCGAGGCAGTGTAGATCCAGGTTTTCTCACCAAAACTCAACATCCTGAAGCCAGCCTCGGCCTCAAAGGCGGAAGGCAGGTTTGCATAAAGTGAAAATCCAGTACGGTACTCAGGAAATACACCCACATCCCCAGAATATCCTGCGCTTACATATGCGTAAAATACATCTGAGATCCGTGGATAAAAATCCAGCTCAAATTGGGTGCCATTCGTTTTAAACCTGTTGGCAATATTTACTCTTGCTGTTAAGGAGCCAATTCCGGTTTGCCGGGTATAATCAATGCTCCCCAAATGCCAGGGAGCATCAAACTGCTTATCAAAATATAGATAGTCGTAGCTAACACCGATTTTATTTTTTGAAACAAACTCTCCTGTTTGGCTTGAAAGGGCACGGGCTTCTGTCAGACCCGGATTTAATTTCAGCAGCAAATTGACTGTCTTACTTGCCTCCTCATATCGTCTCAGATTATTTAAAATTTTGGCCTTAAGTAATAATAGATCTTCAGATCGTTCATTATATTTTATTCCTTCAGAAACAATTGAAAGTGCCTTTTCAGAATCATTATTCCAGTATTCCAATGATCCATATGCAAGATAAACATCTTCATAACCCTGGTTTTTTTCTAAAACCTGTTTGAATTCAACTCTGGCACTGTCTATTTTGTCTGTCCAGGTGTAGAGTCTGCCCAAAAAGATCCGGATATCTGCATAATCGGGACTTTGCTTCAATGCCTGTTTTGTAAGAGCAATTGCCTCAACATAATTCTTATCATCAAAGGCAAGCTTTCTGGCCTTAACGAAAAGTTCATCCGGAGAGAGTTTATCCTGTGCAGAAACACGGCCTGTGATTGAAATCAAAGCCACTGACAAAAAAAATGTGAGCAATAATAAACCCGGTATCTTGCTCAGGTTGGTAAACAAATTCAATAGGGCAGATGTATATGATTTAGACATATATTAAAAAAGCTATTTTAATATTAAGGTACAGATATGTTTGAGGTAAATTTATGTATTAAATAAGATATCACATTATAAGCTTTCGAAATTGGCAGGATAATATGATGAATGATATTTATTAATTGACCAGTAGCATTGTTCTGATCTGCTGAATAGTATTATTCTGTAACCTTGCATAATAAACCCCCGGTAAATAACCTTCGTTTTCAAAGGTAACTTTATGGTTTCCTGCACTTATTTCAGCATCTACCAGCGTTTTGATCAATCTTCCTTCTGTGTTAAACACTTGTATAAGGGTATGTCCTCCTGAACTTTCATAGGAGATCGTGGTAGATGTCTGGAAAGGGTTCGGATAATTACTGATGATGTTCTTTCCGGCATTGGCGATCATTATATCAGGACTGCTTGACATACATGGCGCTGACTTTTTAATTACCGGTATATTCTGAAAATTCCTGAGCATAACATTTTCAAGAGTTGTTTCAGGAACACAGAACCATTGCTGCAAAATAGAAGCATAGATCGATCGGAAGTCATATTGCATGGGTATATTATCTCCAGTACCCGTACTTAAATTAATGATCGGACTGGTACCTGATACATCGTTCTGAGCATAGTGTCCAAAAACAAACAAAGGGGCTGCCGCACCATGGTCGGTCCCTCCGCTTGCATTTGACTTGATGCGCCTTCCAAATTCAGAGAAGGTCATCCCAATCACTCTTTTACTTGAATTCAGGAACTCCAGATCATCCATAAATGCTTTAATTCCTTCTGAAACTTTTTGCATCAGGTTTGCATGAGTTCCTGTTTCTGTGGCATTTGCATTGACCTGCTGGGCATGTGTATCAAATCCTCCCAGACTTACCATGTAGATCCTTGTTTTTAATCCTCCTGCAATTAAACGGGCAACTATTTTCAACTGATCTGCCAGGCTGTTTCCTGTAGGATAACCCGAAAACTGCTTGGTTACCTTTGCTGCTGCTGCTTTGATCACAGAGCCATATTGCTGGGTTTGCTGAGCGATCTGGCGGATATAGGTTAGTTCCTTTCCTCCTCTGGTATTGGGAGCTGTACCCTGTATCCCATTGATCAGGTTGTAAAAATTAACTGGGTCTGAAATAGCCATTCCCATGTTTACTGCCGGTCCCTGCATGGCAGGTGAAACAAATGATCCGATCTGTATAGCCAGCGGATCAGGCATCACACTATTTGGATAGCCCGTTGGGAAGTTACTGTATTCTTCATTCAGATAGCGTCCGGCCCATCCTGAATTGACCGTCTGATTTGAATCGGAAGCACTAAGCCAGATATCAGTTGCCCTGAAGTGTGAAAAATTGGGTTGTGGATATCCAACCGACTGTATGATCTTAAGTTTTTCATCATTAAACATAGTTTGCAATCCTTTCATTGAAGGATGTAAACCTGTAAAACTTGTACCGTTTAGTTTAAGGATCTTATTTCTGGGAATAATAATGTTTGAACGGGCATTGCTAAGATTATCGTATTGGTCAAACGGGATAACCATATTAAGGCCATCATTGCCTCCGTTCAGTTGTACGATAACGAGTACATGATCTGTTTCTGTCGGAGCCTGAGTGAGAGCAGAAACCAGCGGAGACTCAGCAAAGGCTTTAAATGTAAATCCATTGATCAGCGCAGGAAATACTATGCCTGCGGGCGCTGTTCTTCTTATAAAATCCCTTCTTTTCATGATAGCTGATATTCAGGAAGGTTCATAAGATATTTAAACATGGCCTGCAAACGTGTTAGAACTATTGTTCTGTTAGCTGCAATGCTCACATTCGCTTTATAGGTTACCCAGGCACCGGTCCAGTATGAATCTGTTGACTGCCCGGACAGAAGTATGCTTTTCAGGAAATCTCTCACTTCCTGTGAGATATCGATTGAATATATTATTGAAAGACTGTCGCTGATCAGAATATTTGGGTCAGCCGGATTGGGTAAACTGTCAACAAATGAAAGTATGTCAATATTTATCTTTTTCCCGTTCCTGGTATAACCATTTCCAATCATTGTATCGCTGAACTGGTTACGTCTGGGTAAAGTATCTGCATTGATCCAGAGCTCATGAAACTGCGGTTCCTGATAATAGGCAGCCCATCCGGCAACGCTTGGTGGATCTCCCAGGTTTTGCTGCATATTTGAAGCCTGTGTACGGATATAATCATGCATGTAATAATGATTAACTATATCTGTTGAAAGCGGAAAAACCATATTGAACTCCCTGCATAAGCCCACACAAAAATCAACCGGACTCTTTATCAAACAGGCACGGTTTACCGGGTCAAAGAAATGTTCACTGCTGAAGAGTGCCTTTAGTACCGGCTTTATTTCATAATTGCTATTCCTGAAAATAGTGGCAAGAGGGGCAATCACATTCGTCTCAGTTGCTACGTCAATTTCATAATAAATGAAAAAACGATATAATCTGCGACAAATATAAAGCGCAGTTTCAGGCTGCTGAAAGATCATATTGATCAGTTCATCCAACTCAGATGCGCCGCTTGTGCCAGTTTTTCCTGTAATAAGTGCGTTATTAAAAAATGCGGAAAACTGTTTATTCCCGGTGTCATGTTTATTAGGGTCAAATGCAGAGGCGATCGTTGTTGCATTGACCGTATATCCTGTTAATACCCTGGCGGCCTGCTTTACATCACTTTCTGTATAATTGGATTTCGGACCTTTACCCAATGTGAATAATTCTTGCAGTTCCCTTGCATAGTTTTCGTCAGGTGAGGTCTTATTGTTCAGATAACCGTTCAGATACCGCAGCATTCCCGGATCAAGAGTTATTTCTTTAACTAAAGCTTTGAAATTGCCAAGTGCGAAACTTCTTATAAGAGCATTCTGCTTGAATACATATCGGGCGTCATTGATATCGGCAGTTTCAGTGGCAAAATGATTATGCCAGAATAAAACCATTTTTTCATGAATGGAGGTATTTTGATTGAGCATCAGTCCGGTCCACCATGATTTGAAAGAAGTTATTCTGCGACCAGTAGCATTTCCATCATTTGGAGCTGTCACCCATGTCTGGCCCAATGGAACATTCGGGTCAGTATAATTCGCATCATTGTAATTATTAAGCGGAGGAACTGGAGCAGGATCGGCAATTAAAAGCAAATCCAGAACCTCATCCAAAGTTTTACCTTTTACTTTGGAGATGTCTGCCTGCTTCACACCAAAAAGCACCCGTTTTAGTAAATGAATGATTTCAGCATTACCAAATGGTGGGGAATAGGAAAACAATCCTGCATTTGTACGAAATTCAGGAGTTTTTGTATTGGTTTTTGCGGTAATGAAACTACGTCTATCCATCAAGGACCGAAATGATTTGTTGATAATCAGAGGTAATAATAATTAAAATTTATTCCTTTATAAGGAATCCAGCAGACAATTATTTAAACACATTTTCTGGGTTAAAAACTTAATTATAACCTTAATTTCGCCTATATCTTGTCGGTAGGATGACTTTCAGGATCACCAGAATCCTTATTCATATCTTCTTCAAATTTCTTTTCGTCCTTCTGGTTTCTTTTAATAACAAAGAGCAGCAAAATTATTGCAATTAACACGATTGGTACAAAGATGAAGTAATTGATTTCCATAGGTTTAGAATTAATACTTTATTAAATTCAATTTCTTTATGAAGATAGGGTTTATTCTCCTTTTTTTATTGGATTCGAAGAGGCTATTAATTAATTCATTGATAATTAATTAATTCTTAATATTCAGGTATCTTTCATGCTGACCCAGCAATTTTCAAAGCACTAAATGTTTATTTTTAAATTTTATATCTCATTAGTTTTTTTCTTACTTAGCCGTTTAATCTTTATATCCAATAAATCATAAATTATGAAGTATATCTTCCTCAATTTTGTCCTGGCCATTGGCATTTTCGGATACTTTTTTGTACTTCCTGAAAGCAAAATAAAGGATCAGCCAAAAGATATAAAACAAGTCAGCACAGAAGTGAAAACTGTTGCAAGAAATCTTAGTGTTCCCTGGGAAATTGCCTGGGGTCCGGATAATAAGATATGGATTGCCGAACAGCATGGTCTGATCAGTAGGATAGACCCACTCACCGGGAAAAAGGAAATATTATTGAAGTTAAATGATGTTTGGCAGCTGCGAACTACAGGTTTGCTTGGTATGGCGCTGCATTCTGACATGAAGAAAAATCCCTATGTTTTTCTGGATTATACAATAGAAAAAGATAAAAAAAAATATTCCCGTCTGGTACGTTATACATGGGCGAAGGATACACTTTTGAATGCAAAGGTATTGATGGAAATCCCTGCTGCTTTAGGCCACAACGGATCCAGAATCGTTGTGAATAAGGGTCTTGTTTATTGGGCTACGGGCGATGCCATGAGTATGGTTGATTCTCAGGATCCAAAAACACCGAATGGAAAGATCTTAAGAATGAATAGTGATGGATCAGTTCCTGCCGATAACCCGATGAAAGGGAATCCGGTTTGGGCTTGGGGCTTCCGTAATATTCAGGGTATGGTTTTCTCAAATAGCGGACAACTCTATACTTCAGAGCATGGAGACACGAATGATGATGAAGTTAACCTGATCAATAAAAGCAGAAATTATGGGTGGCCCACAGTTCAGGGTTTTGCCGAAAGTGTTGCTGAAACTTCATTCAAAGGCTTGAATAGTACTGTTGATCCATTAAAAGCCTGGACTCCAACTATTGGTCCTGCAGGTCTTGATTATTATTCTTCAGATAAGATTTCCGGATTAAAGAATTCGCTCTTACTGGTATCCTTGAAAGGAAAGAGCTTAAGGGCACTTAAGCTGGATAATGAAGGTAAAAAAATACTCGCTGAAGATATCTATTTCGAGAATAAGTTTGGTAGGATCAGAGACCTTTGTGTTTCACCTGCCGGTGATATTTATCTGGCAACAAGTAACCGTGACTGGAATCCGGTTGCCGGTTTTCCACTGCCTGAGGATGACAGAATAATTAAGATCTCTAATCTGAGTAAATCTGATCCTCAGAATTCTCTTTCTTCCATGGCCGCAGGTTCAAAAGCCGAAACTTTGTATCTGCAATACTGCGCCTCATGTCATAAGGAAAATGGATTAGGCGTGAAGGGTACATTTCCATCTTTGCAGAATTCACAAACGGTTGTACTTAATCCAAAAGAGCTGATCAAAAAGGTCTTAATGGGTTCCACTGGTCCTGCAACTATTAATGGAGTAACATACGATTCAGCAATGCCTTCTTTTGCCTTCATGAAAGATGAGGATTTACTGGATATTTTAACCTATATCCGTTCCATGGGATCAAGTCATGCTATTCCAATCAAGCCTGAACTGGTAAAACAGGTTAGATCTTCATTGAATAAATAATTATTGTTTTTTTATAAATAAATTTCCTTTGAAATCAATTCGTCTTTTTTTAACTCTTACTCTTTTTTCCTGCTCATTGCAGGCTCAAAATTTACAAGGCCGATTAACTAACCTTGGTCCTCAGATCAAGGCTTCGGTTATTCAGGGAAGTATTTTCCTTCAGGATAAATCAGGCCGTGATCTGGTTTATACTGTTGTTAGGGGGAACCCCGCCCATTTATTGGGATATACGGTAGACGAACAGAAAATGATCCTTGATCAGGAACTTCCCGGAACGGATGGTGCCTGGGATATGGCAGTTTCAACTGATGGATGGCTATATGTTCCCGGTGCTAAAGGACGTTTATACAGGCATTTGCCGGGAACAGAAAAGGTTGAAGATCTTGGTGTCGTTTTACCGGGTCAAACAACAGTTTGGAATCTTGCCGCAGGCAAGAACGGAGAGATGTTCGGAGCTACCTATCCCGGATGCAGGGTATTCCGGTATCATGCAAATGATGGGTTTTCTGATGTGGGGAAGGGACCAATGGTGGAAGGCGAAAATTATGTAAGGAGTTTGGCATATTATGAAAAAACCGGAAAAATCTATGCCGGTGTGGGATCTCATGCTGATCTGATCGAGTTGAACCCTCAGGATGGATCCAAAAGATCGATTTTACCCCTGGAGTTTAAAAACAAAGAGTTCGTTTATAGTCTGGAGATCATTAAAGGTCAGCCTGGAGGGGATAGAATGCTTGCTCTGATAACCAATGGTAGTTTTACATTGGTTTATAACCTTCAGACAGAGAAATTCGAGTATCAGATAGATGAAATGGATATGAAGGCGGTTAGTCAGGCCGATCAGAACAATCGTATTTATTACACCCTTAAATCTGGCCTCTATAGCCGTGATCTTTCCAATCGCCAGCAGGCACCGCTTAAGCTTGAAGAACATGCAGGTTCTGCAAATGCAATCCTGTACAAGGAAAAAAAGGTTTTAATATTAAATACAGATGCCATGCTTCTGGTGAGGAATATGGAAACCGGAGTAATGAAAGGTACAAAGCTGAATATCCCAGGCCAGCCTATCGCTTTACAAAGTATCATGAAAGGACCGGATGGCAGGATCTGGTCAGGGGGCTATTTAGCTGGCGGCCATGCAGCCTATGATCCTGAAACAAAACAGCATACTTCTTATCCCGGCTTGCACCAGACAGAAGGGATGACAGTAAAAGATAAGTTCATCTATTTTGGGATCTATCCAAAGGGACATATGTATGAATATAATACGGAAAAGGATTGGGATGTGAAAAAGGGTAATCCCAAATTTCTTGGACAAATACCTGATCAGAGTCGTCCATTTGCTGTTTTAAGTGAAAAGCAAAGTGGAAAAGTGTTCTTTGGGATGGTTCCTGAATATGGTAAACTTGGTGGTGCTCTGGTTAGTTACGATCCTGCAAAATCTGAATTGAAATCCCTGGGGCTTGTGGTTGCTGATCAATCTATTGTAAGTCTTACCTATGCCAACGGACTTGTATGGGGTGGTACCAGTATTTCGGGTGGTTTGGGTGTAATGCCCTCGACTAAAGTTCCAAAACTCTTTTCATGGGATGTGAATAAGGGAGTCAAAGTAGATGAGATCATACCTGTTCAGGGTGCGAATGCCATTACAACTTTAATTCATGGTCCGGATGGGAACATCTGGGGTATGGCCGGAGGTACACTCTTTGTGTTCGATCCAAAAACTAAAAAGGTGATCAATGAAAAGGTAATTTATCCTACTCCACCATTGACCAGTCATGTTTGGCGCGATGCTTTCCTGCTTGCTCATCCTTCCGGAATGATTTACGGAACTGGTGGAAGTCAGCTTTTCAAAATTGATCCGAAAACAATGAATGTGGAAGTTCTTGTTAAACCTGCCAGCCTGCTGGCAATGGATGATCAGGGCAGGCTTTATTTTCATCGATCTGCGGAATTATGGCAGTATGACCCTTCTTTTAAATGAGAAATATATTCCTGTTCTGATGGATATCATTTTTTATTGATGAGAAATAGTTTATTGTTGGATTATATTTAATCAGTATTTGGGTTCCTTATATTGAACATTATTGAAAGCAAATTTTTGATGCGCAAGAAGAAAATATTCAATAGGCTTCGTTTTTTTTGGAAAAAACTGGGACCTGGCCTGATAACAGGTGCCAGTGACGATGATCCATCAGGAATTGCAACTTACTCGCAAGCTGGTGCTCAGTACGGACTTTCAACACTTTGGACAGCCCTGATCACTTTTCCCCTGATGGCTGCAATTCAGGAAATGTGTGCAAGAATCGGTTTAGTAACTTCAAAAGGGCTAACAGGCACACTAAAGGACCATTACTCAAAGCCAGTTCTTTATCTGATGGTCTTGTTTAGTTTTCCTGCCATTGTAATGAATATTGGAGCTAATATTGCTGGTATGGGAGCTGTAGGTAACCTGTTGTTTCCGGCCATCCATGCAGGATTCTTTAGCATTGGTTTTACAGTTCTGCTTCTTGTCCTTATTATTTATCTGCCCTATCGAAAGTTTGCCTCTACACTTAAATATCTTTGCATTGTTCTTCTGGTTTATTTGATCGTTCCTTTTTTATATAAACAGGATTGGATTGCTGTTCTTAAAGGTGCATTGATTCCCGAAATTACTTTTGATAAAAAATACATCAGCATATTAGTTGGGATCCTTGGAACAACCATTTCTCCCTATCTTTTTTTCTGGCAGGCAACAATGGTGGCAGAGGACAGTACTCATAAGAGGAAAAAAATTATCATTGACAAGAAAATATTAGGCGACCTAAAGCAGGATGTTGATTTCGGAATGTTGTTTTCTAATATTGTCATGTTCTTTGTTATCCTAACATCCGGAACTGTGTTATTTAATAGCGGAATTCATAACATAGATACCGTTGAGCAGGCAGCATTGGCCTTGAGGCCTTTAGCAGGCGATGCCGCTTATTTACTTTTTGCACTTGGGGTAATTGGAACCGGATTATTAGCTATCCCGGTACTATGTGGTTCTCTTTCTTATATAATTACAGAGACCTTTGGATGGCAAAGGGGATTGGATAAGAAATTTCATCAGGCTAAAGCATTTTATATGGTGGCTGCAATTTCCCTTATTCTCGGATTATTGATGAATATTATCGGAATTTCTCCAATAAAAGCCCTGCTTTGGTCTGCTATTTTATATGGATTAACCGCACCTGTTCTTATTGCAATTATTCTTCATATAGCTAATAATAAGGATGTTATGGGAGATTTTACAAATAGTAAACGTTCTAATATCCTGGGCTTTACAGCTCTGATCTTAATGAGTATCGCTGCATTGATCCTGATCTATTTGCAGATCTTCGATTGACAGGTGTTTATTTATGCTTCTTCAGGTATGCAACAGGTGATTCTTTGATTAAACTAAAACAATTGGCTTTTCTTGTTAATTTTCTATTAATTAGAGGAAGAATACAAACCTAATACAGGATTGCAATGATCCTAACAATAAACCCATGAATTACAGACAATACGCAGAAAAATATCAGGATAATCTTCTGAAAGATGTTATTCCATTTTGGTTAAAGAATTCAGGAGACAAGGAATATGGTGGGTTTTTTACCTGTCTTGACCGTGGAGGAAATGTGTTTGATACCGATAAGTTCGCCTGGTTGCAGTTCAGGCAGGTATGGTGCTTTAGTATGTTATACAATCAGGTGGAGCAGAAGAAGGAGTGGCTTGATTTTGCAATTCAGGGTGCCGAATTCATGAAGAAGCATGGGAAAGACAGTGAAGGTAATTTCTATTTTTCACTCACCCGCGAAGGTCAGCCGCTTATTCAGCCATATAATATATTTTCAGATTGCTTTGCAGCAATGGCCTTTGCTCAGCTCTACAAAGCTACTGGAACAGAAGAATATGCAAAGCTTGCAATTGATACATTCAATAATATCCTTCGCAAGAAGGATGATCCGAAAGGAAAATATAATAAAGCCTATCCGGATACCCGTCCGCTGCAGGGTTTTTCATTACCAATGATCCTTTGTAACCTGGTTCTTGAACTGGAGCATCTTCTGGATCGGGACTTGATAGAAAAAACAATAAATGATGGCATTCATTCAGTTATGGATATCTTTTATCAGGAAGACCTGGGCATTATCCTGGAGAATGTAAAGCCAGATGGTTCATTTTCTGATTCCTTTGAAGGCAGGTTGGTCAATCCCGGACACGGACTGGAATCTATGTGGTTCATAATGGATATTGCCGAGCGCAGAAATGATCAGGCTCTAATTAAAAAGGCAGTAGATATTACCATCAATATTCTGGAATATGGCTGGGACAAGGAATTTGAAGGGATTTTATACTTCATGGACGTGAAAGGGCATCCTCCTCAGCAATTGGAATGGGATCAGAAATTATGGTGGGTGCATATCGAAACTTTGATCAGCTTGTTGAAAGGATTTCACCATACCGGTGATCAGCGATGCTGGGATTGGTTTGAAAAGGTTCATAAATATACATGGGCCCACTTTCCGGATGCTGAAAAGGGCGAATGGTATGGTTATCTGAACCGAAGGGGAGAAGTATTACTTCCATTAAAGGGCGGTAAATGGAAGGGTTGTTTTCATGTTCCAAGAGGACTGTATCAGTGCTGGAAAACCTTAGAAAAAATAGAAGCAAAATACTCAAAATAGTTTTTAGCAATTAGTTTTAAGCTAAAGGCTGAAGAAGAATTCAAATTTTAAGAATATGGCAAACATCCCTATGCAAAATGCAGTGATCTCAGATAATGAGAGCAGCAAGCAGAATTACATGCCTGCACTTATTTCGCTTGCAGTTCTTTACTTCATGAACGGCTTTATTACCTGCCTGAATGATACTCTGGTGCCTTTTTTTAAAGAAGGATTCACCTTAAGTTATGCGGATTCATCCCTGGTGCAATTCTACTTTTTCCTGACCTACGGGCTTATGTCATTTCCTGCAGGTATGATCGTCGAGAAGATCGGTTATAAGAATGGAATGGTACTTGGATTTGCCATTGCGGCGGTCGGAGCTTTATTATTTTACCCTGCAGCCGATATGCATCTCTATTATTTGTTCCTTGCCGCTTTATTTGTTTTAGCGATCGGTATTGTGGTATTACAGGTAGCTTCAAACCCTTATATCACTGCTCTTGGTCCGGCGAAGACAGCCTCTTCACGTCTTACACTAATCCAGGCAGTAGGATCCATCGGAACAACGGTAGCACCCATTTTTGGTGCCCACTTTATTCTATCCAGGTTGCAGGAATCTGGTACCTCCAGCGATGCGGTAAAATATCCTTATTTAGGAATTGCTGCTTTGCTGATCTGTATCGCACTGGTTGTTTATAATTTAAAACTCCCAAAGATAAGTGCCGGTGCCGAAAGCATTTTGGCTACTCCTGAAGAAAGAAGGAGTATTTTCTCATTCCGTAACCTGAACTTCGGTTCATGGGCTATTTTTGCATATGTAGGTGCTGAAGTATCAATTGGTACTTTTCTTACTAATTACATCGCCGATACACTAAGTATGGGCGTTGAAGATGCAAATTCTTATGTTTCCTACTATTGGGGTGGAATGCTTGCTGGTCGTTTGCTCGGTTCCTACCTGCTTAAAACATTAAAACCTTCATTTGTCCTTACGGTTTGTGCCGCTGCTGCAATATTGCTGGTGGTGCTTTCTGTTAGTACTGCCGGGACATTCGCCGTTTGGTCGATGATCGGCGTAGGATTATTCAATTCAGTGATGTTCGCTATTATTTTCTCGCTTTCCGTTCAGGGCCTGGGCAAATACACCACCAAGGCTTCGGGAATATTATCAACAGCCATTGCAGGTGGTGCTATCATCTCATTCTCGCAAGGTTATTTAAAAGATCATTCAACATGGGCTGTAGCATTTATGATTCCGGTTCTTTGTTATTTATACATCGTATTTTTTGGGATTAACGGCTATAAGTCAAAAGCTGAAAGTTTATGAAAAGAAGAAATTTTATAAGTCTGACAGGACTGGGAGCTACAGGTTTGGCTTCAGGAGCATTGTCAGCATTCCCAAATCACTCATTTGCATCTGGTTCTATAGTGGAACAGAAATCCTCTGAACTGCATGGCAGTGTGGTGATCGCCGGGGGAGGAGTAGGAGGCTGTGCAGCAGCTTTATCTGCTTTGCGCAATGGTTTGGACGTGGTCATGACCGAAGAAACCGACTGGATCGGTGGCCAGCTTACCTCACAGGGAGTACCTCCGGATGAACATAGCTGGATCGAAACTCATGGTGCCCCTAAAGCTTATCGCGATTACAGAAATGCGGTCAGGAATTATTACAAAAATAACTACCCGATCACAGATGCGGCTAAAGCAAGGCCCAGGCTTAATCCGGGAAATGCGATGGTTTCTGCGCTTTGCCACGAGCCAAGGGTTTCTCTGGCAGTTTTGCATGATATGCTTGCCCCATATATCAGTTCAGGGAAATTAACTTTGCTGCTTGAGCATAAGATCAGCTCTGCCGAGTATTCAGGAAATAAAGTGAAAGCTTTGAAAGCTCAGAGTTTAAGATCCGGCCGCACACTTATTTTAACTGCTCCATACTTTGTGGATGCTACTGAAACCGGCGAATTACTACCAATGACCGGCACTGAATTTGTAATGGGCACTGAATCGCGAAATGAAACTCATGAACTGCATGCGCCATTAAAGGCCGATCCGGATAACCAGCAGGCATTTACCATGTGTTTTGCGATGGATTATGTTCCCGGATCAAATAATGTGGGCAATAAACCAGCAGAATACGATTTCTGGCGAAACCTGGTTCCTAAAATGGCCCCTGCATGGTCCGGTAAATTGCTTGATCTGAGTTATTCCAATCCAAAAACTTTAGAAAAGAAACCATTGGGATTCAATCCTGATGGCAGCTCTACAGATCCATATCTGAACCTTTGGAATTACCGTCGCATACTTGCAAAAGACAATTTCACTCCTGGTGCTTTTAAAGGTGATATCTCAACGGTGAACTGGCCTCAGAATGATTATACACTGGGTAATCTGGTTGGTGTATCTCAGAAGGAGTTCAATCATCATGTAGGAAGAGGGAAGCAGTTAAGTTTATCTTTATTTCACTGGCTTCAAACAGAAGCACCACGCCCGGATGGAAAACAGGGATGGCCGGGCCTTCGTTTGCGTAAAGATATCATGGGAACGGAAGACGGTATGGCAAAATACCCTTATATCCGTGAATCAAGGCGTATTAAGGCTGAATTTACTGTGCTGGAAGAACATGTTGGTCAGGAGAACCGGATCCAGGTTGCCGGGCCTGCTGCTGGAAAGATCGCTGCCGACTTCTACGACACAGTGGGTATCGGCTATTACCATATTGATCTGCATCCCAGTAGCCGGGGGAATAATTACATTGATTTTTCATCTCTGCCATTTCAGATCCCATTGGGCTCATTGCTTCCTGTTCGAATGGAAAACCTGATTCCTGCAAACAAAAATATTGGTACAACTCATATCACTAATGGTTGTTACCGACTGCATCCGGTTGAATGGAGTATTGGCGAAACAGTTGGTTTATTGGTCACCTACTCTCTTAAAAAGCAGGTTATCCCGAAACAAGTTAGAGAAGGAAAACAATTACTTTCTGAGTTCCAGGATTTTATTGTGAAACAGGGAGTGGAGCTGAAGTGGCCTAAGCCTTAAGCTCAAAGGCTAAAGCTTATAGACTAAAGCATCAGGAATATTTGTAAATTGAAAATGCATTTTTTTAACAGAATCGAAATAAATTTAATGCTTTCACGAGGTTCCCTCACTAACTAAAGTGCAGGTTTCGGTATAAAATTCGATTTAGATCGATTTTTATCTTTTTTAAGTAAGTCGGCTTGTGGTACAGGGAACATCGACCCAAAAGAAATGATTTGCTAATTTAATGATGTTTTGCCCGCTCATTGCCGCGGGGGCTAGTCCTTTTTCTTTAGCAAAAAAGTGACCAAAATGCCACCGCTGCGTCTGATGCTATGAAAGTCAGTGGATTGGCTAGGGTTGTCTTTTCCGCACCAGCCAAGGCGGAAGAGAGGTGAACGAAAGTTCAGTGCCAGACTAATTTGTGGTTCATTTTATGTATATTTTTTTTATCTCAAATATCAGTGATTCCCCCTTTGCGAGTCTAGCGCAGTGACTATTCGGGCTCCTCTATGGAGATTTCCCTTTGGTTTAAGTTTTCAGTTTCCACAGGATCACAAATTAGGATGGATGGTGAGAAGACCCACCACAGGAAAAAAAAGATACGCGGGTCTTCGGTTTAACAAAAAAAATACCTCTACACGCTGATTTGTCATATATTGAAGATTTTTCAATTTCTGTGACGAAAGCAGGAGATCCCAAAATCTAATGCTCGGAAGTGCTACTTGAAAGAAATTGCAACTATTTTTTGATTTAGCTGGCACCTTGTTCCGGTTTTACACCGGTAGAATTGTCCTTTGGAACCGTTTATCTGATATGAATGGTAGCTGGGGATTGCTATGGGTAAAAACCGTTCATAAATTACCGGTTTTGCCTTTTGCAGAGATCGGCCTCCTGGGATTTGGCAGTAAAGGCGCGCTTTATCCTTGCATTAACAATCATGAATCACTGCCTTTAAGTAATCCGGAGAAGTGTTGTAGTTACATTCATATATTTCACTTCCCTTAACACGGCTTGGATTACACCGATAGGATAAAGCGTGGATTTACAACAAATACCGGGAAGCCGCGGCTCTTTTGCTTACTTTTCCAGCTGATGGGAAAAGTAAGTGCCCTCTCCCGCGGCATGAGCGGGATGATTTCAATTTTAATTTCTAATTTTATCCTGACATAATTGATTTAAAATGCATTTTTTAAACAGAATCGAAATTAATATACTTGTTATCAGCAGAAAGGATTGATATGAAAAATAGGGGCTTCGTTGTTTTTTTTGTATTTCTACTGAACCCGGATTTTTTATCTGCTCAAAGTGTATTAATAAAAGTCAGGGAGGAGCTTATATTTCAGGATGCCCCTTTTTCGCAATGCCATGCTTCAACCTTAGTTGAAACCAGAAAAGGTGAATTATTGGCTGCGTGGTTTGGTGGTTCTCATGAAGGGAATAAGGATGTAAAGATCTGGATATCCACGAATACAAAAGGCAAATGGTCGGCACCTGTGGCAGTTGCTGAGGGTGATTTTGGTGCCAAGGATGTTTTTCCGCTCTGGAACCCTGTTTTATTCAAAACGCAGGAAAATAAACTGATCCTATTTTATAAAGCCGGTCCGAACCCAAGAGAGTGGTGGGGAATGTATAAAACCTCAGCGGATCATGGTAAAACCTGGTCGGACGCAGTTCGTTTGCCTGATGGTATTCTTGGTCCGATAAAGAATAAACCCATTCAGCTTTCCGATGGCACAATTCTTTCCCCTTCCAGTACAGAGTCCATAGAAAATGAAAATTGGAAAGTACATATTGAACGGTCTGCAGATCAGGGTAAGACCTGGACCAGGATTCCTGTTGATCCGGGGACTGAGTTTGGAGTGATCCAGCCCAGTATTCTGAGCTATCCCGGAGGTCGGTTACAGATCCTATGCCGGAGCAAGCAAGGGAATGTGATAGAGTCGTGGTCGGAAGATCAGGGCTTGACCTGGACCAAGATGCAGCGTACAGAATTGCTTAATCCCAATTCAGGAACAGATGCTGTAACCTTGAAGGATGGTTCCCAGCTGATCGTTTATAATCCACTGATCCCAGGAAAGGAGTGGTTTAACGGTAGGTTTAAACTGAATGTTGCCCAGTCGGTTGATGGTAAAAACTGGAAGGATATACTCGTTCTGGAAGACGGTACAAAGGAAGAGTATAGCTATCCGGCAATCATACAAAGCAGTGATGGAAAGGTGCATATTTCCTATACTTTTGACAGGAAAAATATAAAATACCTTGTTATTGAAAACAAATGATTTTTGAAAAGAAATAACCCTTATCAATAATTCTTCATAATTATTAAATATCTCATATCTCACATCTCCTATCTCACATCTCAATCATGAAAAGAAGAGAAATTCTAAAAAGCCTCACTATTCTTCCACTTGCTGGCGCAATTGGTACAAAAACTGCTGAAGCAGAGATAAAGCAGAAATCTGATTGGACACCTAAGAAAGTGGCGATCGCAAGTAAATATCCTAGTTCAAGTCCCTTGTCTGCATGTATCCGTTCCGGACATTTAGTGTTTGTGAGTGGTATTGGTGGCTGGTATGCAGACAGGAGAAAGGAACCGGGAGATATTCAGGTGCAGATCAAAAGTGCCCTGGAACAGATGAAAGATCTGCTGGAGCGTGCCGGAACGAATATGGCTAATGTATTGAAAGTACATATGACCCTGGCTGAACCAAATAAGAACATCAAGGCACTCAACGAGGTGTATGGAGATTATTTCCCTGATCCGAAGCCTGTTCGTTCTTACAGTGGCTGTGGTGTTGATCAAATGGGAAGAGATGGAATATTGGTACAGATCGATTGTGTGGCTTATATAGATTGATTTTCAGAAATTTCGTTAATTTTCATATTAAAATCATTCTGATGGCGAAGCAATGATATTCCCGGATCTAATGGGTTATTTTTCTGCTATCCACTTCGGGATAGACAGTATTATTTCCAAATCTTGAACGTCTAAATTTATCACAAATCTGATTCAGGTTTATTCCTTCTCCAAATCCTCTTCAAACCGGACTGTTCGAATTAGTTTTCATTTAAAGAGAAGAATACCTTCTCCTGTTTTCGTCATTGAGTCAGTCTGAGATTATTTTAATGCAAAAAACATTCAGAAGGTGTTACTGAATTGTATTTAGTTCGAATAGGAGGTTAAACTTGTGCCTAAATCTTTCAAATTACTCTGACTCGGCCTGAAAAAAGTTTACAGTTTTCACGAAGGTACCTCACCTGCTAAAGGGCAGGATTCGGTATGTTATTCGTTTCAGATCGATTTTTATCTTTTATAGTTACATTGGCTTGTGGTACGGCGAACATCAACCCAAAAGATATGATTAGCTAATTTAATGATGTTTTGCCCGCTCATTGCCGCGGAGGCTAGTCCTTTTTCTTTAGCAAAAAAGTGACCAAAACGCCACCGCTGCGTCTGATGCTATGAAAGTCAGTGGGTTGGCTAAGGTTGTCTTTACCGCACCATCCGCCTTGGGCGGAGGAAGAGATGTGAATGAAAGTTCAGTGCCAGACTAATTTGTGGTTCATTTTATGTTTATTTTTTTATCTCAAATATCAATGATTCCCCCTTTCCGAGTTTAGCGCAGCGCCTCTTCGGACTCCTCTATGGAGATTTCCCTTTGGTTGATTTTTCAGTCAGCACCCACAGGATCACAAATTAGGGTTGCTGGTGAGAATACCGACCAAAGTAAAATAAAGATACGCGGGTCTTCAGTTTAACATAAAAAAGTATCTATAAACGCTGATTTGGCATATTTTGAAGCTTTTTCAATTTCTGTGACGAAAACAGGAAAGAGAAGAAAACCTTCTGATTGTTAACAGTTCTCTCCAAACTTCTTGATCTGCATCAATAACATTTCTTATCACAGGTCATTAATGGTTCAAATTCTTCACGATAAATTTGCTGACAGTAATTTGAATTCAGATGATCAAAAGTATTGCCATATTCGGTGCCACAGAAAAACATGCTTCAGTATTAGCTGAAAGCCTGGCTTCGAATAACTACAGGCTTTTGTTGCTTTCTGAAGTAAAGCAAGCATTAACAGATCTTCGGGATCAGATCCTGATAAAAACTCCATCAGCGGATATTGAATTATTGGATTGTTCGACAGAAGCCAGTTGGCAGGCTGACAGTATCATTCTTGCACTGTCTTATGAGCTGCAGGAGATGATCGCTGCTTGGATAGGAGATTTTGTAACTCAAAAGACCGTGATCGCTTATGTGGATTCGGCACAGGAGGCACTAAACGCACTACCCTCAACAGGCTTGCAAAATTTATTGCCAAATGCGCATATCATATCATTGTATTTGACAAATGATCAGGAGAAGCAAAAAGTATTTTACGTTGGAGGACTTGATGAAGAGGCCTTAAATGAAACAATGACATTATTGATGTTGTCTGGATTTATTCCGGGAATATCTCAATTAACAGTAACACCTTAATTAAACCATAAAAAAAACAAAAATGAAAAAATCAATTTTAATTGCCCTTCTGGCTATTTTGAGTCAGGCTTCAACTTTCGCACAAACTACATGGAATGTTGACAAAGCACATTCTAAATTAAATTTTACAGTTGTACATCTTGGTATTTCTGATGTAGAAGGTTTGTTCAAAAATTTTGATGTAACAATTAAATCTTCAAAACCAGATTTTAGTGATGGCATTTTTGAATTGAGCGCAGATATCAGTTCGATCAATACTGAGATTGAAATGAGAGATAATCACTTAAAAAGCCCTGACTTTTTTGATGCTTCTAAATTTCCGAAATTGACTTTCAAAAGCACTTCCATCAAGCCAAATGGAAAGAACAAATATACATTGAGTGGAAATCTTACCATGCATGGAATTACTAAGCCGGTAAGTCTTAACCTTACTTACCGCGGAACAATTCTTCATCCTATGACTAAAGCCAATGTTGCAGGATTTCAGTTAACAGGAACTTTATCACGTAAAGATTTCAATCTTGGCTCTGGTTTCCCTGCTCCAATGATCAGCGACGAAGTTGAGATTAAAGCAGATGGAGAGTTTGCTGTTGCTAAATAAATATTAATATTCAAATTGGATAATTGGACTTTGGTTCGATTATCCATTTTTTTTTGATCTATCCGGGATTTAATAAGGTTCAACGACCGGAGATTTGATGCAATTCTTGCGAGTACGGCTTAAAAGGCCGTTGATTCATTCTCTGCACACCCTATTCAACTAACTATCCGTTTCCTGATCCTGCTTAATGTCTCCGGTGTAAGTCCCAGGTAGGAGGCGATCATGTGTTGTGGTACCCTTGAAACAATGTTGGGATAAGCAGAAATAAGTTTGAGGTATTTTTCTTCTGCAGAACTGCTTAATTCAGAAGTGAGCCTCTTTTGCATGGCAACCATATTATTCTGAGTCAGTATTCTGAAATAACGTTCAAATTTAGGAACCCGCTCATATAATTGCTCTAAAGCGGGGTTTGTGATTAAAAGTAACTCAGATTCTTCTATAGCATCAATATTATAAGCAGAGTTTTCTCCGGTGAAAAAACTGTATATATCTGCTATCCACCATCCTTCAGGAGCAAACTGCAGGATATGTTCATTTCCTTTTTCATCAGCGCTATAAGAACGTAGCAGGCCTTTTTCAACAAAGATCAGATTTTTGCATATATCATCCTGCTGAAGGATGTATTGTCTTTTTCTTAATTTTTTAGGAATAAACAGGCTTCTGCAGATCTCTTTCTCCACCTCATTCAGCGTTATTTTTTCTTCAACTTTTGAAAAAAGGACTTCAAACATTTATCGATATTTTTATCTATCCCAAATATGGCATTTTGCACTCAAATATTCTAGAAGTATGCCTGGATTGAAATGATTTAGTTACATAACAATAACGATAAGCTTGAATTTAAATTTATCATATAATTTTTTTAGATTTAGGCACCTGAAAAACATGCCTGACAAACCCTCCTTATTTAATTGGTCGTTAAAAAAATTACTTTTGACGATACCCGAGGCTTTTGAACAGTCTAAGGTTAAGGTCGTTTACACATTTCTAATCCTATCAATTGTAAAGCTCCTCATAATAGTTTCTATTATATATGAGAATGAGCTTAATATTCATTTTAAAAGTTCTATAATTTTTCTGATCATCTATTTTATTTTATATAAAATCTTACTGATCAATAAAAAATACACCATTCCAATAGCTCATGTTATGGTTTGGATGGGCTTAATTATGGTGTTTTCAATTTTGTTTGTCTTTGCCAAGGCAATCAATATTATGGCACTTCAGTTTATATTTATGATCATTCTGAGCAGTTTTTATTTGCTTGGAAGGACATATGGAATTGTTTATTCAATATTTGGAGTTGCCCCGGTTCTGACCTATATGTTCATTGGAAATAATCTTGATTTATCTGAGTTGGCTTCAAATAAACTTGCATCTCCCGCTTACGAAATAACAGTGTTCCTGAATTTTTTGACCATTATCATAGCCCATTATTTATATCACGAGGCCTCTGCTAAGAATATATTAGAAAAGGAATCGCTCAATGCCAGATTGATACTGGCAGTTGAAGAGGCCAATTTAGCTGCCCAGTCTAAGTCGGATTTTTTATCCACCATGTCTCATGAACTCAGAACTCCCCTCAATTCTGTGATCGGTATGGCTGAACTTTTAAGGGAAGAATCTAATTCTCCTGATCAGGAAGAGAATCTTAAGATCCTGAATTTCTCTGCAGCAAGTCTGCATACATTGATAAACGATATCCTTGATTTTAATAAACTTGGTTCCGAAAAACTTTATCTGGAGGCAATTGGAGTTAATTTGTACACTTTATTGCATGATATTTGTTCTGGTCTCCGCTTACAGGCAAAGGAAAGGGGACTTCAGCTTAACCTTGAAGTTGATGATGAAATAAAAAAATCGATAGTTTGTACTGATCCAACCCGTATCAGTCAGATCATCTATAATCTTGCCGGTAATGCCATCAAATTTACTGCGGAAGGCAGTGTTACCATCCGATTGAATGTTATCAGTAGTGATAGTGAATTGATCAATATTCGATTTTCTGTAATTGACACTGGTATTGGTATTAATGGAGAACAACAGGACGCTATTTTTGAGCCTTTCGTTCAGGCCTCTACGAGTACAACCCGAAATTACGGTGGAACTGGGCTGGGGCTGGCCATAGTAAAACGTCTGCTTGCACTATTTCACAGTACCATTAAACTTGAAAGTTCTGAAGGTAAGGGAGCCAGATTCTGGTTTGATATTGCTTTTAAAATTGATAAAGAACCTGTAAATAGTGGTTTAGATATTAAGGGTAATACCTATGATATTAAGGATCTTAAAATTTTAGTTGTGGAGGATAACCCAATTAATAGTCTCTTGTTAAAAAAGATTTTTCTCAAATGGAATAATACTCCGGACTTTACAAAAGATGGCTTTGAAGCCCTGGACAAGTATGACACAAACCATTATGACATTATCCTGATGGACGTTCACATGCCTTTACTGGACGGTTATGAAACAAGCAGACGAATTAGAAATTTGCCTGATGCAGTAAAGTCAAGCGTGCCAATTATTGCTCTTACGGCCTCTGTATCAAGTAATTTAAGCGAAAAGATTCGTGAAGCAGGAATGGATGATCATCTATCTAAACCATATAACTCTAAGGAGTTGTTTGCAAAACTTTTGGAGTATAAAAATAAAATTCATAAGAATGCCTGAATTTCTGACTCCTGTTTTCGTCATTAGGTCAGTCTGAGATTATTTTGATGCCAAAACGTTCAGAAGGTGTTGCTGAATTGTATTTGGTGCGAATAAGAGGTTAAGCTTCTGCCTGAATCTTTCAAATTAAAGAACCACCCCCTTTAATTCCCCCGCCAGCGGTGGACATGGACGGATAGGAAAATTTGTCTAGAACTGAAAAAAGTTTATCGT
This sequence comes from Daejeonella rubra, assembly GCF_900103545.1. Lineage (GTDB taxonomy): Bacteria > Bacteroidota > Bacteroidia > Sphingobacteriales > Sphingobacteriaceae > Daejeonella > Daejeonella rubra. The sequence goes on from NZ_FNHH01000018.1 coordinate 77,995, forward strand.
TTTCACGAAGGTCCCTCACCTGCGGAAGGGCAGGATTCGGGATGACATTCGATTTGAATTGATTTATTTTTCTTTAGACGCTATGCACGTTTCATCCCTGCCTACCGGCAGGCAGGCTGAACGAAGTGAAGGAATTTTTTGTTCTAAAGGCAAATTTGTGCCCAGTTTTACGAAGTTCCCTCACCTGCGGAAGAGCAGGTTTCGGCATGACATTCATTTCAGATTGATTTGTATCTTTTTTAGGCACATCGGCTTGTGGTATGGGAGAATACCGATCACTGAAAAAATACCGGTAATTTCAAACTACCACTTCATCGTCCTGAATCCTGGCTCTTGGTTCTTGGATCTCCTTTCCCACAAATTTCCCTCAGTTATTGAAGAGCAGGATTCGGGATGTAAATAAAAATGCCCAGTTCTCAATGAAAACAGGGCATTTTTATTAATTTAAATTGCAATTAGCTTGAAAGTGGTGGACCTACAGGTACAACGATTTTTTGGCGGCTGCTTGGCTGAATATATTTCTTCGCAGTGAACTTGGAAGTCAGGTATTCACCATGATGTATATTTCCAGACATGGTATCACCTGAAAGTGTTCCTGAAAAAGTAAATGGAACATTATCAGCTAACATTCTTGATGCACTTCTGAATTTAACTTCGTTTCCTTCAATGGTACCTTCCAATTCATTGGTTGTAAATGTGCTCTTGTGAGAACCTTTAAGCCAATTGGAATCTTGCTGTTCAATAAAGAAGGTATGTTTGCTCGTTTCGTTGAAGTACTCTACAGTAACTTCCCAGCGTCCTTTAATGTCTGCTGCCGGAGCTTTCATTTCAGGTACAGGGGGGCGCTTCATTGAAAGGGCATTAAAAATGCGTTCAGCAACGATCTTGTCATCACCAGGTTGCATCATCCATGCAGCAATACTGATAGAAGTTGAATTAGCTGCACCTGCTGCACCACGACCTCCACCACCTGCACTAAGTGCGATACGCGGAGTAGTTGTTGAAAGATAGGTCGCGATATCCTGTCCTGTTGCATTGAACTTTGATGGATCCCATGAAATGTTCAGGTTAGGAGTACGGTTATCCAATCCTTGTGGTTGGCGGATATTGGTTGTTATACCTGAAATTGCAGATACACGCTTTGAAATAGTCTCAAGGTAACCTGTCCAGGTAATTTCTTCCTGTGCATGATTACGTTTGGTCCATGCTTCAACAGCAGCAAGCATACCGATCTGCTCTTCTTTACCAACTTTATTATCACGACCAGGACCATGGTGCGGAGCACCAGATTGCCATGCGGCCATAAGAAGCTTCTTATCGCCTAATAATAAACCCGCACTTTGAGGACCACGGATAGCCTTTCCTCCGCTATATGCAACTACAGTTGCACCATCAGCCAGGTGAACATTTGGATTTAAGGTCAGCGCTTCTGCTGCGGCGTCAACTAATACAGGAACCCCTTTTGCTTTGGCAGCCTTTGAGATTGAAATGACAGAAAGAGGACCAGTATCACCCGGTTTAGTAGGCATCATATAGATCATAGCAGTACGGGAATTCATCGCAGCTTCCAGTTCTTCCTGAGTATCTACAGTGATCACTTTTACACCCGCATTCCTTACGGCGTGATCATACACATTCCGGGATCTACGCGGGATAATTACTTCATCTTTATCCATACCTGTTATATCAGGTAAGCGAACCAGTTTTTCAGGGTTTCCACCGGTTACGCTGGCTATAGTTACGATCTTAATTCCTCCGGCACAGCCTGAAGAAACAACTCCCCATTCTGCTCCTGATAATTCAGCTAATTTTTTACCAACGCCCATCGCCAGTTCATCTAACTGAACATAGTTTGATTGAGCATTGTACATTGCTTCTTTAGCTTCAGGAACTAAAGTAGATGCACCGATAATTGTGAATGTACCACGGCAATTGATTACCGGTTCCACCCCAAGTGCACGATACACTTCAGGACCTAATAATGCTGATCCTGCTGCAGCTTTCTCGCCACCAAGCATACCAGCAAGGCCTGCTCCTTCAGCACCGGCCGGAGCAGCCATTGCAGCCTGAGCACTTCCAACAACTCCACCGGCTAATGGCAGCAATGTCAGACCTTTAATAACGTCTCTACGTTTCATTGAATTATTTAGTTTAAGTTATATTGAGATTGATTTTTACGTTTTTATAGTTTCGGAATAAAGAATAGTCTAATTTAAAGACTTGAGTATATATTAAAGTCTAATATAGGTAGTATTCATGTTACATCCGATCCCTGAAAATAAAATATTGCCTGTTTTTATTTCTTCTGGCTATTTCTGTATGCTTTTACCTCTTCAACACTAACAGCAGAGGCATTATTGCCAAAATTTTGCCTGATATAGGTTAAAATATTAGCTACTTCTTCGTCTTTCAGGAAATTATGAGCAGGCATCAGCCCATTATATGGTTTATCATTCACCACGATCTCACCATTCAATCCCATCAGTAAGGTATTCAATAACTTTGTTTTGTCTCCCGTTACCCAATCCGTTCCGCCAAGAGGAGGGAAGCGATTACCATCTCCTTTACCATCATTCTGGTGACAGGCAGCACAGTAGGTATTGTAAAGCTTTGCATTTTCCGGGATCTTCCCTTTTTCAAGATTATCTTTCACTTCATCTGGTGTCCGGATATGAGAAAGAAGTTTATGTTTTTCCATCTCTGCCAGCTGTGCAGTGCCGAAATTCTTTTTATCACCTTTGTACATCACGCGCCAGATCTTTCCTTTTTCAGTTTCACTGATGTATAAAGATCCATCGGGTCCCATGGCAATTCCCATTGGGCGATAGATCGCATCTTTAACGTTAACTATCGGATCTACACCGGCAAAACCATCGGCAAATACTTCCCAGTCGCCGGTAGGAGCACCGTTTTTAAAGGGTACAAAGGCTACAAAATAACCCGACTGCGGATAAGGTGCCCGGTTTGTTGAACCATGAAAAGCTATAAATGCTCCATTTTTGTATCGTGCAGGAAACTGGTTTCCCTGGTAAAAATAGAGGTCGTTCGGTGCCCAGTGTCCCGGAAATCCTATTAATGGCTGTGCCAGTTCTTTACCTTTGCCTTCTTTTTTGCCGTCTCCACCGTACTCTGGTGTCATTAATTTCTTTTTCTGCATCTGGTCATAATAGTAATATGGCCATCCTGCATCATCACCTTCCTTTATTTTCAGGAATTCTTCTGAAGGCAATACTGCACTCTGCCAGGCAGTATACAAGTCCGGGAACAAACGGTGTAAATTATCCCTTCCATGCTGCACAACATATAAACTTTTATCTGCCTTATTCCAGTCCATCGCTACAATACTGCGCAGACCGGTTGCGAATAAGGTTCCGTCTTTTTGTGTGAGTCCGGTTTTGCTGGCATCAAAACGCCAGATCCCGGCATGCTGCTCAAGCTCCGGACAAGGCATTATTCCCGGCTGCCCCGGCTTTCCTCCGGGAGTGTTTGCCATGTCCATGCAGTTATTGGAGGGTGTTCCAAAAGGTACGTACATAAATCCTTTATCATCGAATGAAACAGGCTTGGTTATATGCCAGTGTGCGCCATGTCCGTGATCATCGGTCAGAACGGTTTCCATCTCACTTTCCGGTATTAGTTTGCCGGGAGTAAGTTTGCTTCTGTAAATGGCCAGTGAAGAACTGTAATAAAGATATCCTTTGTGGATACGCATACCATTTGCCAAACTCCCAACATCTTTATAGCTTCCGAAATGTTGAATAATATCGGCTTTTCCGTCATTATCGGTATCCCGCATGGCTACATTGCCTCCTTTTGCTGAAAACCTCAATTTGACATAGATATCTCCATTATCATTTACTGCCAGGTGCCTCGCCGGACCAATGCTATCAGTAACTACCACTGCTTCAAAGCCTCCCGGAAGTGTAATCCCGCCATTGTCCGGATCAGAAGGAGGGAGTCCTCCGGGATTTCTCATCAGGGTATGGCTAAGCAGAGCAATAGAAAGTATGGCGGCAGCTGGATATTCCGCTCCATAGTACGCCACGATTCCGACACAAAGTACGCCGCCCATTCCGAAGCAAAGTACGCCACGATTCCGAGGGAAAGGTTACC
>NZ_FNHH01000049.1 GCF_900103545.1 Daejeonella rubra
TTCATACATCAATATACTGATTATCAATATATTATGCAAATTAACTTGTATATTTATTCCATAAAAAAGAGGCTGTCCTTTTGAGACAGCCTCTTCAAGCCAACAAATCAAGGCCGCCTTTAAAAATGAACTCTTAAAGGATCACCTCTAGTGTAGTAATATTGCCGGGCATATCCGATGCATTGATGATGAGCTTAGTACCTGCCACCGTTGGATTGACAACTGTAGCGGTGTAAATCCAGTCCGCCTTATTGCCCGAAAGCAGAGCTGAGCCTTCTTCGATCGTACTGTCAGAACTATCTTTGATGATCAGCCTGACCCACTCAACCTTGAAATCGTCGAAAGCTCGAATGCTGATCTGATCGCCGATCTGTCCGGCATATTCAGATATATTATACTTCCTGATTTCAGGTGCTTTGCAAAAGTCAGAAAGAGCAAGATTGTAGGCGGACTGGTTTGCCTTTGCTTTCGCCTGGTAAACAGCCTTTTTTGCTGCATCGTCAATAACTGATTTTGCATAGAGTACCGCCTCTGCGAAAAGCTCCCGTACTTCCAGTTGACGGGGAGTGTCTGGGGTGCTTTTCTTCTTTGGCCTTTTGGCAATAATTGTCTTGCCTCCACGCTGTCTGTAAACTAACTGGTCGCCGATGCTTCCGCTCGAACCTTTTACCAGGTCATTATTTTTTAATTCCATGATGTTAAAATTTAAATGAAAAAATCTGTTTCACATTATCATTACCGGTATTAATGCTTAGAACAAATATAAGCTGCGATCTATTAACTCACTCATCATCAGTCCGTTATTGCTTGTATTGTCCGGCAATATCCTCTTTTGTCTTCTTTTGTCCCCTATTGTCGGGTACTTCCTTCATGGCGAGAAAACAGGGCTCCTGAACATTGATGGAAAAACAGGAATCAAAATACAATGAAAAATTGCCTGGTATAGTTCCGGCAGGATTAGCAAATAGACTGTATAATCAGGTCAGGAATTATTAACCAATTTGTATAGCTATTTCCGGTCGAGACACAGGACGAGAAATGGCAATTTTCCGAAGATCTTAGTGTTCGTTTAGTGTTCGTTTAGTGTTCGTCTGGAGACCGTTCAAAAAAGACTCAGATTTAGTGCTTTCAAACAGCATGGAATGAGCGTTCATTTTGGATGGCAGACCGGCTCATCAATCAGAAAAAAGAGGGTAAAAGTTGATAAAAGGAAGAGATATAAAAACAGCCTTAAAAGATATTAAGGCTGTTTAAGATTTCAATGGTCAGCGGTAGAAGTAGAAACCATAAAAAGGAAAGGAAACATTTTGATGTAGGGAAATAGCTGATCTACCGGAATTTTGAGAAATTCACTCACTTGATAGAATGTCAGGTCCTGCCCTTTTTCCAGTCCGTAATGCACTTTCATTTTCAGTAAAAGCCGCCGGCATGTTTTTTCGCATTTGCCGCTAAGCCTCACCAGGTCAGCAGCATAGATTAATAATCGTGGTGTTTTCATAGTACAAGTTTTTTATTAAAGTTAACCTGTGACTAAACAAAATTCTACGGAGATCGTATTTTTAGTATATTTTCAATGCCTGCCAAAGGAGTATTATTACTTTTTCAAGAGTAGAAGAAGAGCAATTATGAATTTTAAAATGGGCTGGCAAGCGACTTTACGAAATTTGCAATTGCAAAAATCAATATTTTCTCAAATAAGGTGAAAAACCGCTGAGATTCTGCGCAAAATCCTGCCTTTCAGGAAAAATCGGAAAAGAATATCAGGGAAAGAAATGCGAAAACAGCATACGCATTCGCCAGCATTGGGGGTTTTTAAATATCCCCTCAATAAATTCAGCAATTACAATTTTATGTACGTATATTTGTACACATTTAAGTACATTAAAATTTATCCCCATGTTAACAACATCCATTTCAGATTTCAGGAAAGACATTAAAAGATATTTTGATAAAGTCACAGAGAACTTTGAAACATTGATTATTAATCGTGGAAAGGATAATGGTGTTGTCATTATGTCCTTAACAGAATATAATTCAATGCGTGCAACTCAACATGAACTCTCTTCAAAAGAAAATGAAAGGAGACTGGATTCAGCAATTGAAAAACTGAAATCCGGAAATTCCATGAGTAAAAATCTACTTGAAGAATGAAATTCATATTTGTGGATGAATCCTGGGAAGATTATTTGTATTGGCAAAAAACCGATAAAAAGAAAATGAATCGGATAAATGATCTGCTAAAAGACATATCCCGAAATCCATTCCAGGGTATTGGAAAACCAGAACCACTAAAATACAAATATTCAGGATTTTGGTCTCGCAGAATTGATGATGAACATCGATTGATTTATCAAGTGAAAGATGATGCGATTTTAATTGCAAAGTGCAGGTTTCATTATGATTAAACTCAAATTCTGATGCACGCGTCCAATGTCATTATTTAAACTAATATCATTTTGCTCCTGGTCCCCAGGACTCATTGGAGCAGTGGAAGCGAAGCCTGCCCAGTAATTCATGCGGGGTTCTTTTTCCTGTGGTTGATGTTATCCTTTAAATGATGCTTTGGATAAAGAATTTCCACTAGCTATAGAGAAATCTGATTTTAAAGCCTTTTTTCTCCTTTTTGCAATGCACTGCACCTTCATAAACGTTTTTTGCGGCATTGTATAGGGCGGCAGATCCCACAGTTACCTGTGACATGACACCAGTACGGTCGCCAAATAGGCTCCAGTTTTAGTTGAGGTTACCTGTGGCATGACACCTGTACGGTCGCTCAATAGGCTCCAGCTTTAGCTGAGGTTACCTGTGGCATGGCACCTGTACGGTCGCTCAATAGACTCCAGCTTTAGCTGGAGTTAACGAGTTTGTTCGTTTTCGGGCTTCAGCCCAATATTCTGCAACATGTGAGGAAAAATATATTGGGCTTTAGCCCGATAGATATTATAAATGACATAGCAGGTACTTAGACTGCACTATTTGAAAATTTTGGAATACTAAAAATTCGGGTTGGGGAATGGCAGATGTAGATTAGTTATCGGTATTTTGGCGCTGAAGCACCAGTATTTGTTCTGTTCCGGTCGCTCAGGTTTTGGGCTGAAGCCCGGTCTGCAAACCGGATCTTAACCCGGAGCTAAAGCACCGGGCTATTGAGCGATATGGCTGTCCCAAGGTTCAGTATTTTTTATTCAATAATTCAGTTACCCAGCATCCAAAGTCATCTCACGAATTAATTGACGAATAGAGTTTCAATAGTTTTATCCTGGTATCGTTACATTAAACTGCCATTATTTTTAGCCTCCTTAGCATTCAGATGTTTTCGTCAAATTATATGTGACATGACACTAGTCCTTTTTATGCTGCAGAAAACTTTATTAAAAGCTTCCAATTCCCCTACCCTCCATTAATCAAAAGCATTATATTTAGAAATCAATAAATGCCTATGAACCGGATCGCATTCCTAATTATTTTTCTGATATGCACCAGCTTCAAGCTTACACCGGGTAACAAAAACCTTAGTGAAAGTGAACGCTGGAAGCAGCATGCCTCCAATACTGAAATTATCAGGGATAATTTTGGGGTACCCCATATTTATGGAAAGACAGATGCTGATGCTGTTTTTGGACTGCTATATACTCAATGCGAAGATGATTTTAATCGTGTTGAACGGAATTACATCTGGGCGACGGGCCGGCTTGCTGAAGTAGAAGGCGAAAATGCATTATACAGCGATCTAAGGGCTAATCTCTATATGACTCAAAAGGAAGCTGAAGCAAACTTTGAGAAAAGTCCGGCCTGGCTCAAAGAATTATGCATAGCATTTGCCGACGGAATAAACTATTATCTGGCAAAGCACCCGCAGGTAAAACCCAAATTACTCACCCGTTTTGAGCCCTGGATGCCCATGTATTTTAGTGAAGGTTCCATTGGTGGAGATATAGAAAAGGTTTCACTTAAGCGACTTGCTGAATTTTATGATAAGTCTGATGCGGCTAAGCTTGGAGGAAACCTTACCGGATCAATCCTTCTAAAAGATAATGAACCAAGAGGTTCGAATGGCTTCGCGATCTCAGGAAAATTAACCCAATCAGGTAATGCCATGCTTCTTATCAACCCGCATACCTCTTTCTTTTTCAGAGGTGAAGTTCATGTGGTGAGTAAACAGGGCCTGAATGCTTATGGCGCAGTTACCTGGGGACAATTTTTTGTTTATCAGGGATTTAACGAAAAAACAGGCTGGATGCATACCACATCAGACGTGGATATTATCGATGAATTTGAAGAAAGCATCGTAAAAAACAAACAGGGAACCACTTATAAATATGGGAATGAATCCCGGGCAATGGATTCTAATACGGTCAGCATAAAATATAAAGCAGGCAATGGAATCAAAGAGAAAAGCTTTACCACCTACCGCACACATCATGGACCGGTGACGCATTCATCAAACAATAAATGGGTATCCACAGCAATGATGTGGGATCCTGTAAAAGCCCTGGAGCAGTCCTTTTTACGTACCAAAAACTCAAACCATCAGGAGTTCAATAAAATGATGGACATACGCACTAATTCCTCAAACAACACTGTTTATGCTGATGCAGATGGGAATATTGCTTATTATCATGGAAACTTTATTCCGAAAAGAGATATCCGGTTTGATTATAAAAAACCTGTAGATGGAAGCAATCCCGATACAGACTGGAAAGGCCTGCACGAGCTGAAAGACAATATATTTCTGTTAAATCCTGATAACGGATGGATTCAGAACTGTAATTCTACACCCTTTACCAGTGCCGGAAAATACAGTCCGAAGCAGGAAAACTATCCGAACTACATGTCCTACTCACCGGAAAACTACCGTGGAATCCATGCCATATCCTTATTGAGTAAAGCAAAAGACCTAACCTTAGACAAGCTGATCACACTCGCTTACGATCCTTACCTTCCCGGTGCAGAAGAACTGATCAAAGGACTGCTAAAAGCATATGATACTGATCCGAAGGGTACAGCAGAACTGAAAACTGCCATTAATTTATTGAGAGACTGGGACTATAAGACTTCCAAAACATCCGCAGCAATGACGATCAGTCAGTATTATCTTAATACCTATATTAAATCAGGAAAAATACCGGGCGGACTAAATATTATGGAGAAAGTGAACTATATGAGTTCCATATCGCCACCTAAAGAACGTTTAGAAATATTCGAAGCAAGTCTTGCAGCACTGAAAAAGGATTTTGGTTCCGTAAATACGGCTTGGGGGGAATTCAACCGCTACCAGCGCATTAATGGAGATATCAATCAGGAATTTAACGATTTATTACCCAGCATACCTGTTGGGATGGCATCAGGAGAATGGGGTGCTTTAGCCTCATTCGGGACAAGGTTTGGCAAAAACACTAAACGTCAATACGGAACATCTGGAAATAGTTTCGTTGCCGTTGTAGAATTCGGAGATAAGGTGAAAGCGAAAACGATGTTAGCCGGGGGACAAAGCGGAGATCCAAAATCACCTCATTTTGATGATCAGATGCAGCGCTATGCCGACCGTGAATTTAAAACTGTGGCCTTTTATCGTGAGGATGTTCTAAAAAGAGTCGAATCCAGATATCATCCAGGCACAGAAAAATAATTAATCCGTATTTAAAATTATATCTTTTTAATAAAATACAAAGAGAAGAAATTCATAGTTCGGGAAGATTGTTTTCAATACTTCCGCCGAATAGAAAAAAAATATGTTCAACGAGCATTTAAACAGATTTAAATAAATCAATATGAAAGTTTTAACGATAATACTTTGTTCCATAAGCATGCTATATACCAATTCAATGAACGCACAAACGGTTTTACCGCTGTATGAAGGACCGATTCCCAATAGTAAACCATCGGCCAATAAAGAAAAGTCGGCTACAGATGCGGCCGGCATACTTCGCATCAGTAAAGTATCTGTACCTACACTTACGATGTACACACCAGAAAAGCAATCAGAAAAACGTTCTGCCGTTATCATTTGTCCCGGAGGCGGTTATGGTATTCTGGCTGCTTCTCATGAGGGTGCGGACGTCGCAAAAGCCTTTAACAATCTGGGAATAACAGCTTTTGTATTAAAATATCGCCTGCCGGAAGATTCTATCATGATAGATAAGTCGATCGGTCCCTTACAGGATGCACAAAGAGCGATTCAACTAGTCAGGGAAAATGCTCAGCAGTTCAATATAGATGGATCCAAAATTGGTATCATGGGCTTCTCAGCTGGCGGACACCTGGCAGCAAGCGCTTCTACCCGTTTCAATGAACAATTGATCGATAATCCGAAACAAACCTCTTTACGTCCGGATTTTTCAGTGCTTATTTATCCCGTCATCAGCTTCATGGATGGCATTACACATAAAGGCAGCCGCATGAATTTACTGGGTAAAGTTCAGCCAATTGAAACCTTACAAAAATTTTCCAATGAACTGCGGGTAACTGAGAAAACTCCACCAGCTTTTTTAGTCCATGCCGGTGATGATCCTGCCGTTCCGGTTGCAAACAGCATTTCCTATTATGAGGCGCTGTTAAAGCAAAAGATATATAGCAATATGATCATTTATCCACAAGGCGGGCATGGTTTTGGCATGAACAATAAAACTACGGCAGATAAATGGATGAACCAGCTTCAAAACTGGATGAGTGACAATAAGTATTTGTAGACCAGTTTTTATTTGTATGCCGTCAATTAAGTTTTGAAAGCCTCCATCAGGGTCTGGAAATATTCCACAAACCAGGATAGCAGAATTAAAAAACTAATGCAATTTGCCAAGCGTATATTTATTCAAAAACATATTTACAATGCCAAACAATAAGGAAGAAGAAAGAGTTCAGGCTGTTCAGCGTTATCTCGGGTTCAATACCGACCGTCAGAAAGATCTGCAGGAGATAGTGATGCTCGCTTCTGTGATCTGCAACAGTCCGATTGCTTTGATCACCCTTATGGATTATGATGTACAGCTGATCAAAGCAAAATTGGGTGTAGACGCTGATGAGATGCCAAGAAATACCTCATTCTGTACCCATGCTATTCAAATGGAAAAGATCATGGTGGTGAAAGATGCAAGCAAAGATACCAGGTTTGCAAATGCACCCGTTGTTGTTAATAATCCGCATATACGCTTTTACGCAAGTGCCAATCTGAAATCTTATGACGGATACAATGTCGGTACTTTATGTGTGTATGATACCAAACCAAAAGATCTGACAGAGCAGCAGCTGGAGTGCCTGGGCGCTCTTGCCAACCAGGTAAGCCATATCATGGAACTTGACAGAAGCTTAAATCAATTAAAGGCACAGAACACATCCTTAAGGGAAATAGCCAGAATTCAATCACATGAGATCAGGCAGCCTGTTGCTTCTATCATGGGATTGATGGCTTTAATGAAAGATTCATCCGGTACAAATGACGAGGAATACCTCGGTCTTCTTGAAGCATCAGTCAATCAATTGGATGAACGAATAAGAACCATTGTTAATCATATAAATGATCAGGAAGCTGATAATATACTGAGATAGATCTGGCTCTCAGGATCCACTGCAGAATCAAATCTACCAGCACCCTGCCTCAAACCTGAATATTTTTTTTAATTTCATCCCAATGAAATTTTTTCCCATTATTCTGTTCCTGGTACTGTCATTTACATTTTCTTCATGCCACTATTTATCAACAATTAATGAAGATCCTGTCCCGACATTCACCGCAATAAAGGGAATAAAATACACGGAGGTACGACGTTCATTTCAAAACGGACTCTCATTCAATGAGCAGGGCTTTCAGCTGGAGCCGGAATGGAATATTTACTTCAATGCGGATGATTCGGTCAGGATCTTTAGTCCGGAAAAGCAACAATACATGACCTACCGCATCTTTCACAGCCATAAAGCGCTTTTTCAGTTCGCCCGCGAATGGTTCAGAGTTAAGCATGTAAGCAAAGACAGTATTCTTTTACAGGTAATGGCTTTGGAATCAAGAGTTGTGAATGAAGATCAGTCAACGATCTACATGAAGCTTTATTCGGATGATTACATTAAAAATGTGCTAAAAATGGAGGCAACAAAATTAAAAGCTCCAAGTAGAGAAGACACGCTTTTTATCAAATACAGAGCAATACAGGCTAACAGCAATCTGGATAGTGCCTTTGCGGCAAGAAATCCGGTTGTTTTAAATAGCAGGAGTAAAATAACCAGGGTAGAAAAGATCAAACCAGGCCTCGACCCCTATTTAGGTCATGTTAACCGCTCTGAGGAATACCTGTATCCTGAATACCGCATCAATATCGATAAAGCTTATCAGGATTTTCAGTATTCATTTTCGGTGGTGGTTGATCATAATGGCAGGATGCATTTCAAAGATTTCCTTGTCGCCGTTGAACCCGAATTTCTGGAAACTAAAACAAAGGTGGCAAAAGGAATCATTGATATTTACCTCCGCAATACCCTGGATATTAAACCAGGAAACACACTGGGATTCCCGCATTCCAGCCTCATTAATTTGCATGTGATTGGGATAAAATAAGCATCCAGGGGCCTTCCTGAAGGTTAAACTTGTGCTTAAACCTCCCAAAATACTCAAAAACCACCCCCGCCAGCGCTAAGGGCTACACTCCCCCCGCCAGCGGTGGACAGCATGACGGATAAAAAAATTGCATTCAATATTGAGATTTTTAGTTTACAGCAAATTCCCTGGCCACCCAGTATCCACCGCTGGCGGGGGAATAAAAGGGGGTGGTCTTTTCCATGTCTTGTCCTAAAATAGGTTTACATAACTAGTAAACTTATGGATCAATTAATTCAAACATTTAGTGAATCATTTAAACAGTCTGTTGTAGATCA
>NZ_FNHH01000015.1 GCF_900103545.1 Daejeonella rubra
CACAAAGATTTTAGTTTATTAACACCCCCCGGACCCCCCATTTCAACAATAGTAATAGCTAATAAATATTCTTTCATTGACCAAAGGAAATGACGTTAATTTGTCGTCATTTCGATGAGGAACGAAGAGAAATCTGTTGCAACGAATTGGCTTTTCATTTGATGCACTACCATTAGTCATGAGATTTCTCCACCTCTCAAGAGTAGCGTTCAATTAAAATATGGCAGAGGTATTTGAAATGACGGGCGGTGGAAGCTTTCCCCTTTCAGCTTTCCTTCTCCTTTCCCCTTTATCCCCTCCAAACCTTATACCTATTAATCAAACCATTGGTCGAAGCATCATGCCCGCTAACCGGTTTGTCATCTTCCAGCTCTGGTAAAATACGCCCTGCCAGTTGTTTACCCAGTTCAACTCCCCATTGATCAAAGCTGAAAATATTCCAGATAATACCCTGTACAAATATTTTATGCTCGTAAATCGCGATAAGCGAACCTAATGTATGAGGTGTTATTTTTTTAATCAGAATGGAATTTGTTGGCCTGTTGCCTTCAAAAACCTTGAATGGAGCCAATTTTTCAATCTCTTCTGCATTTTTTCCGGCAGCTTTTAGTTCTGCTTCCACTTCATTCTTGCTCTTTCCATTCATCAAGGCTTCAGTCTGAGCGAAGAAATTAGAAAGTAATAACTGATGATGATTTCCAATTGGATTATGAGTCTGAGCCGGTGCTATAAAATCACATGGGATCAGTTTTGTGCCCTGGTGTATGAGTTGATAGAAAGCATGCTGCCCATTAGTTCCGGGTTCTCCCCAGATCACCGGACCAGTCTGATAGTTGACTGCCTTTCCGCTGCGGTCGGTTGATTTTCCATTACTTTCCATATCTCCCTGCTGGAAATAGGCAGCAAAGCGATGCATATATTGATCGTATGGTAGTATCGCCTGACTTTCAGCATCGAAAAAATTGGTGTACCATATTCCCAGCAGGGCCAGGGTTACCGGAATATTTTTATTGAAATCTGTATTTCTGAAATGCTCATCGGCCTCATGTGCTCCGTCTAATAAAGCCTTGAAATTTGCAAATCCTATTCCGCAGGATATACTGAGCCCGATTGCACTCCATAGTGAATAACGACCGCCAACCCAATCCCAGAATTCAAACATATTATCCGTATCAATCCCGAATTTTGAAACACCCTGTTCATTCGTTGAGATGGCAACAAAATGTTTGGCAACATCTGCTTCCCCAGCACCGCTTTTTAGGAACCAGTCGCGTGCAGAATAGGCATTTGCCATAGTTTCCTGCGTAGTAAATGTCTTGGAAGCGATCATGAAAAGGGTGGTCTCCGGATCAAGTTCTTTAAGTGTTTCCACGATATGAGAACCATCTACATTCGACACGAAATGTAATTTGATATGATTGCTGTATGCTTTTAGCGCTTCCGTGACCATAACCGGTCCCAGATCTGAACCGCCAATTCCAATATTCACAATATGTGCAATAGCCTTGCCGGTATAACCTTTCCATTGCCCGCTGATCACCCGATCAGAAAACTGTTCCATCTTGTTCAGAACACGGTGAATATCAGCTAATATATCCTTGCCCTCCAGGTTAAAACCTGAATTCATTGGCTTACGTAATGCGGTATGTAAAACTGCCCTGTCCTCGGTTTCATTGATTTTTTCGCCCCTGAACATCGCCTCAATAGCTTCCTTCAATTCACATTCTTCGGCTAGCTTAACCAGAAGCTCATGGGTCTCGGCTGTGATGCGGTTTTTCGAATAATCAAGCAGAATATCTCCGAATGTGATTGAAAATTGTTCAAATCTTGTTGTATCCTCGAAGAGATTTCTTATTTGCTCCTTTTTGATCCTGTTAAAATGGTCAGAAAGGGCATTGAATGCAACTGTTGACGTGAAATTGTGGCGGGAAAGCATAGATTCAGAAAATAGGTTAAAGAAAAATCAAAAATATTGTAAAATTAGACTTAATATCTATTAATTTGAATAAAATTCCACACTAGCCAATACATACTAATGAAGAAATTACTAAGCATACTGCTCATGGGCTGCTGTATTCCCCTGCTCGCCCAGACCAAGGCTGATGACATTAAAACATTTACATTGAAAAATGGAATGAAATTTCTGGTTGCTGAGGATAATTCCATCCCCAATGCCAATATGTACCTGTTTTATAAGGTTGGTTCCCGAAATGAACATCCGGGCATCACAGGGTTATCTCATTTTTTTGAGCATATGATGTTTAACGGATCAAAGAAATACGGTCCTAAAATGTTTGATCAAACTATGGAATTTAATGGGGGTGCTAATAATGCCTATACCACTCAAAATGTCACTGTTTATACCGACTGGTTTCCTGTAAGTGCCATGGAGACTATTTTTGACCTCGAATCAGATCGTATTGCCAGCCTTAACATTGATCCTAAAATGGTGGAAAGTGAGCGAGGTGTAGTGCTTTCTGAACGAAGCACAGGACTTGAAAATTCCCCATGGAATATGTTGAGTGATGCAGTGAATGCTAGTGCATTTCAGGAGCATCCTTATCACTGGACGGTTATTGGATATGAGTCGGATATTAAAAACTGGACAAAAGAGGACCTTGAAAAATATTTCCGGACCTATTATGCCCCAAATAACTGTGTCGTTGTAATTTCCGGAAATGTGAAGGTTGATGAAGTCAAGCGAATGGCAGAGAAATACATGGCTTCAATACCTGCAAATGCACCTCCCAAACCGGTTCACCTTGTTGAGCCTCCGCAAACCGGCGAGCGCAGAGTAACCATTCAGAAGGAAGTACCAAGCCCTTATTTAATGATTGGCTACCATACTCCGGAAGCTTTGAATAAAGATTATTACTCATTAAGCATTTTGAACGCCGTACTCACAAGTGGAAATTCATCACGACTCTATTCAGAACTTGTTGATAAGAAGCAATTAGCGAACATGATTGGATCTGATTTCAGCGAAAGCTTTGATCCAAACCTGTTTAGTATTTATGCCATTGCAGCAAAAGGAATAAAGGAGGAAGATATAGAGTCAGCTATTTACTCAGAGATCGATAAGATTAAAAAGGATGGAATCACAGAAATGGAGCTTCAAAAGATCAAGAATCAGAAACTGATGGAGTTTTATGCTCAACTTGAGACGATCAATGGGAAGTCGAATAATATTGGGACCTATGAGCTGTTTTTTGGTGATTACCGAAAGATGTTTGATGCGCCTGCAGAATTTTCAAAGGTTACTGCAGAGGATGTGAAGCGTGTGGCAAGCCAATATTTTAATAAGTCAAACCGTACAGTAGGTATCTTGAAATCTAATGTAGAAGAATAAGGAAATGAAGAAATTTATAAGAAATATCTCTGCTGTTCTGATAGCATTCATACTTTGTAGTCCGGCTATTGCTCAGAATACACCCGCGGCATTTAAAGTTCCGGCATATGAAAAATTTAGTTTGCCCAATGGGCTGACCGTTTACCTGATGGAGCAGCATGAAGTTCCATTGATCAGTGTTTCTGCCATTGTTCCTGCAGGAGCTATCTATGATGCGGAGAAATCAGGTCTGGCAAATTTAACTGCAGCAGGTTTACAATATGGTACCAAATCGTATTCAAAAACAAAAATAGAGGAAGCACTTGATTTTATCGGAGCAGATCTGAACACTTTCGCAAGTAAGGAATCGGCTACAATTACTTCAAAGTTTGCGGCAAAAGATGCTGAAAAGGTTCTTCCGATCCTTAAAGAAGTGATGGTTGACCCAGTCTTTGATAAAGACGAATTTGAAAAGGAAAGAAAGCGTGTTCTTTCAAGTCTTGAACAGGCTAAGTTAAGTCCCAGAAATGTCATCAATGCCTATTGGGATAAATTCATTTATGGTTCTCATGTCTATGCAAATCCTGTAAATGGGAGTCCTGTCACCGTTGAAAAATTTAGTGTGGATGATCTGAAGACCTTTTACAAAAACAATTACGGTCCGCAAGGTTCGGCAATTGCCATTGTTGGTGATTTCAACACGAAAATGATGAAAGCACGTATCATTACTTTGTTTGGCGGATGGAAAAAAACCGGTCTGTCACAGAATAATCTTGCAGCACAGGCGGTAAGTCCGCCGCAAACTGCCCGGGTACTTCTGGTGAATAAAGAAGATGCCCGCGAGACCACTTTTTTAATTGGTGGCATGGGAATTCGTCGTGATAACCCTGATTTTGTGGCTATTGAAGTTGTTAATACCGTTTTTGGCGGTCGCTTTACTTCCTGGTTAAATGATGAGCTTCGGGTTAATTCCGGACTAACTTATGGAGCAAGAAGTAGTTTTGTACCATTGAAGTACTCAGGTACTTTCTCCATTTCAACTTTTACAGCTGTAAAAACTACGCTGCCTACTATTGAAAAGACCTTGCAGGTTCTGGATAGTCTGCATGCTACAGGTTTTGATGAAAAGACACTGGCTTCAGCTAAGAATTATGTAAAAGGTCAGTTTCCGCCACGTTATGAAACTGCCGGGCAATTAGCTGGTTTGTTGACTCAGATGTTCTGGTATGGTTTTAATGAATCATTTATCAATAATTTTCAGAGTAATGTCGATGGACTTACCCTTGCCAGATCCAAAGAGGTCATTAATAAATATTTTCCAAAGGATAAGCTTCAGTTTTTATTGATCGGTAAATCTGAAGATATTAAGAGTATTGCGGCAAAGTACGGTGAGGTTACAGAAAAGGATATTAAAGCTGACGGATTTTAACTTTTAAAGGCTGACAAGATTCAAGATCATGTTAGCTTTTACTGAATTGATGAGTAAATTTTTTCTATTTTTGCACCATGACCAAAGAAAATATTCAGGATTTAAGAGACAGAATAACGTCTCTGAGGAGGCATCTTTGACATCGACAAGAAGTTAGATGATCTCAAAAATGAACAGGATATTGCCCTGAGGCCCGATTTCTGGGATGACCCTAAAGAGGCCGAAAAAGCATTACATTCCATAAACAGTAAGAAAAAATGGACCGATGAGTTCCAGCTTGCGGAAGCTTCCGTGGAGGATGTTACCGTCATGCTCGATTTTTTCCAGTCGGGCGATGCTACCGAAGCTGAACTAAAGGAGCAATACGATATTACAGTTAAGAAGATAGAAGAGCTTGAGTTCAAGAATATGCTCAGTTCTGAAGAAGACCAGCTGAATGCTGTGATGCAGATCACTGCAGGAGCCGGTGGTACCGAAAGCTGCGACTGGGCTGCTATGCTTCTGAGAATGTATGTTATGTGGGGCGAAAAGCATGGATTTAAAGTCAGTGAACAGGATTATCAGGAAGGTGATGTGGCAGGTATCAAGACTGTAACTATACAGTTTGAAGGCAATTTTGCCTATGGATATTTAAAAGGGGAGAATGGCGTTCACCGGCTTGTCAGGATTTCACCTTTCGATTCAAACGCAAAGCGACATACGTCATTTGCTTCAGTTTATGTGTACCCATTAGTAGATGATACGATTGAGATCTATGTCAATCCGGCAGATATTGAATTTGAAACCTTCCGTTCCGGTGGTGCAGGTGGGCAGAATGTAAATAAAGTGGAGACTGCCGTGCGTTTATATCATAAACCATCGGGTATTATCATTAAAAATCAGGAATCACGTTCTCAGCTTCAGAATAAAGAGAATGCCATTAGACTATTGAAATCTCAGCTTTATGAGGCAGAAATGCGTAAACGGCAGGAAGCTTCAGCAGCCATTGAGGGCAATAAGAAAAAGATAGAATGGGGCTCACAGATTCGGAATTATGTTCTGCATCCCTATAAACTTGTGAAAGATCTTCGTACAAATTATGAAACATCAAATGCACAGGCAGTGCTTGATGGTGATCTGGATGAGTTTTTAAAGGCTTATTTGATGGAATTTTAAATGGAGCAAGGAACCAGGAATCAAGAACCAAGACCAAAGAACAAGGACAATTCAGTGCAAATTTGAATTTACGGCCTTTTCTAACTTCTGATAACAGATAACTGACAATATGCTGATTGAGACAGGAACCAGGAATCAAGAACCAGGACTAAGGATCAAAGAACCAGGACAGTTCAGTGCTAATTTGAAATTTACGTCCAATTCTAACTTCTGATAGCAGATAACAGACTAATTGAGCAAAGAAAAAGGATCAGAGAACAAGGACAAGGTTGAAAATTACTGCTGAAAGTCTTTATTCCTTGCTCATTGATCCTTTTACCTTTTAGCTTTCCCCATTCCCCTCTTTTATCTTGGTTCCGGAAAAATACCAAGCATCTCTTCAACTTCGGCAACTTTTTCCACTGCCGATAGTTTTTCATAAGCACTGATCAGATTTCTAAGTACCCTCTGAATGATCTCAACATTGCTGCAGGGCTCATAGAAATGATTCTGAGGCTTGAGATTAAGTTGTTTTAAGAATCCATCTACATCTTTTCTTCCAAAAAGAAATCCTTTATTAAATGCATTTATATAGAATAAGATGCGGTTTTCGAAGTCGTTTTCCGAATTACTGTTATGTTCTGATGGTTCTTCATCAACATAGGCAAGAACGAAATGCTGAGGAAGGTTAACACCATAGATTGGGATGTCGAGTTTTTGGGCTATGATTGAGTAAATTACCGCAAGCAGGATCTGATTTCCTTTTCTGCTCTCCAATACCTGGCTCAGATAAGAATTCTGAGGATCCTGATGGTTACTGGTATTTCCTGTAAATCCATGAGTTTCATAAAGTACATGATTGATCAGCTTAACCTTTTCGACCGCAGTCATCTCATAGATCAGCTGCATCCAGATATCTCTTTTAATATCCTCGATTTGATTGATTATTTTCTGTTCATCAATGTCAGGATATTGATATTTATTGATGATCAGCATCCCCTGCAAGAGGTCATATGAACCTGAGATATACCATAGCTCCAGTTCGCGTTTAACATTGCTGAACTGGATCTTATGCACAAGATTTTCAATCCTTTCCTGAAGGATTGCATCCAGTGAATGCGACCATGCATTTTCCAGATAGCCGATCACCTCATTGCCAAAGGATAAAAGTTTATCCTCAACATGACGGGATATTTCAACATCCGGATCGTCGAGCAATTTTATAAGTGATTCTACTTCTTTCTCATTCATATGCCATGTAAATTTAAGAAAAAGCTATAAGTATGGCTAAACGGCAATAATCCGTGAATTTCTGCCTGGGTTTTTTCTTAGCTTTTAAAAATTTCTGCATTGAAATAAGCTTTAGACAACTATCTTTAGCGTGATGATAAACCTGCAAACAGGACTTGATTACCTTAAATATCGTTTAAAAGCAAAAACGCGGCATGGTGTACATTCACCCTTTGCCTATCGACTCGTTGATAAAGTTATCTACGATTTTCATGCCAAAAAGGTTTACTCTGACATCGAGAAATTGAGATCTGAACTCTTGCTTGATCCACGCCGGATAAATATTACTGATCTTGGCGCCGGTTCACTTGTCAACAATAATAAACAAAAGAAGGTCAGTACTTTAGCCAGGAATGCATTAAAGCCTGCCAGGTTGGCTCAGCTCATCCATCGCCTCGCAGCTGATGTAAAACCGAAAAATATTATTGAATTGGGTACCTGCTTAGGCATTACGACCGCATATCTTGCGAAAGCAGCCCCCAATGCAAGGGTCATAAGTATCGAGGGGTGTCCTGAAACTGCAGCTATCGCCCTTGAAAATCTGAAAAAATTACATATCACTAATACCGAATTGCTCGTAGGTAATTTTGACGAAATTCTTCCAAAGGTCATCAGAGATATACCTGTACTCGATTTGGTATTTATTGATGGAAATCACCGAAAAGAGGCAACCCTTGACTATTTTAAATGGTGCTTACCCAAACTAGGGGAAAACTCATTGATGATCTTTGATGATATTTACTGGAGTGAAGGAATGAAAGAAGCCTGGACACAGATCAAAGAACATCCCGAAGTCAGTGTAACTATTGATCTCTTCCATATCGGACTCGTATTCGTTAAAAAAGGCCAGGCCAAAGAAGATTTTATTATTCGGTTTTAAGGCATTTATAATTAACAGCTTATAACAGACAACAGATAACAGATAACAGACAACAGGCTAATTGAGCCAGGAATCAAGAACCAGGAACCAAGAACCAGGAACCAAAGATCAAAGATCAAAGACAATTCAGTGTTAGTTTGAAGTTTACGGCCTTTTCCAATTTCTGATAACAGACAACAGGTAACTGACAACACACCTCCGACCTCATACCTCAGTCCTCCTGCCTCAGTCCTCCTGCCTCATCCTTCACTCCGAATACCCCTGCCCATAAAGCGTTTTCCCGCTTCTGGTACCTAAATGTTTTTCGTTTTCAACCACTAACTCACCATTGACAACTACATATTTAAATCCTTTGGAGTAAGCATGTGGTTTTTGAAAGGTAGCCATGTCGTTTACTTCTGCTTCACTAAAGATCACTATATCAGCTGCATAATTTGGCAGCAAGAGTCCTCTGTCACTTAGTCCGAATTTTTGTGCGGCCAATGAGGTCATCCTGCGGATAGCATCCTCCATGGACAGCACTTTCTCATCTCTGACATATTTACCTAAAACCCTGGCATTGGTACCATATCCGCGCGGATGTGGCATTCCACGACCAGGTACAGGAACACCGGCATCGGCGCCAAACATACTGAATGGATATTGCATGATATTTTTCACATCCACTTCATTCATGCTGTTATAGACCATTTGTGCACCTCCTTTTTCAACCATATCCATAATGGTTTCAGCTTCAAATTTCACTTTTGCCTTTCTTCCCATCAGTTTATTGATCTCAGAGATATTCTTTCCGTTAAAAGAGGTATCGGAAGGATAATTGGCAACTACTGCATAGCTGTAATTAGGAAATTTATATCCGGCTAACTGCTGCAGCATTTCTTTTTTAATCTGTGCGCGAATTACCGGGTTGTTCAAACGGACCTTCATGCTGTCGTTTCCACCAGCAAATGCCCAGTCGGGTAAACGTATACCCAGATTCGTGCTGCTTGCAGTGTATGGATATTGATCGATCGTAACATCCCAACCGTCCATACGGGCTTGCTTAACCAAGCCTAATGTTATATTTGATTTACCCCAATTTGACTTCCCCCCTATCTTAAAGTGAGAGATCTGTACAGGGATATTTGCTTCCTTACCAATATTTATCGCCTCATTAACGGCATCAACAGCATTATTTTCCTCATTTCGGATATGGGAGGCGTAAACACCCTTATATTTTCCGGCTGCTCTAGCCAGTCCGCTAACCTCTTCCGTTTTGGCGAAAGTCCCGGGGATATAGATCAGACCCGTAGACAAACCAACAGCACCTTGTTTCATAGCTTCTTCTACCAGGCTTTCCATCTTTTTTTGCTCCAGATCTGTAGGAGTTCTGTTATCCCGGTTCATGACCTGTGCACGGACGGTATTATGGCCGAAAAGTGTCGCAACATTAATGGAGGGCCGGATTTTGTTGATCTCCTGGAAAAAGGAGCCTATATTGTCAGCTGACCCTCCGCAATTGCCGGTAATTACAGTCGTAACACCATCAAAAATGTAGTTATTAGCTGTAGGAGTCGTTATTATTCCTCCTTCAATATGTCCATGAACATCAATAAATCCGGGGGCTACGATCAAGCCTTTGGCATCAATTGTTTTAGTCGCCTGAATATCAGTTATATGACCGGCTTTGATGATCTTACCATCTTTTACTGCCAGGTCACCATAGTACCAGGAATTTCCTGTACCATCGATGATTTTACCATTTCGGATCAACAGATCAGCTGTGGTTTGACCGCTTACAAACTGGGTACTTAAGAATATTAATGCTGCAGAAAATATTGACTTCATGTTTAGATATATTGTATTGGTAAAATTGGGATTTCGTATTATTTAATAGCCTGATATGTTAAAGCTCTGAATTTTTCAACTACATCATTACGTGAACGTGCCTGCAGCTGACGGTAAAATAACATCACAATTTTTTCCTGCGGATCAACCCAGTAGGAAGTAGCAAATGCTCCGCCCCAGCTAAAGGTTCCAACCTGTGCAGGAGTGCGCCCGCTATTTTTATCTGTAATTATCTGAAATCCTAAGCCGAATTCATCACCACCTAAACTAACATCACCTATCTGGTTGGTAGTCATCATTCTTACAGAATTTCTGCCCAATAATCTTTTACCATTGTATTCTCCATTATTCAGGAGCATTTGAAGAAAAATGGCGTAATCATAAATTGTAGAACTTAATCCCGCACCGCCTGAAAAGTAGCTATGCTGAACCAGTGGGTAATTTGAAGCTGCATTACTGTTCAGCATGCCTGTGTTTGCTTTCACTAATTTTCCCTGAGGTGTTTCGGTGTATAGATTTACTAAGCGACTGGCTTTGCTTGCCGGGATATTGAAATAGGTATCTTTCATTCCCAATGGTTCAAAGATCCGGGTTCTGAAGAATTCATCAAGGCTAATGCCTGATATTACTTCAACAAGGCAACCCAACACGTCTGTATTAAGGCCATAGGTGAATTTCTCACCAGGCTGATGCATTAAAGGCAATTCACCTAATTTGGTCATTGCAGAAAGAAGAGTCCTGTTTTTAACTCCAAGTCCGGCGGTGATATCGTTCTTTGCATAAATAGCATTTGCTTCTTTTGATCCTATCTGAGCATAACCTAGTCCGGAGGTATGAGTAAGCAGATCTTTGATAGTTATCTCCCTTGCAGCAGGTACAGTTGTATAAGTTGTATCAGCAGGGTTAAATTTAACCAGGACACTTTGCTTTTTGAAGGATGGAATATAGTTTGAAACCGGATCTGTAAGTAATAGTTTACCTTCATCGAACAGCATCATGATGGCAACACTGGTGATCGCTTTTGTTTGAGATGCGATTCTGAAAATACCTTCCTTCTGTAGAGGGGCTTTTGTATCCAGGTCATTAAATCCTATAGCCTTGTGGTATGCAACTTTTCCGTCACGGATGATCAGTGCTGCTGCTCCATTCATATACCCTTTTTCTACCCAATCATTCATTGCAACATCCATGCGCTTTAAATGTTCAGCAGAGAATCCTGCCGCGTCAGGGCCTGTATTGGTGATGGTCTGGCCAAGTGTTTGTAGGATTGCTGAGCCGAAAAGAATAAAAAGTAAAAGGTATTTCTTCATGATCAAGAATTTTAGTTAAGCTATAAATATAGGAATACTTGATCACTAAGATAATTTTCTCCATTTAAGATTTTATAAAAATTTATTGAAAGCGTAAAGGATTGAAGCTTATTGAGGGCCAGCTTGTCCTGGTACAACAGAACGCACCTCTGCAGCCGGAATCAGGGCAGTAGAGTATTGATACGGAGGAAGCCAGTTTGAAACTACTGAGGTTATTTGATTTGCTCCAGAATTAATATAAACATTGGTTGAAACTCCGCTGATCACCCCCGGACTTGTATTGAAATCTGTATAAATAGGAATATTCTGACCTTCGAAATAGTTATTGTCAGTTCTTACCGTTCCACTTCTGGTTACACCGATCGTATAACCGCTGCCATTTAAAAAGTAGTTATTGAAAATATGCATAAAGCCAAATCGTATACTGGGCTGTCTTTCAGATATATTATATAAATAATTGCCATGCATGGTCACGTTAAGATGCCCTATATCAGTGATTTGCTGATCTCCGCTTCCAACAAGCAGTGCAGTATGAGCATCATGGAAAATGTTGTTAGAGATAGTAACATAATCTGACCTGTCTGTTATCTCCATCAACTCGTCGTAATAGTCCCATCCATGATCTCTGTCCTGCCATAATTCATTATGATCAATCCATATATGATGACTTTCCTGTTTGATCGTGATACAATCCGCACCCACGACTTTATTTATTCTGAGGTTTTTAATGATTACATTTCCTACTCCATAAATTGATAGTCCTACTCCATTTAGTGTTGCACCGTTCATTCCTATAATGGTCTTATTAGAGCTAATAATGACCATACCTGTATCGGTAAAATTTCCGGAAACCTGAATGATAAGCGGATCCGGTGATTTGGCATTATATCTAAAATCATCAAGATTCGTTACCGTAACTGTTTCGCCTCCAAAACCACCGGTTGTAGTTCCATTGACCATAGCATAGCCAATGGGAAAAGTCTCCGGACTAACTTTCTTACTTGGGCTGGGATTGTTGCTTTTACATCCCAGAATGATCAGGAATAATAAGTATTTTTTCATGATTATAACTTTGCTCAAGTTATTAAAATCATGAGTTTAAAGTGCTAAAAGGACTGCACAGTTTGAGTACAATTTCGGTTTACAATGCAAGATGAATTTTATGTTTTGTGAGGAAAATTTGGCTTGTGCACTTGTATTATTTAACCCTGATAAATTCTGTTACCGGATCCCCAAAAGGCCGTGTACTTATACGGTCGATATCTCCCTTATCATTAGTTAAAAAGCTGATCCGCAGATCCGGGAAGCCATCGCCTTCATCCATAGTTATAAACTGGTCGTAATGCCAGTGATGCAGCATTTTGTTCAAACTTCTGTACTGAATCTGTAATGTATTTTTCTCAAGGCTGATCATGATCTTTCCATAGACCGGATGATTATAAGTGCCTGTATATGCAGATGCCTGATGGGAAGGAAAAGTATTTTTAATCTGTGAGGCATTTATTTCATCCACATTTTTTTTATTCCTTTCTACAGTTTCCAGATAGTCTTTTCTGTAGCGCCCGCTCCAGTCGGTAATTTCTCTGTCCTTTAAAATATCGATTATAGGGAGGTTCATTACTGACCTGAGTGATCCGGCAGGCATAAAGTTGTGTACGATAAACAGGGCTATACTATCTTTCGGAAGATAAGTCAGATTGGAATAAAAACCATCGATAGAACCGGTATGGCTGATCATTTTTGTTCCCTTATAGGTTTGAAGGATCCGACCAAGTGCATAGATAGAGTTAGATAACTCGTCATAACGACCCCTTTTATCCGCTATTGCATTCGGAATCATAGTTTCTGCAATGGCTTCGGCTGCAAGTACCTGCTTGCCATTAAATTTACCGCCATTAACCTGTGTGATCAACCATTTGCTCATGTCTGTCATGCTGGAATAGATGTTTCCGGCAGGAGCCAGTGATTCTGATTGTGAAACGAAAGTCCTCGGCTTTATTTTATTGCTGTTCTCAGCTTCAAAGTATGAAAATGAGTGATTTTTTGGCTTTTCTCCAAGTCCTGTAAATCCACTCGCATTCATCCCCAAAGGCTTAAAAATACGTTCTGAAACATTTTCTTCCCAGCTTTTATTGGTTACTGCTTCAATAGCGACACCTGCACTGGTATACATGATATTATTATAAATATATCCTTCTCGAAATCCTAAACTTGGTTTCATGTAGGCAACCTTCCCAATTAGTTCGGGCCTTTTGAAGGAAGCATTCACCCAGATCCCATCGTATGCCGGAAGTCCGGTGCGATGGCTTAGCATATCCCTGAGTGTTACCTTGTAATTTAATTCAGGATTAAAAAAATTAAGATCAGGTAAATATCGCCTGGCGGGTATATCAAGGTCTAATTTGCCTTCAAATGCTAACTGAGCAGCTAAAGTTGAAGTAAATAATTTACTGTTGGATGCGATGGGAAACAGGGTGCTGCTGCTCACCGGAATTTTATTTTCCAGATCACTGAAGCCATACCCTTTGCTATAAATTACCTGGTCTTTACGAACGATCACCAGTGCCAAACCAGGGATATCCCATTCTGATAACAGGCCGTTTGCGTAACTGTCAATTTGCAGAAATTTTTCCTGATCAGTCTTGCTCTGTGCAGAAACCAGTAAAGGGAATAAGAATATAAAAATTAACTTCTTCATTGTATTTGTTATGGTTTATGGCAATTATTTGATCAGTAGTTCTTCCGGCAAAACCGGGTTACTCAGCAATTTCCCGAATACCTCCCAGCGTTTTTTAGTGTCTGTTCCCTTTGCCTCAACATATTTCCTGACAAGATCTTGTCCGTAATTATAATTGATCACGTAGCTCCTGTATTTTTTTATAAAGCTGATCGATTTAAGGGCTGTTTCTTCGTTGTAAAGGCAATATTTGATCAGCCATTCAAGGGCCTGCTTATCAGTCATAGTTTTATTGACAATGCCTCTCGCAGCTTCATTTCTGGCATAGTTCAGCTTTCCCCTTATGGCTAAAGCTTCAAAATAAATATCAATGAAAGTTGTATCAAGTCCGGCCAATGGGAGCAGTATGTCTTTTGCAAACCTGATCTTACTGTCGCCGGGAAATGCAAGGTCAATGCCATAATTAGCACTGCCTTCAGCAATGAAAGACTGCGGACTAAATAAAGGATATAGCGAAATTTCAACCCAGCCTTTGTCGCGGTAAAGATTCTTTTCCAGCAGCATATTATAAACGTGATGCCCCGGATAACTTTCATGGCTGCCTACATCAATTGCTCTTTCGATAAAGATCCGTGTATCGGTATTGATCTGGATCACACTGGTATAATTACCTTTATACCAATTATAACCGCTCCAGGGCTTATCCTTTACATATTCTATGCTGAATTTTTCAGTTTCAGGGAGATCATAATAGGCTTTGGTGCTTTTTCTTGCTTCTGCTATGGTTCGTTTAAAAATAGTATCCAGTTTATTTTCAGGAATAATGAATTGGTTAGCCAGATTCTGGAATCTATCCTGAACACTTCCTTTACCTGGCAATAGTTTTTCAAGAGTGTCGAGCAAAAGTTTATAATGTTCTTCGGGATAAGCAGGTGCAGATATACCGAACAGATCTTCGGATTCTTCATCAAAAGTTTTGAATTCGCCTGAATAGATCCGGATACGCCTGTCGAAAGCTAAAAGCTGCTGTGACATCCATCTGGCTCTGACCTTACTGGTATCACTAAGTTTTTCTGAAATATTTCCCAGGCTAACTCTTAGTTCTGAAACCTGATTGAGGAGACTGTCTTTTGGAAAGATTTCTGATTTGGAAATTGCAGGTTTTAGTGAATCGGGACCATAATAAGCATCCACGAAATCAGCATCATATTGGCCGATGCTTAAACCAAGACGAACATAGTCTTCTGCCAGAGCATTGAGTAAATGATCTTCAGTTTTATGTTGCTTTTCAGCACAGGATAATAAGAACAGGAGGGTAATGAATAGTAAGGCACTATTGATTTTTTGCATAAACCATATTTTTAGATGAAGGATGGTCTTCCCGGATGCAAATTAGTAAAATTCTTTACCCCTTATTAAAACGACTCTCCTAAACTTAAATAAAATCCACTTTGTCTTTTTTCTCCCGGATTTTTTTCACCTATTCCGTAATCCATCCGGACACTTAAGCCTCTTTCAATATCGAAGAAGTAACGAAATCCACCACCCAGGTTTGGTTTGAAATCTTTCAGACTAAAATCTCTCCGGGTGAAAACAGTCCCAGTTCCCACAAAACCAACAATTCCGAAGCGCGGATGGAACCTTAAACGTATTTCAGATTGCAGGGCCAATAAATTCTCATCGCGGTAACGTCCTGCATAATAACCTCTCATCATTTCATCACTTCCAAGCTGGGGCAACAGATAAAAAGGAGTGTTTTCGCCATTCAGCGATTGATAATTCGCATTCAGGGCAAATGTTGCTTTTTTGCTGATCCCATGAAAATTTCGCAGGTCTATTTTAAAAAGGCTGCCACTAAAATTGTCGCCCCCGAAAATATCAGGTGCGTAGGAGTAGTTCATTCGTGCAAAAGTACCTTTGGTGGTATAGGTATTGGAGTTTCTACTGTCAATGATCTGAGTGAATCCGATAAATAAAACTTTTCCGCCGTCCTTGTCAAAAATGGCAGGGTCTGTACTGAAAATTCCGCCTGTGGTCTTATCGCTGAAACGATAACTTTCAAAAGCAATATTTAAACCGGTGTATCGTGTTTTTCCAAATCGTTTTTCAATCCCGCCATTCAGCTTAAATAGTTTCTGAGTAATGGGGTCTTCATTTGACTCTAAAGTTGAATTGCCGATGCCGTAAAAGTTGAATGGAAAATTCTTATAGCGGACTTCACCGGTATAATGATATTTATTTTGAGGCGACCAGATATCTGATTTTAGCTGAAAATTTGTTTGTTTTTTGGTCGTAAAAGTGGCAACACCAGTAATTCTTGACGTGCGGGTAAGGGTATCTTTACGGTCTGTATAAAAAGAATATAGACTTAAAGCGCCTATCTCTGCGCCGGTTTCCTGTGAGTATCCAAGTACCGGAAGCGGAAGAAAACTATTGGAACGGCCGGTGTCGGCATCACTGGAGAAAAGTTTTTTAATAAGCTTCATTTGACCGAAGCCATTGGTGCTGAGCAGTAGAAGTAAGGTTAATACCGGAAGTTTTTTTAGCAGATATTTATTCATAAAGGCCGCTAAGTTAAATATAGTTTGAATAGGATTGGATCTTAAGTAAAATTGCCATTGGGAAATCGCTCTAATCACCACCTTAAAATCCCGTAATCCCTGTGGGCAGACAGGGTGAGGCAATGTTCGTATTTGCTTATCAGCAAACGCATAGTAAACCCATAGGAAACCCACACTAAACGCGGACTAAACGCGGACAAGTCTGCGTTTTCCCTGTGTTTCTTTCGGGTTTAATTTGTGTTAATATAGAAACAGGTAATAAACATTTCAGGAGCTGGTAAGAAGCGGTGAGGAATGAAGCCTGAAACATCAATATTGAATAGAAACGAATTTTGAATATGGAGGGAGGAGGAGGGTCGAGCCCACTATAATAATGGATTGCTGTGTGAATAAAGAGATTCCAGTCTCCGAACCGGAATCTCCTCAACAGTTAAATACTGATTTGTCATCGTGGCGGATGCCACGACTTAATACTCGAAAAAAGGCAGGCATTTTTAAGATTATTATTTTTTCTCCCGAATTGCTTTAAATTCAGATCCTTCTTTCCACTGTGGCATCTTTTCTTCAAATGCCAGTCTTTTACCTACCTGGAATAGTAGTTTGATGTCATCTATTCCACTTTCGAATGTCCACTTTGCCGGATCATATTCATCTGAGGGGCGGTGATAATGTTTCTCAGTATACTCATCATCTGCCTTTTGTCCATAACCAGGTTCTTTTCCAATAACATCTACCCCATTGGAAGTATACAATGCAGGAATACCTGCTTTCGCAAAATTGAAATGGTCGGAACGGTAATAATATCCCGCTTCCGGATGGGTTTCGTAAGAAATTACGCGCCCCGCTTTTTCAGCTGCTTCCTTTAGATATTCTTCCAGCTCCGATTGTCCCTGCCCAACAATGATGATATCTTTGGTTTTTTCAAATGGATTCACACCGTCAATATTGATATTAGCTACTGTTTTTGCTGCCGGATAAATTGGGTTTTGAGCATAATATGCGGATCCCCAAAGGCCTTGCTCTTCAGCAGTTACTGCCAATAATATGATCGTTCTTTCCGGCTGAACTTTGAGGCTTTTAAATGCTCTGGCCAGTTCAATTAGACTAGCAGTGCCACTGGCATTGTCAAATGCTCCATTGTATATCGAGTCGGCGGTTTCATCCGGAGTCCCAATTCCCAGATGATCCCAATGTGAGGTGTAAATGATCACTTCATCCGGACGTTTGCTTCCTGTTATTTTTCCGATCACGTTCATGGATTTATTGAAGGTGGTCTTAACAGCCAGACTGGTACTTAATTTAAGATCCAGAGAAACGGCTTTAAATCCTCTTTTATCTGCCTGAGCAAAAAAGCTTGATGAATCCTGGCCTGCTGCTGCAATTAGTTTTTTAGCTGCAGGTAGAGATAGCCAGCCGTTGATGTCGGTATAGGAATTGTTTTTACCACGGTCGTCAAGCCTTAGCTTGGAAGCATTCCAGCTATTCTGTACTACTTTGAATGGATAACTTGCACCTTCTGTGGTATGCACAATCAGACATGCCTTTGCTCCCTGACGTGCCGCTTCTTCAAATTTATAGGTCCAGCGCCCATAATAGGTCATGGTCTTACCCTTGAAAAGAGTGGAGTCTCCTGCTGCAAAGCCCGGATCATTCACCATCACCATCACTACTTTTCCTTTTACATCCAGGCCTTCATAATCATTCCAGTTATGTTCTGGTGCATTTACACCATAACCTGCAAATACTACTTCAGTATTCTCCAGACTTACTTTATCCGTAATTTTATCTGTCCAGATCACATAGTCTTCAAGGCCTTTTAGCTTAAAGCTGCCTTTTGATGTGTTTACCTGCATTTCCGGTGCTGCCGTGGTTTGGATATTGACCATGGGTACTTCCTGAATAAAGCTATCTCCATTTCCAGGTTCCAGGCCAACTGCTTTGAATTGTTTTTGCAGATATGCAATCGTTTTAGTCTCACCCTGCGTAAATGGTTTGCGGCCCAGAAGCGAGTCGTTGGAAAGCTCGGCAACATGCAGCCTCAAACTATCGGCGCTAAAGGCAGAAAGACCATCATCGTCGCTTACTTTAGGATTATTTTGATTGCAGGCAGCTACTAACACTACACCTGCAAGTACATAATATTTTAGGTTTTGGATCATAATTGGTTGGTTTTAAATGATAAATATAGGTAGTGACCTTAATATTAAGAAATTAATGATTGTATCACTTATTTTAGCTCAAATTCACGTGCTTCACATAAAACATTCGCCCATCCGGAGGAAATATTTATTTTTGTCAATAAAATAATATTATGAGTGTAGAAAGAGGACCAATATCCCAATTTATAGAAAAAAATTACCTTCATTTCAATTCCGCTGCTTTGGTGGATGCTGCAAAAGGGTATGAAACCTATCTTGATGAAGGTGGTAAAATGATGATCACTTTGGCTGGTGCCATGAGTACCGCTGAATTAGGTATTTCCCTTGCTGAAATGATCCGCCAGGACAAAGTATCGATCATATCATGTACCGGAGCTAACCTGGAGGAAGATATCATGAATCTGGTTGCTCATTCACATTATAAGCGTGTTCCAAATTACAGGGATCTAAGCCCTCAGGATGAATGGGACCTGTTAGAGAACCACTATAACCGTGTAACGGATACTTGTATTCCTGAGGAAGAAGCATTCAGGAGGTTGCAAAAGCATATTCATAAATTATGGAAGGATGCGGATGATTCAGGTGAGCGCTATTTCCCACATGAATTTATGTATAAAATGCTTTTGAGCGGAGTATTGGAGCAATACTATGAGATCGATCCTAAGAATTCATGGATGCTTGCCGCTGCTGAGAAGAATTTGCCAATTGTTGTACCTGGATGGGAAGATTCAACGATGGGGAATATTTTTGCTTCTTATGTGATGAAGAAAGAACTGAAAGCTTCAACAATGAAGAGCGGTATCGAGTATATGGGTTGGTTAGCCGACTGGTATATTGCAAATTCAGGTGGTAAGGGTGTGGGCTTTTTCCAGATAGGAGGGGGCATTGCAGGTGATTTCCCTATTTGTGTGGTACCAATGCTATATCAGGATATGGAAATGGAAAACATTCCATTCTGGGGTTATTTCTGCCAGATCTCAGATTCTACCACTTCTTTTGGATCCTATTCAGGCGCAGTACCAAATGAGAAGATAACATGGGGTAAATTGGATATTCATACACCTAAATTTATTGTTGAATCTGATGCAACTATTGTTGCACCACTCATTTTTGCCTGGGTATTGAAACAATAGTATTTCTAAAATTATATGCAAATGCCTGCAGAGTGCAAAAAATCATATTTTTAGTAAAATCAGTTAAATGAGTGAATAGGCCAAGTTTTTCAATATAATTTAGAATGATTATAAATTGATAAAATAGGTCATGTTAATGTCATCCGTAATTGAATAAACTATACTTTTGTCAACTGAAAAATGTTGATAACACAGAACTATCGACTTTTTAATTATACGTTTCAAATTTTAAGCATTAAATACTCAATATGAGAAGCATCTCATTGTTTTTTAGAAGTGTTACAAAATCACTGATACTGATTTCTTTTCTGAGCGCGGCGGCTGTAAATTCAGCGAGTGCACAGGATGCGGCAGCAGGGGCAGCGATTTTTAAGCAAAAGTGTACCGCTTGCCATGGCATTGAAAAAGCGGTTGTAGGTCCGGCCTTAAAAGGTGTAGACACAAAGTACGATGAAGCCTGGCTAATCAAATGGATCAAGAATGCTCCTGCATTTATTGCTTCAGGCGATGCTAAAGCTGTTACAGCGTCTGCGTACTCTCCGGCTATGATGTCAGCCTTTCCTGAATTGTCAGATGATGACATCAAGAACATAATCGCTTATGTTAAGGTAGGAGATCCGAAACCGGCAGCAGCTCCAGGCGCAGCTCAGGCTGGTGCAGGTGGTGCAGCAGATCAGGGAGGTGTAAGTAACTTCATGTTATTCGGCCTTCTTGCTGTAATTATCATCGCATTTCTTGTCATTTTGGTCCTGAACAAGGTTATCAAGACGCTGGAGCGTGTTATGCTTCAGAAAAAAGGAATAGAAGTTGAAGAAGAAGAGGCGGCAGATAAAGATCGTTTCGCCGGATTAAAGAAATTATCCAAAAACAAAAAATTCATTCTCTTCATAGTTTTATTGTGTATTATTTTCCTTGGTTCAGCCGGATGGAAAGGTATGTGGGAAACAGGTGTTCATACAGGTTACCAACCGGTTCAGCCGATCAAATTTTCTCATCAGCTTCATGCTGGAGTAAATAAGATTGATTGCCAGTACTGTCACTCTGGTGCATTTACGTCAAAAAATGCTTCAATACCATCACTTAATGTTTGTATGAATTGCCATAATTACGTTACGGCATCAGAAAAGTATGATGGAAAGACCTCTCCTGAGATCATGAAAATTTACACTGCTCTTGATTACAATGAGGATACTAAACAGTATGGTGAAAATACCAAACCGGTAGAGTGGATCAGAATACATAATTTACCTGACCTGGCTTACTTCAACCACTCTCAGCACGTTTCAGTTGCTGGTATTGAATGTCAAAAATGTCACGGACCAATTCAAACGATGGAGGAAGTTTATCAATATTCTCCGCTAACAATGAAATGGTGTATCAATTGCCATAAGCAGACAGAGGTTGATCACAAGGATAATCCTTATTACGATAAGCTGATCGCTGCGCATGACAAATTGAAAAAGGGTGAGAAAGTTACAGCTGCTGTCTTAGGTGGTTTGGAATGTAGCAAGTGTCATTACTAAGAATAATAAATTTTAAGATAACATACGTATACAGTTATATAGCTTAAATGGAAAGCAATAAAAAATACTGGAAAGGTTTAGAAGAGCTGCAGAACACCAAAGATTTTGCTGAGAAGAGCAAAAACGAGTTCGCTGAACCGCTTCCAATGGAAGAAGTTCTGAATGAGGCAGGTTTAAGTACCGTAGCCCCACGACGCGATTTTTTAAAGGCACTTGGATTTGGTTTGGGTGCAGTAACCCTCGCTGCATGTCAGAAAGTTCCGGTTCATAAATCAATTCCCTACCTGGTAAAACCTGAAGAAATTGTACCTGGTATTCCTAATTATTATACATCTACCTTCAATGGTCACAGTGTTCTTGTAAAAACACGCGAAGGCCGTCCGATTAAGATAGAAGGAAATCCTAACTGTATTCTGAGCAAAGGTAGTTTAGATGCAAAAGGACAGGCTTCAGTTCTTGATCTTTATGATGTTTCAAAACTTAAAGTTCCGGTTTTGAATGATGCTGATTCTAATTGGGAGAGCATCGATAAATTTGTAAAAGAGGAATTATTAAAGGCAAAAACAGGAGGCAAAAAGATCCGTATCGTTTCTTCTACTGTCAACAGCCCTTCTACTAAAGCTGTAATTGCTGACTTTACTGCTCAATATCCAAATACAAAACATATTCAGGTAGATGCTGTTTCCTATACCGGAATTATAAAGGCTAACGAAAATAGTTTTGGAAAAGCGGTGCTTCCAAGATATCGTTTTGACAAAGCTGATCTGATCGTGAGTTTCGGAGCAGATTTTCTTGGAACCTGGATCTCTCCATTAGAGTTCAGTCGCCAGTATGTTTCCAAAAGAAATAACGCCTCTTTAGAAGGTAAAAAGATGTCCCGTCATATTCAGTTTGAAACGGGAATGAGCTTAACTGGCTCTAATGCAGATGCACGTCTTCCATTAAAACCATCTGAAGAAGGTATTGCCCTTCTTAATTTATATGCTGCACTTGGAGGTGTTGTAACAGGTTCTAAGCCTCTTGCAAATAATCAAAATGCTGAAAAGGCTATCGCACTTGCTGCAAAGGAACTTTCAGCTGCTAAAGGTGCTTCACTTGTTATAAGCGGATCAAACGATGTTTCAATTCAGATAGTTGTTAATGCCATTAATGCTTTATTAGGCAGTTATGGTACTACAATCGATCTTGACAATCCTTCATACCAGTATGCTGGAAATGATGCAGAGTTTGTTGAGTTCGTAAATGAAATGAATCGCGGTGAAGTAGATGCAGTTTTCTTCTTAAATAGTAATCCTGCCTATGAATTTAATGATGCAAAAGCATTTACTGATGCTTTGAGCAAAGTTAAATTACGCGTTTCTTTTGCCGATCGCAAGGATGAAACAGCTTCATTATGCCAGGTAATTGCTCCAAATCATCATTACTTAGAGTCATGGGGCGATTCAAATCCTGTAGAAGGTTATTATACTATTGTTCAGCCTACTATCAATCCTGTTTATAACTCTCGTAGTGCTGAGCAGGGATTATTGATCTGGTCTGAAAATGCAGTTACAGATTACTATCAGTACATACAAAACAACTGGTCTAGATCAGTTCTTGCTCAATCAGGAACAACCTGGAAAGAGCTTTTACAAAAAGGTTCAGTTACTCTTCCTGCAAGATCTGCAGGGGTTTATTCATTCTCACGTGAATTGAATTCAGTTGTTCAGACCATTATAGCTGAAAGCAACAGCCTTGCAAAAGGTGGCGAGAATGCAATAGAGCTTCATATTTATCAGAATGTAGCTATCGGCGACGGTAAGTCTGCAAATAATCCATGGTTACAGGAGTTACCTGATCCGGTTTCAAAAGTAACCTGGGACAATTACGCAGCTATCAATCCTAAGTTTGCTGAAAAATTAGGTATAGCTGAATTAGATCTTGTTGAGATAAAAACTGAAAAGTACAGTGTTACTTTACCGGTATTGCTTCAGCCGGGTCAGGCTAATGGAACTGTTTCTGTAGCTTTAGGATACGGAAGAGTAAAGGCTGGAAAAGCCGGTTCTGAAGTTGGTAAGAATGCATATCCATTCCTTCGCCTTGTAAATGCAACCTTGCAGATTTCAACTGCTGCAAGCATAAGCAAGGCTTCAGGTACCTATGAGCTTGCTCAAACACAAACACACCATACAATTGAAGGTAGAAATGTTGTTCGTGAAACAACCTTAAAAAACTTCTTAAAAGATCCAACTGCAGGTACAGGACATGCTCATGTTAATAAATATGATCTATGGAATGAATTTGAGCAGCCTGGTCACAATTGGGTAATGGCAATCGACTTGAATGCCTGTACAGGTTGTGGTGCTTGTATTGTTGCTTGTAATGCTGAAAATAACATTCCTGTTGTAGGTCGTGATGAGGTTCGCCGTCGTCGTGAAATGCACTGGATACGTATTGACCGTTATTATGCGATAAATGATGGTGATAATAAAGTAACCAAAGAAGATGAAATAAGTAAGCTTGAGAATCTTGATAACGTTTCTGTAATTCATCAGCCAATGATGTGTCAGCATTGTGATCATGCTCCTTGTGAAACTGTTTGTCCGGTACTGGCAACAGTACACTCTTCAGAAGGTCTGAATCAAATGGCTTACAACCGTTGTATCGGAACACGTTATTGTGCGAACAACTGTCCGTACAAAGTGCGTCGATTTAACTGGTTTAACTACTGGAATGATTCTCGTTTTGATAATTACATGAACAATGAGTTTACACAATTAGTGTTAAACCCTGATGTTACTACCCGTTCAAGAGGTGTAATGGAAAAATGTTCTATGTGCGTTCAGCGTATACAGGCTGGTAAGCTATCAGCTAAATTAGACAAGCGTAAGTTGAAAGATGGCGATATTAAAGTTGCCTGTCAGCAAACTTGTCCAACCAATGCGATCATCTTTGGTGACGGTAATGATCCTGAATCTGAAGTGTCAAAAGCGTTGA
Organism: Daejeonella rubra; assembly: GCF_900103545.1. Taxonomy (GTDB): domain Bacteria; phylum Bacteroidota; class Bacteroidia; order Sphingobacteriales; family Sphingobacteriaceae; genus Daejeonella; species Daejeonella rubra. The sequence goes on from NZ_FNHH01000015.1 coordinate 24,228, forward strand.
AAAGCGAACGTACATACTATGTACTGGAAGAGATCAACGTAAAACCAGGCGTTGGATATCAAACAAAGGTTAGAAATACTGTAGAGGTTTAATACAAGAAATTCAATAAAGATATGTCATCTCATCACGAGTCTATACTTAGAGAACCCTTAGTAACCGGTGAAAATATTACCTACTCCAAGGTCACCGAAGATATATTGGTTCCCGTAGAAAACAAACCGAATAAAGCCTGGTGGATTGGCTTTATAGTCTCTGCCATGGGTGCAGGCCTTTGGGTATTCTCAGTTAGCTGGACCTTCTGGTTTGGTATTGGAGAATGGGGATTAAATAAAACTGTAGGTTGGGCCTGGGATATTACAGGTTTCGTATGGTGGGTAGGTATCGGTCATGCCGGAACGCTTATCTCGGCCGTATTACTCCTTTTCCGTCAGAATTGGCGAAACTCGATCAACCGTTCAGCAGAGGCAATGACCATATTTGCCGTTATCTGTGCCGCTTCCTATATTATTTCACACATGGGTCGCCCGTGGTTGTTTCACTGGGCACTTCCATTACCGAATCAATACGGGTCATTATGGGTGAACTTTAACTCTCCATTGGTATGGGACGTATTTGCGATCTCAACATACTTCTCAGTTTCCTTAGTATTCTGGTATACTGGTTTACTTCCTGATATTGCTACTATCCGTGACCGTGCAATTGGTACCCGTCGTCGTATCTATTCTATTCTTTCTTTCGGATGGAATGGTTCAGTTAAAACATGGCAGCGTTTTGAATTGGTATCACTGATACTTGCAGGTGTTTCTACTCCGCTTGTACTTTCGGTACATACGATCGTATCCATGGACTTTGCAACATCGGTAATTCCGGGATGGCATACAACGATTTTCCCTCCGTACTTTGTTGCGGGAGCGATCTTCTCAGGATTTGCGATGGTTCAAACATTATTGCTTGTTACCCGTAAAGTAATGAACTTCGAAAACTACATTACGATGTTCCATATTGAATCGATGAATAAGATCATCATTCTTACTGGATCAATTGTGGGTGTGGCTTACTTAACTGAATTATTTATTGCCTGGTACTCAGGAGTTGAATATGAGCAGTATGCATTTTTGAACAGGGTTAGCGGACCATACTGGTGGGCTTACTGGATCATGATGACCTGTAACGTTATTTCTCCGCAGCTATTCTGGTTCAAAAAGATTCGTACAAGTATTGCTTTGTCCTGGTTATTATCAATTGTTGTGAATATTGGTATGTGGTTCGAGCGTTTTGTAATTATCGTAACCTCATTACACCGCGACTACCTTCCATCAAGTTGGGTAATGTTCTACCCTAGCTGGGTTGATGTGGGTATATTCATTGGTTCGATCGGTTTGTTCTTTACATTATTCCTTTTATTCCTCAGGGTATTGCCGGCAATTGCAATGGCAGAGGTGAAATTATTGCTTAAGAGTTCAAGTGATCAGGCTAAGCAAAAGCTGATTGCTGAGCAGGTAGTAGATAAAGGACAGGCGGATTACTACATTGAATCTCTTGAGAAATATGATAGTGTTTCACCGAAAGTTGCTGAATACGAAAAAGTTTAACGATGAGTAATATAAAATATATTTTAGGTCATTTTGCGGATCCGGATGATCTGATGCATGGAATAGATAAGCTTCAGGAGAACAACGTCAGTGTTTATGATGTTTATACTCCGATGCCTATTCACGGTATTGAAGATAAGCTTGGAATCAAGCGTTCACGCTTGGGTAAGGTGGCATTTGGTTTCGGTTTAACCGGAACGATCACTGCTATTTCAATGATCACTTACATGCTGGTTATTGATTGGCCAATGAATATTGGTGGAAAGCCAAACTTTGCTTTTCCTGATTTTGTGCCGATCATGTTTGAATTAACGGTATTATTTGCAGCCTTCGGGATGGTAGGTACTTACTTTTTTGTAAACCACCTGGCTCCCGGACGTGCACCAAGAGTAATGGATCTGCGTGCTACGAATGACAGATTTGTTGTTGCTATTGATGCAAAAGCAAATCCTTACCATGATAAAATTGATGACATTTTAAAAGAAGCCGGTGCTGTTGAAGTTAAGCACAACGAAAGGAAATATGTTAGTTATGAATAAGCTCCTAATAATTTGTACCGCTTTCTTAACTGTGGCAGCTGCTTCAGTTATTTCTTCCTGTTCAAATAATAGAAGTACAGGATTAGAATTTGCACGTAATATGTATGATCCGATTGCTTACAATCCGGATCAGGCAAATAAGAATTTTAAAGACGGAAAGACCGCACAAAATCCACCTGCAGGAACAATGCCTGTTGGATTTGATAAAAATGATGTGTATCCAAATACACTTGAAGGATATCAGGCAGCAGGCGCGTCATTAACCAACCCTTTACCGGTTAGTGTTCCAACTTTAGAGCAGGGTAAAACACTTTATCTTAACATGTGCTCTCAATGCCATGGTTTAGAAGGAAAAGGTGATGGATCAATTGTCAAGTTAGGTAAATTTCCTGCCCCGCCTTCTTATGGTACAGGAAATTCCTCAAGAGGTGGTTCTATGAAAGACCTTACTGATGGTAAGATCTACCATACTATTACACACGGTGTTAACCTTATGGGTTCACACAAATCGCAATTATCCCCTGAGCAAAGGTGGAAAATTGTTATGTACGTTCATGAATTACAAAAATTACAATAGTCAATTGCTAAAACCAGATGGGAAATCATAATCATACTCATAATTTCACTGAACAATTTACATTTTCGGGAAAATTAAAAACCTGGACTTTAATAGCAATAGTGGTTGGAATTCTTGCTATAGCCTTTGGTTTTGTTACAGGACAGCAGGAGCGTACTTTCGCCAATCTGCTTTTAATGGCTTATTACTTTACTTGTGTTTGTGCAACCGGTTTGTTCTTTATTGCTTTGCAATATGTAGCGCAGGCTGGATGGGCAACGGGATTGATAAGAATACCACAAGCGATGTCAAGAGTGCTTCCTATAGCATCTCTAATCCTTATTGTTGTTTGTGCTGCCGGTCTAATGACGCATAACTTATATCATCACTGGAATGGTGAAGGATTAACAGATCCCGCCAGCCCTAATTATGATAAACTTATCGCAGGTAAAGCAGGCTTTCTAAATGTGCCATTCTTTTTAACAAGACTTGTTTTATTTCTTGGTGCTTATAGTTTCTTTGCATGGTTATTCGCAAAATACTCTCAGCGTGAAGAATTGGAAGGCGGTTTAGTTTTCTATGATAAGAGCTTTAAATGGTCTGCAATTTTCCTGATTGTTTTTGGCTTTACAACTCCAATATGGGCTTTTGATACGATCATGTCATTAGAAGCTCATTGGTTCTCTACCATGTTCGGCTGGTATAACTTTGCTGCCATGTGGGTAAGCGGTTTATGTGTGATCACACTTATCGTGATCCTGATGAAAAAAGCCGGCTATTTGTCATGGGTTAACGAAAATCATTTACATGACCTTGGTAAATTTATATTTGCCTTCTCAATATTCTGGACCTATATCTGGTTTTCTCAGTTCCTGCTGATTTATTATGCTAACATGCCGGAGGAAACTGTTTATTTTTACAAGCGTTGGGAACCTGAATACCTTCCATGGTTCTGGTTAAACATAATAATTAACTTTTTGGCTCCACTCTTAATTTTGATGGCCAGAGATTCAAAGCGTCAAATGAATAGAATGATGTTCGTTTGTATCTTGCTATTGTGCGGACACTGGTTAGATTACTACATGATGATCATGCCTGGTACAGTTGAATCACATAGAGGCTTCGGAATAATTGAAATTGGAATAGCAGTAGGTTTTGTAGGATTGTTTACATTCCTTACACTAAACCAAATAAGTAAAAGATCTTTGGTGTCAACTAATCATCCTTTCTTAGAGGAGAGTATTAATCACCAGATTTAAACACAGTTCTTAATAGCAAAAAGAAAATACTACGAATAAAATGAGGTTAAGAGAAATTTTTAATATCAGAACTGTAGCTGCATTGCTAGTCATATGCACTCTTACTGTAATGGCAAATACATTATTTGCCCAGGTGCAGGACTCTACAGTTAGTTCAACTACAGCTGCGATCGATACTGCGGCAAAATCAGCTGTATCAGAGTTATCTCCATCGTCTGTACCATTGATCAGTACTGCTGTTGATACTGTTGCCCGTTACAAGAACATGCAACCAGTTGCAGAGACTAAGGATTATTCTGAAGCCTATCGCTCTGCTTCTTATTATCTGCTTATGTTTTTCCTTCTCTGCATTTTTGTAGCGATCATTGGAAAAATTCTTAAGGTTTATGAAATAAGCCGTGAGATGCAGGGACAGAAATCCAAGTTTGATAGCAGAAGGATCCATGGTGTTTTACTGGGACTATCTTTATTCGCTGGAATTTACGGTGTTTACTGGTCTTACTCAGTTCAGGGCCCGATGAGTATGCATGAATCTGCCTCAGTTCATGGTCTTGATATCGATTTCATGTTCAATATCACCCTGATACTAACTACAATTGTATTTCTTCTTACCCATATAGCTCTTTTTGGATTCTCGTTTAAATACAGAGGTTCTGAAAACAGGAAGGCTTACTTCTATCCTCACAATAATTCATTGGAAAGGATCTGGACAATTATTCCGGCCATAGTATTAACTGTTCTTGTATTGCTGGGATTCTTTACCTGGAGAAGTATTACTAATGTCTCTCCTGAAGATCAGAAGAAAGCGATCAATATTGAGGTTACAGGCGAGCAGTTTAAATGGAGCTTAAGATATGCCGGAGCCGACAACGAAGTTGGTAAGCGTAATTATAAATTGACTACACCAACCAACGGTTTAGGAATTGATTTTAAAGATCAAAAAAGCTGGGATGATAAGCTTGTAAGCGAAATTGTTATTCCGGTTAATAAGCCGGTTCGTTTTACAATTGGTTCTAAAGATGTACTTCATAGTTTCTACCTGCCAGACTTCAGAGTTCAAATGAACGCGGTTCCGGGTATGCCTACTTACTTCCAGTTCACTCCACGTTTGACAACTGCTCAAATGAGAGAGAAACGGAATAATCCGGAATATGATTATGTTCTTCTTTGTGCTAAAATTTGTGGAGCTGGACATTATAACATGCAAGCTAAAGTTACTGTTGTTTCTGAAGCTGAATATGCTACATGGATTGCTAAACAGGCACTTTATTACAATGATGACGTTAAAAAAGAACTTCAGCTGGTTGAGAAAAAATCTACTGAAGAAAACAATAAAATTGCTTTAAATACTAATACTATTATAAAATAATTATGGCAAGCACTGCAACACACGATTCAGCTGTACTTCACCAACACGATGATCACGGTCATGATCATGGACATCATAAAGAAACATTTTTAACAAAATATATCTTTAGCCAGGATCATAAAATGATTGCCAAACAATTTCTGATAACAGGAATAGTTATGGCTGTTGTGGCAATGGTATTATCTATTCTTTTCAGGCTTCAATTAGCATGGCCTGATAAAAGTTTTCCTTTACTGGAAACATTTCTTGGAGAAAAGTGGGCTGAAGGAGGACGTATAAAACCAGATTTTTATCTGGCTATTGTTACCATACACGGAACAATGATGGTATTCTTTGTGTTAACTGCCGGACTTAGCGGAACGTTTAGTAACCTTTTAATTCCATTACAATTGGGTGCCAGAGATATGGCCTCACCATTCCTTAACATGCTTTCATACTGGCTATTCTTTACTGCCTGTACTATTATGATGGCCTCATTCTTTGTTGAAAGCGGACCTGCAAGTTCAGGCTGGACGGTCTATCCTCCTTTGTCTGCTTTACCTAAAGCTATCAGTGGATCAGGAACAGGTATGACTTTGTGGCTTATTAGTATGGTCGCATTTGTTGCATCATCACTAATAGGAGCACTGAACTATATTTCAACAATTCTGAACATGCGTACCAAAGGTATGGATATGTGGAAAATGCCTTTGACCATCTGGGCATTCTTCTTAACTGCAATTGTTGGTGTTTTATCTTTCCCTGTATTAGTTTCTGCAGTTGTCCTTTTAATATTTGACCGTAGTTTTGGTACTAGCTTTTATCTTTCTGATATTGTTGTAGCTGGTCAGATTCTTCCTAATCAAGGTGGTAGCCCAGTATTATGGCAACATTTATTCTGGTTCCTGGGTCACCCTGAGGTTTATATTGTAATTATGCCTGCTTTGGGTATCACTTCGGAAGTAATTGCTACGAATTCAAGGAAACCTATATTTGGTTACCATGCAATGGTTTATTCACTGATTGGTATTACAGTTCTTTCCTTCATTGTTTGGGGGCACCATATGTTCGTTACTGGTATGAATCCATTCCTTGGTGGTGTGTTCATGATCACTACCTTGATAATTGCAGTTCCTTCAGCGGTAAAGACCTTTAATTACCTGGCTACGATCTGGAGAGGTAACCTGAGATTTACACCAGCGATGTTATTTGCTATTGGTTTGGTTTCATTCTTTATTTCCGGTGGTCTTACCGGTATCTTCTTAGGAAATGCTGCTCTGGATATAAATCTTCATGATACATATTTTGTAGTTGCTCACTTTCACCTGGTTATGGGTTGTGCTGCAATTTTTGGAATGCTTTGCGGTGTTTACCACTGGTATCCAAAAATGTTCGGACGTATGATGGATGAGCGTTTAGGGTTCCTGCATTTCTGGTTAACTTTTATTGGTGCTTACCTGGTGTTCTTCCCAATGCACTTTATGGGTATTGACGGAGTTCCTCGCCGTTACTATGCTTTTACTGAATTTGCATTTATGAAGGAATGGTTAACTGTGAATGTTTTCATTACATGGGCAGCAATTATTTCAGCACTTGCTCAGGTTGCGTTCTTATGGAACTTCTTCTATTCAATGTTTTATGGTAAGAAATCACCACAGAATCCCTGGGATTCTAATACATTGGAATGGACCGCACCTGTAGAACATTTGCATGGTAACTGGCCTGGAGAAATTCCTTCAGTTTATCGCTGGCCATATGATTATAGCAAGCCTGGTCATCATACAGACTTTATTCCTCAAACCACACCTTTTTCTGAAACAATGAGCTCTAACCTTCAACATGATTTTGAAGATAATCCTGAAGCTGAACGTATACAGGAGGAGTGGGAAAAAGAACATGCGAAAGAGCCAAAAACTACAGAGCAAGTTTAATTAAGAAACATATCAATAGTATAAACAGGCAGTATTAACGTACTGCCTGTTTATTTAAAGTAGATTCCGTATTTGCATTTTGAATGAATGGCTATCTGGTTAATAGTCGATTTGAGTAGCTGCGTTCATCTCCGATAATTAGTGTTGATTCAATATCATTTATACGGTAGAATACATGATATATCTTGGGGGAATAGCATTTAAATATATTTCCTTAGTACTTTTGCAGTTTATCTGGCCTGAACAATTTTTGTATAATATTGTAAAATCAGATATTTTAATTTTGTGAAATAGAAAATAGAGTGAGGAATTTCATATCCGATTTCAATAAATTAATCAAGTTAAGACTTACGATGACAGTGGTATTTTCTGCCTCGATCTGTTTTCTTATGGGAAGCAGGTTTCAGGGAGATATTAACTGGTTCAATTGGATGATACTTACAATTGGTGGTTTTCTTGTAACAGGTGCTGCCAATGGTTTTAATGAAATTATTGAAAAGGATCTGGATAAGTTAATGAGGCGTACTATGGACCGCCCAATTCCATCAGGGAAAATGACGACCGGACAAGCTCTGGTACTGAGTCTTGTAATGGGTATTACCGGAACTTTAATGTTGGTTAGACTTAATTTCCCAACAGGCGTATTGGCTGTTCTCTCTATATTTTTATATGCCTTTGTGTATACACCAATGAAGAGAAAATCGCCAATTGCTGTTTTTATTGGGGCTTTTCCAGGTGCCTTTCCTCCTCTGATCGGTTATTTTGCTGCTTTCAATGAACCGGAAATATCCTGGATACCAATAATTCTTTTTCTGATTCAATTTGTTTGGCAATTCCCTCATTTCTGGGCCATTGCCTGGGTGCTTGATGAAGATTATCAAAGAGCCGGATTCAGATTGTTACCTACAACAAAACAGGATAAGACCAGTGCTTTTATTACGCTTTTAACTACCATCATTCTGGTACCGGTTAGTCTGATGCCAACAGTATATCTGATGCCGCCTAATGGGCAGGCTTTCGGTGGGAATATATATTTAGTTATTGCTCTGCTTGCAGGAGTATACTTTACATGGAAAGCTGTTTTATTGTACAAGAACAGAGATGTTCCATCGGCCAAAAATCTGATGTATACGTCTTTTTTTTACCTGCCATTGTTGCAGCTGGCTTTATTGTTTGACTTTATTGCAAAATAGATTACTATGGAAATTAAAAATGTACAGGTAGAGGATAGGCAGAATTTTAAAGCAAGAAAATTTTTAATGTGGCTGTTTATTATCTCTTCATTTATGATGTTTGCAGCATTAACGAGCGGATTTATTGTTTATACTGAAGGTAATGCTGAACGTGGCATTAAGGTTCTGCTGCCTAAAGCATTTATGTATAGCACACTAATCATTATTGTGAGTAGCATTACTATGCATTTGGCATACCTCTCTGCACAAAAACTACAATTTGGGAAGCAAAAGCTTTTCATCGCATTAACTATTTTACTTGCCATTGCATTCTTTTATAGTCAATTTTCTGCATGGCAGGTTTTGTATGAATCGGGCGCTTATTTTGTCAACTATAATGCCTCCCAGTCATTTATTTACGTGTTTTCTGGTGCGCATTTGTTGCATATTATTGCTGGTATATTTATGTTGATTTATGCTCTGATAGGCAAAATTCGCAATATTCCACAGGTGCGTAATATCTTTCGCATGGAAGTGACATCCATTTTTTGGCATTTTATAGATATCCTATGGATTTATCTATATGTTTTCTTACTTTTGAATCAATAATAAATCAAAATACCATTGTTTAAATGAGTACTACTGTATCAAAATTAGATGAATTAAAAACTGACGCCTGGAGTGGCGGAAAGTCGCCTTTTGCTGTAGAATATGGAAAACTGATGATGTGGTTTTTCCTTTTGTCAGATGCATTTACATTTTCAGCATTTCTAATCTATTATGGAGCCCAACGCTTCAGTAAAATTAGCTGGCCTGACCCTGATGTAGTGTTTCAATCTATACCGGGTATTGCAGATCATGGTTTTCCGCTTGTTTTTGTGGGTATCATGACCTTTATCCTTATTATGAGCTCTGTAACTATGGTGCTTGCTGTAGAAGCCGGACATCGTAATTCAAAGAAAGAGGTTGTGTGGTGGATGGTGGCTACCATTATTGGTGGAATGATGTTCCTTGGATGTCAGGCATTAGAGTGGTCACACCTGCATCATGAAGGATATTGGTGGGGAAGTTTCCCGGCCTCCTATACCGGAGTTGATACGGTTGGCGCACTGCAATTTGCTAACCTTTTCTTTACGATTACAGGCTTTCATGGTTTTCACGTATTTACCGGAGTTGTCATAAATATTATTATTCTGTTAATGGTAATCGGAAATGTTTTCCAGAAAAGCGGAAGCTATCTGATGGTTGAAAAAGTTGGTTTGTACTGGCACTTTGTAGACCTTGTTTGGGTATTCGTATTTACTTTTTTCTATTTAGTTTAAAATCCTGATAATCGATATATAATGTCAGCAGAACACACACACGATGAGCATGCAGCAGAGCATGAGGGAATGACCAAGAAAAAGATCTGGCAGGTCTTCTTTTACCTATTAGGGATAACAGCTGTTGAATTCTTCATAGCTCTTTACATGATACCTAAGGGTTTGATAGGACACGGAATTGGTAACTTTGCTTATATCGCTCTAACGCTTGTTAAGGCATTCTACATAGTTGCATATTTTATGCACCTTAAGTTTGAAAAATTTGCCCTGAAAACTGGAATAACTGTTTCGTTAATTTTCATCATCTATTTTATTGTATTGATGCTAATTGAAGGCTCTTACCAGTTTGTTCAAATGAATTAATGAGTTTACCCTCATTTCCTATAAAAAAGGTCCTGGTATTGCTGATACTTTTGGCAGTACCAGGAACTTTATATTATCTGCTAAAGGAAAAGGGCCAGAATCGCTATCGTCCTTTACCTATTTATGGTACGAAACAGGTAGCAAAAACCTTCCACATTAAACGTCGAAAACAGATTCCGGATACTATTTATCATGTGGTGCGTGATTTTAAGTTTCTGAATCAAAATTCTGACTCCATAAGTTTTCCGGCCGATAGTAATCAAATCACAGTTGTTAATTTCTTTTATACCCGTTGTCCCGTTTTTTGTCTTGGAATGAATAAGGAGATGGCCCGGGTTGCAAAGATCTACAACAACAACAGGTTGATGCGATTTATTTCGATAAGTGTTGATCCTGAAAATGATAGCCCATCTGTACTAGCTGAATATAGTAAGCCCTTTGTTGCTGAAAATAAAAAGTGGGATTTCCTGACCGGCGATAAGGAGCTTATTTACTCTATTGCTAAGAATGATTTCCTTGTAGATGCTATTCAGGATACTTCAAATAAGCAAAATATAATTCACAGTCCCATGCTTATCCTAATTGATCCGCAAAAGAGAATCAGAGGATATTACGATTCCAGTCGCGGACAGGATCAGGTTAATTTACTGATTGATGAAATAAAAGTCCTGATTACAGAAGAATTACGAAGTATCAAGGATCGTTAATTTCTAGTTATTATACACAAGAGTATGAATGATAAATTTATTGCAAGGCTAATAACAGGTGTTTCTATTTTTGTTTTAATTGTTGTGGTTATTCTGCAGAGTAATGTTCTCAATATTTTTCCTGATAAATCTGCAATCCCATCCTGGGTATTTTTCCTTCCGAAGTTCAATGCAATGGTTAATGGTACATGCAGTATCCTGCTGCTGCTTTCTTTGTATTTTATAAAACGAAAGGATATTCCAACCCACAAGAAACTAAACATATTAACTTTTATTTTGTCTTCGCTATTTTTAGTATCCTATATTATTTTTCATGCTACCGGTATTAAAACCACGTACGGTGGAGAGGGAATTATCCGTTCAGTATATTATTTTATTCTCATAAGCCATATCATTCTTGCAGCTGTGGTTTTGCCGCTGGTATTGTTTAGTTTTCAAAAGGGACTTCAAATGCAGGTTGCAGCTCATAAAAAACTTGTTCGCTGGACCTATCCTATTTGGTTATATGTTACAGTTACAGGTGTTATTGTTTATCTGATGATATCACCTTATTATACGTTTTAAATACTTTGTCTGAATAGCGTCAGACATGAACTTAAAACCGATGATTCTCTCACAGAAATGTGTTTGTATTTCGATTTACCTTATCTTTGTAGTATGAGAACTTTTAAAATAATTCTTGTCGGCTTTATATTAATATTTTCTGCGCTGAGTTCATTAGAAGTATCTGCACAATGCTCTATGTGTACCCTAAATGCTGAAAATTCTGTTCAAAATGGTAATACAGAAGGTAAGGGACTAAACAATGGTATTCTATATCTTCTGGCAGCACCTTATCTGGCTATAGCTGGGGTAGGATTTCTTTGGTATAAGAAATACAGACGGAAAAGCGTTAGTATGAATATTAAGGACAGCAAGATTAATTTGAATTAGGATTCCTGTTCGTGTTTCTTTAAGCCTTTTTTATTTTTCAATATCCCTATCTTCTATGGCAAAAACATCAAAATTTGAAGCTATAGTGAAGGCAAAATGTCCACGATGCAGAAGGGGCAATATATTTTCCGGTTCACTATATGGCTTGAATCTTCAGACAACAAATGAAAATTGTTCTCATTGCGGTATGCGGTTTGAAGTTGAGCCTGGCTATTTTTACGGCGCCATGTATGTAAGTTATGCCTTTGTTGTAGGTGAAATGTTAAACGTGGGTCTGCTAACCTATCTGATAACTGGTAATGATAAATCCCCATGGTTATACATTACAGCGATATTGCTTTCTATTTTAGTACTTACCCCGGTTAATTACCGGTATTCTAAGGTTTTCCTACTTCATTTATTAACGCCTAAAATTAAGTATAACCCTGAATACGATACTGATGATAAAATCCGAAACATTTAATTTTTTAAATGATTTAGCTGCGAATAATAACCGTGACTGGTTTCTTGTAAATAAGGGGAGGCATGATGATGCTCGTACAAATGTTCTTGAATTCGCAGGTGAAGTTATAACAGGACTGTCTAAATTTGACCATACCATACCTTCAGGCTTAGATCCAAAAGACTGTGTAATGAGAATATACAGGGATGTTCGTTTCAGCAAGGAAAAAACTCCTTATAAGAGTAATTTCGGTGCTGGTTTTTCACAAAACGGCAAGAAATTTAATGGTCCGGGGTACTATTTGCATATACATCCTGAAGGATCTTTCATAGCAGGTGGCTGCTGGATGCCCGAAGCTGATCTTCTGAAGGCTATCAGACAGGAAATTGATTATAACGGGAGCGACTTTCGGGCAATCATTGAAGACCCTTCATTTATAAAGTATTATGGGAAGCCCGAATCTGAATATAAACTTAAAACATGTCCCAAGGGCTATGATTCAGATCATCCTGAAATAGAATACCTGAAACTAAAAAGTTTTACATTTAGCCATATGCTTAGCAGGGCAGAACTTACAAATTCTGGTGCTGTTGAACAGGTGGTAAATGGATTTGCAAAGTTGAACCCCTTTATTGCATTTTTGAGGAATGCCATTTCATAAAACTATTTGTATGAGAAAATTATTTATCCCTGCTCTTGCTCTTTTCTTAGTTAGCTTATTAGCTTCCTGTGTTGTTATGTCACCTAAGAAGTTAAATACCTTATTAGCTCAGAAAGACTCCCTATCTCTGGGCTGGGAAGCTTCAAAAAATAAGGTAAGCACATTGGAGGGCGAGATAGTAAGTTTAAGATCTGATAGTGCAATACTAAATGCCAGGATCTCTGATCTTGAATCAAAATTAAAAGGACTGGATGATAGTTATACCTCCTTGCGTTCAAATACATCTTCTGAAATACGGAAGCTTGCTGATGATTTGAAAAAGCGTGAAGCCCGTTTAAAGGAAGTTGAAGATATCTTGCGTAAAAGAGATGAAGCAACAAATGCTCTTAAAAACAAGCTGCAGAAGGCATTATTAGGATTTCAGCAGAGTGGACTAAGTGTGGACATCCGTAATGGAAAGGTCTATGTTTCTTTAACAGATAAGTTGTTGTTTAGTAGTGGTAGCATAATCATTGATGATAAAGGGAAGCTTGCATTGCAGGAACTTGCCAAAGTCTTAAAAACGCAGCCAGAAATCAATATCTCAGTTGAGGGCCATACGGATAATCAGCGTGTGGTAAACCTTGGACAGATCAAGGATAATTGGGATCTAAGTGTACTAAGGGCAACCTCAGTGGTAAGATTCTTAACAGAGACTGAAAAGATAGAGCATAATAGAATAACAGCCACGGGTAAAGGGGAATATCAGCCAATAGAGGAAGGCACAAGTGCAGATATCAGAAGCCGTAACAGACGCATAGAGATCGTATTGTCTCCAAAGCTGGATGAACTATATAATCTTATTAAGTAGTGTTTATTTAAAGCTATGCGTATTGCCGGAGTTTTGCTCCGGCTTTTTTGTTAAAAAGAAAGATCTTTAAATAGGGGTAAAGTTTGATCTTTTTCTGATAATATCATTTCATCTTGTGAAATTACCCAATCTATGTTCAGTTCAGGATCATTCCAAAGCACGCCAAATTCAGATGATTTATTATAAAGCCCCGAAACTTTATAAGTAAAGATCGTGTCATTTTCAAGAGTTACGAAGCCATGTAAAAATCCTGGCGGAACCCAAAGCATCTGATTGGTATCTCCGCTTAGCTCAATAGCCAAATGCTGTCCATAAGTTTCAGAATCCTTTCTTATATCAACAGCAACATCCAAAACTCTTCCATGAATTACACGAACAAGTTTCCCCTGGGCATGAGGGTCTGCCTGTGCATGCAGACCTCTTAAGGTTCCTTTTTGCGAGAGAGACTGATTATCCTGAACGAAATCGACATGAATACCTGCCTCATCAAAGCATTTCTTATTATAGCTTTCAAAAAAATAACCACGGTCATCTTTCCAGATCTTTGGTTCTACAATTAAAAGACCCTTTATTTTTGTTGTTATAAAGTTCATTGATTGTCAATAAAATCCATTACCGTTTGGAATGCTACAAGTTTATTATTGAATTGTTCAGGAGTGCTGGCCTGAATTAAGCGCTCATGTATTTGTCGGAATTCGTTCAGTTTTTCTAATGAATCCGAAATATACTGAATACAATAGGTAACGCCTTCATTTGGGGAGTCCACTACTTTTAGCATGCGGTTAGATACAAAACATCCAGTATTCATTACATCCGGGATCTGTTTTGTCTTGATCCAATTCAACCACTCATTATGGATTTCATCATCCAGAATTATGGTTACATTATATAATATCATGTTGCGAATATAGGAATAGGGATTTATAATTTAAGGCTGTATGCCTTTATCCAAGCTTGTCGCCTCGCAGTTTACGAAATCGTTTTCTTGCCTCAATAACATATAAACTGCCAGGAAAATCAGTTATTATTTTCTGATACAGTTCAAGAGCTTTAACAGGCTGGTTTAATCTTGTTTCATAAATGTCAGCCAGAATAAATACTGCATCATCTCCCCATAATTCTGATGGATAATTTTCTATTATTCCCATAAGCTGATCAATGGCCTGATTAAGGGTATTATTTTTTATGAAGATCTTTGATTTTGCCATCAAAATATCATCTGCCAGAGAGTTTCCCGGATAGAGTACGTTAATGCTATCCAGGATCAGCAATGCTTTATCCGATCGGTTTTTAAAAATCATAAGATCAGCATCTGCATACTTTTTAAGTGCTGCAGTATCAGTTTCACTTTGAAGATTATCTGAAATAAGTAAACTTAGGTTTAGTGCATCGTTCGCTATCAATTGGGAGGTAGAACCTTTTAATACATCAAGTTGTGCTTTTGCCCATACAAAATCACCCTGGTAATAAGCTAATTTTGCACTCTTAAACCTTGCTTCCTGTCCCAGGGGCTCATTTGCATAAGCTTTTTCAATTTGGCCATATAAAAGAGCTGCTTCCCAAACCTCTCCGGTAAGGATGTAAATATCACCAAGCTCTGATTTTGTTTGTCCGATAATATGAGGTGGTAATCCCGGGAGTTCCAATAATTTCTGAAGCTGCTGGGCTGCTACGGCAGGTTTTTCAAGGTAATAAGCCTGAAGATTTGCCAGTTGACGTATTGCAAATGCTGTTCCTGAGCTTCTTCCAAATTCATTCAGAAGAGAGTTGAAATCATTTTCTATTGTGATCAGATCTTCTTTACTGAACTTTAAAGAAGTTAGCTGTCTGGTTTTTACATTTAGCAGGTCAATTTTGGCTGGAAGATAATACCTGCCTGAAGCACCTTTTGATACCAGATAGTTTAATGATTCAATTGCCTGATCAAATGCCTGATTTGATACCAGCAAACGGGATAGCTCAAAGACCCTGCTTCCATCTTCTTTTAGTCGGCGATCCAAAGCAAGTGTTTGCCTTAATGCCATGTCGAAATCCTTTTGCTGAATAAATTGCCAGGTTAAAAATTCTGTCATGACAATACTTTGCGGCTCCTTTTGAAGTCGGCGCAAAATCGATGATCTTAACATATCGAAATCATCTTTGCTTTCCAGAATATTTCCCAGTACGTTTTGTGCCTGGGGTAATGCCTCTGGATTTGTACTTAGTAGATTGATATATTCCTGAATTAGCATTATTTTATCCTTTCGGAACCGGTACAGACTCAGCAGATCATAAGTAAAGGCATTATCCTTATTAAGCAGCTTTCTGCCGGTGAGGAAGGCTTTAACTGAAAAATCATACGCCTCAGCACGATAAAATGTTATCGCAAGATCCTTTATCGCAAACTCATTGGCAGGCATGGTCCTGATGAGTGTATTAAACCATTCTGATGCTTTTTCCTGTTCGCCTTTTTCCTGATAAATGCGACCAATATCAACTGAATAGGTGAAATTGCCGGGATTGCTTTTTAGCAGGCTGCGTGAGAGTTTTTCAGCCTCCGTAAATTGTTTAAGCTTAAGCAAGCTGTTTATATATGGATCGTAATAGCTTGAGTTTTTGGTTCGGTTGAATAGTTTTTCATACAGTAAAGCAGCTTTTTCGAAATCTCCGGATTGAAAGTATTGCATGGCCAGGGCTTCTTCTGAACTTAGCTGAGCCTTTAGTCCTGCAGATGAAATGAACAGTATAAGCAGAAGAATGACTTTCTTCATAATTGTTTGTTGTTACTCATTTTTCCGAATTCATAAAGTTAAGGCTAATGCAATTAATTTTGCCTGAAAGTCCAAATTAAAGTTCTGACCGATCAGCTCATTGTTTTGCAATAAATAGTCCTTGTAGTTTAAATGTTACGATAAGTTTTTTATGATTGTAAAGGAATTTATTACATTGAAAGATTAGTTTCAAAACAGCCTCTGATATTTTATAGTTGTAACATTTATCTGTATTTTTTTGCAATGAAGCGGGTATTATAGTTTTTTGAGCGAAATTTGAATAAATAGTAGTGGATAATGCCGGTATTTAAAAATTACTTTTTCTTATTTGTATTGCTGACACTTGTGTCATGTTCTTTTGAGGACACTGTTGAGAAAATTCCACTTGAGAAATTTTTCAGTGTGCCTATAAAAACATCCTTTCTTGTTTCCCCCGATGGTAAATTTATTTCCTATCTGAAACCAGACAATAATCGCATTCATATTTATGTAGAGACCTGGGATGGGAAAAATACCACTCAGCTAACATGCGATACTAACCGCAGTATTTCAAATTATTTTTGGGCAAGCAATAATGAGATTCTTTATCTGAAGAGTGGCCCTGAAGATAAAGATGCCGGACTATTTGCGGTAAAAATTGACGGTTCAAACAAAAGGGAGCTTTTGCCATTTAACAATGCAAAGATCAGGTTAATTACTACGGGCAGGGTTTACGATGATCAGGTTTTGGTTGCTCTTAACAGGCGTGATTCTACGGTTTTCGATGCTTATAGATTAAATATTCAATCCGGGAAATTGTCCTTACTTCTTGAAAATCCAGGAAATATAACTAAGTGGTACTCTGATCCTGCTGGTAAATTGCGTATGGCAATAGCAAGTGACGGGGTTAATGAAACTTTATTATATCGTGATGTTGAGAATCAGAGATTGAATCCTGTATTGACAAATAATTTCAAAACCAGCATTCTACCTGTAGCATTTAGTGCAGATAATAGTTGTATTTATGCTTTATCAAACCAGAATCGTGATAAGATGGCACTGGTTGAATTGGATTGCAAAAGTGGAAAAGAGCATCGAACCATTTACAGTAATCCAGAGGTAGATGTATCTGAAGCAATATATTCTGTAAATAAGGATAAACTGATATATGCGGGATATGAAACCTGGAAAAAGGAGCGTCACTATCTTGATGATACTGTCAAAAGCATGTTCAATAAGCTTGAAAAGCTACTCCCAAATACAGAGATCCGTGTGAGCAGTTCTGATTCGGCAGAAAGGAAATTCATTATCCGTTCTTATACTGACCGAAATCCCGGTTCATTTTATCAATATACACCTGGTGAAAATAAACTGGTTAAATTAAGTGATATTAACTCTTCCCTGGCTGTTGATGATATGTCTGAGATGAAACCTGTCAGTTTTAAAACCAGAGACTCACTTACAGTAAATGGCTATTTAACACTTCCCAAGGGCAAAGCAAAGAAAAATCTTCCGGTAGTTGTGATGCCTCACGGCGGGCCTGATTCAAGAAATAGCTGGGGCTATAATTCTGAGGTACAGTTTCTTGCGAACAGAGGTTATGCAGTGTTCCAGGTTAATTTCAGAGGTTCTAAAGGTTATGGTAAGAAATTTTGGATAGCAGGTTTCAAAGAATGGGGTGGAAAGATGCAGGATGATATTACAGATGGCGTTCGCTGGCTTATTTCAGAGCAGATTGCTGATTCTTCACGTATTGCCATTTATGGATCAAGTTTTGGTGGTTTTTCAGCGCTTCATGGTCTTATTTCAAGACCGGATTTATACCAGTGCGGGGCATCCTATTCAGGTTTTACTAACTTATTTACTTATCTCAAAGATATTCCACCCTATTTCAGGCCATATCAACAGATGTATTATGAAACTGTTGGAAATCCTGAAACAGATGCTGACTACTTCAGAGCGGTTTCGCCTGTTTTTCATACTGATAAGATCAAGGTCCCGGTATTAATTGCCCAGGGCGCCAGAGATCCAAGAGTGAATATGAATGAAACGAATCAGTTTGTAAAGGAACTGAAAAAGAGAAAGGTTCCGGTCACCTATATCTTAAAAGAAGACGAAGGGCATTTTTTTAGAAATATTGAAAACAGATTAGAGTTTTACAGAGAGCTCGAAATATTTCTTGATAAAAATCTTAGCCGTAAGTAACGGAATGAAGGAGTATCAGCAATCTTATCGTAAAAACTTTTCTCTGGTTATAATTTTTCTGGTTCTAATTACAGCTGCCCTGGGAGGTGCATTATATCTCGCCTATAAACTCACCAGCAAATACGTAGAAAATGACTTCGCCTCTCAGAAAATTGAGGTTCTGGAAGAAACTGTAAGGCCCTATAATGATTTTTTTCAAAATAAGATCCCTGAAATTTCTTTCTATCAGGGATATCTGGATTCTGCACAAGCGGCAAAATACATTGATACCATATTTCGCAAATTCAAGTTTGTAGATCGTGTTGTTTTTTATGATGCAGCAATAAGTAATCATAATATCCCCGATGGAATAAGGGTTAATAATTTTTCTTTAGGACCCAAAGCAGTGTACCAGTTTGCCAGAAATCTCCATAAAGATTCAATAGTACTGTTTAAAGATGATCAGCCAACCAGTACTTTCTCCTTAAGGACTGGCGATGAGTTCAACAAGATGGCAATCAAGTTCAGTGGGTTTATTGAGTCGGCAGATACGACGCGTGCGCTGAATGACTCTGATCGTTTTAGTGTTTTTTATAGTATAATGTCTGAGAGGATCACCTATATGAACATTCCCAGAAGGGAAGAGTTGAAGATCTATAAAGACCTGATGTCGAATGAACAGAATTTATCGCCGGTTTATGAATTGGATATGCTTTCCTTCTATCTGGATCCGCTAAAACTGAAGATAAAGAATACAAATCCTGAATTGTATCAATCGATCAATATTAAACCGCTGGTTTATGAGTCACTTGAAAATAATTCAGAGATCATCAGTAATGATCTTCCCTTATCGGGTCCTTTTTCTGATTATAAATTGTATTTCAGTTCGAGTAAAAATTTTTTGCGGAAGGAGATCAATACCAGATTTATGCCTATTGCTGGTGGTTTATTTGTTTCATATTTCGTTCTCGTATTAATTGCGTATTTGATTTTTAGAAATCTGAATATCAATAGCAAACTATTTAAGCTTCAGTATGATTTTATAAATAACCTGACTCATGAGTTTAAAACTCCGGTTAGTGTAATCAAGATCGCGGGTAATAATATAAGGAGTGCCTCCAATCTCTCCGATAAAGAAAGGTTACATTATGGTAAGATACTGGATGAAGAAGCAGATAAACTTAATGATTTGATGAATAAATTGCTTTCATTTACTCAGATTGAAAATAAGGCTATAAAAATTAAACCAGAGAATATAAATCTGGAGGTCTTCTGCCAAAATTTAATTGACAGTTATCAGTTAAAATATCCTAATTTTGATATTAGCTGTAATATTGAAGGTGCTGAATACTTTAAATCTGATCCTGTTTTATTAGGAAGCATATTTCAGAATCTGATCGACAATGCTTACAAATATTCCAGGCCTGACAATAAGATTTTAAAGATCAGTATTGCCAAAAGTAGAAAACAGTTAGTTTTCAAATTTTCCGATCATGGTATCGGTATTCCTGCTAAAGATCTTACTAACATATTTAAAAAGTTTTTCAGAGTTCAAAATGAATATAACCAGCAGGGTAGCGTTGGTTTAGGTTTGGCTTTCTGTAAAGAACTGGTTAAATTTATGAATGGAACAATATCAGTGGAAAGTGTGGTTGGCAAAGGATCTGAATTTACAATAGAATTGCCTTACGATTTATAATTATGCAAAAAGAAATTAAGATTGCCGTTATTGAGGATGATGAGAATTTGAGATTCCTGGTAGTACATCGTCTGCAAGCTGAAGGTTATAAAGTTGTGGATGCTTCTGATGGGCAGCTTGCAGAAGAGTTGATCATGACCGAGCAACCGGATATTGTGCTGCTCGACTGGATGTTGCCAACTAAGCAAGGTTCTGAGGTTTGCCAAAATGTACGTAAGCTTGGTTTTGACAATCTGATCATCATGATGACAGCCAAGTCACAGGATATTGATAAAATTGATGCCTATAGCTTTGGAGTTTCAGATTATGTGACCAAGCCCTTTAATATGGACGTACTGGTTGCCTTAATTGATAATAAAGTAAAATTTGTAATCAATAACGAAAAGTCTGAGGTTTACAAGTTTGGTAATATGGAACATCATCCTAATACGCATTCCTTAATGCGCGATGGGAAAAAGATAGAACTTACCATTCTGGAAAACAGGATTCTGCTTTATTTTCTAAAGAATGCTAATACGGTAATAAATCGTGATGAATTAATGATGGTTGTATGGGGGTATAACTCTGATGTGAATACCCGTACACTCGATATGCATATTGTTCGCCTGCGCAAGAAGATTGAAAGTAATCCTGATCGCCCACACTATATGCAAACAGTGCGTGGAGTAGGTTATAAGTTTGTGATCGATTAATACCTCCTATTCTTGAAGATTTCATGATCAAACTTTGAAAGCAATTTTCTTATTGCTTTGAATTATAATTTGATCAGTTTTTTTTCAAACATGACCCGCCATTCCTCAGTTAGTTCCGGTAGGTTTATTAATCGCTGAAGCCATTCTTTATTTTCGGGATCGTGATAACGTACATGATTCACGTCCATTACGGATATCTTTTCAGGGTGTGAACTAATGTGGATGAGCTTATCTGTCATTCTAACAAACCCCGGTTTGATTGTTCTTAGATAATAGCCGGTCAGTCCCGTAGTTTGAAGGTGAACAGGAAATTTTTTGTAGTTATACCTGATGCCGATCATATAGCAGGGTCCGCGAGGTTCTGATACTTCTACCAGTGCTTCACCTAACTGATACCGGTCGCCTATGTAAATATGGCTTTCATTCGCATTTTCACCTTCCAGCGTCAGGTTCTCGCCAAATGCTCCCTGCTCCAGATCAAATCCCAGCTCTTTTTTCCATTTTGCAAAATGATCGGAATTATAGCAGCATATTGCCTTATCATTACCGCCATGATGTTTAGTGTCCTTTACCATGTCGCCTGCAAATCCTGTAAGTCCCAATTCAATACCTTCAGTTTGAATAGCTTTCTTTCTGAACGCAGTTAACGCTTTCTGATGATCTGATACCAATAATTCTGCTTTACCAAGAATGTTTAAGGAAATAATATTGATGTTTTTCATCAGAATATAATTTGTTTTTTAATGGTTATGAAGCTTGCATGAGCTTATTCATTCCGGTTTGTGAGCGGTAAGCTCATGCAGGTTTCATAATGGAATAGTACTGAATAAAAGCAGCATAATAAATTGGAGGATCATTGTTCCATCCAGAAAAAGAAAGTAATAATATTCATTTTTCTTCCATTTCGATTTGAATATAAGCCAACCTGATAAAATAATGGTCAGGCTAAGTGCGAAGAAATCTTTATCAATCTTTTCAGTAAGGGTAAATAACAAAAACATATAGGCCGCCAGTAATCCCTGACATATCAATAATGATTTCTTTTCACCAAGAATCACAGGTATAGTTTTTAGCTCATTGCTTTTATCCTGAAAGAGGTCTCGTATATCAAATGGAACAGTAATAGCTGCAATGAAAAGAAATCGCTTTGAAAATAAGAGTATCGTTTCATTTATTGTAATTGACGCAGCATTATTGCCATCTATTTCAAGAATTGGAAGGAGGACACAGCTTCCTGCCCAAACCATGGCGATGATGAACAGCTTGACTCCCGGAATATTGCGCAGACCAAATCGTTTATCATGAATAGTGAAAATGGGTAGGTTATAGGCAACAGAAATTAAGCCTAAACCTATCAGCAGTATTCTGGATGATGTACTAAGAAAGAAACTTAATGGGATTATTGCGACAACTGAAATGATTGTCAGGGTGATCATCAGCCGGTAATGAGAAAATATCCATCTGACTCTTCGAAATCCGGAATTCTCTGGTTTGTCGGGTTTTGATATCAGAATACTGAAATTATAGAGGGCCAGTGTGGAACAGAATAAGAGCCCCAGTACATACTCATGAGGTTTTACCTGTAAGAGCCAATAAGTAACCATGCCCTGAGAAACTGCGCACATAGCAATGAAAATATTGCTGAATAACAGAAAATCCAGAGTTTGCCTAAGGTATTTGTTCATATTTGAACCCGGGATCAGATCATGAATCGCCCCGTCGTAATTCAAATATCGTAATTTCAGGTAACATTCCTACGCGTCCGGGATAGCCAAGGAAGCCGTATCCAACGTTCACGTACAATTGCTGAGCACCATCCTTATAATGTCCTGCCCATTCTTTATATACATATTGCGCAGGACTCCATTGAAATTTCTCTGTAACTATACCAAATTGCATACCATGGGTGTGTCCGCTAAACATGGCATCGATCTGAGGATATTCAGGAAGTACCTGAGCCCTCCAGTGAGATGGGTCATGCGACAAAAGTAGTTTAACCGGAACATCATCTGTATTTTTGATAGCCTTATCCATCTGTCCGTATTTTGCAAATCTCCCAACCCCCCAGTTTTCAATGCCGAGAACTGCAATTTCTTCACCTTCTATTTTTATTCTTCTGTTCTCGTTTAGCAGAAGATCCCAACCCATGTTCTTATGAGTTATCTTAACATCAGCCAGGTTTTTAGATTTTGCACTTGATCCACCCTGTCCGAATAAATAATCTCCGTAATCATGATTTCCCAGAACAGAGTAAACTCCCAGGGGAGCTTTTACTTTTGAAAATATATCCTGATAATCCCTCATTTCTGAGGCTAAATTGTTCACCAGATCACCTGTGAAAAATATCAGGTCAGGTTTCTCTTTGAGTAACATTTCAACTCCACCAAGTACAGCCTTACTATCATAGAAACTTCCTGAATGGATGTCAGACAGCTGTCCCAATGTAATTCCATCAAAGGCTTTTGGAAGGTTAGGTAAAAAAAGTGTTTTTCGTTTTATACGATAGTCATACGCACTGGAAACAACTCCATATGTTAAAGATGCCAACGGTAATGCGGCAATAAGTGTTCCGGCTTTTATTAAAAATTCTGATCTGGGAATAGCTTCCTGCTTAATTTTATCCCCATTTTTCTCATCACGAGTTCTGCTTTTAAACTTTCTTTTGATCCATATAAATCCCCTCCGAAGGTCATCAGTGATTAAAAAAGGAAGTATAAATATTTTGGATACAAAGGTCAGAAAGAAGACGACCAATATGATGGATCGAAGGAGAAATTTAATATTAAAAAATATACTGATAAATACTCCTATTATCAGTAAAAAGGTATAGCCCCACCAGATATAAGTAAATGATAAGTATTTGTTATTCTTCCATTTCCAGCTAACCGACCGAACAGCCCTGTAAATATATATATCAATGATAATCAGCAGTATGCTGATTATTATTAATCCCAAAATCCGATTTGCCATTAATTGTAATTGTTGTTTTTATTCTATGAAAATGGGTGCTTAATATCGCCCCTTATCATCATTATAATCCTCGTCTTCATCATCTTCAAACTCCGGACTGAATAAGCTATTGAACATATCTGCAAAGCTGAAGCCTTTATCCAGAAAAGATTTGTTTATCAAAGAGAATTCAGCCAATCCATGCAACAGGAATTCCATCAGTAATACTTTCTGGTTCTCACTTAGACGAGGATGGAACTGTTTTATTACATTTTTTAAGCCCGGGACAGATTCCAATGACTTTTTATACTCTTCTAAGGACAGGTCATCAACCAGGCTAATCGTATTTCCTGCCGCGAACCAGTTGATGATATCAGCGTAAGGGTTAGTAGATTTGGCTTTTTTTAATTTTTCCGGATCAGGAAAATAGGTGATCATCAGAGTTTTTATAGCCTTTCCTAATAGAATGTTTGCAACTTTACTTGGACCTTCCAGCTCACCCTCATAAACCAACTCGATCTTTCCGGTTATTGCCGGGATCACTCCCAGAAAATCTGAAATCCTAACAAAGGTGCTTTCTTCGTCATTCAGTAGCATTCTTCTTTCTGCATTGCTGATAAGATTCTCATAAGCAGATATGGTAAGCCTGGCCGAAACACCTGATTTTTTGTCGATATATTCAGAATCACGGGCTTCAAATGCAATTTGTTCTACCAGGTCTTTTACCAATCCATCAGCTTCAATACTTGAGCGCTGTGAAGTAGTTATTCTGGCTTCCTGTTGGGTGATTTTTCTTGAAATATCAATGCTGCGAGGGTAATGGGTCAATATCTGACTTTCTATCCTGTCCTTTAAAGGTGTTACAATAGAGCCTCTGTTCGTGTAATCTTCCGGGTTTGCCGTAAAAACGAACTGAATATCTAATGGTAAGCGAAGTTTAAAGCCTCTGATCTGTATGTCTTTTTCCTGGAGAATGTTAAACAGAGCAACCTGAATACGAGCCTGAAGATCGGGAAGTTCATTGATCACGAAAATTCCTCTGTGAGCACGAGGAATGAGTCCGAAATGGATTACCCTCTCATCCGAATACGTTAATTTTAGTGTTGCTGCTTTGATGGGGTCGACATCGCCAATCAGGTCGGCCACTGTAACATCAGGAGTTGCCAGTTTTTCTGTATAACGGTCAGAGCGATGCAGCCAGGCAACAGGAGTATCTTCTCCTTTGATTTCTAAAATATGATGTCCGAACCAGGATATAGGATTTAATGGATCTTCAAATAATTCAGAACCTTCAATGTATGGAACATATTCATCCAATAAATTGATCATTAAGCGTGCGATACGCGTTTTTGCTTGTCCGCGTAAACCTAAAAGCAAAATATTATGCTGAGATAAAATGGCCGTCTGCAGGTCAGGAATAACGGTGTCCTCATAGCCTATGATACCTTCCATAACGGTATTTTTATTTTTCAGCTCTCTGATAAGATTCTCGCGCAGCTCTTCTTTAACTGAACGGGAAACATATCCGGATTCACGGAGTTCTTTAAGTGTTTTTATCTGCAACAAATTCATATATCGAAATTCTATCTAATTGTTCTTCTTCTGTTCTTAATGTAATCTTCAAAAATATATTCACCCAATCCTTTCAGTGAGCTATAAAATGCCCTGCCTCCGTTTATTTCAGTAAACTGCCTCACAAACTGCTGTAAATAAGGGTCTTGTGCTATCATGAAAGTAGTTATGGGTATACTGAGCCGTTTACATTGTGCAGCCATATTCAGGGTTTTATTCACCACTTTACGATCCAGGCCTACACTGTTCTTATAGTATTTATTTCCCTCCTTTAAACAGGTGGGTTTGCCGTCTGTGATCATAAAGATCTGCTTGTTATGAGTTTTTCGTCTCCTTAACAAGTCGACAGCAAGCTCCAGACCAGCATAGGTATTCGTATAATAAGGCCCTACCTGTAAATAAGGTAGTTCTTTGACAGTAATGGTCCAGGCATCATTTCCAAATACTACAATATCTAATGTGTCTTTTGGATATTTGGTTCTGATCAGTTCTGCAAGGGCCATAGCCACTTTTTTTGCAGGGGTAATTCTATCTTCACCGTATAAGATCATCGAATGAGAAATATCGATCATCAGTACCGTAGATGTGATGGTTTTAAAATCCTTTTCCTCAACTTCAAGATCTCTTTCAGTCATTGAGAAATCACCTATTCCATGATTGATCTGTGCATTGTGTATGGAGGCAGTCATATCGATCTGGTCAACACTGTCGCCAAACTGATACTCTCTTCTGTCTGCATTTTTCTCCTCGCCAATACCTGAAATATTAGTGTTGTGCCCCCCTTTTCCTGATCTTTTCAGTTGACCGAAAATTTCTTCAAGTGCTGATTGGCGAATGCTTTGTTCAGTTTTTGCAGTTATTTTAAATCCTCCTGGGTTTTTGTCGTCATCACCTAAATAACCTTTCTTTTTAAGGTCTTCGATGAAATCACCCATACCATACTCATCGGTAGTGAGTTTGTACTGTTTGTCAAGTTCGTTTAACCAGGCAATAGCTTCATTCGCATCGCCGGATGTGTAATTGAGCAGTTCGAGAAATAGCTTCAATAATTCATCAAAACCCCCTTTTGGAAGCTCATTCGGAATAAATTTTGAAAATGCATGTCCTCGCATGTGGCTTGATCACTTTTATTTAACAAAGATCAAAGTTAAAGGTTTAAACGGCTAATAATGTTAGGGATGTGTCAAATAAAGCTATGGTCGGATTTTTCCTGATCTTGCTATTTTCAGAAATTACATAAATGTCCTTTTAAACCTTTATTTTTAGACATGAAGAAACCATTTATTTTCCTGTTATTTCTATTGTCAGTACACAATCTGTATGCTCAGAAGAGTCAAAAGGACTTAATTCTTACACTTCTTGAAGACCAAAGGCAGGCCTGGAACAAAGGAGATATTAAAGAATATATGCAGGGATATACCCAGTCAGATTCATTGCTTTTTGTTGGAAATAGTGGACCTGAATACGGATGGAATGTTATCCTCAATAATTATATAAAGAGTTACCCCGACAAATCAGCGATGGGTTATTTAAGCTTTGATATCAAAGAAATAAGAATGATATCCGCTGATCATGCATTTGTGCTTGGTGCCTGGCATTTGAAGAGGGAAAAGGATGATCCAAAAGGATATTTTACCTTGCTTGTAAAAAAGATCAGCGGAAAATGGAAGGTAATTGCCGACCATTCAAGTTAATTGATCAGGTTACTTTGGCTGTTCGTACAATTTTTGAAAAGATGCCTGGCAAAAATCTTTTTAGCAACACCGCATACTTTTCTTTTCCACCTATATAAACTTCTTCCTTTCCTGATCGAATTGCCTTTATTATCTCGATAGCACACCTATCTGCAGGCATACCATTGGCCTGAGCATCATCCATGCTGTTCTGTTTTGTGCCATCTGCGGTTAATGCATTGATCGTGACGTTGGTTTTAATGAATCCGGGGCAAATGATGCTGATCTTTATTTCAGGGTTTATTTCTGTTCGCAAGGAATCGAAATACCCATGTAAAGCATGTTTGGATGCTGAATAGGCCGAGCGAAATTTTGTTCCGAATTTCCCAACCAGACTACTTATGATAACAATATGTCCGCTATTATTAGAAAGCATAGAAGGTAAAATGTTTTGAGTAAGTGCCACAGTTCCCCAAAAGTTGATATTCATGATCCTTTGTGCAACATCCAGATCAGTTTCAAGTGCAAGTGAACGCTGGCTAACACCACCGGAATGGATGATAATATCGACTTTGTTAAAAATTTTGATTGCCGAGGCTGTGACCTCTTTCAATGAGTCTGTATTCTCAAGATCCAGAGGAAGTACATGTACATCCAGAGGATTGACCTTACACTTGCTTTTTACCAGATATAAGGATTCTCTGTTTCTTGAAGAGATTATGAGTTTAGCACCCAATTCATTGAGTTTGTAGGTAAGGGCTTCACCTATTCCGCTTGATGCGCCTGTTATCCATACAACTTTGTTCCTGATCTCCATAGAATTTTAGGTATTTATAAATAGTTCTGAGGCAATATGGTCAGCAAAGAGTTTCCCATCAGTTGTTAATGTAACGATATGATCCTTTAAATTAATCCAGCTTTTATCTATGAAAGGTTCAAGTCCATCCTTTATCTCGTTTGAATAGTCTGAGCCGAAGCGTTCAGTAATCTTGTTTAAATTCATTCCTTTACTTGTCCGCAGGGAAGTCATTATATATTCATTGATGCGGTTTTCGATACTTAGAACTTCTATTTCTGCAGGGATCTTTTTCAGCTCAATCTGGTCAATGTATTTGGAATTATTTGAAATATTCCACTGCCTGCTTTCCCCATTAAATGAATGAGCTGATGGCCCGATTCCCAGGTAAGGCACTCCTTCCCAATAGTTAGAATTATGTTTAGAGTATAAACCCGGCTTTGCAAAGTTTGATATTTCATAATGGTCGAAACCAGCCTCTATAAGTTGTTCCATCAGAATGAGGAACTGAGCAGCACTCTGGCCTTCATCCATGGGCTTTTGCTCGCCCTTTTTAATAAAAGATGATAAAGCTGTTGCGGGCTCCACTGTCATGGAATAAGATGAGATGTGGGGGATATGCAATTCAATAAGCTGCTGAATATTATGCTCCCATTTAGGTTTGCTAAGCAGGGGATATCCGTAAATCAGATCGGCTGTAATATTTTCAAAACCTGCATCCTGGACTCTTTTTATGGAGCTTTGAGCTTCCCCGGCAGAATGAGCACGGTTCATCCATTTAAGATCCTCTTCAAAAAATGATTGCACACCAATGCTGAAACGGTTGATCAGGGTTTGGCGGAGCTCTTTTACTTTTTGAGGATTCAGATCATCAGGATTAGCTTCAAGGGTGACCTCAGCAGTTGGAGAAACTTCAAAAAGCTCGGTTATTTCTCCGATCAGGGTTTGTATTTCATCGGCGCTGAGTAAGGATGGAGTACCACCACCGAAGTAGATCGTTTCAACTTTTTCTCCGGCTAAATAATTCTTTCTTAAAATAATTTCATGCCTTAATGCTTTGAGCATTTGGTCTTTGTACTGAGGCGATGTGCTAAAATGGAAATCGCAATAGTGACAGGCTTTTTTACAGAAAGGGATGTGCAGATAAATTCCGGCCATTTTACAAATCTACAACAAATCCCAGCAGGGTTAATTATTAGGCAATGGTTAAGAATTTTTTATTCTATCTGCCAATTTTTCCCTTCTGTACCTTGCCATATTGATTAGTAACACACTTCCCAGAATTATTATTAGTCCCGCTATCTGAATTGCAGTAATTTTTTCATTCGCGAAAAATACTCCAAGCAGCACTGCTACAACAGGGTTTACATAAGCATATGTACTAACCTGCATGGCAGTTCGCACCTGGAGAAGCCAAACGTAAGCGCTGAATCCGGCAACAGAGCCCATGATCACCAGATAGACAAGGGCGATCCATGAATCGGAGGGAACCTCCTGCCAATGAAAGCCGCTAAATTCGTCACGGATCAGGATACCTGGGATAAAGGCAATTCCTGCAGCCATTATTTGCCAGGTTGTTGTAACTATGATCGAGCCTTCGGCAGATCTGTATTTTGAATAGAGTGAGCCCCCGGCCCATGCAATAGCTGCAAATAGCAAAAGTACCATGCTGCTCATTTTTACAGGCGTACTTTCCGGCATTGAAAAGATCTGTGAAATTTGTTCACTAAAAAGTAAGATGACACCGGCAAGGCCGATAAGCATTCCTGCGATGATAGATTTACTTCTGAAATTCTCAGACCATTTGGGTTTATCTAGCAATACAAACCATAAAGGTGCTGATGAAACTGTGATGGCAACCATTGCACTTGGCATACTTTGTTCTACCCAGATAATGATTCCGTTTCCGAAAAAAAGAAGCAGTATCCCACTTATAGCAGCATGTTTGATACCGCGTATCGCAAATAGTTTTTCACCTCTTATAATACACCAGCCCGCCATGAGTAAGCCAGCTAATATAAAACGTAAGGCACCCAGAATAAATGGTGGAAATCCTTTAACAGCCATCTGAATAAAGAAATAGGTCGAGCCCCATACAATATAAACTATTGCAAAGGCAAGGATAACCATTAAGGGTGAGGCGGATTTGTTTTCGGTGGCAGACATTCTATTATTGATGAATAACTAACTGTTGCTGTTCTTTGATAGTTTCAAGAACCAGGGTAGTTTTGGTGATAACTATATCAGGAATTTTGCTCATGGTGTTCCTCAACAGATCCAACAGTGAAGCTGAATCAGTGGTGCGGATCTTAACGATAAAACAATCATCTCCTGCAATCTGATGAACTTCCTGTACCTCTGCGATCTTTGCTAGTTCAATTGCCGTATTGCTAATCCCAATTCCATTACTTGCTTTTACATAAACATAAGCAAGCAGGTTTTGATTTAGAGCAAGCGGATTTAGCCGGGTTGTATACTGAAGTATGATATTTTTTTGTTCCAGTTTTTTTACCCGCTCAAGCACCGCAGAAGGAGCCATATTTAATACCCGCGCAATATCGGCATTAGATATCCTGGAATTTTCCTGCATTAAGCTTAGAATTTCAAGATCTATTTTATCGGATATGTGCTCTTTCTGATGCATTATTCGGTAAAAATATATAAAATAGAATAATATTCAAAATAACATGAGATTTAAAGAATGATATTCTTTTCTGAATCAATATCCTAGTATTTATTCTTTGTCACAATTTTAAAAAGTTCAATAGGATCAAGAATGATTGTATGTAAATCCTGAATTCAAAAAGATTTTAGGAAACAACCATAAAAAAGCTGAAATTTGATAAACTGGAGTTTATCCGGTGTAATGGATTTTAGCCAAGGATGATAAAGCGGTTTTTCGGTTTAATACTGATAATGTTTCTAATTAATCCACTTGTTTCCGGACAAGTTGACAGTAGTAAATTAAATTCCGGTCAGGTAAATTATCGCGTGTCCAACAGATGGCTGGATTCTGCAGCTTTAGTACAGAGGCAGAACTATAGAGATTCACTAAAGTCTATTAAAGATTCACTTTCAACGGTATGGATAAAGGCTCCTGATCCTGAAAGGCCTAACCGCTTTCTGGATAGTCTTATTTCACTCTATAAAGTTGAAAATCTTGACTTTCGTTCCTGGGCTGGAAAATTTCAGAAGAAATCCGTCCGGTATGATGAGGGAAGTCCAAGGCCGTACAGAGAAACATGGGTCATTGTGGTGGTATTGTTTCTTGTCTTGTTTTTTGCACTGATCAGATTCTTTTTTCCTGCAGAGCTGAATACAATAATCCATGCCTTTTATAGTAATCAGACCTTAAGCAAGATCAATAAGGAAGATACCTTATTTAGTTCCTGGCCATTTGTATTTCTTTACCTTTTATTTGGGCTGATCACAGGTCTTTATCTTTATTTATCAGGAAAGTATCTTGAAATATCTTATCCGGCAGAAGGTTTTGAATTATTTATATACTTATCAGCTGTTGTAGTTGGATTATTTACGTTGAAAATTATTGCTCTCCGGATATTAGGATTTTTATTTGATGTGAAACGATTGGTTAGGGAATATGTGTCAGTTTTATACCTTAGTTATTTTAATGCGGCCATTTTATTCCTGCCAGTAGTTATTGCATTTAGCCTTACAAGCTATCGTTTCGCAGTTATTTACAGCTATATTGGAATAGCAATGCTCATTGTAATTTTTGTCCTCCAATTTCTTCGGGCTGGGGCTAATATTTTATCGAATTACAAGTTTCCTAAAGTATATTTAATTATTTATCTTTGTGCCCTCGAATTCTGTCCTTTAATTATCCTATTTAAAGCACTTGGGTATTAAGCCCCATGACAAATATGCAAGTACCTTCAACAGAGAAACCAAGGAAAGTAAAAAGCATCTTGGTTACGTTACCAAAGCCGGATTCCGATAAGTCGCCATATTTTGAATTGGCAAAGAAATACAATCTAAAAATTGATTTCAGATCTTTTATTCATGTTGAGGGTGTGCCAGCAAAAGAATTCAGGAAGGAAAAAATCAATTTAGCAGATTTTACGGCTGTTATTTTTACCAGCAAAAATGCTGTGGACCACTTTTTCAGAATATGTGAAGAGATACGTTTTGATGTCCCTGCCGACATGAAATACTTTTGTATTTCTGAAACTATCGCTCTCTATCTTCAGAAGTATATTCAATACCGGAAGAGAAAGATATTTTTCGGGAAACAAACAGCAATTGACCTTGCTGAGGTCTTGAAAAAGCATACCGCAGAAAAATTTCTTTACCCATGTTCGGATGTAGCTGCTGAAGAAACTCAAAAATTTCTGAATGATAATGGATATGACTTCAAAACTGCCGTGCTATTTCATACTGTATGCAGTGATCTGTCAGATCTTGCTGAGGTGTTCTATGACGTGATCGCATTTTTTAGCCCAAGCAGTATCAACTCTCTGTTTATAAATTTCCCTGATTTTAAACAAAATTTTACCCGTATTGCTGCTTTTGGGGCCAGTACACATAAAGCGGTACTTGAACATAAATTAGTCCTGAATATCCCTGCACCAACGCCTGAGGCACCAAGTATGACCATGGCTCTGGAACAATATATCAAACAGGTAAACAAGTGATTTACAGCGCAGATAAGGTTTCATGGAAATTTATAATTAAAATTTCAGCAACCTTTAGTTGAATTTGAACGTATTATTGAAATATTTTGCTGTATCGAAAATAGATGCATTAATTTGACGTTCTAATAATCATTTAATTACATTGATAAGCTTGCTTCTCTATGAAATATTGTGTTTGAACGCAGATGGATTAGTTTTATCGTATATAGTATAATGAATTTTATTATATTCGAAATTATTTTGTTGAGGGAATGCAAAACTGGAATTGTTTAAAATGAGAAAAATATACTTTATCGCTCTTGCAGCTTTGGTCATAATAGGCACTGGCTGTGGTAAAGGTGGGACCAATGGTGAGTTGGTTGGTGTTGCAACTAAGAAGTTTAAGAACAATGAGGTTCCTTTTGGCATGGTTTACATTCCTGCCGGGACCTTTATTATGGGTCAGACTGACCAGGATATTACTTTTGCTCAGATCTCACAGAATAAGCAGGTTACTGTTCAGGCTTTTTACATGGATGAAACTGAGATCAGCAATAAGGAATACCGTCAGTTTGTGAACTGGGTCCGTGATTCAATTGCCATTTCCACTTATCTTCAGGATGATCAATATTATCTTAAACCAAAGGGTCAGGTAGATCCCAATGATGCAGGTAAAAAATATATCAACTGGAAAAAAGTTGGAAACGGAAGTGCCATATGGGGTGGAAAAAAGGGAAAAGGTGCTTCAGCTAATGGACCGAAGCTTCAGGCCATGTACTATCAGGGAGAAGACAGAGTGTTCGATCGGAATGAAATTGATGTAAGGTTACTGAAATATAATTTCGCGATCATGAGGTTAAGGGAAGCAGCAAACAACAGAAATAATATGACTGCAAAGCGATCTGATTTCATTCTCAGAGATACTGTCGGTGTTTACCCTGATACTCTTGTTTGGTTATCTGACTTTGCTTATGCACAGAATGAGCCAATGGTTAAGGGCTATTTCTCGCACCCTGCTTACGCTAATTATCCTGTAGTTGGTGTAAACTGGCGTCAGGCGCGTGCCTTCACTGTTTGGAGAACTCGATTCAACGAAGCATACAAAGATAGTCGTCGTCTTCCAAAGAGAGCCGATTATGAACTTCCTACTGAGGCAGAATTTGAATATGCTGCACGTGGTGGCAGGGTAGGTACAACTTTCCCATGGGGAGGCCCTTATATAAGAAATGCAAAAGGTTGTCTGATGGCTAATTTCAAGCCCGGACGTGGTAATTATATTGATGATGGCGGACCATTCACTGTGAATGTAAAAGCTTATTATCCAAATGATTATGGTTTATATAATATGGCCGGAAATGTAGCAGAATGGACTTCTTCAGCATTTGATGAATCCTCATCAACATTCACTCATGATATGAATCCAACATTCAGCTATGAGGCTAAATCAGATGATCCTGAGGTTTTGAAGCGTAAAGTCATTCGCGGAGGCTCCTGGAAGGATATTGGTTATTTCCTTCAGAATTCAGCAAGCAGCTTCGAATATCAGGACACTTCAAAATCTTATATCGGATTTCGTTGCATTACCAAATATCAGGGTCGTGATATAAAAGATAAGCTCTAAAATTTAAAATTTCCTCTCTTAAAATTCGTAAATAGTATTATGGCTCAAAAGAAAAAATTCAAGCTAGGTATCAATACCTTAATTTCCTGGGGTGCTTCCATTGTAATTGTAGGTCTGATGTTCAAAATCCTTCATTGGAAAGGTGGTGAATATATGATTGCTATTGGATTAATAACAGAAGCACTTTTGTTTTTTGTTTTGGGTTTTCAGTCAGAGCCTACAGAACCAGACTGGACCAAGGTCTATCCCGAGCTTGATGAGGAATATAAGGGTGAAGTATCCCGCTCATCCGGAAGTAGCTCTGCTTCTTCAACTGCTGCATTGGATAAAATGTTGACAGATGCTAAAATTGGTCCCGAGCTTATCGAAAGTCTTGGAACTGGTTTACGCACATTCGGAGATAAAGTATCTGCAATATCTGGTATAGCAGATACAGCAAGTGCCACTACTGAGCTTGCTGCCAAAGTAAAAACTGCTTCCGGAAGTTTTGATACTCTAAATCAAGCATTCGAGAAAGCAACAGCCAGCTTAAAAGAAATGGGTGAAACTAATATTGATTCAAGATCTTACCACGATCAGGTAAACTCTCTAGCTAAAAATATTTCAGCCTTAAATGCAGTTTATGAATTAGAATTACAGGATTCCAGCGCCCATTTAAAATCAATGAATAAGTTTTATCAGAATCTTTCATTGACTATGCAAAATTTCAATGAGTCAATGGAAGACTCAAAACAGTTTAAAGACGAAGTAGGCAAGTTAGCTAAGAACTTATCATCCTTAAATGCGATATATGGTAATATGTTATCAGCCATGAATCAGCCTAACAGATCTTAATTGTTTGAATAAGTATTATAAATCTTTAAATTTTTAAATAAAATTGCATGGCTGGAGGTAAACAAACCCCAAGGCAGAAAATGATTGGAATACTTTACCTTGTTTTACTTGGTTTGGTAGCACTGAATGTCAGTGATTCAATCTTGGAAGCTTTCAAAAATTTAACGGATAGTCTGAATGCTTCAACCCAGAATGTTCAAAGTGGTGTTGATGCAACCTATGCTTCATTTGAGGCCACTAAACTCAGGGATGAACCTGCCAGAGCCAAACCTATTTATGATAAGGCTAAATTAGCCAGTTCATATACCAATGAGCTTGAGATATATGTAGCAGAACTGAAAAAGCTTTTTGAAAAAGAAGGTGGAGGGTACAATGAAGCAACAGGAGATATTAGTAAAAGAGATAATCTTGATATTTCTCCGCGGTTAATGATCAATGAAAATCGTGCCACTGAGCTTAAGAAAAAGATAAACGATACCCGGAGTAAATTACTTGATCTTCTTGACGAAAAGGAACGTAAAAGTATTAGTTTTTCACTCGAAGCAAAAGATCCGCCAAATCGCGGTGGGATAAAAAGGAGCTGGGAGCAATCTAATTTTGGAGATGGTATTCCACTTACAGCGGCACTAACTGCATTGGCAAAGATTCAGGCAGATACAAAGAATGCGGAATCAGAAATTGTTAAGCGGATACTTGGAAAAATGGATATTGCAGTTGTTAATCTCGATCAGTTTTCGGCTGTAGCAGTTGCACCTACATCATATTTGATTGCGGGTCAGTCTTATACTGCTGAAGTATTCCTGACTGCATCAGACTCAAAATCCAGTCCGGATATAACAGTTGGAGGTTCAAGACTTCAAATAAAAGACGGTAAAGGTATTTATTCTGTTAATACAGGTAAGGAGGGTATTTTTAGCTGGATCGGTACTGTTCGTGTGAAACAAACAGATGGTTCAATAAAGACCTATACTACCCCGGAACAAAAATACCAGGTTTCCCGACCTTCAGTGGTTGTTTCACCTGATAAGATGAATGTGTTTTATGTTGGAGTACCGAATCCTGTTTCTGTTTCAGCGCCTGGTATTCCAAAGGAGAATTTGTCTGTAACAATTAGCGGTGGTTCTATTTCCGGTTCCAATGGTAAGTATACTGTTAACGTTACTTCTCCGGGATCTGTTGCTAAGGTAAATGTCTCAGCAAATATCAATGGGAAAGTTCAAAATATTGGTTCAAGTGATTTCCGGGTTAAACGTATCCCTGATCCTAAAGCGAAATTTGCGGGTAAAACTGGAGGAAGCCTTAGTTCTGTTATAATAAAATCGCAGGGATCAATATTCGCTATTCTTGATCAGTTTGATTTTGATGCGAAATTTGCGGTTACCAGATTTAGTTTGGTTATTGCAAGGCCACGTGCAGACGTTGTAGTACTGCAGGCCACCGGTAATTCTTTTAGCCCGCAAATGCGTGCTGCAATTGCCGCAGTAACTCCTGGAACCCGGGTGATTTTTGATGATATTGTTGCTGTTGGTCCGGATGGAACCCAAAGGCAACTTGACCCAATGGCGTTTAAAGCAAATTAATTGGTATGAAAAAAATATTTTTTGCCTTGATCCTGATAGCCGGTACTCTACGTTTGAGTGCTCAGGCTCCTAATTTAAATAATGACACCAAACCAAAGCCAGCAGAAAGGCCTGTTGATGGATTTTATCAAAAGACCAATATTCTGAATGCCAGGGTATCACCCTATGCGAGTTTAAGAGAATCTGACGTAATGTTCAGTAAGCGGGTATGGAGAGAAATTGATCTTCGCGATAAGGTAAATATGATCTTTGCTTCTCCTAAGTCGAGGTTGATTACCATTCTTACAGATGCAATACAGGCAGGTGAGCTAACAGCATACGATGCAAGCAGTACAAAGGATGATGTGAATGGTGATGAGTTTTCTGTTGTTTTGAAAGCAGAGGAAGCGATGGCAAGATTTGCTGATAGTGTGTTGGTTCCTATTTTCGATAAGGATGGAAATCAAACAGGTACAGTAGTTACAGCTGGTGAATTTAATCCGGATAGTATTGTTAAATTCCGTATTAAAGAGGACTGGATCTTTGATAAGCAGCGTTCGGTATTTGAACCCCGAATTGTAGGTATTGCACCAATGGTTCGTATTTCTGCTGCGGGACAAGCTTTTGATGAGCAGCCTGCATTCTGGATCTACTTCCCTGAAGTGCGTCATCTTTTAGTTACCAAAGCTGTTGTTAACCGTAGTAATGATGCAACAGGCTTGAGTTATGATGATATTTTCATGAAACGTGTCTTCTCAAGCTATATAGTAAAAGAATCTAATCCTGAGGATCTCCGTATTAAGGATTATGCTCTCGGAATAGATCGCTTATATGAATCAGAGAGGGTTAAGAAGGCGTTGATGGACTTTGAACATGATCTTTGGTCATTCTGATCATAGACTGACAAAATATTAAATAAGGCCGGCAGAATTTATTTTCATGCCGGCTTTATTGTTTAAAATAGGTTAGGAGCGAAACTGTCTGACTCTTGTTTAATACCTCAAGCAATTCTGCTTCTGTTGATTCCTTTATCTTTTTTACAGATTTGAAATGCCTTAAGAGCTTTTCTGCTGTTGTTCTGCCAACGCCGGGTACATTTTCTAGTTCTGTTGCTAAAGTGGCCTTATTTCGTTTCTTTCTGTGGAAAGTAATACCAAAGCGGTGGGCTTCATCCCTGAGCTGTTGTATAATCTTTAAGGTTTCTGATTTTTTATCCAGGTACATAGGATATTGGTCCCCAGGATAATAGATCTCCTCCAGGCGTTTGGCAATTCCAATGATCGTGACCTCCTTCTCAATTCCCAATTTCTTAAGACTCTTTATCGCAGATGAAAGTTGTCCTTTTCCACCATCAATGATAATTAACTGTGGGAGTGTTTGTTCTTCATCCAGCATTCTGCGATATCTTCTGAATACAGCCTCCTCCATGGTGGCAAAATCATCGGGACCTTCAACTGTTTTAACATTAAAATGCCGGTAATCTTTCTTCGAAGGTTTCGCATCCTTAAAAACTACAATCGCTGAAACAGGAAATTTTCCTTGAAAATTGGAATTATCAAAACATTCGATATGTCTTGGCAACTGGTTAAGACGCAGATCCTTCTTCATCAGTTCCAGAAGACGACCAGTCCTTAGTTCAGGATTTAACTTCTCATACTGATCCAACTTTTCGCGTTTGAAGAATAGCACGTTCTTTTGGGATAGCTCCAGCAGCTTTTTCTTCTCACCCAGTTTAGGAACTGTAAATTTGATTCCTGAGTCAGGAAGATCGATATCAAATGGTACAATGATCTCTTTCGAATGGCTGTCAAACCTTGTCCTGAATTCAGTAATGGCAATGCTTAAGAGTTCTTCGTCACTTTCATCCAATCGTTTTTTCATCTCCAGGGTCTGGGTTTGAATAACGGTACCATTCATTACTTTCAGGAAGTTAACAAATGCGTGCTTTTCGTCAGTAGCAATGCTGAAAACGTCTACATCGGTAATAGATGAATTAACGATAGTTGATTTACTCTGGTAACGATCAAGAAGATCGTACTTGGATTTTAGTCTGTGTGACAGTTCAAAATTTAGCTCTGCAACTGAATCATCCAGTTGCTTCTTAAGCCGTTTGATCACTGCACCAGTTTTTCCATTCAGGATATCTTTAATTTCTGAAATGCTCTGATCATAGTCTTCCTCTTTTTGATAAGCCTGACAAGGGCCCTTACAATTTCCTATCTGATATTCAAGGCAAACCCTGAATTTCCCTGCATTGATATTTTCCGGAGAAAGGGGCAGACTACATGTTCTTAAAGGGTATATTTCTTTGATCATCCCAAGTATAGTATGCATCATGCTTACTGATGCATAGGGTCCAAAATAGGTTGATCCGTCTCTTATGATCTTTCTGGTCCAGAAGATGCGTGGAAATTTTTCATTTTTGATAATGATCCAGGGATAGGTTTTATCATCCTTTAATAAGATATTATACCTCGGCTGGTGTTTTTTTATCAGACTGTTTTCCAATAACCAGGCATCGATCTCTGTATCAACAATGGTAAACGTTACCTTTTTGACCTTGCTTACCAGGACTCTGGTCTTGGCATTTATCCGGAAATTGTCTTTGTTGAAGTAGGAAGAAACTCTGTTCTTGAGATTTTTTGCCTTGCCAATGTATATCAGTTCTTCAGATTCAGACCAAAACTGATACACCCCGGGTTTTTGGGGTATATTCTTTAAGTCGGATCGGTAATCAAATTTTTTCATTGGGGCTAATGTCAGATAAGGGCTTTTCCTCCTGATTAAAAACCAAGCTTCTTATCGAGTTCAGACTCTCCGGCTTGCTGCTGTGAATATGCCCCACAATCGAGTGTGGTTGTTATGCCACCCTTTGGAAGGGGGAAATCACCTTTGGAATATTTTAAAGTTGGATCTGAATACACCTTTTGCATGTACAGCGCAAATATTGGAAGTGCTGTATTGGCTCCTTCTCCAAAATTGGTTGAACTGAAATGTATCGCTCTGTCTTCAGCACCGGTCCATACTCCTGTGACCAGTTCGGGAGTAATTCCCATGAACCAGCCGTCAGAATTATTCTGCGTAGTGCCTGTTTTGCCCCCTATCGGGTTGGTCAGTTTGTATTTCCATCCTAATCGCACTCCTGTACCTTCTTTAACCACTGCCTTCAACATATCAGTCATCACATAGGCAGTTTGTTCATCCAGCACAACTTTGATCTTGGGTCTGCGTTCGTAAATTACGTTTCCGTTCTTATCCTCTATGCGTAGAAGATAGATAGGTTCTGTCCATACTCCATGGTTTACAAAAACAGAATAAGCGCCTACCATATCATATACTGAAGCATCAAATGAGCCCAGGCAAATTGATGGAACTGCAGGAACATCACTGGTAATCCCCATATTTTTTGTAAGGGTTGCCACTGCTGTCTGGCCTACCTGCTTCATCATGAAGGCAGTCACATAGTTCTGGGAATTTGCCAGTGCCTTTTTCAGGGTTAAGTTACCTGGTATTGGGTTGTATGCTTTTGGAGTCCAGACGGTACCATCGCCAGCATCTATACTTACAGGTTCGTTCGCTACAGTATAACAAGGCGAATAACCCCCATTGCCTATTGCAACTGCATATGTAAAAGGCTTGGCGGTAGAACCTACCTGCCTGGTTCCCATTTTTACCTGATCATATTTAAAATGGGTATAATTAGTGCCGCCAACCCATGCCCGCACATAACCTGTCTGCGGTTCCATTGACATAACTGCGTTACGGAGCATCAGTTTATAATATTTGATAGAATCCAGGGGCCTCATGAGGGTGTCAATTTCTCCTCGCCAGCTGAAAATGCTCATCTGTGCAGGTGTCTTGAAATTCTTCAGGATCTCCTCTTCTGTTTTTCCTTCTGCTTTTAATTGCTGATATCTGTCTGAGCGCCGCATTCCCTGATCGATCAGGCTTTTTGCCTCTTTGAAATTAAAGGGATCGCGGCCCTTCCAGGAGTTGTTGAACTGTACCTGCAGAGTTTTAAGGTATTCCTGCTGCGACTGCTCTGCATACTTCTGCATACGTGAATTCAGTGTTGTATATATCTTTAAACCATCTCTGTCAAGGTCATATGGGGTACCATCTGCTTTATATATCGAGTTTTCTTCCAGGGTTAGCTGAATATCTTTTTTCAATACAGCCCTAAAGTAAGGTGCTGATCCTTCGTTATGATCTGAAGGATTAAATGCAAGCTTTAATGGGATCTTTTTCAGACGCTCTTCTTCAGCATCACTGATATAATTTGCCTGACTCATGTTCTCTATGACCGTATTTCTGCGCAACAAAGCTCGTTCAGGATTACGATGAGGGTTATAAAGCGATGGTCCTTTCAGCATTCCGATCAAAATAGCTGCCTGTTCGGGTTCAAGCTTGTCGGGGGTGGTACTAAAATATGTTCTGGCCGCAGATTTTATTCCAAAGGTATTGTAAGAACCAAAATCCACAGTATTGAGATACATAGTAATTATCTCCTCCTTTGTATACTGACGCTCCAGTTTTACCGCAACAATAAGCTCCTGGGATTTTTGAACAAGTCGTTTTATGAAATTCTTTGAACGACCTTCTTTTGAAAAAAGATTTAATGCAAGTTGCTGCGTTATTGTACTTGCTCCCTGCCTTTTACCGATCAGATTGTAGAAAATAACAGTGAAAGTCCGTTTGAAATCAATGCCGGAATGGTTGTAAAAACGGATGTCCTCTGTAGCAATTAGTGCATTTATAACATTTGGTGAAATTTCATCATATCGTACATTGGAGCGATTTTGTACATAATAAGTTCCTAATACCACATTATCATCTGATATTACTTCTGATGCCTGATTGCTCTTAGGATTTTCTAATGCCCTCAGGTCAGGTAGCCTGCCAAAAAGACCAAGTCCGATACTGAAGATCAGGATCGCTCCAAACGCAATAATTCCAATGATCCACTTCCAAAACCGGATGGTATATTGATTTAATTCATGCTGCGTTAATGGGGTATTCATAAATTTTTGTTGTTAATAATTCCTTTTATAAAACTCAACATACCGGTCAAGCGTTTCCCTGTCACTGATCTTCTCAAGATTCTGCTTGTTTATATAGAAGGTACTGTATTTATTAGCAGGTATTTTCATAATTTCCCTGATCAGGGGATTGATTTGATTAAAATAAGTTTTTGCTGCCTCTTTACCTGTCAGCGGACCAACAAATATCAGTTGATTTTGGTTAGCAATAGATTTTAATTGATGTTTAATGACAGTGCCAGGTAAATTTACCCTATTAAACTGTCCGATCCCAAATCGGGATGAACTTAAATTTACCGAGGGGTCAGAAACATTGACAACAAAATAGTGATCGGTAGATTCCTCAAGATCAAAAAACTCAGCTGCTGCTGGGGTCTCAGATTTTATTTCCTCCTTTTTCAGCTCTGAAATTGGCACTTGTTCTTGCCCGGCTGGTGTAATAGTGATTGTCGGTTCAATTCTCTGTTCGTTGTTTTGTTTTGCAACAATAACCTGTTCAAATACTGGTTCTTCAATAAACGTATTATCCTTAGAATCATTGTCCAGCAATGCAAAAACCCGGTTTGACATGGTAGTTCTGTTCGAGTCAATATATGCCAGATGCAGCTTTACAAGCGGAACGATTAGCTGATCATCCGGATTGGAATCGACTATATTTTTAAATGCACTTTCAAGCTGATCAAGTTTTTGTAAGTGTCCGAGAGCCAGTGAGCCTATATAGGCTAACTGAACAGACAGTTTCTTTTCTCCTGCCTGTATCTTTTGCTGTTCAATCAATTTTAATACTTCAGGATAGTTCCTGCTTGTATATAAATTATATACTTCATTATAAAAGCGATTGAAAGCCAGCTCTTGTTCATCAGTTTTCTGGCTATACTCAGGATCCAGAATGATTTTGGCAAAAGGAGATTGAGGATATTGATTCAGAAGGATATTCTTGTATTCGTCAGATCGCTTAGGATTTACAAAGCGATAGAGCCTGTACAAATTATAATAGACCGCCAGTTTATTTGAATTTTCAGGAAATCGTTTAAGCAATTGTTCATATGTTTTTACAGCTTCGGCTGTATCTGCGGATACTTCACGGTAATAGTTGGCTATATCGTACATCGCAGAAGCGATTTTTTGATCGGAAATCAATTTCATTTCGCTGCTAAGTGGTATAGACTCAGTGAATGATTTTTTCAGGGAATCCAGATTCGCTTCAGTTTCTGCAATAGTAAGTTGCTGAAAGGGATCTTTATCAAGAGTTTGAAAAGGACTAACCCCATTAGAGATATCACTCGCCGATTTCTGACTGCGTCTCCAGTTATCTTCTAATTTTCGGGTTCCCCATCGTTTTTTGAAATCTGCAAGACCCTGATTTAAGGCAATGGAATTATTGAAATAAAATTTATTGTCTCCTCCTGTACTGCTAATCTGGATGGTAGAAGCCCCGCCTGATTGGCTGTTTGTTTTCCTTGCCTGTGCTTTAAGGGCCTCAAGCTTGATCAGAGAACTAACCTTATTATTTCTTTCGGACTCAGGTAATGCGGCAAGCATCTGCAAGGTATCTTCTCTGGCTATAATAGAAAGGCGATCGGCAAGAAGTTCAAGATTATCTGCCTTCTTTTTTATCAGCGCATAGTCGGGATAAATTGTTGGGAGAGATATCAGAGTACTGTCGTAATACGCTTTTGACTTAATGTAGTCCGTTTGTTTAAAATAGATCTCTGCCAGTTTTAGATATGCCAGTCCTTTTTGAGTCACATTTTTTGTGCTTTTTGATATAGCGTAATTGTAGTTTTCAATGGCTTTATCAATATTGCTGGCATCTGCATAGCTATCAGCAATCTGAAAGTAGATCTGATCAGTAAAATCCCTGTTTTTATCATCTTTCAGCATTGCAGCGATTTGCCTGGTCCTGCCGCTAGTATCACCGCTAAGCTGATTTTTCAGATTGATCATACTGAGTTTTGCATTGAAGGCCATGTCGAAAGGGGCATTGCTCTTTAAAACCCTTGTGTAATTCAAATAAGCATCCTTCGGCTGTTCATTGATTTCCTGTAGCTGCGCAATAAGGTAGGTCCAGCGTATTTTATTCTGTTTATTTACGGCTGATTTTATTGCTTTTTCCAGTAATGAGATGGCCTGAGCATCTTCTTTTGCATAGATATGAAGTTGCGCCCGGATTGCATAAATATCGGCTACTGACTTTTTTTCTGAACTGATATACCTAAGTGCTGAATCAATCGATGCTTCAGCTTCTTCTAACCTGTCTGATGCTATGAGTGATCTGGTTTTCCATGCAAGCG
Organism: Daejeonella rubra; assembly: GCF_900103545.1. Taxonomy (GTDB): domain Bacteria; phylum Bacteroidota; class Bacteroidia; order Sphingobacteriales; family Sphingobacteriaceae; genus Daejeonella; species Daejeonella rubra. The sequence goes on from NZ_FNHH01000015.1 coordinate 68,178, forward strand.
ATGCCTGCCTGATCTCTTTCTCCTTTGGGTAGTTAACATATACATAACTAAAGAATTCAACGGCATTATAAAAATTCGATTTCAGGTGATTGGCTTTCCCAATAAGAAAATAGGCATTGTCCACGTATTTGCTGAGTGATTTCTGATTTGCGATGGTGTTGGCCTTGAGTATTGCATCATCCAGTTTTTTTAATTCAGACTGGGAAATAGTTTCATTTGGCTCTTTGTAAACAGGAATCACCCGGTCATAGTCGTCAGAATATGCCAGTTGAATATTCCGTTCGCTTTCATTGATAAGTTCTTTTGCATTATACAAAATATTATAATGAGCGGTTAGATTCTGCATACCACGACTTGCCACAGTTTCTTTTTGTGAATTGCAGGAAGAAAAGCAGAGACAAAGAGTGCAGCTTAGAAATAAAAAACGAAGTATAACTTGAATGTTTGATCTCAAATTAATCAGGCTTGAATTAGTATAACAGAATCTTTGCAAAGATATTTTATCGGAATGGATTTGTTCGGATAAATATAAACTCTTTCTGTTATAAAATCATGTTGCTTTTAGCTGCCTGAATATTAAAAACCAGGGATCAAATTGCGGGTACTTATTATGTCCAGAATAATATTCCTGAACTTTTATTTATTTCCACCAGGCAAGGGTTAAATTTGATAATTTTGTCCTGAAAATATTCGGAAATGGGGCAGGAAGAGAATAGACCAAATTTTAAGGATGATAAGGACCCTGAAGGACAGGCATTCGGTAATTATGCTAAGTACACAGGAGTTGCGTTCCAGATGATGGCTATAATCGGAGGATCAGCATATTTAGGATACAAGATAGATCAATGGTATGATCATAAGGTACAATGGGTAACTGCTCTTGCCTGTGTTTTGGGTGTGTGTCTTTCGATTTACCAAACGATCAAACAACTTAAGCCATGAGCATTCTGCGTTTTATAATTTATTTCATTCTTTTTATTGCTTTTTTAGCTGTTGCCCCTTTGATTGCCCAATATTATTTTCCGGATGAAGCTCTGGTTATTCCAAGATTCTGGCCCTTGTTCTGGATATTTTCGATCGTCACTTTCAGTATCTATTTATTTGCCTATTGGAGAATGAGTATCAGTAACAAGGCTTCGGGTCAGGCTCTGCTTGGGAGTGTCACTATTAAGCTGCTCATTTGCATGATTATAGCCTTTGTTTACATAAGCGGGAACACTGTTGAGCCGGCAAAATTCATCATCAATTTTTTTTATCTATATTTCTTTCATACAGTGTTTGAAATATATTGTTTGTTATGTAACTTGCGCAACCAAAAATTTAAGTAAATTCCTTATAATAAATGGATTTGAGCCATATTTTCAATTCAAAAAAATTCTTCAGCATATCGTTTTATGCAGTTTTATTTTCGTTGTTGAGTTTTTCTGCCTATTCTCAGGAGCATACAGCCGCAGATACGTCACATGTGCCTGCTACTGCAGAACACGCTGAGGCAACAGAGAAAGATGAAGATATTTCTAAAGTGATTCTTCATCATATTGCTGATTCACACGAATGGCATTTTTTCGGAAATGTTTCCATTCCATTGCCTGTAATTCTTTGGACAGATAATGGCCTTGTAACTTTCCTTTCGAATAAATTTGGTCATAATGATCATGGTACTGAAATTTTAGATGCAGACGGTACTAAGCTTGTTAATTATCATGGAAAGTTCTACTATCCTTCTGATGTGAAGAGTGCTGATGGAACCTATATCTCACATGATTCAAAAGGAGAGCTTTTAAATGGAAAGCCACTGGATATTTCAATTACCAAGAACGTTGTTTCATTATTGATCTCTGTAACGGTTCTTTTGATCGTTTTCATTGGTATTGCCGGTTCATACAAAAAACGCGAAGGTAAAGCTCCTAAGGGTTTACAATCGATACTTGAGCCAATTATATTGTTTGTACGTGATGACATTGCCAAGCCGCAATTGGGTCATAGATACAAAGGTTTTATGCCATACCTGTTAACTGTATTCTTCTTTGTTTGGTTAAACAACCTGATGGGATTGATTCCATTCTTTCCAGGAGGCGCAAATCTAACAGGGAATATAGCTGTTACCATGATGCTGGCACTTTGTACATTTGTTTTAACTACTGTAAATGGCAATAAGAATTACTGGGGCCATGTATTTACACCTCATGTTCCATGGTGGTTATATCCATTAATGATCCCGGTTGAGATCGTTGGATTATTTGTTAAACCTGTTGCATTAATGATTCGTTTGTTCGCAAACATTACTGCAGGCCACATTCTGATATTAAGTTTGATTTCTTTGATATTTATTCTGAAATCAGTTTTCGTTGCAGGTATCGCAATTCCATTCGTACTGTTTATCAGTGTGATCGAGTTGGTGGTAGGATTTATTCAGGCATTCATTTTCACCATTTTGTCAGCCCTGTTTATCGGGATGGCGGTGGAAGAGCATGCTGAGCATTAATATGAATTTATTTTTTGTTTAATATATATTTAAAAATCAGATTATGATCGTTGGAAGTATCGCTGGTATTGGTGCAGGATTAGCTGCAATCGGAGCAGGCATTGGTATCGGAAACATTGGTGGAAAAGCTATGGAAGGTATGGCTCGCCAACCTGAAGCAGCATCTAAAATTCAAACAGCTATGTTAATCGCGGCAGCATTCGTTGAAGCGGTAGCATTGTTCGCTGTGGTTGTTGCGTTCTTAGGAACAGGACAAGTAAACTAAAAAAATAAGGCTTGTGCGATTGGCACCGGCCTTATTTTATTATTTTGATTTATTAAATAATATAACAAATGATATTACTGGCATTAAATCCATTAGTTTCTCCGGATCCGGGCTTGTTCATCTGGTCAACAGTTACTTTTTTAATACTGTTTTTCCTTTTAAGCAAGTTTGCCTGGAAGCCAATAGTTAAGGCTCTTGATGAGCGTGAGCGTTCAATCGAAGATGCTTTGGCAAAGGCAGAAATGGCAAAGGCAGAAATGGCTAAGCTGATCAGTGAGAACGAAGATCTATTGAAAGAAGCCCGTTTAGAGCGCGACAGCATTTTAAAGGAAGCAAAAGAGATCAAAGATCAGATCGTTAATGATGCAAAAGATCAGGCTAAATCTGAAGGGGCTAAGCTGATCGAAAAAGCAAAAATTGAGATCACTAATCAAAAGCTTGCTGCAATGGCAGAAATTAAAAATCAGGTTTCCAGCTTATCTATTGAGATCGCTGAAAAAGTGTTGCGCAAGCAATTCGAAGATCAGGGAAAACAGCAGGCGCTTGTTAATGATCTGTTAAAAGAAGTAAAACTCAATTAAGCAAATTTGTTAATCATACTGTTTGTAAAATAACAAATTAACAAATCGACAAATCGAATTATGTCAGAAATACAAGTTGCATCGCGTTACGCAAAAGCTTTAATTGATCTGGCGGCTGAACAGAATGTTGTAGAGCCGGTTAAGAAAGATATTGAGCTGTTTCTCGATACCTGCAGAGCTAATCCACAGTTACAGGCAATTCTTAAGAATCCAATCATTAGCCTTGACAAAAAGGCGAATATACTGGATGGTTTATTTGGTGATAAGCTGAATAAAATGATCCTGTCATTCTTTAAGATTGTTATCAGGAAAGGACGTGCTGAAGTTTTATATGGTACAGGAAAGGAATTTATCAATCAGTATAATATTCTTAAGAATGTAGTAAAGGCAACGGTAACATCGGCTTCTCCATTAAGTCCGGATAATATTACCCAGATCGAAGAGGTAGTGAAGCAAGCAACAAAGGGTGAAGTTATTTTAACTGCTCTCGTTGATCCTGAACTGATCGGAGGATTTATCCTGAAGGTTGGCGATAAGCAGTTTGATACAAGTTTATCCAGCAAGCTGAATAAACTTAAAAAAGAATTTCAACAAAATTAATTACCCCAAACCCTGAAAAGGGCTTTATTTGCTTCCAATAGGGGTGGGGGCGTAAGATTTACAATATAAAACTCAAAAAATACTACTATGGTAGAGGTAAGACCAGATGAAGTTTCGGCGATTTTAAGACAACAACTGTCAGGCTTTAAATCGGAGGCTGAGCTCGAAGAGGTTGGTACTGTGTTACAAGTGGGTGATGGTATTGCCCGCGTATACGGTTTAACAAAAGTTCAATCAGGAGAGTTGGTTGAATTTGAAAACGGTTTGCAGGGTATCGTATTGAACCTTGAAGAAGACAATGTGGGTGTCGTGTTATTAGGTGCCTTTGATGAGATCAAAGAAGGTGCTACAGTAAAACGTACCAATAAGATTGCTTCCATCAAAGTTGGTGAAGGCATGCTTGGCCGTGTTGTTAATACATTGGGTCAGCCGATCGATGGTAAAGGTCCTATTGCTGGTGAAACTTATGAGATGCCTTTGGAGCGTAAAGCGCCAGGTGTTATCTACCGTCAGCCGGTTACAGAACCATTACAAACAGGTATCAAAGCAATTGATGCGATGATCCCAATTGGTCGTGGACAGCGTGAACTTGTGATCGGTGATCGTCAAACCGGAAAAACAGCGGTTTGTATTGATACTATCATCAATCAAAAAGAATTTTATGAAGCAGGTAAGCCTGTATTCTGTATATATGTTGCTATTGGCCAGAAAAACTCTACTGTAGCACAAATATTAAAAGTATTAGAAGAGAATGGTGCTTTACCATATACAGTGATCGTTGCGGCATCTGCTGCTGATCCTGCTCCTATGCAGTTCTATGCTCCATTTGCTGGTGCTGCCATTGGTGAGTTCTTCCGTGATACTGGCAGACCGGCATTGATCGTTTATGATGATCTTTCCAAGCAGGCAGTTTCTTACCGCGAGGTGTCTCTGTTATTACGTCGTCCTCCGGGCCGTGAGGCTTATCCAGGTGACGTGTTCTATCTTCACAGTCGTTTACTTGAGCGTGCTGCAAAGATCAATCAGAATGATTCCATTGCTCAGTCAATGAATGATCTTCCTGAATCTATCAGACATATCGTAAAGGGTGGTGGTTCATTAACTGCATTACCTATCATCGAAACTCAGGCAGGTGACGTTTCTGCTTATATTCCAACTAACGTGATCTCGATCACCGACGGACAGATATTCCTGGAGTCCAACTTATTCAACGCGGGTGTTCGTCCGGCTATTAACGTAGGTATCTCTGTATCTCGTGTAGGTGGAAATGCGCAGATCAAGTCGATGAAGAAAGTAGCAGGTACCTTGAAGCTTGACCAGGCTCAGTATCGTGAATTGGAGGCTTTCTCTAAATTCGGATCTGATCTTGACGCAGCAACAAAGTCCGTACTTGATAAAGGTGCCCGTAACGTTGAATTGTTAAAGCAAGCACAGTTTTCACCTGAGGCAGTAGAAAAGCAGGTTGCAATTCTTTACGTTGGAACTAAGAACCTAATGAGAAATGTACCTGTTAATAAGGTTAAAGCATTTGAATTTGAGTTTATTCAGCAATTGGAACAACGTTATCCTGAAGTTTTACAGGGACTAAAAGCCGGTAAACTTGATGATACCATTACAACGGCTCTGGAAACAGTAGCTAAGGAGCTGGGGAATAAATATTAATTGAGATATCAGACATTAGATATGAGATTTGAGATAGGGCATTTGTCTTATATCTCACATCTCACATCTTGCATCTAATAACAATGGCTAATTTAAAAGAAGTAAGAAATCGTATAGCATCAGTCACTTCGACTCAGCAGATCACCAAGGCCATGAAAATGGTTTCAGCTGCTAAGTTGAAAAGAGCTACCAGTGCAATTGTTCAACTGCGTCCGTATGCGAATAAGATGAGAGACATTTTGTCAAATCTATCTGCAAGTATGGATGGATCCAACTCTCCTTTTACTCAGGAACGTGAGCCGAATAAAGTGTTGATCATTGCTGTTTCTTCAAATCGTGGACTTGCAGGTGCATTCAATATGAATGTGATCAAGACCACTAATAATCTGATTGCTGAGAAATATCCTGAACAATACCGAAAAGGGAATGTTCAGATCGTTGCTATTGGTAAGAAGGTTCAGGATTTTTATGAGAAGCGTAAATACAATGTGATAGGGAATAACAATGAACTATACACGGATCTGAGCTTCGAAAATACTTCCAAAATTACAGAAGCCGTTATGGCTGGTTTTTCTAAGGGTGAATATGACAGGGTTGACCTGGTATATAATCAGTTTAGAAATGCAGCTGTTCAGATCCTCACAACTGAACAACTATTACCTGTTCCAAAATCAGATAATTTGAAAGTGAGCAGTACCCAAACCGATTATATTCTGGAACCATCGCAGGAAGAGATCGTTGAACAATTGATCCCTAAATCGATCAAAACACAAGTGTTCAAGGCAGTTTTGGATTCGCATGCATCAGAGCATGGAGCTCGTATGACGGCTATGGATAAAGCGACTGAGAATGCAGGTGATCTGTTGAAAGCTCTTAAACTTTCATACAACCAGGCCAGACAAGCAGCAATTACAACCGAGCTTACCGAGATCGTGAGTGGTGCGGCAGCATTATCTAACGGATAATTAATTTTAAACTGCAAAATAGATTTGTAAATTTATACTTTCTCAATAAACGGAAATGGAAGATTCATTAAATAAAAATAACGCAACAGCTGAAGCTAATAATCCGGCTCATTACAGTACTCTTATTGTAGGTATTGTAATTGGTTTGATAGGTATATTTTTACGTTTTACCGGTTCATGGCCTTTGATCAGTATTGTATCAAACGTTTTGTGGGTTTTAGGAGCAGTGATCTGCCTCAGAGCAGTTGTTAAAATATTAAAATAAGTACTTATTATATAAAAAAGGCTCATATCCATCATGGTTATGAGCCTTTTTCTTTTAGGAGAATATTATTTTTTTACGATAAGCTGCTTAAGCTTTGGGTCGGTCTGAAGTTTCCTTAGTGCAGCTTCATAAGAAAGCCAATAGATCTCCTCCGTTTTTTTTACATCAAATACGCTCGTTGCCCCCATTCCATGGGGTTCGATTATGACATCGCAATATTCTGCTTTCACGGCCATGTCTGAATTGATTGACATGATAACTGACCGTTCTATCAACCTGCGATAGCTTTCAATTCTATCTGTTTCAGGTAGGTGGTTACAGGATGAACCGATAATAAAATCGCATTCTGATTTTATAGGCTCAACCGGGAAGTTGTTTAAAATGCCACCGTCTATATAAATTTTTCCGCCTATATGGATTGGTTTAAAAAATACAGGTATGGCGCTTGAAGCTAATATGGGGTTTATTAGTTCACCAGAACGAAAATAGGCTACTTTACATTCATTAAAATTTGTAGCGGTAATAACTGTAGGAATTTTCAGACCTTCAAATGAATCATGCGGAAAATATTCCAGTAAAAGAGTTCTTATTTTATCCAGCGACATAAGCCCCTTGGCTCCGAAAGCAGGTCTGATATACTTGTAGAGGTGGGTCTTCATAAAAACCTTAAGGATTTCGGCAGGTTCAATGCCCTGCGCGAAAAGTGCACCAACGATTGAACCTGCACTTGTTCCGCTGATCATATTGAATTTGATACCAGCCTCAGATAGGGCCTGAAGAACACCTAAATGGGCAATGCCGCGAATGCCCCCGCCAGATAATACAAGTCCGATTTTCATCCTTATTTATTAATGGGTTAAGGTCTGATAGGCTTAGTCCCTTGGTTTATATTTGGAATCAGTCAATATTTTTTGGGCGTCCTTTTCAAGCATCAGTTGCTGCAGACTAATCTCTGGATTTTTATCCATGTATTTCCTGACGATCTGCCATCCGGTCCAAACACCTAATTTAGGCGCTGACGACGAGTTTTCGCCTATTCCAGGGGTGAAAGGAGCTTCTGCCAAATACTTTTGGATCTTCATGTAATCTGACTCAAACAAGAGTTCGTTCTGGAGTAAGTAGGCCCAAATGCCGGCTTCATTCTCGCTGCACCATTCCAGCTGCTCTTTGGTATAACCGATTTTCAGGGAGTCATTTGTATCAGGCATTACCGCATCCATCAAATAAAGGATCTTTCCATTATAGATCATTTTAGATAATAGATTTCGGTCACTATCCTGATCCGGGAACATGTCTTCACGGATAAAGGCTTCAATAACCCTCGGACTAACATTCTCCGGGCTGAATCTTCTGGCAATATAACTGGGAATACTTTGCCTTAATGCAGGGTAAAAGCGTGATCCACTCTCTCCCAGGAACATATCCAGCCCTATTCCAATATAGTCGTTACCAATAGGCGTTTGTACCGCAAATCCGGATAAAAAACTGATCAGCCGCGGTAATTTTTGCTTCGGATAATAATAGCGAATGTATTTGAAGGCCTGATTGATCTCTTCCTCCTGTTTTTTGAGGTCAGGGAAAGTTTTATCGACAGTTGTTTTAAGTTCCAGGTAGTCCTGATTTTGAAGAATTGACCTAAGGTTACTGTAATAAGCGGTGTCAGATACCAGACCGGCACTGATTATTTTTTCCATGTAGTCATCAAAGAACCAGGTATATTTTTTTCTCAGAGCAGGAACTTTATCTGAAATTTCATCAGGTTTTATAGTACCAAGTTCCTGATCAAACCGTTCGATCTTCATATTCAGTTTGATCTTGCTGATGTCAGGCGTCTTTTTGTTATTACAAGAAAGGAAGATCAGGCATATAAAAAAAAACAGGTAAATTTGCTGGTGTCTCATAGATACTGATTATCTGCTAAATTATGAAAATGCACAGAAAATTCTGTGTTAAGCTTGTTAAATAGGCAGTTCATAATTTAAAGCCTTTCATGTTAAAGAATTACAGAATGAAAATAGCCCTTGCGCAACTTAACTACATTATTGGTGATTTTGATTACAATACAGCCAAAATAATAGAAACTATTCAATCTGCAAAAAAGCAGGGAGCAGATCTGGTCGTGTTTGCTGAATTATCTGTTTGCGGCTATTCACCACGCGATTTTTTGGAGTTCTCTGAGTTTATCGACCTGTGTGAGGTGTCAGCACAAAAGATCGCGGCTGCATGCAGTGGTATTGCCTGTATTATTGGTCTCCCGACAAAAAATCCTAAGGTAAAAGGCAAGGATCTCTATAACTCGGCTTATTTTATTGAGGATACTAAAGTAAAAGCTATTGTCAATAAGGCATTACTTCCGAATTATGATGTTTTTGATGAGTACCGTTATTTTGAGCCTGCAGTAAATTTCAGCTGCGTAGAATTTATGGGACATCGGATCGCCCTGACGATCTGTGAAGATATGTGGAATATCAATGATAATCCGATGTATGTTATTTCGCCTATGGATGAGCTTGTAATTGAAAATCCTGATCTGATGATCAATATTGCTGCTTCCCCCTTTTCCTATAATCATGATGAAGAGAGGGTGCAAATTCTTGGGGATAATTGCAGAAAGTATCGGCTTCCGCTCTTTTATGTTAATCAGGTTGGAGCTCAAACAGAAATTATTTTTGATGGGGGCTCGCTGGTCTTTGATCAGGATGGTTCTTTACTTGATGAACTGCCTTACTTTTCTGAAAGCCTTAAAATATATTCTTTTGAGTACGGGAAAATCATTGGACATAAACCGATAGTTCATGATACTCAAAACAATATTCAGCAAATACATGATGCTCTGATTCTTGGGATAAAGGATTATTTCGCAAAATCAGGATTCAGCAAGGCCATTCTGGGACTCTCGGGAGGCATTGACTCTGCACTTGTTTGTGCACTTGCTGCTGAAGCGCTGGGTCCTGAGAATGTGATGGCAGTGTTGATGCCTTCTGAATATTCTAGTGATCATTCCATTCAGGATGCATTGGACCTTGTCAATAATCTGGGCTGTAAACATGAAATAATTCCGATTAAAGAGGCAGCTGCTGCATTCGGTAATATGATGAACCCTGTATTTAAAGATCTTCCTTTCAATGTGGCAGAAGAGAATATCCAGGCCAGGAGCAGAGCGGTCATCTTAATGGCGATGTCGAATAAGTTCGGCTATATCCTCCTCAATACCTCCAATAAAAGTGAGTGTGCTGTGGGTTATGGTACTTTATATGGCGATATGGCAGGCGCTATTGCAGTGCTTGGTGATGTATATAAAACGCAGGTTTATAAACTTTCTCATTACATTAACCGGGAAAAAGAGATCATCCCGGAAAACAGTATTGTTAAACCTCCTTCCGCAGAACTTCGCCCGGGACAGAAGGATTCTGATTCCTTACCAGAATATGATATCCTTGATGGGGTATTGTATGAGTATATCGAACATAAAAAGAGCTCTGCAGAACTGATTGCAATGGGCTTTGATGTGGCTCTGGTGAAACGGATATTGCGAATGGTCAATATTGCGGAATTCAAACGAAATCAGGCACCGCCAATTTTGAGGGTTTCTCCAAAAGCTTTTGGAATTGGAAGAAGGATGCCGATTGTAGGAAAGTATTTGGGGTAGTTGGTTAGTAATTAGTTGGTTAGTGCTTAGTAGTTAGCCGTTATGCTTTTAGCTTTCACCTTTAAGCGTTCAAATAGCTATGCCTAAATTGGATAATTTAAGCATAGCAATCTTTATATAACCTTATCCCATCATTGCTCCAACGCGTTCAAGTAAAGCTTTGGTTTTTTTGATGCCTTCGTATTCTCCCAGCTTTTCACCTTCGTATTCGATACCCACATATCCCTTGAAACCTGAATCCTTAACGATCTTAAGCATTCTTACGTAATCTGTTTCTACGCAATTTCCCTGCTCATCAAAATCGATTGATTTGGCGCTTACTGCTTTAGCATAGGCAAGCATTTCATAGGTACCTTTATATTTATCGTACTCTTCAATGCACTGATTCTTTGCATCACGTTTCAGACAGAAATTATTAAAATCAGGCAGTGTTCCTACGTTTTTATCACCAACGCCTTTCATTACGGTGCTTAGCCATGATCCATCTGAACTGTATCCCCCATGATTTTCAACAACAACATTGATATTCATTGTTGCTGCAAATTCACCAATACGTCCCAGGCCGTCAATAGCTGCTGTTTGAACTTCGGCAGCGGTTCCAACACCATGGGCATTGACTCTGATCGTTGCGCATCCTAAATGTTTGGCTGCCTCGACCCATTTCTTATGATTGTCAACCGCCAGAAGGCGTTTGGTATTATCCAACTCTCCCAGATTTCCTTCTCCGTCGCACATGATCAGGTGATTTTTGACCCCATTGTCATTACAACGTTTTAAGAGCTCATTCAGATAATTGGTATCTTTGGCTTTATCTTTAAAGAAGGCATTTACATACTCAACCGCGCTGATACCAAACTCTTTTTTAGCGATCACAGGAAAATCAAGATTGTCGATCTTTTTGCTAAAAAGTGCTTTATGAAGAGACCATTCAGCAAGGGAGATCTCAAAAAATGAGTTTTTCAGATCTGCGGCATTTGGATTTTTCCTTCCCACACAAGAATATAATGAGGTGGGAATCAGAGCGATTCCGGCAAGGCCTGAAATTTGATGAATAAATTTGCGACGGTTATTTGACATGGTTGCTGACTTTAGATTTATCCATGAAAGTACATTATTTATAGTTATACAGAAAATATTGCTGAGATATCTTTTCGGGATTTAAAGGCAGAGATGAACTTTTATCATATTATCGTCAGATGCCTGTAACAAAGCTGCAGTGTGAACCTGTAGTGGTTTCAAATTCCGTTACTTTGCAGGTGGTTATCTGATGTATTGGAATAAACGTTATGTTGATTCCAGATTATTCCAAACCGATTTTTTTAGGTTTATTTTTAGTTTAGTTTAGTTAGATCCGTTCCTTTGGGGCGGATCTTTTTTGATATTTGGTCTTTTGAAAATTCCTGCAAGGAGCAATAATGCAAACAGGGCGCTTCCTGCAGAACCTGCCTTGGCGATATAATCACCATGTTTTACATAAAACGTAATTTCTTCATTCAGATTAATATCCTGCTTCAATACGCCAGGCATCCACCATTTTGTTCGTTGTACGATAGTGCCGCGCTGATCAATAAAAGCTGATATTCCTGTATTTGCAGAACGAGCTACCCATCGTCTGGTTTCTATTGCTCTGAGTTTTGCATATTGCAGATGCTGGTCTTTACCGGATGTGTTTCCCCACCAGCCATCATTGGTTATAATGGCAATGAACTGTGCATCTTTCTTAATATAGTCAGCCACATATTCGCCCCATATCGATTCATAACAAATGACTGGTGCAGATCCAATTCCACTTTGGGAATAGAATACAGACGGTTCACTCTGTTTACCATAGCTTCCGGATGATCCGCCAAAAGCAGCGAAGGCTGGCTTTAAAAATGCCATTGAATTTGAGAAGGGAGTTTGCTCTACTCCAGGAACGAGTTTCGATTTATGATAGAATTGCAGTTTTGCAGAATTTTCAATCAGGACAGCGGCATTGAAAACATCAAAATATATATCTGATTTGCTGTCAAACCGTGCAGTTTCTGTAACTGCTGTATCGTAAACTGCAAAGCTTTCTATCCCTGATATCAGGTTTGCATTTTTATAATTTTTTAAGAATTCCTGAATTCTGATAAAGTTCTCATCGCCCCTGAAACTTCTCTCTTCCGTGCCTTTTGAAATGGCAGTCTCAGGCCATACAAAAAATTCGGTATTGGTTTGTCCTATTGATTCGGAAAGCTTGATCAGCTTTGCTACCTGATCTGCTGATGATAAAGTGCTAAATTTTTCATAGGGATCAATATTGGGCTGAACTACAACAATATTAGCAGGATTAACCTTTTCCTCATAGTTATTATAGATTAGTACTGAGCTAAGAACAGGAATCAATACCAATGCTGCCGTTGAAATTTGAAGCCTGATCTTATTTGTTTTCGAAGCATTGCTCTTTACCGCAAGTATGGTTTCAAAAACAAGAATATTGGATAATAAGATCCATAATGTTCCGCCGTATACACCTGTATATTCATACCACTGAACCAGGTAGTGAGATTCTGCAAAACCGTTGCCAAGGTTCATCCACGGGAAGGCCAGATCCCAGCTTTGATGCAGATATTCATACCCTATCCAGAAACAGATCAATCCGGCATAACTCCAAATCCTGCTTGTTATCAGTCTTAAACGGTAGTATAGCCAAAAGGCAAGGGTCATCAATACTGCGCCGAGACAAAAAGGAATCTGTGCAATGATTATGGCCAGCCAGCCTTGCATGACAGCGTTCAGAGAGTTGAAAACCCAGTAAATACAGGCTGTATTCCAGATAAAAAAGCAAATGATGGCAATCCGCCAGATCAATCTGCCTTTCTTTTTTTCCTCTGATTGAATGATGTTCTCTGCTGCCTGAAGTAATGGCACAAGAGCCACATGCAGGATCAGGGCAGTAAATGGAATTGGTGGCCAGGCCAGCCATAGTAGAAATGCGCTGAGCAAAGCCAGCTGGTAATTTTTCTTCACTTATAGTTGAGATAAAATATCTGCTTTTTTACTTTCGTATTCTTCCTGACTGATGAGTTGCTTTTCGAATAGGATTTTCAATTTTTTCAGTTTCTGGGTCAGCTCATCTTCAATATCCGGAATTGCACTTTGTACGGGTTCCGAAACCGGGGCAACTTCATCCCTAACCTCAATGTAAGAGGCATAATCATCAGCCAGGTTTTCATTTTGCAAAGCAGTCTCCGGTCCGGAAGGTATTGTTTTATGCTTTTCAATCTGCTCATTGCAGAATTGATAAAGTTTTCTCGCCTGAACTTTGGGGATATAATCAATTGCAACATTCTCGCCTCTTTGAGGGATGGTGATGAATTTTGAGCCAAAGAATTCTTCTTTGAAGGCTACTTCTTTGACTTCCGCCCAGGTAAATGTGATATAATTGGTTGTAAGTCCCAGGTTTTCAGGAATACAGAATACGATTCGTTTATTGGTTACCGCGATACAATCGGGAATGAGTGTTACAGCAGGTCTCTTCTGGATAGCCAAATAAATTACGGCCTCACCAGAGGTAAGCATGTCCCGTAATTTCCCTAAGACCTTTTCTGCGGTCCTTGGATCCTGATCATCAGTTAAATATTGTTCGATTAACATAGTTTTATTTTTTAATGTGCCTATTTGCCGGCAACGCAAATAACGATCTCACCCTTTAACGTATGAGTCTCAAAATGTATTTTAATTTCTTCTAAAGTTCCTCTGACAGTTTCTTCAAACATCTTTGTCAGTTCCCGTGAAACGGAAGCCTGGCGTTCTGCACCCAAATACTGGCTTAATTCTTCCAGTGTTTTTAGCAGGCGATGCGGAGATTCATAAAAGATCATGGTCCGTGTTTCGTTCACAAGTTCTTTCATGCGCGTTTGCCGGCCCTTTTTAACAGGTAAAAATCCTTCAAAAGTAAATCTGTCGGCTGCTAATCCGGAATTGACCAATGCCGGAACAAAGGCCGTGGCACCCGGGAGGCATTCCAAAGGGATATCGTTGCGGATGGCTTCACGCACAAGCAAAAATCCGGGATCTGAAATTGCTGGCGTTCCTGCATCAGAGATCAGAGCGATCTGTTTGCCTTCTTTCAGAAAGCGAATGACCTCTGTAACTGATTTATGTTCATTGTGCTGATGATGAGAAAATAGCTTTTTGTCAATGCCGAAATGTTTAAGTAATGGTGCACTGGTGCGGGTATCTTCTGCAAGAATCAGGTCCACCTCTTTTAGAATGCGGATAGCTCTGAAGCTCATGTCTTCAAGATTGCCTATCGGTGTTGGTACAAGGTAGAGTTTGCCGCTCATGGGTTCTTATTTAATTCGGGCAATAATCAAGGAAAAACTCCAAAACCAAAGCCCAAACTCCAAACTGTTTATATCTTTGTCTAAAATTATAAAAGATGCTGCAAGTTAGTTATATCCGCGAAAATAGGGAGGAAGTTTTAAATCGTTTATCGGTAAAGAATTTTAAACAACCTGAACTGGTCGATCAAATCATTAAATTAGATGATGACCGCCGGCAAACACAAACTCAGCTGGACTCAATTGCTTCAGAAGCAAATGCATCTGCCAGGAAAATTGGTGATCTGATGCGTCAGGGGCTTAAGGAAGAAGCTGAAAGCATAAAATCACAGTCCAATACCTATAAAGAGCAAACAAAAACGCTAAGTGATAAGTTAAGTGCAATTGAAATTCTATTACAGAATGAGCTTGTTTTGCTTCCTAATTTGCCCCATGTTTCTGTTCCAAAAGGAAAAACGCCTGAAGATAATGTTGTTGCTCTGGAAAACGGAAAGATTCCTCAACTCATGACAAATGCACTTCCGCACTGGGAGCTGGCAACAAAATATGATATTATTGATTTTGAGCTTGGTAACAAGATCGCAGGTGCCGGATTTCCTGTTTACAAGGGAAAGGGTGCTAAACTTCAGCGTGCTTTGATCAATTTCTTTCTGGATCGTGCCGGCGAGGCAGGATACCGTGAAATGCAGCCGCCTATTGTTGTAAATGAGGCGTCTGGTTTTGGAACAGGACAGTTACCGGATAAGGAAGGGCAGATGTACCATATTGGTATTGATAATTTATACTTGATCCCTACAGCTGAGGTTCCGGTTACTAATTTGTATCGGGATGTAATTTTGAAGGAAGAAGAGCTACCGATAAAAAATTGTGCCTATACCCCATGTTTCCGCAGAGAAGCGGGATCTTATGGTGCTCATGTTCGTGGATTGAACAGATTGCATCAGTTTGATAAAGTTGAGATCGTGCAGGTTGTTCACCCTGCTGATTCCTATCAGGTCCTTGAAGATATGAGTACTTATGTTCAGTCGCTCCTGCAGGCGTTGGAGCTACCTTACCGTGTTTTAAGTTTATGCGGTGGCGATATGGGATTTACTTCAGCTAAAACCTATGATATGGAAGTATGGTGTGCCGCACAGGCCCGCTGGCTGGAGGTGTCTTCTGTATCTAATTTTGAAACTTATCAGAGTAATCGCTTGAAACTACGTTTCAAAAGTAAGGAAGGGAAGCCTCAGCTTGCACATACATTAAATGGTAGTGCGCTAGCCTTACCTCGTATTGTGGCTTCACTATTGGAAAACAATCAGACAGAAAAGGGAATTAGAATTCCTGCAGCATTGGTTCCTTACACTGGTTTTGAGTGGATCAATTAATCTGTTTCTGCATTTAATGATCTTGTGATCTGAGCCGGGAAAAAATCCTGATCAGGTTTGGTACAAGATCTTCCAATCTGTTCAGTTTTGGGGAATTTTCCTAGGCCCCGGTGTCCACCGCTAGGGAATCAAAGGGGGTGGTCTTATCCAAATTGTGATTTATCAGATCGTATCAATTATCCAGCTCATGAGCATCCATAATAAATAGGCAAAAATCAGGAAACTGAGCATCAGTATGGCAATGATCCAAAAGATAACATCTTTTCCTTTGCCCTGGTGTTTTCCTTCCTCATAATGCTCCTTCAGGAGTTTGATGTTTCTTGAATTTGATTTATAGATAAAATCAAATATTTGTCCGATGATCGGGATGGCGCCTATAGTTGAATCCAGTACAATATTCAGGCACATCAGGATCAAAACTTTTCTGCTTACTCCATGTTTTGCCATGGACAGAACCAGCATAGATGAAACAGCAAATCCGGAAAGATCTCCCACAACAGGTATTAGATTAATTAGCGGGTCTATCCCGAATCTGAAATTTGTTCCTGGTAAGCGGAATTTTTCATCCATTAGGTAAGAAACACGTTCTACCCATTTTAATTTTGAATTTGTAATTTTTTGCATACAAAAATTAACAGTTTATGCTTGTTTTGCAGATATTATGATTGATTAAATGCCCTTTACGATTAATCTATAACACATTTTGAACCAAATTGTTATTTGGTATAATTTTTTATTTTTTCTATCTTACAAATTAATTGTTTGAATTATGAATATTAAGAAAATACTGATTGCAAATAGGGGAGAAATTGCAATTAGAATTAGCCGGGCTTGTAATGAGCTGAACATACAGACAGCAGCAATTTATACATACGAAGATCGTTATTCTCTTCACCGTTATAAGGCCGATGAGGCGTATCAGATCGGTGAGGATAATGACCCTTTAAAGCCTTATCTTAATATTCAGGCCATCATTGAAATGGCCAAATACTGCAAAGCCGATGCTATTCATCCCGGATATGGCTTTTTATCTGAAAATCCTGAATTTGCGCGCCAATGTGCTGAAAATGGAATCATCTTTATCGGTCCGAGGCCTGATGTAATGATCGCTTTGGGAGATAAGATCACAGCAAAGACAGTTGCTAAGCAGGCACAGATCCCTATAATTGAAAGCAATGAACCAGATCTTAATACTCTTGAAACAGCGCTTTCTGAGGCGAAAAGAATAGGCTTCCCAATGATATTAAAGGCTGCTTCAGGTGGTGGTGGCCGTGGTATGCGGGTAGTCAGAACTGAGGAGGAATTGAGAAAAGCATTCCCGGAAGCCCGGAGTGAGGCAAAAAACGCCTTTGGAGACGACACCGTATTTCTTGAAAAGTTCATTGAACGTCCGCGCCATATTGAGGTACAGATCGTAGCCGATAATCATCAGCATGTAATGCACCTTTACGAGCGTGATTGTTCTGTTCAGCGACGTTTCCAAAAGGTGGTGGAGGTTGCCCCTTCACTGAATTTGAAAGATGAGACCCGCGAAAAACTCTACCATTATGCAGTTAGTATTGCAAAAGCTGTTAACTATAACAACGTGGGTACAGTGGAGTTCCTGGTGGATTCTGATGAACATATCTATTTTATAGAGGTTAATCCGAGAATTCAGGTTGAACATACTGTTACAGAAATGATAACCGGTATTGACCTGATTAAAACACAGATCTTTATAGCCGATGGTTATAAACTTTCTGACCCTGAAATTGGTCTTCCTGATCAGTCGAAAGTGATGAAAAATGGCTTTGCCATGCAATGCCGGATCACGACCGAAGATCCGTCGAACGAATTTAAGCCTGATTATGGCACACTGATCACCTATAGAAATGCTACCGGATTTGGTGTCCGTCTGGATGAGGGAAGTACTTATCCGGGGATGAAGATCAGTCCCTTTTTCGACTCCATGCTGGTGAAGGTCAGTACCCAGGGAGCCACTTTACTGGATGCTGCACGTAAGATGAACCGCGCCCTGCGTGAATTCAGGATCAGAGGTGTAAAAAACAATATTCAGTTTCTCGAAAACCTGATCAATCATCCTGTTTTTGTAGAAGGAAAGGCTACGGTTAATTTTATTCAGGAGTTTCCTGAGTTATTTGCGATCACCAAAGGCCTGGATCGAGGTACCCGTGTTCTTTCATTTCTTGGCGATATATCATTGAACGGAAATCCGGATGTGAAGAAATACGATCCTGAAATCCGTCTGGAGAAACCCCTGATCCCGGAATTTGATCATACCTCCAGCTATCCCAAAGGCACAAAGGATATGCTGAATGAAATGGGTGCAGAGGCCTTCTGCGCCTGGTTAAAGAACGAGAAGAAGATCTATTATACGGATACCACCTTTAGGGATGGCCACCAATCATTGCTGGCTACACGTATGCGTACTTATGATATGCTAAAGGTTGCTGAAGCTTATGCTAAAGATCATCCTCAAACATTCAGTATGGAGGCATGGGGTGGTGCCACATTCGACGTGTGTCTGAGATTCCTTCATGAAGATCCATGGATGAGATTACAGAAATTAAGGGCTGCAATGCCAAATATTCTTATTCAGATGCTGATAAGAGGCTGTAATGGGGTTGGGTATTCAGCCTATCCTGATAATCTGGTCGAGTCATTTGTTCAAAAGAGCTGGGAGAATGGTGTGGATGTCTTCCGTATTTTCGACTCATTGAACTGGATGGAAAATATTACCCCTTGTATTGATATGGTACGTAAAACCGGAGGAATTGCAGAGGGTTCATTATGTTATACCGGCGATATTCTCGATCCTAAGCGGACTAAATACAATCTCGATTATTATCTGCGCCTGGCAAAGGATCTTGAAAATGCAGGATCTCATATTCTGGGCGTTAAGGACATGTCAGGGCTTTTGAAGCCTTATGCAGCCAAAGTGCTGATCGAAGCATTAAAAGACACTGTGAAGATTCCTATACACCTTCACACGCATGATACTTCCTCTTTGCAGTCGGCAACTTACCTGATGGCCATTGAAGCAGGTGTTGATGTAGTTGATTGCGCCCTGGGTGCCCTGTCTGGTATGACCTCCCAGCCTAATTTTAATTCTATTGTTGAGATGATGCGTTTTCACGATCGGGAAAACCCATATAATGTAAAATCACTGAACCAGTTTAGTAATTACTGGGAAACTGTTCGTGATTATTACCATCCCTTTGAATCAGGAATGAAATCCAGCTCTGCTGAAGTATTTCAGCATGAGATACCAGGCGGACAATATTCAAATCTTAAGCCACAAGCGATCGCACTCGGGCTTGGAGATAAATTTGAAGAGATCAAGGAACGCTATGCTGATGTGAATGAGATGTTTGGAGATATCGTAAAGGTAACTCCAAGTTCAAAAGTTGTTGGTGATATGGCCCAGTATATGGTAGCAAACAACATTAGTAAGGAGGATGTATTTACCAAAGGCGATCAGATCTCCTTCCCGGAATCGGTAGTTTCTTATTTTATGGGTGAGATAGGGCAGCCAGAGGGAGGTTTCCCGCAAGAGCTTCAGCGGATAGTATTGAAGGGTAAGACTGCAATGACTGAGCGTGCCGGCAAAAGTCTGCCTGCGCTTGATCTTGAACAGGATTTCAAAGATTTTAAGAAACAATTTGGTGATGATCTTCCTTATACTACTTACCTGTCCTATAAATTTTATCCAAAAGTAACAGAAGATTACCTGCAGATGTTCCGCAAATTTGGTGATGTGGATGTAGTCCCGACCAAGTATTTCCTTTACGGGATGAAACCGGGTGAAGAGACCACCATTCAGATCGCTCCCGGCAAAACATTACTTGTGCGGCTTCAGTCTATCGGACCCGCTGATGATAAAGGTATGCGTACGGCTTTCTTTAAGCTGAACGGACAGACCCGTAATATTGAGGTTCAGGACAGGTCTATTAAAGTGATCCGACAGGAAAATCGTAAGGCTGATAAAGCAAGTGCCCATCATATAGGCTCTCCTCTGCAGGGTATGCTTTCAAAGGTTTTTGTGAAGCAGGGCGATGCAGTAAAAAAGAATCAACCTTTGTTTATGGTTGAAGCCATGAAAATGGAGACCAATATTGCTGCAAGTGCGGATGGTATTGTTGGAGATATTATATTATCGGCGGGAACGCTGGTCAATACAGATGATCTGGTGCTGGAGTTTAGGTAGGGGTTAAAATCCATGATTGTATTTAAAAAATTTTCTCGCAAAGGCGCAAAGACGCGAATGTATGACGCATAAGAAAATTGTAGTTTAATACTGAGATGTTAGTTTATATCAAATTTTCTTAGCCGCCCAGTATCCACCGCCGGACAGCATATCGGATAGGGAAATTTGGTTGAGGATTGATATTTTCATGTTGGAGCAAATTTCCCTATGCGCCCAGTATCCACCGCCGGCGGGGGAATAAAAGGGGGTGGTTCTGAAAAATCTAAAATTAAATTAATCCGGCTCTAGAGTTACAGACTATCCTAATCCTTATATTTTTACCACTGCCGTTTTCCAACGATCTGGCTCAGACATTCAAATACTAGTTGACCCATGGTACTGCAGGTTTTAAATGCCGGGTTTTTATGGTAGGAGGAAAGTTCCCTGCCTAACTGTGTGACTTTTTCTTCCGGAGCAATGGTGTCAATGTCCATCACCCGGAAAAGTTCTTCAATGCGGTAATGTCCTGTACGAAAACGGTTTGCGATAAGGCTTCTCTCTTCCTCCTGATACTGTCTCATGGTGGTTTCATCCATATGCTGCATTCCAAGCTGAACTAGTGCCAGGTTTTCCTTGAAATAATGCGGCAGATACATTTTCAGCCGGCCTTCATACGATTGCTGGTCGAAGTCGATTGCCCGAAAGCGGTATTGATTCCCTTCAATATCCGGAGTGATATCCACTACAAAATTATAGGAACGCATATCTCCAAGCAGCCTGACGAAGCATCGCTCATTGAACTTCACAAACTCCTTACATATCCTGATCTGATTAAATTTGGAAGTTCCTAATCGTCTGCTGATAAATTCATCACCAGGTAAACCGGGAATGTGTTCTTCGATCAGGGTATTGCCATCCGTTAAATAACTGATCCTGTTGGGTGAAAGAATATGCTCCAGCTCCAGTCCGTAAACTCTGGAGGCATCAGCTACCTTTATATAAAAATGATCATAATTATCATTCAGTCTGTTGATGATGCGAACCCGGAATGGCCTGGTATTGGCGAAAGTACAATAGTCGATGCGCGCCACCGATAGGTGCTCCATTACCGCTGTATCGCCATCGGTATTCATCAGCGCATAGATGTAAGTGAGATTCGGGAAAAGTTCCTTCATCTCACTTTCATCATAATATACGGTGTACCAAAGCGTATCACGACCTTCCTTGTCCCGTAAAGGGGTCTTCAGGTTAAAACGCAATAAGTCAGAATACTGAACCGGAAGTTTTACCTCACGGTCGAATTTCAAAAGATATTCACGAAGCTCAGGCCTTATGGTATAAAGCTGTTTCTTTTTTGAGGGAACAACATCCCTGGGCTCCTTTTGATGTAAATGCATTTTGAGCTTTGGTTAGTAGTTAGTTTGTTAGTAGTTAGTTTGTTAGGTGGTTAGTAGATAGTTGGTTGGTAAATAGTTATCAGTTATCTGTAGTCAGTTATCAGTTTGGGTACGCTAGTCAGACTTCAGACTTCAGACTTCAGACTTCAGACCTCAGACCTCAGACCTCTTACTTTATCTCAAATACCGCTCTCATCTGGTAGTTCAGCTTGATCTTTTTAAAATCGATATCTGGCATGGCAGATTCGGCGCTGCTCACAGCATCACCTCTCATTGCCATACTGGTTTTATACATTGGCTGAGGGTAATATTCATTATTGATCTCCTGAATATCCAATGCTCCTCCCAGCGTTCCACCGATGGATGTGATCAGGTATTCGGCTTTTGCTCTTGCTTCCTGCAGCGCTTTGATCTTCAGTTCCTTTTTAAGACTTTCTTTTTTAGAATAGTCATAACTCTCAATATTACTGTATTCAATACCCTTTGGGTCAACCGCGCTCATGATCTCATTGAATTTTGTGAGATCAGTAACCTTGATGCGGTATTGTTTGCGCGCCAGAAAATCAGGAGTTTTTTTCTTTTCCCACCAGTTATTATAGCTGGAAATATTATTGATCGTGAAGTTTTCCTGTGGAATGCCTGCCTTTAACACTGCAGATTGAAGCTGGCGTTCAAGTTCTTCGATCTCTACTTTCTTTTTGTTATTCGAGTCTCTGAAGTATTCCTTTAAGGACATGCCGATATAGATAATATCAGGGGTTACTTCAGCTTCTGCAGAACCATTTACTTCGATCTTTCTGCGTGTATCGATATTTTGTGAAAATGCACTTAAGCTGAATACGCTTAATAGTGCCAATGCGATCATATTTTTCATGTATGTTATTTAAAATGTTAAACTATTTAATCTTGATGAAAATTTCGTGCCAATTCCATAAGCTAATTGACATTTATGACCTAATCCATCACATACAAAATAGTATCTATAAAAAAAGGCCTTTTCAGGCCTCAAATTCTATTCTTCAACAACTTCGCTATGTGTGTACACTTCCTCTTCTTTCTCTTCTTTGAAATATCTTTTCTGATAAATTAATATCATAATAACTCCAATGGAGATCGCAGAATCGGCCAGGTTAAATACCGGCCTGAAGAAAATGAGTTCCTGTCCGCCCCAGAATGGAAACCACGCCGGGTAAGTCCCCTGAATAATGGGAACATAGAACATGTCGACTACTTTACCATGGAACAGGCTGGAATATCCTCCTTCAGCAGGCAAAAATTTTGCGGGCTCATAATAAGAACTTTCGCTAAAGATCACTCCATAGAAAGTTGAATCAATGATATTACCCATTGCACCTGCAAAGATGAGCGATAAATTCATGATCAGGCCGCGGTGATATTTACGTTTGATCATATATACCAATCCGTATCCTATTCCTAACACAGCCACAATACGGAATAAGGTTAATGCAAGTTTGCCGGCTTCGCCGCCAAACTCCATGCCGAATGCCATTCCATTATTTTCAGTGAAATGTATGATAGCCCAGTCTCCGATGATCTTATATTCCTGTCCAAGGGACATGTTCAGCTTGATCCAGAATTTTAAAACCTGGTCAGCAATTAATATGAAGAAAATTGCAAAAAAGGGCTTGGTATAAGCTTTCATTTAGGCCTGTTTCAGTTTAGCTTCCATACTAAGCGTTGCATGAGGTACTGCACGCAAACGTTCTTTAGGTATTAATTTTCCGGTTTCTCTGCAGATGCCGTATGTTTTATTTTCAATACGCACCAATGCACTCTCCAGGTTATCTATGAATTTTCTCTGACGAGCTGCCAGTTGATTGATTGATTCCTTTTCAAGGGTTGCTGATCCATCCTCAAGAGTTTTGTAAGTTCCTGCGGTATCATCAGTTCCGTTCATGTTAGGGTTACTTAATGATTGGCTCAAGGCAGCTAATTCTTCTCTTGAACTACGTAATTTCTCTATAATAAGGTCTTTGAATTCCTGTAATTCTGAATCGGAATACCTTGTTTTCTCATTCTTGTCCATTTCTATCCTTTATTTATTAGTATCATTAAATTATTCTCATCAATACTTACTATTTCTCCTTCAGTTAACTCATTTACAAGCTCTAAGGAGTCTGCCAGAATTTCGGCGCAAATATATGATAAATTATTTTTCAGGGCTTCCGAAATATATGGATGGTCTTTAACCAGTACCCTGATCTTATCTGTAACCTCAAAACCCTGATCCTTTCTCATGTTCTGGATGCGGTTAACTAACTCTCTTGAAATTCCCTCCTGCTTTAAGTCTTCGGTGATGGTAATATCTAATGCAACTGTTAATGCTCCAAGATTTGCAACCTGCCAGCCCGGAACATCTTCCGCCAGGATCTCAACATCTTCAACAAGGATCTGGTAGGAAGTGCCGGGGATATCTATTTTACCCTCGTTCTCAAACCGGCTGATATCCTGTTGTGTTAGTGAGCTTAAAGCTTCTGCGACAACTTTCATATCCTTACCAACTTTCGGGCCTAAAGCTTTAAAATTTGGCTTAATTTTTTTGCTGATAATACCAGATGTATCTGTAATATACTCAATATCCTTGATGTTGGTTTCTGAAAGTATCAGATCTTTTATTTTTTCAACCCTCGCTTTAAAAGTTTTATCCAGCACTGGTATAAGTGCTTTCCCCAATGGCTGCCTTACATTGATACCAACTTTCTTTCTTAATGAAAGGATCAGGGAAGAAATATCCTGAGCGAGCGCCATGCGTTCTTCAAGGGCTTTATCTACCAGGCCTTCATTATATTCCGGAAAATCAGCCAGATGTACAGAAACCGCCTGTTCTTTACCTGTAGCACTGTTCAGATCGATAAATAAACGATCACTAAAGAAGGGCGCAACCGGTGCCATTAGTTTTGCGATGGTATTCAGACAGGTATATAATGTCTGGTAAGCAGAGATCTTATCTTCGGTATATTCACCTTTCCAGAAACGGCGACGGCATAAGCGAACATACCAGTTGCTTAGGTGTTCATCCACAAAGTTCTGGATAGCACGTGTAGCACGTGTAGGCTCAAAGTCGGCGTAGTATTTATCTACTTCCAGACTTAATGAATTTAATAATGAGATGATCCAGCGATCAATTTCCGGACGGTCTTTAATCTCCTCCTCCTTATAACTGAAACCGTCTATATTTGCATACAGTACGAAAAATGCATAGGTATTATGCAAGGTTCCAAAGAACTTGCGGCGCACCTCATCAATACCTTCGATATTGAATTTTAAATTATCCCATGGTGATGCATTGCTGATCATGTACCAGCGTGTAGGGTCTGCACCGTATTTTTCAATGGTTTCAAATGGATCTACCGCATTGCCCAAACGTTTCGACATTTTATTGCCGTTCTTATCCAATACCAATCCGTTGGATACCACATTTTTAAAGGAAACACTGTCGTTGAGCATTACGCCGATGGCATGAAGGGTAAAGAACCATCCACGGGTTTGATCCACTCCTTCGGCAATGAAATCTGCAGGATATATTGACCCAGCTTCAGAATCAGATCCTGAATGTGTGTTCCAGTATTCTAAAAAGTCTTTCGCACTGATGTTTCCGCTTTTCCCTTCTTCCGTTGGCGGAAGTCCCCATTGTGCATAAGGCATTGCTCCAGAATCAAACCATACATCAATCAGATCAGGTTCACGGAGCATTTTCTTGCCGGATGGAGAAAGCAGCACCACATCATCCACATACGGACGGTGCATATCATTGATCTCAAATGAAGGGTCCATGAAACCAGCATCTGCCGATCTTTTGATCTCTGCTCTGAGTTCGTTCACTGATCCGATACATTTTTCTTCTGCACCATCTTCGGTACGCCAGATTGGGAGTGGAGTACCCCAGTATCTTGATCTGGATAAATTCCAGTCGACCAGGTTTTCCAGCCAGTTTCCAAAGCGACCGGTACCAGTTGATTCGGGCTTCCAGTTTATGGTTTTGTTGAGTTCAACAAGGCGTTCCTTCACCGCTGTGGTCTTGATAAACCAGCTGTCGAGCGGATAATACAATACGGGCTTATCTGTTCTCCAGCAATGCGGGTAACTGTGCTCGTATTTCTTTACATCAAACGCTTTGTTATCTTCTTTTAAT
Organism: Daejeonella rubra; assembly: GCF_900103545.1. Classification (GTDB taxonomy): domain Bacteria; phylum Bacteroidota; class Bacteroidia; order Sphingobacteriales; family Sphingobacteriaceae; genus Daejeonella; species Daejeonella rubra. The sequence continues at coordinate 94,066 of NZ_FNHH01000015.1, forward strand.
TTAATGGCGATAAGTACATCCGTAGGCCTGAAATCAGGATCCTTGCGTTCTTCATCACTGTAGTATTCTTCTTTTACGTACTTCCCGGCGTAATCTGTGACCTCCTGAACAAATCGTCCCTGCCTGTCGACAAGCGGAAATTCGTTTCCTTTTTCATCGGTGATCATGACCGATGGCACATTGTTTTCGCGGCATGCCCTGAAATCGTCTGCACCAAAAACAGAAGCCGTATGTACGATACCTGTACCATCCTCTGTCGTTACAAAATCGGCAGGAATAACGCGGAATGCATTCTTTTCAAGGTCATCATTCGTTACATAGGGCATCAACTGATGGTAATGCAGGTCAATAAGGTCTGTGCCTTTGAATTCTGCCACGATCTGCCATGGAATCAGTTTATCTCCTTCCTTGTAATCTGAGAATTGAATGCCTTTTGCTTCTTCTTTGAAGTATTTTGAAACAAGATCCTTTGCCAGAACCACGCTAACGGGACTGAAAGTATAAGGATTAAATGTTTTAATTTTTACATAATTGATGGATGCCCCAACAGCCAATGCACAGTTGGAAGGCAAGGTCCATGGGGTAGTGGTCCAGGCCAGAATGGTGGTATCTTCTGTTTCCTGATCGAACAGAACCTTCATCAATGGATGTTCCTGATCCTTTTTTATGTGGAACTGGGCAACAATGGAGGTGTCTTTCAGCATTTTATAGGTCCCGGGCTGATTCAGCTCATGTGAGCTTAATCCGGTTCCTGCGGCAGGAGAATAAGGCTGAACGGTGTAACCCTTGTATAAAAGTCCTTTTTCATGAAACTGCTTCAATATCCACCAGAGGGTTTCGATATAATCGTTTTCGTAGGTGATATATGGATCTTCCAGGTCAACCCAGTAACCCATTTTCTCAGTCAGGTCGTTCCATACATCAGTATATTTCATTACCTCGGTACGGCATGCCGCATTATATTCTTCAACGGTAATGCTCTTACCGATATCATCTTTGGTAATACCCAGCTTTTTCTCTACTGCCAGCTCAATTGGAAGACCATGGGTATCCCAGCCACCTTTACGTTCTACACGGAAGCCTTTCAGGGTTTTATAGCGACAAAAGATATCCTTGATGGAGCGGGCCATAACATGATGGATCCCCGGCATCCCGTTTGCGGATGGTGGTCCCTCATAAAAGATATAAGGTTTAGAAGCAGGCCGGTTAGAAATACTTTTTTCAAATACCTGGTTTTTTTTCCAGTATTCTAATATCTCTTTTCCGGTTTTTGATAGATCAAGTTGCTTATATTCTTTGTACATCAGTGCTTTAACTCCCAAATTTAAGGATGCAAAGTTAAGAATTTTAACCCTTAAAATGCAGTTTATTCAAATCATTAATACGCGAAAATTTGGATATTAAGCAGGGCACGTATTTTGTGTATATTACACTGTTAGTTTTTTAGTTTATGAGAAATATATACATGCGCCGTGGCATCTGGCTGATACTTATAGGAATAGCCTTAAATCTTTTGGGATATTACCTGATGGGAGAGGAGATTTACAAGTATGGCTGGGCGATGGTAAGTGGCACCATCGCGTTTGGCGTTGGCTTTTTATCGGTAATTTATAGTTTGATCCGCAAAATGGACCGAAGAGCTATCATGAAGGAACGGGCAGAGGACGCAGAGGAGGAGTAGGTTGAAATCACGACCCTATTCACGTCATTTCCTTTGGTCAATGAAAGAATATTTATTAGCTATTACTATTGTTGAAATGGGGGGTCCGGGGGGTGTTAATAAACTAAAATCTTTGTG
>NZ_FNHH01000013.1 GCF_900103545.1 Daejeonella rubra
GGTAACCTTTCCCTCGGAATCGTGGCGTACTTTGCTTCGGAATGGGCGGCGTACTTTGTGTCGGAATCGTGGCGTACTATGGAGCGGAATATCCAACAGCATTGTGAGATGTAAGAGTAGGGTATAGTTGTGATTTGCTTTCATTCTTTGAACTACTGATATTTACAACAACTATTTGACCATTTTTATCATATTGAATAGAGTTGTGATTTGCTTTCATTCTTTGAACTACTGATATTTACAACAACTGGTAACATCAAAATGAACGGTATAATTCAGTTGTGATTTGCTTTCATTCTTTGAACTACTGATATTTACAACAACTTTTTGCTAATAATATATCGGTTGCACCCCGTTGTGATTTGCTTTCATTCTTTGAACTACTGATATTTACAACAACATATCTTCTGGATATATTGAGGATTCAATAGTTGTGATTTGCTTTCATTCTTTGAACTACTGATATTTACAACAACTAAAATCACTCACTAATGCGCCGCTTGATAGTTGTGATTTGCTTTCATTCTTTGAACTACTGATATTTACAACAACTTTTACGTACAGGGAATGTAATATGAAAGTGTTGTGATTTGCTTTCATTCTTTGAACTACTGATATTTACAACAACCCTACCAATGGAAGGGAAGTCTTTCGTATAGTTGTGATTTGCTTTCATTCTTTGAACTACTGATATTTACAACAACTTGTATCAGTTTCAAATGGCAAAAGCAATGGTTGTGATTTGCTTTCATTCTTTGAACTACTGATATTTACAACAACTAAAGTTGTTGTTTCCTGAGCCGCAGACTGGTTGTGATTTGCTTTCATTCTTTGAACTACTGATATTTACAACAACCACAGGATTTACAATGTTAATATCAGGACTGTTGTGATTTGCTTTCATTCTTTGAACTACTGATATTTACAACAACCATTGTTGTAAGCATTTGCGATAGCTTCAAGTTGTGATTTGCTTTCATTCTTTGAACTACTGATATTTACAACAACAGATAAGTATTGAAGCGTAGATGCTGACCAGTTGTGATTTGCTTTCATTCTTTGAACTACTGATATTTACAACAACCAGGACCTACCAAAGGAACCTTACTTGCTAGTTGTGATTTGCTTTCATTCTTTGAACTACTGATATTTACAACAACCCAGAAAACATCAGTAGCGATCCGTATTAGTTGTGATTTGCTTTCATTCTTTGAACTACTGATATTTACAACAACATTACAGGTGCAACGGTTACGGATTACATAGTTGTGATTTGCTTTCATTCTTTGAACTACTGATATTTACAACAACAAATCACAAATGAGGATAATATGGAATTGAGTTGTGATTTGCTTTCATTCTTTGAACTACTGATATTTACAACAACCTGAGTTCTGACCACCAACCAAAGATAATAGTTGTGATTTGCTTTCATTCTTTGAACTACTGATATTTACAACAACGGATAGCCAGAGGGATTATAAACGCCAATAGTTGTGATTTGCTTTCATTCTTTGAACTACTGATATTTACAACAACTTGATCCTGCGCTGGATTCCCTCGCCAAAGTTGTGATTTGCTTTCATTCTTTGAACTACTGATATTTACAACAACGTGTAAATAATGAATCCTAACAACTACATAGTTGTGATTTGCTTTCATTCTTTGAACTACTGATATTTACAACAACGCATGATAGGTTTTACGTAGTATCAATCCTGTTGTGATTTGCTTTCATTCTTTGAACTACTGATATTTACAACAACAAAAGACAAGATAAGAAAGTATGAACAAATGTTGTGATTTGCTTTCATTCTTTGAACTACTGATATTTACAACAACTATCATGGAATGAAACAAAAACCTATGATAGTTGTGATTTGCTTTCATTCTTTGAACTACTGATATTTACAACAACCCTGCTTGAAGCTAATGGGATAATGGATAGGTTGTGATTTGCTTTCATTCTTTGAACTACTGATATTTACAACAACTTATTAACAAATCCATTCGATCCAGTCAGTGTTGTGATTTGCTTTCATTCTTTGAACTACTGATATTTACAACAACATTATCCGTTTAATTATAAATTCAATTACTGTTGTGATTTGCTTTCATTCTTTGAACTACTGATATTTACAACAACGAGATAGTTTTTATATTAGGTTTAGGCTTAGTTGTGATTTGCTTTCATTCTTTGAACTACTGATATTTACAACAACTGTAAATAATGAACCCTTGCAACTACATAGTTGTGATTTGCTTTCATTCTTTGAACTACTGATATTTACAACAACGAAAACCACATTAACCTTTGAATCATATTGGTTGTGATTTGCTTTCATTCTTTGAACTACTGATATTTACAACAACAGCTGTCAAGTCCTCGGTTTCAGCTCTTTAGTTGTGATTTGCTTTCATTCTTTGAACTACTGATATTTACAACAACAAATGCTTCCGCATTAATGACTGATGCACTGTTGTGATTTGCTTTCATTCTTTGAACTACTGATATTTACAACAACCAAAGATCGCATCGTTCTTGGCATTAGATAGTTGTGATTTGCTTTCATTCTTTGAACTACTGATATTTACAACAACTACCAACATCCTCATAATAAACATCATTCAGTTGTGATTTGCTTTCATTCTTTGAACTACTGATATTTACAACAACAGGAAGCTTTGTTTATAGTTACTGGTTTCAGTTGTGATTTGCTTTCATTCTTTGAACTACTGATATTTACAACAACTGTAAATAATGAACCCTTGCAACTATATAGTTGTGATTTGCTTTCATTCTTTGAACTACTGATATTTACAACAACTTACACAAATTGCCAACTTTGCAGGAATTAGTTGTGATTTGCTTTCATTCTTTGAACTACTGATATTTACAACAACAATTTTTCCGCTTGGTGATGTAATTTTATAGTTGTGATTTGCTTTCATTCTTTGAACTACTGATATTTACAACAACCTTTATCCTTAGTGAATTTGGCATCTGCTAGTTGTGATTTGCTTTCATTCTTTGAACTACTGATATTTACAACAACACCAACCAAAGATAATACAGATCGTACAGGGTTGTGATTTGCTTTCATTCTTTGAACTACTGATATTTACAACAACTAGGGGAGCTGAAACTATTGTCAGCCCCAAGTTGTGATTTGCTTTCATTCTTTGAACTACTGATATTTACAACAACGGCAGCATTATTTGGCGTTCAGGAAGAAAGGTTGTGATTTGCTTTCATTCTTTGAACTACTGATATTTACAACAACTTACTAAAGGATTTATATACTTATCCATCGTTGTGATTTGCTTTCATTCTTTGAACTACTGATATTTACAACAACTTCCTTTAACTTTAATTTAGCTAATGCAGAGTTGTGATTTGCTTTCATTCTTTGAACTACTGATATTTACAACAACATAAATCAAGTGCAAGTAAGCGATCTTCTAGTTGTGATTTGCTTTCATTCTTTGAACTACTGATATTTACAACAACGCAGAAGTGTCTAAATATAGGATTGAAGTAGTTGTGATTTGCTTTCATTCTTTGAACTACTGATATTTACAACAACTTGTTTTCAATAACTCATTATGGATGTGTAGTTGTGATTTGCTTTCATTCTTTGAACTACTGATATTTACAACAACTTCAATGGCTTGCAAGTCATTCCAACAGTTGTTGTGATTTGCTTTCATTCTTTGAACTACTGATATTTACAACAACCCTACCAATGGAAGGGAAGTCTTTTGTATAGTTGTGATTTGCTTTCATTCTTTGAACTACTGATATTTACAACAACTATTTCAATCTGTTCTTTATCTGCCAGTAGTTGTGATTTGCTTTCATTCTTTGAACTACTGATATTTACAACAACGCAGTTGGCTCTTAAGTTTGCGGCCTGGTTGTTGTGATTTGCTTTCATTCTTTGAACTACTGATATTTACAACAACCTCTATTTATTCAACAAGTTTAATTGAGCAGTTGTGATTTGCTTTCATTCTTTGAACTACTGATATTTACAACAACAAAATATTACGAGCGATTTGGATATATCTAGTTGTGATTTGCTTTCATTCTTTGAACTACTGATATTTACAACAACTAGGGGAGCTGAAACTATTGTCAGCCCCAAGTTGTGATTTGCTTTCATTCTTTGAACTACTGATATTTACAACAACCTGAGTTCTGACCACCGACTAAAGACAATAGTTGTGATTTGCTTTCATTCTTTGAACTACTGATATTTACAACAACTACATTTTCGTATGACTTAATCATTGACGAGTTGTGATTTGCTTTCATTCTTTGAACTACTGATATTTACAACAACTTGCCCCTGGAAGCTTCCATTCGGGCTTGGAGTTGTGATTTGCTTTCATTCTTTGAACTACTGATATTTACAACAACTTAAATAGGGATATATTTCAGGGTCATTTGTTGTGATTTGCTTTCATTCTTTGAACTACTGATATTTACAACAACTGCTCGTAAAGCATTGGTTACCGATATTGTGTTGTGATTTGCTTTCATTCTTTGAACTACTGATATTTACAACAACGGGGAATGTAAGTATGAAGGGGTGCTCTGTGTTGTGATTTGCTTTCATTCTTTGAACTACTGATATTTACAACAACGAAAAGCTTTAAAGACCTCGGGATCACTCCGTTGTGATTTGCTTTCATTCTTTGAACTACTGATATTTACAACAACAGTATTTCAGTCATCCATCCATCCCGTTCAGTTGTGATTTGCTTTCATTCTTTGAACTACTGATATTTACAACAACTTAAAACTATTGAAGAATCCAAACCCAATGGTTGTGATTTGCTTTCATTCTTTGAACTACTGATATTTACAACAACTTAGCCTGTATTGCCTTATTGATTCCATTTGTTGTGATTTGCTTTCATTCTTTGAACTACTGATATTTACAACAACAATTCAATTTTTAGTTACAGGCGATACAGAGTTGTGATTTGCTTTCATTCTTTGAACTACTGATATTTACAACAACGCATCAATCATTGCTTCTGTCAGCTGTGTGGTTGTGATTTGCTTTCATTCTTTGAACTACTGATATTTACAACAACTAGTATACGCAATTTGCTGCCCAATAACAAGTTGTGATTTGCTTTCATTCTTTGAACTACTGATATTTACAACAACTTTTTAAGTAATCCTAAAGTATCAACTGCAGTTGTGATTTGCTTTCATTCTTTGAACTACTGATATTTACAACAACAATTGGCGTTGAATATACTCAATCAAATGAGTTGTGATTTGCTTTCATTCTTTGAACTACTGATATTTACAACAACATTATTGCATAAATGGTTGCGTTTGACCGAGTTGTGATTTGCTTTCATTCTTTGAACTACTGATATTTACAACAACTTGTTTTCAATAACTCATTACGGATGTGTAGTTGTGATTTGCTTTCATTCTTTGAACTACTGATATTTACAACAACCTACCAATGGAAGGGAAGTCTTTTGTATAGTTGTGATTTGCTTTCATTCTTTGAACTACTGATATTTACAACAACCAATATATATTTCCATTACCAATTTTATAAGTTGTGATTTGCTTTCATTCTTTGAACTACTGATATTTACAACAACTCCTTTAATCCTTTAGATGCTAATTCAATAGTTGTGATTTGCTTTCATTCTTTGAACTACTGATATTTACAACAACTCACTCGGTTTTGAAATTGAACAATCTGGAGTTGTGATTTGCTTTCATTCTTTGAACTACTGATATTTACAACAACATCAATATAATCCAAACTAACAGGCAAATAGTTGTGATTTGCTTTCATTCTTTGAACTACTGATATTTACAACAACGGCTTTATGACAAAGCCTCTTCGAGTAATTGTTGTGATTTGCTTTCATTCTTTGAACTACTGATATTTACAACAACAAATAGCTCGCGGGCATTGGTTTATGAATAGTTGTGATTTGCTTTCATTCTTTGAACTACTGATATTTACAACAACTTAATTCAATTCCTACTATGGATCGATTGAGTTGTGATTTGCTTTCATTCTTTGAACTACTGATATTTACAACAACCTAAAGGGCTGGATGAATCTTATTTGTATGGTTGTGATTTGCTTTCATTCTTTGAACTACTGATATTTACAACAACATCGAGCGGAGTACGAGAAAGTAAATCGGAGTTGTGATTTGCTTTCATTCTTTGAACTACTGATATTTACAACAACTACTGTTGCAGCTACATGGGAAAGGTTAGGGTTGTGATTTGCTTTCATTCTTTGAACTACTGATATTTACAACAACATACCATGGTTCAAATTATTCATTATCAGTTAATTAAGTTCAGAATTAGGAATTAAAAAATCCGGTTGCATAGCTTCCGGATTTTAAATTCTAAAACAATTCCAATTGCTGTGGGGTATCCGGAAGCTCTTTTTCTTCCTTTCCATAAAATAATTCCATCATTCCGAATTGTTTATCTGTTATCGTCATGATACCTATATGGCCTTTTGGAGGCAGATTTTTTTTAACACGTTTGATGTGTACATCGGCATTTTCGCGACTGCTGCAATGCCTCAGGTATATGGAAAACTGGAACATAGCAAAACCATCTTTCATAATATCCTTACGAAATCTGCTTGAAATTTGCCTGTCTTTTTTTGTCTCAGTTGGCAAATCGAAGAAAACTAAGACCCACAAGATCCTGTATTCATTTAAACGCATTTATCAAAAAGGTAATTCCTTTTCATTAGCTGTATCGCTATTATTATCCTCTGGATCTTTTGACTCATTAACTTCATAATTATTCTCCGAATCCTTATAGTCAGTTATATTTTTTGCCCCGAAAATTTTAATTGCCGGATAGTTAATTCTTCTTAAGCTGCCTTCATAGCATTTTGCCAATGAGGATGTTGTGTTTTGCAGTCCAACCATTAATGGGCTTCTCCCTTTTTCAAACTGAACATCTAGAGTGGCTATTCCTAATAGTTGCGATTTGATGGAAGTCCCCAATTCTAAAAAGTTTTCACCTTTATCTATGATCTTTAATACAATCCGGTCGACATATGGACGATAAGGTTCCATAATATCATCGGCAAGGCAGTAGGCATTGTATTTATTTCGATGATGGATACCCAGGGTAGGGAGCAGGCCGGAACAAACCAATCCCCTTGCCACGATCGCTCTTAAAATGGCATATCCATAGTTTAACAGGTTATTGGGCGGATCACCTTCTCTTCCGCGAAAAAATTCTATTTTTTTCGGGAATACATTCTTCCAGTAATATGCTGCTGCCCGGCCTTCGTAATTATCCGGATCGCCCGAGCGTACAGACCGGGCCCAGTAAAGCATATTCTCATGTTCAATATTTCGTTCTGACAGAACCGCCGCTTGATTGAGTATTTTTGCCTGTATGGTCTGCTGCCAGAGTTGTTTTTTTAAAGGCTGAGATGCATCTATCTGGTATCTGAACCGTTCACTTTGTATATCATGGCCATCAATGGGCAGCATCATCCCGGTTGGGTGATGGGTATGGTTGCAGGTAATGATTGCCGCATTGTTCTCTAAGAGGGCAGCTATGGCGCCATGGGTGATTGTGATCTGCTGATGGTCAAGCAATACAATTCCAATATCTTCTATTGGGACAGTTTTTTTCGACTCTTTTTCTCCGGGAACTTTTAAATGGGGGAGATCTATTAATAGTTGATCCTGTTGCAGACTGAGATATGCCGGGTTTCCAAAATGTAAAGTTCTTTTTATCATATGGTCCCTATTTGACTGAAGATGTTATGCTTATATCACATAAATATAATTTATTACCGTGAAAATCAAAAATTTAATTTTTGATTTTCACGGTAATTTAGTGCAGATTCTGTAATTTATCAGTTAAAAAGTACGTCAAATTACTGCATTCTACTTTGCCATTTATTTTAAATGGCTTGCCTGACGGAATAATTACCCAGCCCTGATCCAGCCTAAGATCCTCCATCACCGAATAGAATCCTTTGGTGAGAACCGGGCTTGAGGAGTATTTGATCTCCAGTGCAAGTACTGGCTTAATGCCGTTTACAAGTAATACATCACATTCAGCACCGTGATGCGTACGGTAGAAATACAGGTCTAAATGATCTGGTTTTAGCTGAAAGATCTGTTCAATAACATATCCTTCCCATGAGGCCCCTACTCCAATGTTTAGTGGAAGTTCTGCCGATGTTCTTACCCTGTTCATAACATGCAGTAGTCCGCTGTCACGCAAATAAATTTTCGGTGATTTGACCAGCCTTTTATTGGTATTGACAAACCATGCAGGTAACTGCCGAATCAGAAATGCTCCTTCCAGAAAATCAAGATAGCGTTTTATGGTTGGTGCACTTATTCCTAATGAGCGTGCATATACTTCTGCATTCCATATACTTCCATTATTTGCTGCCAGCATATGCCAGAAATTGCGGATAAGTTTCTCCTGAAGGGCAACTCCAAATAATTGCGACAGATCCCGCTCGATATAGGTACGAATGAAATTTTCGGTCCATCGAATAAATGCCTGTTCAGTCTTAGCAAGCAGGGCAAGCGGAAATCCGCCCCTGAACCAATGCTGATCCTGACTAATACTGCTTTTTTTAGCTTCTAACAGGTTAATTGGGGCAAGCTCAATAAATGCAATTCTGCCTGCTAAGGATTCAGATACTCCTTTAATGAGATCTGGTGAGGCAGAGCCTGTAAGAATGAATCTCCCGGGTTTACGATAAGAGTCTATGATTGGCCGTAATTGCGCAAATAATTTGGGTGCACGCTGCACTTCATCCAAAATAATGCAATGATCTTTATACTGATCGAATATGTACTCCGGGTCCTGAAGTTTTGCAGCATCCGAATCGCTCTCGAGGTCAAAATATAAGATCTCTTTCTTTTGCTTTTTAACCAGGTCTTTTGCAAGAGTTGTTTTACCAACCTGCCTCGGACCTAAAAGTGCAATAGCCGGGAATTCTTTTAATAGGACGCTAATTTCTTTTGCTGCTAATCGTTTGATCATGAAAGCAAATATAATCATTAACCGTGAAAATCAAAAATTGAATATTTGATTTTCACGGTTAATGATTGGTGAAAACTGGAATAAAAAGAATACATATCCTTAATATGTTTTGATATATCAGGTAGACTCATTCCCAAGCAAAACATCCCCAGGATTTGCTTTCAACGCTTTCAGCCAGTATTGTTTAACGCTTCCGAGGTGCCTCAACCTAAATGGTACCCGACGAAGTGCGAATTACTTCCAATTTATCGTGCCATCCAAGTTAACTTTAAAATCATATTCCTCTACGTAAAAGTCATATTTTGCATAACCGAATCGTAATGTTGGTTTAGGTATTTCAAAGTCAACTTCAGATTCTGAATATTCTTCTTCAATTTTACTTCTTGCTTCTAAATGGTATTTAAAATTTAGACGGCCATCTTTTTCAAAGTTAGTATAGACATAAAGTCTTTTTGTCAATTCATTATTTGATATTTTCTTTAAATCATCATCCTTATCTCTTTTAAAAATTATTTTCATTCCATTTTCTAATACGTAGGTAAGTGTAAGATCCAATTGTTTTTTTCCTTTTGTAATAATAATTGATGGTTCAAATAGATCTTTGCCACTTTTTATACTGTTTGTAGACAGTACTTGTGCTGTTTCTAAAAGGTTTCTAAAGTCAAAATCTTTTTTATCATCTCCAATATATATTGCAAAATAACTATTTGTGGCATTGCTTGCATAATAGTTTTGCTTATAAGCTATTTTTGAAAGATTAGTTTGTTTTTTAATAATTAAAGGCTCTGAAACACTTGCCCAAACGCGAATGTGTCTTATCTTATTAACTTTATTACCCTTCTTATCAAACATATAGATTCCTTGCTCGAAAGCATCCTTTAAGTCACCTGCTTTTTCTACCTGCTTTCTTATCTGTGCTTTTAAGCCTTCGTCAACTATCTGCTTTTCTATTTCTTCTATTGTTTTAAATCCTGGAGTATTGCTGTCTTTTTTGTATTGAAATGGAACTCTAATTACATATTTAATTTTCTCGTCCAGAATAAAACTTCCTTTATCGTCTTTCAAAATAGTTCCTTTTTCATCTCTTTTTGCGGGCTTAATAGCGCCATAAAAAGTTTCTTGATGCAGTTGACCCCTGATACTATCTCCAGTTGCCCACATTGGTTGATTTGTTCCATCAATAAATTGTTCTTTTCCCCTTTTCCTGATTTTTCTCTTCGCTGGTGTTAATGCTTGACCGTTGGTAATGTTATTTATGAGTACTGAATCATCAATACCCCAAACAAACTCTCTTTTAAATCCTTTGTAGGGTTCTGTTTCAGTAAAAGGTTTTTTATTCTCTTTACATTCATAATATTTCTCCAAGACTGCATCACGTTTGGCAGCAATTGGAATTAAGGTTAGAACGGCTGCGTCTTTGGCATGGTGAGAATGTTTGCTCCTATCTTTCTTTTCATCAGGTACCTGTAGTTGATATATCTTTCTGAAGGCTGCCGTTACACTACCTTTTTGCACATCTACCTTTTCAAAAAAAGTTTTGAGGTAATGAAAGGCATATTTCGATATTAGCTGAGAATCTATCAGCTGGCTATTTTTGAAGCCGCTGGTAATTTCTACTAAAGTAAAGCGATCCACTTTGTTTTTCCAATAATCTAATTCCATTTGCCATAGGTGACGTTGGCGGATTGCATCATCTTTCCACTGTTTTTCAGATGCAGTCTTAGATTTAGTTTTCCAAAAATCAATTTGTTGTTTAATACGTTCTACTTTTTCTTTCCATTTTTCAATTCGTGGTAGAATTTCATCGTAACAATTTAACGTAAATGGGATTTGATTCTTTTTTACAGTGCGATTAAAATCGGCATAGCAAACGGTCATATTCGCTAAAGAGTTATCGAATGATTTACTTCTTGGTAATGTGTGTTCAAAGTCAATTACATTTTCATTAAATAGGTCTGAAATACTAATTATTTTGCCAGTATATATACATTGGCATCCTTGTTCCTTCCAAAGTCTGTATTTGTCAATCAACAATTTTTGCGTCGAAATTTGTTTATAAGATGATTTGATATTTTCTGACCATTTTATTCCCTTAACTTCTTTTTTTGCATCGGCAATTGCAGGCACAGTTTCTTCGTCGTTCTGTTCGTACCAGAGACGCATCTTATCTATGTCATTCTCATTTTTGCTATTAGCAGATATTTCCGGAATAGCATTTATAAGTTCTTCAATAGCCAATGCAAATTCTTGATTTTCAGCTTCACGTTGTCTCTGCCATGCTTCGATCGCCCACCGTTTGTTCGAGTCGTTTAATTCTCTAGCAACCTCTACTACAATCCGAGTATCACTATCTATTTGATCGGTTTCAATCATATAGTTCATCAATTTGCGTAATTCATGCAGTGTACGCATTGCCATTGGATTTTTAAAAGAGCCCGTTTTAGGACTTCCCAATTTTAAAATGCCATTCTCGTCTGGTTTCGCAGGGGGGTAAATATTTATTTCGGAAGGATGGTAAATTTTTTTTAGTTGCCCATCATTTACGTCAAAATGTACTTGAAGAAATTCAACTACTGTATCAATCAACTTCGGTAGCCGGTAGTAACCTGAATCAGTTTTATAGTAAAAATGATTGTCTGATATTATTTCGAAGTGCCTTTCACCTTTAATATCCTTTCTTGTTAAGCCGGATGTTTTAAAATATGCTTGGTAACACCTAGTAACAGTATTTACAATTTGCTCTTTATCTGCATCATTTTTTTCCTTCCATTTTTTTGATCCAAAAGTATCTTCAATTGCATTAAAAATATCTTGCTTATCTGAACTATTGAGTTGATAAGAACTGTCTTTAAAGCCAGATTTTTGATCCTGATTTTTATGTTGTGAAACAAGGTTATTTACAATATTCAAGATTGTTTTCTGTCGCCTGTTTTCATTAATTAAATCACTAATGTTCTCTAAAAATAATTGTTCGTTTTTGGTCCATAACTCATTACTAATTATAGACGGAATATTTGCTAATAGTACAGCTTCAGTATAAATTAGTCCTTTCTTTAGAAAATTATTAATTTTATTAATCGCATTAATGCTTAACATTCCATATCCAACGGGCATAGCATTCCATGCAATTACAAATTGTTTTGTTTGTACATCGTTCAGATTAAGTTTTTCTGTCGCAAATGCTGAAACAAATTCTTGATCTTCATAACTGAACAATACATGCCATATATCTTCAATATCGTAGTAAGACTTATTTGATTTTAGTGCTTTTTGTTTGGGGATTTGTATATGCATGTAATCCTCACCAAAAATCTCTTTAAGTCTTGCAGAAACAGGACAGCCTGTGACAGTGGTCTTAGGTTTGTAATTCAGTTCCCAATTATTTCCTTTAGTTATGATAAACTCAGCAATTTCCGCAAACGGAAAATAGCTTTTTGATTTCCTAAAAAACTTGTTTATATATATATCCTTTTTTAAATCAATTGGTAATGGTTGCCAATAGGCAGCTTTATCTTCAAGGGGTTTGTATTTAATATTGTTCAAAAAAGACCATGCTCTAAATGTTTCAAAATTGGGGTGGCTTACAGGAGCTCTATATTTACCAAGCTCTAAGGTGCATTTACCTATTAATCCTTTTTGCGAACGCAATGGACGCTTATAAAAGATACTGCCGTCATTTTTGTTTTTACCACTTTCTACCAACTTCATAAAGAGTTTATGATTTAAGTCTAGGTCTTGAAAATTAAAGATGTATTTAATTTCATCTTTATAATTTTCTCTTATTGCATATTGTGCAATACTTTCCCTTATCCTAACATTGTCGTTTTCTAGCAAAGCAAATAAATATCCTATGGTACTCGCTTGGGAATATTGTTTAAAAAGTTCACTAATTACTTTATTTTTCTTTTTTTCAGAATATTGCAAATCCACTACTTCGTTTTCGTCATCCTCTCTTTCCTTAACATCATCGGCCCCTTTACGACTACTTTTAAAACCTCTGCGCTGAGCTATATGGTATAATGCCCTGCCTAGCTTAAACCTATTTTCTTCTTTGTTAAAGTCAAGTTTTACTTCAGCCAATTCCTTGCGTAACTGGTAAGGACTTGAATATTCTGGTTTACCACAATTATTGAAGTCCAATTTTATCCAAGCATCAAATACGAGGTTATCGATAGGATAAACTCTTCCTCCATTATTGTTATTGAGTGCTTCTTCTTTACTGTAATGTCGCCATTTATTTAGGTCTTCCATACTCAAAGGGCAGTACCCTTCATTTATTAAATTTTCAAGCGTAGCCCACAACCTATATTTCCTTGATTGGTACAATCTGCGCATTGAACGTTTTTTTGTACGTTCAGCAGCATACGAGTATTCCCCAGTTTTTCCTAAGCCTACACCTTTATTAAAAGTCAATACACCAAATTTTTCAATTTGATTTTCGGTGAGATCAGGGTTTCTTAAGGCCCATCCTATTGAATTTGTACCTAGGTCGAGAGCGAAAATTTTTTTCATATTTTTTTTAAATTAATAACTATCTTTGAGTTGCAAATCACAATAAGGCTATAAGCCGAAGATTTTCTTGGCCCTGCTTCGGTGGGGCTTTTTTGTAGTTAAGATGAATTCAGCAGGCGTTAATTTGACTTATTTATAAAACCTTAAAATACTAATTGAAATAGCAATTAATTATATTTTTAATTAAGATTGTCGTTAACGTATTTCAACTAATTTAATATTTTTAATAAATAATCAAGGATTTTTCAATAGTAATTATTCCGTTGTGAAAACATTAAGTTGCCCTCGACTTTAACGGGGGCATTTTTTTTGAAAAAAAAATACAGTTGAAAAACTGTAATTTTGATCAATTAGAATTAAGAAATTTTATAGAATTCCTATCCATCTCTTCAATCCCCATACCTCTCCAACCCCATCGCAGGCTTCCACCCGGATTTAGGTTCATAATAGTTCCATAACAATTTAGAAAGGTTTCTGATTAGCCGGTAACCTTCATTATCCGGAGTCCAGCTTTCATCCTCCTGGTTTTTGGTGGCGATGCAGAATACATAATCGCCATGCGGGGCGTTGACCAGTACTACCTCTGATCTGGCACGGTTTACAGCGCCTTGTTTAGATGCCGCCTGTATATAGGGTGGAATCTCTGAAAGGGCCTCAGCATCCCAATAGATCCTGATCATGTTGCGATACATACGCTCGCTCGCTGCAGGGCTAACTGCCTGCCCTTCCCTGATCTTTTTTACTAATAAAGCCATTTCTCTGGGAGTGGTTTGTCCCCAGCCATAAAGCTTCTGGTATGCTTGTCGTCCGGCGGTTCTCGAATTCAGGCGGGTATGTTCAAAACCGTTTTCAGCCAGCCATTTATTGATATGCTCAGAACCAACTAGTTTTTGCAGCCATAAACTTGCAGTATTATCACTCGTAGTGATGCTGAGCATCTGAACCTTGCTCAACTGTATCTTTTCACCATCCTTGAATGAACCCAGAATATCTTCTCCAGCATAGAGTAAACTATCGCGATAAGTAAGGCTCTGATGATAGCTTAATTCTTTCTTTTCAATTTTATCAAATACCCCGCACATAATGGGAACTTTTATCATGCTTGCCGTTGGAAAAATGGTGTCTGCATTGATGGCCGCAACTCTGCCGGTTCTTAGGTTTTGCACGTAAATTCCGGCATCGCCCTTGAAATCCTTTACGAGCTTATGCAATTCTTTTGTTAGTCTTTTGTCCGTTCTGGTTTGAGAGCCAGCTGTATAAACCAGACATAAAAGTGTAACAAAAAGTACGATCGATTTTCTTATCATAATGATTA
Organism: Daejeonella rubra; assembly: GCF_900103545.1. GTDB lineage: Bacteria > Bacteroidota > Bacteroidia > Sphingobacteriales > Sphingobacteriaceae > Daejeonella > Daejeonella rubra. The sequence goes on from NZ_FNHH01000013.1 coordinate 14,877, forward strand.
ATTCAATTAATCAAACATCAATAAATATAAGCTTGAAATCAAATATGTATTTTTGTCAAAACCTGAATTCATGAAATTTCTTCGTTTGCTCTTGTTTCCATTTTCAATCCTTTATGGTATTGGGGTTTTACTTCGAAATCTGGCATATGATTATGGGATATATAAGTCCAGGAAATTTCAATTGCCAGTTATTTCTGTAGGTAATTTAGCCGTTGGAGGTTCGGGTAAAAGTCCTATGACTGAATATCTCATACGCATATTGAAGTGGGATTTTACACTTGCAGTGGTTAGCAGGGGCTATGGAAGGAAGACAACCGGATTCCGCTTTGTTGATATAAGAGATTCTTTTGAAGATACAGGAGATGAGCCACTTCAGATCAAACGAAAATTTGAGGGTATAACTGTAGCAGTTTGTGAGGACAGGGTGGATGCGATCGAATACATAGCATGGGAAAATGAAGTGATCATTCTGGATGATGCTTTTCAGCATAGGGCAGTAAAGCCCGGTTTAAATATTCTGCTCTTTGAATATTCCTCTTTTCAGAGCTTTCAATTATTATTGCCTGCCGGAGATCTGAGGGAACCCATGTCAGCAAAGAAAAGGGCTGAGGTGATTGTGGTTACTAAGTGTCCGCAGGGCATAGATGAATCCCAAAAACAGGTAATTGCTAAAAAATTAGATCTGAGACCAGAACAACATCTGTTTTTTTCATTTTTGAAGTATGGAACTTTGAAGTCTCTGTATGACGACAGGCTTTCAAGGCCACTTAGTTCATTGAATAATTCAGAGAAGATCATTTTGCTGTCCGGAATTGCTAATCCCATTCCATTACTCAATGAGCTGAATAGTTTTAATGCTGAGGTGACTCACCATGAGTATCCCGATCATCATGATTTTACCGGGAAAAATATTGCTAAACTTGTACGGGCATTTAACAAGCTTGAAGCCGGAGAAAATGTGATCATAACAACCGAAAAAGACGCCCAGAGATTAAGCTCAAAAGAGTTTCAAAAACAATTGTCAGGTATTCCTGTTTTTTACCTTCCTGTCGAAGCGGATTTTAATGAACCGGAAAAAACTTCCTTTAATAATTTAATAATAGAATATGCATCAAAACCTGCAGTTAACAAAGGATTATATTAAACGTAAAATCGGCGATTTTGAGCCGGAAATAGGAATTATTTTAGGTACAGGCTTAGGCGGACTGGTAGAAGATATTGAGATTCTGCATAAATTGATGTATTCCAATATTCCAAATTTTCCAATATCTACCCTTGAGTTTCATTCCGGAAAATTAATATTTGGAATCCTTAGCGGTAAGAGGGTAGTTGCCATGCAGGGCCGCTTACATTATTATGAGGGCTATGATATGAAGCAGATCACCTTTCCTGTGAGGGTAATGAAACTGCTTGGAATCCAGAAATTATTTGTTTCCAATGCAAGCGGTGCATTAAATCCGGCTTACAAAAAAGGAGATCTGATGATCATAGATGACCATATCAATATGCAAACTGACAATCCTTTGCGCGGACGTAATTCAGATGAATTGGGACCGCGATTCCCTGATATGAGTGAGCCTTATAATAGGGAGATGATCGCCAGAGGTATGGGAATAGCAAAGAAAAACAATATTACCTGTCATCAGGGAGTTTATGTGTCTGTGAATGGCCCTAATCTTGAAACCAGAGCGGAATACCGGTTTTTGCGTAATATTGGTGCCGATGCTGTTGGAATGAGTACGGTACCTGAGGTAATTGTTGCTAATCATATGTCATTACCTGTTTTTGCGATTTCGGTTCTTACGGATGAAGGTTTTCCGGATACCCTACAGGCTGTTTCACTCGAAGAGATAATCAAAACTGCTGTAGAGGCAGAGCCAAAAATGACAAAGATTTTAAAAGATCTTATCCTGGAACTTTAATGATCAAACGCTTAGTATTCGGGTCTTTTTTATTGCTGTATATCTTCAGCTCTGATGCTTTTGCTCAGCGGACTATCCGTGCAGAAGGTGGCGGCGGAGCAGGTATGCGATCAGGTTCAGGCAGAGATTCAGGAACGGGTACGCAGGATGGTCAGGAAATGAAGGAAGATTCAATTATTTATACCTCTAAATATATCAGGTATACTAATCTAAAAATATTAAAGGATGGAACTCAAACCCGTCCGATAGATACCACACTCACTAATTTTCAGAATTATAGTCCCATTTATAGATTTGACAAGCCTACTGTCGGACTGGGAAGTGCAGGACTTGCCTACAGGGAATTGCTTTTCAATCCTACTAAGACCATTGGATTTGATGCCGGTTTTCATTCGCTGGATGCCTATCGTCTAACCCAGGACTCAATGAAGTTTTTCAGGGCAAGAACACCATATACAGAGCTTTATTATGTCAATGGCCGGACTCAGGAGCAAACATTCAAAGTTATTCATTCCCAAAATATTAAGCGCAATCTCAACGTAGGTGCAATGTATAACCGTTTGGGTGCGGAAGGTTTATACGTAAATCAGAAGGCCGATCATCTGAATGCAGCTTTGTTCGCCTGGTATGAATCGCCAAATAAGCGTTATAATATCATTGGGGATGTGATCTTTAATACAATAAAGGCCGGAGAAAATGGTTCAACAACCAATGATACTATTTTTAAAAGTGATCCGATTGATAAAATTGCAGTACCTGTTCGTTTAAAGGCCACTGGAACAGATCGTCCTATGCAGATCTGGCGACAAACACAGTTCTTCTTTAAACAATTCTATTATATTGGAAGAATAGACAGTCTGCCTGATACGGAAGCTGCCGAGAAAATATTACCTACCCAGCGTTTTTCGCATGCCTTAACCTATACCAAAGATCGCTTTAAATTCTATCGGAATGAGGAGGATGTTTTTGGCGCATTTCCGATACTCCCTTCCCAATCATTTACTGAAACCAATGATTCTACAAAGGTGTCGAATCTAAGGAATGAATTTAATTATAGTTTTTACCTGAGAGGAAAGGCACTTAGTTTTATAAAAAATGAGTTAAAGCTTGATCTGGGATTACAAAATGATATTTACCGGTACGAACAGCTTGATTACAGATCGAATTTTTCAAATACCAGCTTAAAGGCCGGCCTCGCATACAGGTTCAGCGATAAGGTAAGTATTGAAGCAGACCTGAACCAGGTCGCACAGGGAAAGCATGCAGGCGATTTTCTGTATGAAGCCAATACGAGCTTTTTATTGAGTAAATCTGTCGGGAGGATAATACTTGGTGCCTATGTTCAGAATAAGTCGCCTGAACAGATGTATGAACGGGTAAACTACCAATATCATAGCTGGGACAAGAGTTTCGACAGGACAAAAGTGAGTAATCTTTCCTTTTTATACGAAAATCTAAAATATAAACTGGCTGCAAAAGCCGAATATTTCCTGATGAATAATTACTTGTATTTCAAGGAAACAACCAGTGCAAAGCAGATTCTGCCTGAACAAACCGGTACCAATATCAATTTGATTAAGATCACCCTTTCCAAAGATTTCAGGATGGGCAAGTTTAATCTCAATAATTATATTGTCTACCAAAAAACTGATTTTCAGGATATTTTAAGAACTCCGGAGATATATTCTTACAATAGCTTTTTTTACGCCACTAAGTTTTTCAAAGTATTATCAACAAACATAGGTTTTGATGTGCGATTTAATACACCATTTAAAGCGCCTGCTTATGCGATCAATGTAAGCCAGTTCTATAATGATAATGCATCACTTGAATACTCAACTTATCCGGTTGTAGATGTATTTGTTAGAGCGACATTAAAACGCTCCAATCTGTTTATAAAGTACGATTATGTCAATCAGGGGATGCTTTCGAACGGTTATTATACTGTCAGGGGATATCCGATGCAGGATAAATTATTGAAGTTCGGGGTAAGCTGGAAGTTTTATAATTAGTTGTTACATGATGTCTGAGGTATGAGGTCAGAAAAGTTACTGCTAATTTTAGATTAGCACTTCATTGTCCTGGTTCCTGGTTCCATTTGTCTGTTATCTGTAATCAGGTTTTCTGCTTTTTTTTCTTTGCTGCAGGGAATAGGACATTGTTCAGGATTAGTCTGTATCCTGGTGAGTTGGGATGCAGATTCAGGTCGGTAGGAGGGTCTCCAACCATGTGCTGATAATCTTCAGGGTCGTGCCCGCCGTAAAATGTCCATTGGCCCTTACCAAACTCACCATGAATGTATCTGGCTTCATCGCTTGCCTTGGTTTCACCCATTACTAAAACATTTGGCTTGATCACGTTTTTTCTGAAGGCAGTTGTTTGACCCATAAAGCCCTTCACCACTTTATCATGGTTTTGGGTAAGCATAGTTGGTACGATATCCCATTTGGCAGAGAAATCAAAAAGCGTAAAAAAGTCGTTCGTTCTGTTTAAAGATTGGGATCGTACAGGAGTAGCATCAATATTTGAAAATTCATTGTTTGCCGGATTAAGATCGAGACTGAAATTCTGAAAGGCCAGTGTTTGGTTGAAATCGAGTTTTGACTGAGCTTTAGGATCTGCAGCATCTCCGTCAAAAACGCGTTCAGCAATATCGGTTCCATTGGCTGCCAGGGCAATATCAATTGTTTCGGGGCCCGAGCACATGGCAAACATAAAACCTCCCCCTGAACAGAAATTGCTAATATTTCTGGCAACTTCCAGCTTCATTTCCGAAACCTTTTTGAAGCCATTTCTCTTTGCTGTAGCTTCCTGAAGCTTAACATCTTCAATATACCAACCTGCATTTCTGAAAGCACTCCAAAATCGGTTGTATTGTCCTGTGAAATCTTCATGATGCAGGTGTAGCCAGTCGTATTTGGGCAGGTCGCCCTTCAATACCTCATCATCATATATTATTTCGTAGGGTATTTCAGCATAGCTGAGTACCATGGTTACGGCATCATCCCAGGGTAATTTATTTTTCGGAGAGTACACCGCTATTTTGGGTTCTTTTTCGAGCTTGACCATTTCCATGTTTACCGAAGGGTCGGTAATTTCATTTAAAATGGCATTCACCTTTGCATCGGCAATAACTTCATAGGAAACTCCACGGATCTTACATTCAGATTCCATGGTCTGCGAATATTTCATGAGGAAACTACCACCGCGGTAATTCAGAAGCCAGTCGGTTTCAAGACCATTTTTCAATGCCCAATAGGTAATTCCATAGGCCTTTAAATGATTTTTCTGTTCTTCATCCATAGGAATGAGAATAGAGGCAGCCCTGCACACTGTAGTAAAAAGTATTATTAGAAGCGTTAAACGGGCTTTTAGCATGTCAAGTATTAACGTTAAGATTGTATTAAAGTTATAAAAAGAAGAAGATATTCATAGAATTTTAGCAATTGCCTGAAATAATTAACTTTGTCAACCAATTATAAGGATTGAACTATGAGCAAAGCAATTATAAAAACTGAAAAAGGTGACATGACCGTGCAATTTTATGATAAAGATGCCCCTAATACAGTGGCAAATTTTCTGAAATTAGCGAAAGAAGGTTATTATGATGGTGTGACATTCCATCGTGTAATCAATGACTTTGTTGTTCAGGGTGGTGATCCAACAGGAACAGGCGCTGGTGGTCCGGGTTACAGTATTGATTGTGAACTGGAAGGCGAAAATCAATTTCATGACAGGGGTGTCCTTTCAATGGCGCATGCCGGAAGAAATACAGGAGGTTCCCAGTTCTTTATCTGCCATAGCCGCAATAATACAGCTCACCTTGATCGTAATCATACTTGTTTCGGCAAGGTTGTTGAGAATGTAGATGTGGTGGATGATATCCGTCAGGGCGATAAGATATTAGGAATAGAAATAATTGAAGAATAGATATTAGATTTGAGATATGAGATTTGAGTATTTACAAATACTTTTTCAGAAATCTCATATCTCATATCTGATATCTCAAATCTAAAAAAGCATATGAATTTAAGAGGACTAGTTTCCGTTTCCGGCAAACCGGGGTTATTCAAATTGATCGGCCAGAATAAATCAGGCTTTATCCTGGAAACACTGGATGAACTTAAGAATAAAATTGTAGTGAATATAAGTACTGCAAAAATGGCCTCATTAGAAGATATTACCGTTTTTGGTGATAATACAGATCTGAAATTGAGCGATATATTTTCCAAAATGAAGGAAAGTAAGAATATTCCTGATCCTAAATCTGCGGATGGTAAGGTATTACGTTCTTTTTTTACAGAAGTTGCCCCAGAACATGATCAGGAACGTGTTTATGCTTCAGATATGAAAAAGATCATTACCTGGTTCAACACCATTAAGGATCTTCCATTATTTGAAGAAGCTGCACCTGAACCTATTTCAGAGGGTGCTGCTACTGAGTCTTTAGTTAAAAAGCCTGAGCCTGTCGCTATGGAGAAACCAAAGGCTACCAAGGCTCCCGTGAAAAGTGCAACAAGGCTTTCTCAAAAATCTAAATAATTAGATATACCATATTCAGGGTACTATTTCTCCATAAGAGAATAGTGCCCTTTTTTATTGGATCAGAAGAAGTATAAGATTGCAGCTCCTAAGGCCAGGCCAATCAGAACAAAGATCCAGAATTGCTTCTTTTCCTTACTTGGATTGGCGTATTTGAACCTATAGTTTCTTTTATAATCTGTCATATTTACTGACTTAATCGTGATGGTAAGGTTCTCCCTTTAATATGGTATAAGCACGATATAATTGTTCCGCAAAGAACAGGCGAATCATCTGGTGTGAAAATGTCATTTGCGAAAGCGATATTTTATCATTACTTCTTGAATAAACTTCATCACTGAAGCCATAGGGGCCTCCAATGATAAATACCAGATGCTGCTGACCGCCAACCATTTTCTTATTTAAATATACGGAAAAGTCTTTGGATGAAAACTCTTTTCCATTCTCATCCAGCAGAATAACATGGTCTGTACTTTGAATGTTTTTAAAGATCAATTCAGCTTCCCTGCTCTTTTGCTGTTCTTTTGAAAGGCTTTTAGTATTTTTCAGTTCCGGTATCTCAGTAATCTTGAATGGGATATAATGTTTCAGCCGTTTAAAATAGATATCAATACCCTCAATAAGATATTTGTCCTCTGTTTTGCCGATGGTGAGAAGGGTGATCTTCATTATCTCAATAGGGTTACCGAACCTGATTTTTTAATGATGTTTGAATTGAAATCAGTGGCATCAATTACATAGTAATACGTTCCTACTGGCAGGAGCTCGTTTTTAAAAAATCCTTTCCAGTGATCAAATATATCGTTTGAAAGAAACAAAGGTACTCCATAACGGTTAAATATCTGGATCCTGTAGGTTTTAATATTGGTCATGCTGATCACAAATTCATCATTCACCGCATCGTTGTTGGGAGTAAATGTATTTGGGACGAACAGGATATTATCTGCGCTGATCATGAATTGCCCCTTGACAATTGAAGCGCTGCAGACAGAACTTTTAAACACAGTAAGTGTTACGTCAAAATTCCCAACACTGTTGTAGATATGCTCGGGATTCGTATCGGTAGAGGTATTCCCATCCCCAAAATCCCATAAATATGCATCAGCATCTTTTGATTCATTAAAAAATCTGACCCGTATTGGAATGGATAACCTGGATGGTAATCCAGGTTCTGCCCGGAATGCAGCAGTTGGGTTCTGATAAATGGGTGGCACAACTACACTTACAGCCTCTGTGCTGCAATTTCCTCTACTGATGGTTACTGTGTAGGTTCCGGCAACCAGGGGACTTGTAACCGCTACCTGTGGTGTTCTTTGGTCGGATGTGAAATTATTGGGCCCCGTCCAGCTATAAACAGCATCTGTTTGTAAGGGTGTGCTTAGACGGATGGTATCCGCTAAGCAAAAATCTGGTTTGTTGACCGTTATTACCGGGCGAAGGGGACTTAATGCAACGATTAGTTCCTGGCTAAAAATGCTGATACAGCCTGAACTTCCCTCAGCCTCAAGAATAATGGTTTTTACCCCGGAACTTGAATAAGTGATGGTGTTTATAGGATTGCTGTTACCCGGTAAAATACTTGCGCCTTCTCCAAAATTCCAGCGCAGTCTTGTATAATTCTGTGAACTGTTAGTAAATGTAAATGTTTGCTGTGGCGTACATGGATTGGTGCTTGAGCTGATAAATGATGCTGTTGGAGTTTGCCCGATAGGAGGGACTGTAACTGATCTGGGGTCTGAAGTACAGCCGTTGATCGTCACGCTAAGGGTATAAATACCTGCTTTATTTGCATTGTCAACCAGGATATTGATTTCCTGTAAGCTTGAAGTAAATCCATTTGGTCCTGTCCATGAGTAAGTTGCATCAGCCTGTAAGGGGGTATTCAGGATGATATTTTCGCCAATACAATACCTGGGTTTCAGGCCATTGATCAAGGGGAGATCAGGTTTTAGTCCAACCAGAAAGGATTCTGTTATTCCAACTGAGCAACCATCTTCATTAAAAACCTGTAGAACGGCAGTTTTAAAGCCAGGGCTTGAATAACTGATCACCGGTGGATTAGGATCTGTTGATGAAGCAAGGCTGGCTCCTTCGCCAAAAAACCATTGTACCCGTGTATAGTTTGCAGATCCTGTACTCGTAAAGGTGAAATTCTGGTTAATAGTGCATGGCTGGTTTTTAGCGAGATTAATTTTAGCTACCGGCCCTTCAAATTCACCCATTCCTCCGAACTCAATTTTAAAGCCATTATTTCCGTTCGAGAAATTGTCAACCAATAGAGCATAGGTATGTCCCTGCTGCATGTCTATATATTTTAGGTATCCGTCTTGTCCGCCACGTCCGCAGCCCGATAATTCGGATAGGTCGGTCGAGGTCAGGTTCATTCCTGTTTTAAAATAAAGGGGTTCGTTTGGGCAATCCCTATTATCCACACCATGTCCTACGGCACATCTTAACAATGTTTTTGTATTAAAGTCACCCGATGGTCCCAGATCATATAAGATCCAGTCGATATCATCTGTATTAACCGTTGGAGTGATGTCCATGGTCAATGTGCCATTGTTTGCGGCAGTCCATTTATACCAAACGGAATTGGATTCGGTGCCTAGACATGAACCGGCCGATTCTGTATTTTTTGTACCAGCACCTGAAACGTTACTTTCTGTAAAGGTTCTTTTATCACATAAAATAGAGGCGGTTTCAAAATCCTGCCCGGCTTTTAATGGGGCAAAATAATTATCGATACATAGTTTAAAGGTTCCTGTATTGTTATTTCTGGCACTCACCCGGATGTAATATTGTTTTCCTACGATCAGGGCTCCTTTATAATAAGTAGAAACAGATGTCCCGGCAGCAAGGGATCCAACCTGAGAGGAGAATGATGTAGAATTGCCCAGAGTATCAATGGTATAAAGGGCAATAAGTGGATTTTGAAGGGTGCCTCCGGTTGTTCCTCCACCAGTGCTGTTACCTGTTACTGTAACATTGAGATCATATGCACTGGCTGTAAATTTGAACCAGACATCCCTGCCTGTTTCATTTGCTGGCCATTGCGGTGCGGTTCCAAAAATGCCTTCATCTATTGCATTAAGATTTGAGTAGCCTGCTTCAGCAGAGCATTTCGATGGGTCTGTTAAAGGAATGGCCTTGTCAAAACTGTCGTTCGCAGGTTGGGCATAGACAATAGAAATTGTGGTGGACAAAAGTAAAAGGAGTAAAATGTATTTCAATTTTATGATCATGCCTGTTACGAAAATACGTAAAAGCCCTCCACATATGTTTATGAGAGGGCTTTTTAATTTATTATCCTGATCAGATTTTATTGAATTACCGGAATTTATTTGTTCAATACCCCTTTTCTTACCTGTGTTTTTAATATCTCCCCATCCGGATCGAGGCTTGTTTTTACCTTCGTGAAAGCGGCTACACCTTCCGATGTCATGTATCTCACTTTTGGTTGCGGATCGTTCATGCATTTAATGATCACTGCAGCGATCTGAGCAGGTTTCTGGAATGCTTTTTCCTTTACTTCATCAGTAAAAGTAGCTCTGTAGCCCATGTAGTTTTCCATCAAAGGCTTATAGTCATCATTTAAAATGCCTCCGGTATTTTCAAAATATTTGGTCAGGCTATTGCCGAATTCTGTGATCACTCCACCGGGTTCAATTAATGAAACATGAATCCCGAAATATGGCTCCATATACGTGGCCAAACTTTCTGTTAAGCCCTCCAATGCGAATTTGGCTGCACAATAGATCTCATTAATCGGTTGGCCAACCAAACCGCCAACAGATGAAATATTGATTATATGACCGTGCTTTTGCTTGCGCATAATGGGTAAAACTGCCTTGCTGCAACGAATCGGACCATAGAAGTTTACATCCATTACCTGTTTGATCTCATCCATGCTTGCCTGTTCCATAGTTCTGATAAAGCCAGCACCTGCATTATTGATCAGCACATCGATCGTGTTTTCAGTTTTCATGATCTCAGCAATACAATTCGCCACACTTTGATCATCCTGTACATCCATTTGAAGGATATTCAGGCTTACATTTCTTTTTTCAGCTTCCTTGTCAAGGAGAGTTCTCTTTTCGAGATTTCTCATAGTAGCATAGACCTTATGGCCCTGCTCAGCGAGCTGAATTGCAGTTTCAAGTCCGATGCCTGTTGAAGTGCCGGTAATAAGGATAACTTTTGACATGGTAAATATTGTTTAGGGTGATGAATTTAACTGTATAAAAAAAGCTTAAAACCTTAAGTGAATAACTTTTGGCTTTAAGCTTTTAAACTATTGTTTTATATCTTATTGATTCATTCTGATGATATTCAATGCGCCACCAGCTTTGAACCACTCAATTTGTTGTTCATTGTAGGTATGGTTAACATTAAATGTATCAGTTGTTCCGTCGATATGATGAAGAACAATGCTCAATGGTTTTGCAGGTGCAAAATCATTTAAGCCTGTTATATCAATTGCATCATCCTCACGAATTTTGTCGTAATCATTTGCATCCGCAAATGTTAAAGCAAGCATTCCCTGCTTTTTCAGGTTGGTTTCGTGAATACGGGCGAATGATTTCACAAGAATTGCACGAACACCAAGGTGTCTTGGCTCCATTGCTGCGTGTTCGCGTGATGATCCTTCACCATAGTTTTCATCTCCTACAACGATACTTCCAATGCCTTCAGCTTTGTAAGCACGGGCTGTTGCTGGTACCGGACCATACTCTCCGTTGAGCTGATTCTTTACAGTATCCGCTTTATCATTGAAGAAGTTGGTAGCACCGATCAGCATATTGTTAGAAATATTATCAAGGTGACCTCTGAATTTCAACCATGGACCAGCCATAGAAATATGATCAGTTGTACATTTTCCTTTTGCTTTGATCAGAAGTTTTAATCCTGTAATATCAGTTCCTTCCCATGCTTTGAATGGATCAAGTAATTGAAGACGCGCAGATTTTTCATCTACAATCACACTTACTTTACTTCCATCTTCTGCTGGTGCCTGATATCCGGCATCTTCAACAGCAAAACCTTTGATTGGCATTTCAAGACCTTGTGGTTCTTCAAGCTTAACCTGCTCGCCGGCTGAGTTGGTCAGCGTGTCGGTCATTGGATTAAAAGCCAGGTCTCCTGCAATGGTCATTGCTGTAACAAGTTCTGGTGAAGCCACGAATGCATGTGTATTCGGGTTACCATCGTTACGCGACTTGAAGTTTCTGTTGAATGAAGTGATGATCGAATTTTTGCGGGTAGGGTCATCGCTATGACGAGCCCATTGTCCAATACATGGTCCGCAGGCATTTGCCAGAACAACACCACCCATATTTTCAAATGTGCTCAGGAATCCGTCACGCTCTACAGTATAACGAACCAGTTCAGAACCAGGAGTAATAGTAAATTCAGCTTTAGAAACCAGTTTCTTATCTACCGCTTGTTGTGCAATAGATGCGGCTCTTGAAATATCTTCGTATGAAGAGTTTGTACATGAACCTATTAAACCAACTTCTAAAAGTTGTGGCCATCCATTTTCTTTAACAGCTGCTGCAAATTGTGATAGCGGCCATGCCATATCCGGAGTAAACGGACCATTGATATGTGGTTCAAGTGTTGAAAGGTCGATCTCAATAACCTGATCGAAATAATTATGCGGGTTAGCATAAACTTCATCATCACCTGTTAAATGTTCTTTTATCTCATCGGCAAGGCTGGCAATTTCTGCTCGCTCAGTACCTTTTAAATAGATAGCTATTTTTTCATCATAACCAAAAACTGAAGTAGTAGCTCCAATTTCAGCACCCATATTACAGATCGTTCCTTTTCCTGTTGCTGAAAGAGATCTTGCACCTTCGCCGAAATATTCAACGATAGCACCTGTGCCACCCTTTACTGTAAGGATACCGGCAACCTTAAGGATCACATCTTTTGCAGATGCCCAGCCAGACAATTTTCCGGTTAGTTTAACTCCGATTAGTTTAGGAAATTTAAGTTCCCATGCCAGTCCAGCCATCACATCACATGCATCAGCACCACCAACACCAATTGCGATCATACCCAAACCACCTGCATTAGGTGTGTGGGAGTCAGTACCGATCATCATTCCACCCGGGAATGCATAATTTTCCAAAACTACCTGATGGATGATACCCGCTCCTGGTTTCCAGAAACCAATGCCGTATTTGTTTGAAACAGAAGCAAGAAAATCATAAACCTCTTTATTTTGCGTATTGGCTGTTGCAAGATCCTCATCAGCTCCAACCTTCGCCTGAATCAGGTGATCGCAATGTACAGTAGACGGAACAGCAACTGTTGGTCTTCCTGCCTGCATGAATTGCAATAAAGCCATTTGAGCTGTTGCATCCTGCATTGCTACGCGGTCTGGTGCGAAATCTACATAAGTGATGCCGCGTTCATGTGCCTGAGTGGCATTACCCTCCCACAAGTGGGCGTATAATATTTTCTCTGTTAATGTAAGTGGTTTTCCAACTACTTTACGGGCAGCCTCAATACGAGGGCCGTAGTTGTTGTAAACCTTTTTGATCATGTCTAAATCAAATGCCATGTTATTTGCTTGATTTTAATTTATTTCTAATTTAACTGCGAGCGAAGTTACAAAAAACGACCTGAAAAATGAATAGTTCAGCACATTCAAAGTGTAATAAATCTGCGATTTCAGTAAAAAAAGGATCGATTCTCAGTAAAATAATTGCCTGAGGTTAAACTCAATAAATTAATAAGAGCAAATTATACGCTTAGTTCCGGAATTTCTTCCGCTTTATTACTAAAGATCTGGCTGCCATTATAGGATACTTCCCAGGTTACCGGCAATGCCTTTTTCAGCATACTGCTAACACCGCAGTATTTTTCCTGCGAATCGTTAACAGCTTGCAATGCCGCTTCCATATTTTCATTTTGCCCCTTGAAATTGTAGATCACATGAATAGCAATATACTCAATAGGAGCTCTCTTACTTATCTCACCTATAACCTTTATGTCGAAATCATCCACTTCTTTTTCTGCCTTTCTGAGGATGGCCACAATATCCATACCGGTGCATCCAGAAAGAGCTGTTAATATGAAAGGCTTCGGAACAGGTCCGTTGTCTTCCCCTCCAACTTTTTCTGGAGCATCCATAATAACTGTATGTCCGTTAACTAAGGCATTAAATTGCATTTTACCCATCCACTGGGCTTCAATTTCGTGTACCATGATCTATGTAATTAGGTTTTAAGGCTTAAAGATTATTAATGACCCTGTTCAATTTTTCTCTTACTTCGGATGCTATAGAAGCAAGAGAGCTGTTCTGCACGGATACCATGGATGCCACAGGGTCTACCGCTGAAACCTCCACTGTTCCATCTTCTTGTTCCTGAACGATCACATTGCAGGGAAGCATGGTGCCGATCTTGTCTTCAGCCTTGATTGCCTCAAATGCAAATGTTGGATTACAGGCACCCAGGATCCTGTATTTTTTAAAATCTATATCCAGTTTCTTCTTGAATGTTGCCTGTACGTCAATTTCCGTTAGAATTCCAAAACCTTCTTTTTTAAGCTCTTCGGTAACTTTTGAAATGGCAGTTTCGAAGTCTTCATTGATTCTTTTTGTGAAATAGTAGCTCATTTTCTTGCGATTTAATGATTAGATTATATTTTAAAATTGCCTTTTTTATTGTTAGGTATCTGTTACTTCTGTTACATTCAACAAGATTCCTGCCAACTAAATCGAGTTTTAAACTTTATTGAAATTGTAAGGATCTTCAATATTAAAAACCTTCATAAATTACACCGGAGCTTGGGGTCTCTTTCAATTCAATTTTCTTTAATCCCATTACCAGGGGTTTAATTTTGTTCCAAAGCCAAATAGATAAATTTTCGCTCGTTGGATTTTCAAGTCCGGGAATATCATTCAATAAATGATGGTCGAGTAATTCAATTACTGGCTGAATTTTCTTTTTCAAATCACCATAATCAATGATCCAGCCGCTTTTTTCATCAGGCTGACCCTCAATAAATACAATAAGCATATAAGTATGCCCATGCATATTTCCGCATTTATGCCCTAAAGGTACAGCCGGAAGGAAATGTGCTGAATCAAAGGAGAATTGCTTATAAATTATCATTGGGCAAAATTAGGTTTAATAAAAACTCACAAAAATGATTCAGATCAGTTTTATGAGTTTTTTACTTGCTTTTTTAATCAAATTAGATCCGGATGATTAGAATTTCATGGTTAACATTCCATAAATATTTCTTCCCGGACGGAGCATTCTACCCCAGTCAAGGTGCTCATAATAAGCCTTATCCAGCAGATTTTCAGCGCCTGCAGAGAAATCCAGATTGTATTTTTGCATCATGAATGAATAAGTACCTCTCACGTTTTGAATAGAATAGGCCTTACTTGCCCTTTCCCCGAATTCAGTATTGATTCTGTTCTGGGCCGAAGAAATTTCGTTTTCTGCCTGGATCAGGAATGAGCCATGAACAAAGCGAAGACTGGTAATTGACTTTAACGGAGAAATAAGAGGCAGTGGTTTGTGATTATTATCATTAGCATAGATCCATTTCAGGGTATTATTAAGCGTCAGGTGCCTGTTGGCAAACTGATAGTTCAGGCTGCTTTCGGCTCCGCTTATTGTTGCAGACTGAATGTTTTGGTATGCTCTTACACCACTTGCTCCAGTGGTCATGACACTGAGGCCGGAAATGGTTTTTCCAATAATGTAATTCTGAAAATAAGTACTGAACCCGCTTAGCTTAAAGGAGAAGTTGTTTTCTGAAAAAAGCAGGTTTAATTCGGCATTAACTGCCCGTTCATTTTTCAAATCCGGGTTGCCTATATAATCATAGTTGTCCATTCTGTTAAACAGATAAAAACCATATCGTTCTGAAGTAGTGGGTAATCTTTCATTATAACCGGCACTGGCATAAAGTGTAAACCGCTGTCCCAGATATCTGGTGTAACCCGTATTGATATTTTTTAAAATACCGTTTGAGGATTTGGAAACATCATATCCTAAGACTGCAAACTGGTCAATGCCCATTTTATCAGTTATTTTAGAAAAGGCAGCATCAACTCTCACTTTAATATCGATGTGGCTTTTATCATCAATTGAGATTAAATCCTGTAAATATAACCCTGCGACTGTCTGGTGGTTCTCCGGCCAGGTAAGCATGTACATTGGGGCACTATTAGCCGGATACATGGTCATGTCGGCTTTAACCCTATTATGATAGGTGTCAAGTTTTAAGTTCAGAGTATGCCTTCCGAGCTTGCCGAATTGTGTTTGAACAAATGCTCCCTGCGTATTGCTTTGCCCCGGCATATCCATATGAATTGGAACAAGAGGGCGTCTGGTATCATCCATAGCATGGCTGATGCTATTGGCATAAGCTTTTGCCTCCAGATTCTTTAAGAATTTTTGCGGAGTGCTTAATTTGTATGTAAGAGCTGCAATCCTTGCCCGTGCAAAACCAACATCCATGGGAAGTGCGGGATAGCCAATATTCCAGCCATCATCCAGTAACAGATCCGCTTTGATGGTGCTGTTTTCATTGATCCTGTATTTTCCCGAAATACTTGCATTGGTCTTTTCATATTGTGAAAAGTCAACTAATTGATTGGATCCGTTACGGTAGTTTCCTGCTTTTCTGTATACTCCACTCGCTCTCATGGCCCATTTTTCTGAACTGTAATCCAATGCCAGGATATTCTGAATGGCCTTTGCTGCTGAATAATAGCCCGAAGCAACAGTTCCTGATAGTTTTTTATCGGCATTGAGTTCTGCTTCCGCCAGTTTCAGGTTAAGGGTTCCTCCAATTGAGGAACCCATAGCCATGCCATCTCCGGCATATTTGATATCAATACTCTTCAGGTTTACTGGTTCGGTATAAATGGTTACGGGATCCATCTTATCAGTACAGGCTCCGAAAAATTTCATTCCGTCAATCACAATATTGATCTGCCCTGCACTGAATGCCCTTAAGACCGGTTCCATTCCAATGGAACCCCGGCGGATCAGGCTTACTCCCTCAATTTTAGAGAGTATATCTTCAATGCTGGAGAGACTGGATGACTGATAAAAGGCTGAACCTGGATGTTTGCTTTGTGCATAGCCCTGTATATAAACTTCTTTCAATTCCAGTCTCTTGAATATAGTATCCTTTAACTGTTGAGCAAAGGCAGATGTGCCTGTTAGTAGTATGCCATTTATCAACAGAAATGCTTTAAATGAGCTTTTCATCGTTTTAAAATAAGATGTCAAAAAAAGCAGAGCTCGTTTTCCCGTCTTTTTTAAGTTCGAGATTTATTCTCCAGTCGCCTGTCATTGTGAAATTCACTTTCCCTTTATAATGCCCATTTTTAATGTGTATAGGGTTGACATTGTTTGGTGAACCATGGCCCATACTTGGCATTTCAGGAGTCATGACAATGGTATAGCTATCATCGCCCGGAAATGTCATCATATCCTGTTTGCGGCTAATACTGATCTCAAAATCATTCACTCCAACTTTTGGTTTGGAAGGCAAAATGTAGGCTATTGTTAGTTTGGTTCCATCAGCAGCTGTAATGTTTCTTACCCGCTCCGGGTTTGATTGTTTAACAGTTATTGGCATTTCTGCAAGTCCAAATTTGCTTTGTCCTTCTTTCTTAACCATAACCTTCATTCTCCATATCCCATCTGTGCCATTACTAGGCATGGTAAAAACAGCAGAACATGGAAAAAGCGTATTGATCGCATTGATGCTTTCCGGGCTTTCAAGGGGTGCAGAATGACTCATTTTCATTCCATTTATGTTCATATCCATCATTGGCATGATCTGAACAGTGGCAGTGCTTATTGCTTTGTTTGTTACGGAATCGTAAAGTGCGATAAATAAATTTTGATGGCCGGTGCTAAGTTCGGTATTCGACCATAACTCAACTTTAGCCGCTGAACCTATAGCATAGGTCTCTGAAATTTTCAGGAGCGAATTTTTTGGATCTACAATTTCAATATTTTCATCTTTTTGGCACGATGAAGTAGTTATTGCTGCGAATGCAATAATATACAGATATATTTTTTTCATGATTTTTTTTTAAAATAAATTATAGGTACAGACTAAACATTGCAGATAGTTCAATACTATCACAATTAGAATGCAGCTTGTAAAGTTCAGAGCATTTTTATAATGTCTGACTATTAATAAAATGGGTTATGAGGCTGAAATCAGGTTGATTTTGCTGATTCAGGAAATGGAAGGTGGGTGGAATATTGCCTTGCTCAAAGAGAGGGAATACAGATCTTTCTGATAACCTGGCAATATGATAATTTCAATATACCTGATGCTTTCCGGATGATATGAATTGCTGATAAATGCTGGTAATTCTGATTGTTTTAAAATGCCTGCTGATTGTTTTTCAGCCTCATCTGCTTTCCCCAGTTTCTTTTTCAGGTAACATTTTCCGTTACATTTTAATTCGGGTTTATCTTTATTCTCACAAAGTTCGCTGATGATGTATTCGATATTAATATTGTAATAAGCGATAAGGCCCAGTTTGCTAAGACATTGGAAACTTAGGGCCATTATTAATAATAAACTAATTACTCTGTTCATTCTATCTTTACAACACGCTTACCGGGTGTAAATTTACAGAATTTTAAGAAAGGATAAATGATTCTGATCGATTAAAAAGATGATTACTGTCACTTTATGAAGAACAGAATGTTAAAAGAAGCCATTGTGTTTTTTTAACTGAATTTGCTTCATTGAGGTTCTGATTAGAGAATTTTTTAATCGAATAGTATCCTGATATTGATAAGATCTTGACAACATGCAATATCAATACTTATACAGATATGTCAAAAAATGTTGATACTGTTTTCCCATCTTTCGTCAGGTTAATATTAATTCTCCACTTTCCATTTTTTGTCAAATTTACTTTTCCCTTATAATGTCCATTCTTATCATAGATTGGGTTTACATTATTGCTTGAAATAACTTTATTCAGGGGCATTTCAGCAGATATATCTATTGAATGGCTATTGTCGCAATGGTAGGTAAAAAGGTCTGCCGTATGGTTGATAATAATCTCAAAATCATTCAGGTCCAGTTTCGGATATAGAGGAGAAACGAATGCTATGGTGAGTTTTGTGCCATCTGCCTCAACTATTGTTTTTACCCGTT
This sequence comes from Daejeonella rubra, assembly GCF_900103545.1. Lineage (GTDB taxonomy): Bacteria > Bacteroidota > Bacteroidia > Sphingobacteriales > Sphingobacteriaceae > Daejeonella > Daejeonella rubra. Next base: position 33,512 of record NZ_FNHH01000013.1, read on the forward strand.
CATATGTTGAGGGCTTTACATAGATGGGCATTTGCACTTCAGCAAATTCATTTTGTCCTGCTTTTTTTAACCTGATCTTTATTCTCCATTGTGTCAGGTCACCATATGTTGGTGTAGTAAAAACAGCAGCGCATTGGAAAAGAGTTTCAGTAGCATCGAAACTTTCGGGGTTCTCAATGGGAACTGAGTAACTTATAAATGTGTCATTGATTTTTTTATCAATAATAGGTAAGATCTCTACAATTGATCTGGTTACAGGCTTTTTTGTAATGGAGTCATAAAGTGCTACATAGAGCTTTTGATAACCGGTACTTATTTCTGAATCAGACCATAATTCGACCTTGGTAGCAGAGCCAATTGCGTAGGCTTCAGAGATCTTAATAAGAGACGATTTAGTTGTATCGATCTCAACTGTTGGATTATATGTTTCTTTTTTGCAAGCGGTTAGTAGTATTACAGCAAGTATAAACGCAGATAAATAATGTTTTTTGAGAGACATTTTAATGAAATTTTGACTTTAATTTATTTTCTTAGCTTTTAATTATCAAGTTTTTGACTTGATAAATTCAAATGGTTTCATAGGCCCTGAATTTTGTTGAAAGCGAAAGTTTGCATTCTATTTCATAGCTACCATTTCTTTAAAAGCAAATTAATTAATTATTATACTGATTAAATATGACCTTTATCACTAAAAAAACTGATATAGATCGTACGTTCAAAACAGAGTGATTATCATTTATAATATTTGACAAAACAGTATTTAAAAAAAGGTAAGTTTTCAGGAACATAAATGAAAGGACTTTAATAACTGGATTGGGGGGGATTATGGGAAACGGAAGGCTTAAAGCGTCCTGAAAACAAATCCCTGAGCACTTAATTTTTCAAGAATAATGGGCAAGCTTTGCTCAAGCCTTCCAAAAGCTTTAATACTATCGTGGAAAACTATAATTGATCCATTTCTGGTATTTTTTAACACATTGCTGATGCAAGTCCGGGCACTGATCGTTTGATCAAAGTCTCCACTCAGAACATCCCACATAACTATTTCTGTCTCTGGAAATTGCTTATTGATCGCAGTAATTTGCGATTTTTTAATTCGGCCATAAGGTGGTCTGAAAAGTTGGCTGCCGGTAAGTTCAGAGCATTTTCTGACATTATTTAAATAATCATCATCTCTTGTATTCCAGCCCTTTAGGTGGCTTTGGGTATGATTTCCAACCGTATGCCCTTCTGAAATAATCTCCGAAAAGATCTCGGGGTATTTGTCAATATTTTCACCGATACAGAAGAATGTTGCTTGTGCATTAAACTTTTTAAGAGTATTTAATACATAGGGTGTAACAACTGGTATAGGTCCGTCGTCAAAAGTGAGATAAATGATTTTCTCCTTTCTGTTTTTATGCCAGGTTAATGTCGGGTAAAACCACTGCAACCAAAAAGGAGAACTAGTCAGATACAAATGCTTAATTATAATTTATCACGAAGATAAATATGTTAGGTAATTAATTGATAGTATTTTTACTTGGATTTATAAACGAATCAATTTTGTTGAATAATATATGAAACATATAAAACGTCAGTACTTTTTCAGATATACTGTCTTCACTCTTTTACTGGTGGCTATTTCTGCATTATCACTTACTGCTCAGGAGAGGATTACCTTAAAACGTGCTACAGAGCTGGTGATCGAAAATAATCTTCAGATCAAACAAGCTCAGTTTTCTGAAGCTATCTCAGAAGAAAATCTGCAGCAATCAAAATTAGCTTTGTATCCTACTTTAAATGCCAATACTAATTTGAATTTTAACTTCGGAAGAAGTATTGACCCATTGACGAATCAGTTTGTTAATCAGGCAATTACTTCTACAAGCGGAAATGTGTCCTCCGGAGCTGCTTTATTCCAGGGTTTTCAGAAAATAAACCAGATCTCACAGAATAAATTGCAGCTGGATGCTGATAAGAGTAATACTCAGAAAATCAAGAATGATCTGGTTTTGGCTGTAGTAACCAACTACCTTTCTGTATTAAATGCACAGGATCTTTTATTGGCTTCCCAACAGCAACTGGCTATTTCCAATCAACAGCTTGATATTGAACAAAAGTTTTTTGATGTTGGAAATAAAACACTGGCCGATCTTTCACAAGCTAAATCGCAGGTTGCTTCTGCAGAATTGAATGTTACAAATGCTCAGAATCAAGTTGACCTGGCCTTTCTAAATCTTGCACAGTTATTGGAACTTGACCCATCTTCAGTATTTGAAGTTGAGAAACCTCAGATTGAAGATATGTCAAAGGTTAATTCTGCCTATTCTGCAGTTGATGTATTCAAGTCTGCTTCCTCCAGTTTCCCTGATATCCGCCTGGCAGAATTAAGGAAGCAGGCTTCAGAGAAGGGTATAGAAATAGCCAGAGGAAATTATTTTCCTTCATTGAACCTTCAGAGTGGTTTTGGTACCAGATATTCAAACGGTTCTTTTGGAAACACCTCATTCAGTACTCAGGTAAAAGATAACTTTAATCAGTTCATTGGTTTCGGATTAAGTATTCCAATTTTCAATGGATTAGCAGCACGTTCTTCTGTAAGGAGGGCGAAGATAAATTTTCAGAATTCTGTGATCAACGAACAGCTGGCCAAAAACAATCTTAATAAGGTAATAAATCAGGCAGTATATGATCTAAGGGCTGCAGAGAAGCGCTATTATTCCGCACAATCTGCCTTTCAGTCTTCAAAAGAAGCATTTAATGTAATTGAGCAACGTTATACAGTTGGATTGGTAAATTCTCTGGACTATAATCAGGCACAAACAAACCTGAACAAAGCACAATTTGACCAGATACAGGCACGATATGATTTTATATTCAGAAGTAAAGTAATAGACTATTACCTGGGTAACCCTATAACCTTTTAATTAAAACCCCTTTTTCCTTATAATCGAAACATGGCAAAGAAAAATAATACATTAAAATATGTGCTCATTGGAGCAGGAATACTTGTAGCGGTAGCAGTTGCGGGGAATAAACTCGGCTGGTTTGGTAAAAGCGATGTGACTCAGGTAGCCGTTGAAAAAGTTGAAAAGCGGACCATTATAGAAACTGTTTCGGCAAGTGGAAAGGTACAACCTGAAATAGAAGTTAAGCTAAGTGCTGAAGTATCAGGAGAGGTTGTTGAGCTGCATGTAAAGGAAGGTGACGTAGTTAAGAAGGGTCAGCTATTATGTAAGGTTCGTCCGGATGTACTCCAGTCGGGTTATGATCGTGCTGTTGCATCTTTGAATAGCCAGAGGGCTTCACTTGCAAGTACTCAGCAACAGTTAAAACAAGTAGAGGCTAATTTTGCCAATATCACTGCCAAGTTCAAACGTAATCAGGAACTTTTTGCTAAAAAAGTGATATCTGCAGCTGAGTTTGATGCGGTTAAGGCTGAGTATGAAGGTTCAAAAGCGAGTCTTGAGTCAACCCGTCAGAATGTTGTAGCTTCCAGGTTCGGTGTTGAACAGTCGAATGCAGTTGTGAAAGAAGCCGGTGCGAACTTAGCAAAGACTACCATCAATGCACCTGTTGATGGTGTTATTTCCAAATTATCGATTGAATTGGGAGATCGTATCCTTGGAACTTCTCAGATGGCAGGTACTGAAATTATGAGAATCTCCAACCTGAGTTCAATGGAAGTGAGTGTAGATGTTAATGAAAGTGATATCAACCGTGTTTCAGTTGGGGATCTGGCCGATATTGAGGTTGATGCTTTTCAGAATCAGAAATTTAAAGGCGAAGTTACGGAGATCGCAAGTTCTTCAAGTGTTGTTGGAACATCCACTGATCAGGTTACTAACTTCACGGTGAAGGTTCGGATATTGCCTGATTCTTATGCTAAGCTTGTTCGTTCTGATGCCGCAAATCCATCTCCATTCCGTCCGGGATTATCTGCTACAGTAGATATTCAGACTGAGCAATTTACTGGAATTGCCGTTCCAATTCAATCAGTAACAACCCGTGAAAAGAAAAAGGAAGTAAATGAAGCTGAAAAAGGTGCAAAACCGGCAACAGCCAACGATGAAAAAAATAAATTAAAAGATGCAGAGCCTATAAAAGAATACGTATTTATTTACAATGCGGGTAAGGTTAAACAAGTTTTAGTGACCACAGGAATTCAGGATGATACTTATATTCTGATAAAATCAGGATTAAAAGGCGGTGAAGAAGTTATATCACTTCCATTTACAGCTATTTCCAAGACACTGAAGGATAGTGCCGTGGTTGAAAAAGTAGATAAGGAAAAGCTTTTTGCAGGCGAAAAGAAAGAGTAATTTCTAAGAAATACTTAACTTGTCCCGATCGATTTATTGCATCATAAGCAATTGATCAATCGGGATTTTTATTATGTCGCATATTCAAAAAAAGATAGCCGTTGTTGGGGGAGGTAGCTGGGCGACCGCCATTGTAAAGATTTTATCTGATAATTTTATCGATAAGGAAATTTACTGGTGGATGCGTAGTGATGAGGCAATAGAACATATTCGCCGGTATAATCATAATCCTCATTACCTAAGTTCTGTAGAGATAAAAGTGCCGGATGATAATTTGAGTTCTGATCTTAAGGCCATCATATCGGCCTGCGACCTGATCCTGTTAAATGTTCCGGCGGCCTTCTTAAAAGATGCATTAAAAGGCATTAGTGCCGATGATCTAAAGGGTAAAAAGATAATCTCTGCTATTAAAGGAATAGTGCCTGATGAAAATATGATCATTGGAGAATTTATGAACCAGCATTATCATATCCCCTATAGTGATATTATAGTGATCAGTGGTCCCTGTCATGCTGAGGAAGTTGCACTTGAAAAATTATCCTATCTGACGATAGCTTCTCAGGATAGTATATTAGCAGCGCATTTTGCATCTATGCTAAATACACGTTACATTAAAACCAATGTTTCGGATGATATTTATGGAACCGAATACGCAGCGGTGTTAAAAAATATTTATGCCGTGGCCAGCGGAATCTGCCGGGGTATTGGCTATGGGGATAATTTCCAATCGGTACTAATTTCCAATGCGATCCGTGAGATTGAAAGTTTTGTTAATGCAGTGCACCCAATCGACAGGGATATTAAGGAATCAGCTTATCTTGGAGATCTGTTGGTTACTGCTTATTCTCAGTTTAGCCGTAACCGTACTTTTGGAAATATGATAGGTAAGGGTTATACAGTAACTTCTGCCCAGCTTGAGATGAATATGATCGCTGAAGGTTATTATGCAGTGAATTGCCTGCATCAGATCAATAAGACCTATAAAGTAAATATGCCAATCTGCAGAGCAGTTTATGCGATCCTCTATGAAAGACATTCGCCGCAGATCGAGATGAAATTATTGTCTGAACAACTGACTTGAGTTGAGCAGGGTATAAGGTATAGGGTATCAAGAGCCAAGAATCAAGAGCCAAGATGAATCTGTTTAGTATTTTGATTGTTGATCTTTGATTGAAATTACTGGTGCCGAAAAATAACCTGTTCAGGTTGCTGACTCTATTTGATTTAAGAACCAAGAATCAAGAGTCAAGACAGCGAGGTGTTAATTTGAGATCAGTAGGATTTCGTCTGATAACAGACAACTGATAACTGATAACAGACAACAGACCAATGAACAAGGAGTCAAGACAAATTGCAGTCCTTATTCCTTGTTCCTTCATCCTTGCTCTATTTTAACTAAAGAACAAATAATAAAGTATAAAAACCTAATCCAGTCCTGGTTCCTGGCTCTTGGTTCCTGGATCTAAAAAATGGTTCCTGGTTCTAACAAAAAAAAGGAGTAAAAACTCAGGTTATACCTCTTGTTCTTACTCCTTGTTCATTAATCTTTATTCTTCCTAGATTCGTCTGCGTCTTTCTCCGCTTCCGCCTTCACGACGTCCGCCAGCACTGCTGCTTCCGCCACGATCTTCACGGCGCTTGCCTGAAAAATCGCGGAATCCACCACCGCCGCTTCCGCCTTCACGACGTCCGCCACCACTTCCGCTTCCGCCACGGTAACCACCGCCGCTTCCACCTTCACGACGACCACCGCCACCACCGCTTCCGCGGTATGAACCACCACGTTCGCTGCTTCCGCCTTCACGGTCGCCAGCAAGTTCTATTCTCACATCTCTGCCCTGGAAATCAACAGATTTGAATCCTTCGATAACCTGATTAACAGCAGATTCTTCAACTTCAAAGAAGGTAAATACACCTTTAAGGTCTATCTTGCCTACGCTTTTTCCGCTGATCTTAGTATTGTTGCAAATAAAGCCCAGCATATCTCCACGAGTGAAATCATCAACAGATCCCAGGTTCATGAAAAGTCGGGTGTAACCCGGACTTGTACTTGACTTGAATGCACGATCTCCGCGTTCAGCGCGATCACCTCTTTCAGTACGTTCATAGCCACGATCATCACTGGAAACGTTAAGATCAGGTGCTTTAGAATAATATTCAAGGAAACGGTTGAATTCAAGAGAAGCAAATCTTTTGATGATCGCTTCTTTATCAAGATCTTTAAATTCATCCATTATTCGTGGAATGTATTGTTCGATCTGTTCTTCGTTCACTTCCACATTATGAACCTTGTGGATCATAGCAAATAATTGCTTTTCACAAACATCAAATCCGGTTGGAATTTCAGCTTTTGTAAACTGCTTTCCAATGCTGCGTTCGATATGACGAATCTTACCGAGCTCTTTAGAGTTAATGATCGCGATAGAAATACCTGTTTTTCCTGCACGTCCTGTTCGGCCGCTTCGGTGGGTATAGTTTTCGATCTCATCAGGTAATGAATAGTTGATCACGTGAGTTACGTCATTCACATCAATACCCCTGGCTGCAACGTCTGTAGCGATCAATAATTGAAGGCTACGGTCGCGATAGCGTTTCATAACCTTATCGCGTTGTTGTTGAGACAGATCGCCGTGTAATGCATCAGCATTATAGCCATCTTTCATCAAAGACTCAGCAATTTCCTGAGTTTCAATTTTAGTACGGCAGAATACTATCCCGAAAATTTCAGGATTGAAATCTACAATTCGCTTGAATGCTGCGTATTTATCACGGGCCTTTACGATATAATATTCATGTTCGATATTGACATTTCCGGTATTTTTAGTACCCATGGTCAGCTCGAACGGATCTGTCATGTATTTTTTTGCAATTCTGCGAACTTCAGTCGGCATTGTTGCAGAGAACAACCAGGTTTTTTTATCTTCTGGTGTAGTTGATAAAATGCTGTCAATGTCTTCCTGGAAGCCCATGTTAAGCATTTCATCCGCTTCGTCAAGTACTACGAATTGAACCTGACTGAAATCAATTGCTTTACGGTTAATAATATCAAGCATACGGCCTGGAGTGGCCACAACGATCTGTACACCACGCTTGATCTGGCGTAACTGATCTGAAATGTTAGCACCGCCATAAACAGCAACAACGTGAACGTTCTTCATGTTTTTGGCGTAATTGTTAATGTCGCTGGTGATCTGTAAACAGAGTTCACGTGTTGGACATAGAATTAGCGCTTGTGGATAATTTTCTTCAAAATCCAATAATTCTAATAGGGGGAGGCCGAAGGCTGCCGTTTTACCGGTTCCTGTTTGAGCTAATCCGACAAAATCGTTGCTGCCTGAAAGTAATACCGGGATAGATTGCTCCTGGATTGGTGTGGGATTTTCGAATCCCAGTTCAGTAATGGCATTAACAATATCATGACGGATACCCAAGGTACTAAATGGGTTCATGATAATTTATAAGTGCTCACAGCCTTATTGCTGAAAGCGCCGCAAAGGTACGGTTATTATTTGGTATTTCAGCATGAAGCTTTAGCCAAAAAATATTAGTCCCCCGAATTACCTGATGAACATGGTTATTGACCTAAAATACTTGTCCATGCTTCAGTAACAATTGTGATAAATCTGTAATTTACTTTGGATGAACTGTTTATAATCGTATTTTCAAATGCTCGAAAAAAATATCAATTGGGATCATCCCGGTTTTTGTCGTACAATAAAATTCATCAATGAATTGATATATGCCTAAAATACATTTTCTGATTGTTTTCTTCCTGTTCTGTCAAACATCACTATTCTCCCAATCAGTAAGCAAGATCTACGGAATAGTTATCAAGGGGGCTCATGTTATCGATCCTAAAAACAGGATCAATGAGCAAATGGATGTAGCTATCAATGATGGAAAGATCGCACTTTTAGCGAAAAATATTGATGCTGGACAGGCTACCCAGGTGGTGGATGCTAAAGGGATGTATATCGCACCGGGCCTGATCGATATTCATTCACGCATGGGCTTGAATTTGCCTGATGGCTATACTTTAAGAGTTGGTGTAACTACGATCGTTGATGCTGGTGATGCGGATCTGAATTCCTTTCATGATTTCAGGAAGAATGTCATAGATCGTTCTGTAACCCGCGTTTTATTATTTCTTAATATTAAGGGTGATGGGTATAAAGGCGGGGCATATGAGAAGAACTCCGGCGACAAAATAGCTGCGGAAACTGCTAGGTTAGCCCTGGCAAACAGTAAGGATATTGTTGGTTTCAAGGTAGATTTCACAGGGCCAGACTGGACTCCTGTAGATCGGGGAATTGAAGCCGGTAATCTGGCAAAAATGCCTGTAATGCTTGATGGTGGAAGAAATCACCCCCGACCGTCTCTTAAGGAACTGTTTTCTAATCATTTACGTCCGGGAGATATCTACACACATACTTATACCATCATTGAAGATATAAACGCCCGTGAGTCAATTGTTGACCAGCAAACAAAAAAGATTGGCTCCCATTTTCTTGATGCACAACAAAAAGGGATCATTTTCGATGTTGGTCATGGATCTGCTTTCAGATATTCAAATGCTATTCCTGCTAAGGAGCAGGGTTTCTTTCCGAACACGATCAGTACAGATAGTTCAATGGGCAGCATCAATGCCTTCATGAAAGATATGATGAATGTCATGTCCAAATTCCTTACCATGGGAATGAGTTTGCAGGATGTGATAAAAGCGAGCACCTGGAGTCCGGCAATGGCTATAAAGCGGGAAGAGCTGGGTCATATTTCTCCCGGTGCGATCGCTGATCTTATTGTTTTTAGTTTGCGTGATGGAAAATTCGGATATTATGAAACCGCAGGATATAAAATGGAAGGGAACAAGAAATTTGAATGTGAAATGACTATCAAAGGAGGAAGGATCGTGTATGATCTCAACGGTATCGCAAAACCTCTGAATAACTTTTTTCGGGAAGGTAATCAGTTCCGGCAATAATATTTATCTATAAACTTAACATCTATGAATCTTTCCAGAAATTTTTACCGCTTAGTTTTTTCAGTGCTGATCTCCTTAGGGGTATCAGACCTGGTATTTGCCCAGAAAATAGATATTCTATTGAAGGGGGGGCATGTGATTGATCCCAAAAACAATATAGACGCCGTGATGGATGTTGCTATTTCTGATGGGAAGATCCTCAGGCTTGCCCCTCAGATAGATGCTGCAGGCGCCATAAAGGTCATAGATATAAGTGGTTTATATCTTAGTCCCGGTATTATTGATATTCATGTTCATGTTTTTGCTGGAACAAATAAAGCTCAGAAATATATGGACGGACCCAATTCCCTTCCTCCTGATGGTTTTACGCTCAGATCAGGAGTTACTACGGTGGTAGATGCGGGAAGTGCCGGATGGAAGAGTTTTCCATTATTCAAGAAAAATATCATAGATAACTCAAAAACAAGGGTACTGTCCTTCCTGAATATTGTAGGCGACGGGATGGGTGAATTCGAGCAGGATACTATGGATATGGATCCTGAAATGGCAGCCTCAACTGCTAAATTTTATGATGATCATATTGTTGGATTTAAAGTGGCTCACTACAATGGAGTACAATGGATACCGGTCGACAATGCCGTTGCTGCAGGAAAATTAGCGCAAAAGCCTGTAATGATCGACTGGCGGGGTCTTCCTCCTGTCAATTCTTTTGAGGAACTTTTGTTGAAGCATTTGCGTCCGGGGGATATTCTGACACATATGTATCATGCGGGCAAAAGCGTGGGAGCTGCAAGTCCGCTTTATAAGGAATCTGTACTTGATGAAAATGGAAAAGTGAAGCCATATGTTTTCCAGGCACAAAACCGCGGAATTATATTCGATGTTGGTCATGGTGGAAATGGTTTCGTATTTGGACAGGCGATTCCTTCTTTGAAACAGGGCTTCCGTCCGAATACTATCAGCTCAGATCTGCATATCGGAAATATGAATGCCGGAATGAAGGATATGGCCAATATCATGTCTAAATTTTTAAATATGGGAATGTCTGTTCAGGACGTGATCGCCCGTTCGACCTGGAATCCGGCCCTAAGCATCCAAAGGAAAGATCTGGGCCATTTAAGTGTTGGTGCAGAGGCTGATATAGCGGTATTTAACCTGAAGAACGGCAATTTTGGGTTTATTGATTCTCATGGTGGTAGTTTCAGGGGGACGAAAAGGCTGGAGGCCGAGTTAACTATCCGGGCAGGAAAGGTTGTTTGGGATCTGAATGGGCTTGCCACCGATGCATGGGATAAGGCGGCAAAATCAAAATAATTTTTAAGTATGAACGAATCATTGAATCATAGAAGATGAAACGCAGAGATATTATCAAGGGCTTAACATTACTCCCATTTGCGGGTAGTACATCGGCCGCAGTTTTAAATACAAAGGGTCCGGTTAACAAAAACGGATTTGCATTTTTGTCTGGTGTTTCAAAAACTCCGGATGCTGAATTGGCAGAAAGAGGACGAAAGATCCTTAAATCCATCGGAGTTGAGCCTTTTGTTAATTGCAAAGGAACCAATACTATTATGGGTGGATCAGTTGCAAGACCCGAAGTGAGATTAGCCATGGATGCAGTTGCCACTCTGAATGTACAGATGGATGAACTGGTAGATGGGGTAGGGAAGCGCCTGGCTGAACTTACTGGAGCAGAATGGGGATTGGTAACATCAGGTGCCGCGGCAGGAATAAAGCTATGTACGATTGCCTGTATCACAGGAGGGAATCCGGAAAAACTCATTAGGATTCCGGATCTAACAGGATTTGAAAAAACTGAGGTAATAATTCCAGGTGGTTCAAGAACTGTCTACGATCAGGCTGTCAGGAGTACCGGAGTTAAAATTATTACGGTTGAAAACGAGGAGGATCTCAAAAAGAAAATTGGTCCTCGAACAGCGATGATCTACATTGATGCAGAAAAAGAAAGCTTTTTACCACTGGAGATCATATCGAAAATAGCCAGACCTCTGAATGTGCCTGTTTTTGTTGATGCTGCGGCCCATATTCTTACATTTCCTAATGTACATCTGTCAAGAGGCGCAGATGTAGTTGCTTTCAGCGGCGGAAAGGGGCTCAAGGCTCCGGGTAGTTGCGGACTATTATTGGGAAGAAAGGATCTGTTGATGTCTACCTGGCAGGCAGCTGCTCCTCATCATGGGCCTGGACGCGATAATAAGGTTAGTCGCGAAGAACATATTGGCATGCTTGCAGCTGTTGAAACCTGGGTTCAGATGGATCATAAGAAAGAGATGCAAACCTGGGTAAACTGGCTTGAATACATTGGAACGCAGGCCGCAACTGTGAAGGGAGTGAGTTTTCGAATCAGGATGCCTGATCCTAAATTGGTTCATCATGTTACCCCATACCTTTTCATTACCTGGGACCCGGATAAGCTTCATGTGAGCGGGCAGGAAATATCTGAAGAATTAGGAAATACCTATCCCAGAGTTGGTGTGGCAATTTATAGGGATGAGCCTGGTCTGACCGGTATTAGTTTGGTGGGTTATATGATGGTTCCCGGAGACGATCAATTGGCTGCTTCCAGGATCAGGGAGGTGCTATCTAAACAGAGAAGCCCTAAGGCATCTATTCCAATGAAATCTCCTGTCACAAATATGCTTGGTCGCTGGGATATGGAAGTTCAGTTTTACAATAGCCGGGAGAAACAGGAATTATTCATAGATAGTCAGGAGGGAAATTATTTTTCCGGCACCTATAAATCTCAATTTTCAGAACGAATAATTAACGGGACAATTGACGGAGATGTCGTAAAAATGCAAAGTATCTGGGTTGTTCCGGGTGATAGGATCCAAACAACTTTTCAGGGTTCAGTTAGTGGAGAAACTCTTTCTGGCGACATCGATATGAATGAATTTTTGTCGGCGAAGTTTAATGCCAAAAGAAAACAGTCAGTGATCCTTAAAAAGCCGGTTGCATTCCCTAAGGGGCGACCCCAGGGAGGTAATTTCCTCATCTGATGGATATTATAATAATAGGATTTTGATAAGCCGTACAATAATGCATTTTTAAGATTGAAAAAAGAAATATCAATGAATCGTAGAAAACTAATTAAGGGATTAGCAATGCTTCCCATTGCTGGCGCAGTAATTTCAAATGAAAACCTGATTGCAGCAGTCCCGGGTACTTCAGAAGGCAGTTTAATGAATTCAGTTAAATCTGATTCTGAACAGAATACCACTTTCACATCATTTATGGATGAAACAAATATTTTTCGATCCATTGGGGTTGAACCAGTCATAAATTGTATGGGAACCTTTACCATTATCGGAGGATCACTGGAACGCCCTGCTGTAAGGGAAGCAATGGAAGCAGCATCCCATAATTTCGTTCAGTATGATGAGTTAGCTGATGGGATCGGTCAACGCCTGGCCGAACTGACCGGTGCTGAGTGGGGTATGGTTTCAGCCGGTTGTGCAGCAGGTCTTAAGCATATTACTGCTGCCTGTGTTACCGGAGGGAATCCTGAGAAATTAATCCGGATCCCTGATTTGACCGGTTTTGATAAGTCTGAAGTGATCATTCCCGGGTTTTCCAGAAATGCCTATGACCATGCCATCAGAAATATAGGTGTTAAGATTGTTAGTGTAAATACTCCTGAAGAGCTTGAAAAAGCGATAAACTCACAAACTGCCATGATCTATATCAGATCAACGGATACAGATACCTTTACCGGACAACCCCTGTCATTGGAAGAAATTGCCCGTATAGCTAAACCCCATAAAGTTCCTGTTCTGGTAGATGCTGCAGCTGAAAATCTGACACTTCCGCCTGTACACCTGAAAAGAGGTGCAACAATTGTCGCTTATAGTGGAGGCAAGGCTATCTGCGGTCCGCAATGCGCCGGATTGATGCTGGGCGATAAATCCATTTTAATGTCGGCATGGCAAGCGAGTTCACCCCACCATGGACCAGGGCGCGACAATAAGGTTGGCCGCGAAGAAATGATTGGGATGATGGCCGCAGTGGAAGACTGGGTTAAACGCGATCATGCTGCCGACTGGAAACGATGGTTATCCTGGCTGGATATTATCGCCAGAAGGCTCTCTACTGTTGAAGGTGTGAAAACCGAAGTAATTGAGCGAACATTACTGGATAATAAATCACCGGTATTAAAAGTTAGCTGGGATTCTTCAAAGCTTCATTTTAGCGGGTTTGATGTGGCGGAGGAGCTGGGAAGGAATAAACCAAGGATTGCTGTTTGGGCAGAAGATGAAAATAATGGTGAGAGTTTTTTCAATGTAACTACGGGACAAATGCAGGCCGGCGAAGAAAAGATCGTTGCTGAAAGGTTATATAAAGTGCTTTCACAAAAACGCAGTCCTAAACCTGGAATGACTGTACCATCAACCAATCTGACAGGTGCCTGGGATGTAAGGGTCCAGTTTTTTAGCAGTAGTAGCCAGCATAGTTTTACAATTGTACAGGATGGAAACTGGATCTCTGGTTCACATAGAGGTGATATGGATGTTATGAACCTAAGCGGTACAATTGAAGGAGATCAGATAAAATTCAGTAGCTCAAGGCGAATTACCGGGGATCATCTCGAATTTCTTTTTAAAGGTACAATCAAAGGTGATAGTATGTCAGGGGATATCCATTTAGGAGAATATAGGACGGCAAAGTTTACAGCCACACGTAATGCCTCTAAACCAGCTCGTAAAAAAGTGATGATACCAGCAGGTCCACCATTGGCCACTTAAGTGAAAGCGTTTGCAGCATGAGGTTGGTTTTCAATTTATAAAATAATAAAGACGTATTGTAAGCCATACCCCGTGCTCTTTTCAAAATTTTATTCTGTTTTTTTCTCCTGATCCGAGCATCAATAATAGTTAAATTGTCTGCTGAATTTAAGGTATGTGTCGCAATGATATGGTCATCCCATTCCGGGTAAATTGAATCTACTTCCTTTTCTTTGTAGGTAGTTTCATTAAGTTCAATTACCTGATTGATTTTCATTCCATATCCATAGTGTTTCAGGCCATTTTGAGATGGACGATAAAGTTTATTTTTATAGCTGAATAATTTGCCCGCTGGCCTGGATTTTTTAAAATCGGACACTATTGGATTAAGCGGATGGCTTTTCCATGTATCAGAGATCAACGTATCTGAATAAAATAAACAGAGTTCATCTTGTGCTGATGGACCCGGACTTTGTGTGATATTACAAAATAACCAATACTTATTGTCTTTGAATAGGATGGTAGAGTCAACCGCCTTAATATTGTTCATTAAGACTTTTTCCAGTTCCCATTTCAGTGGAAAGTTTGTGCATTTATACAACTCAATGGTATTGTTTTGTTTTGATTCCGGAATCATATAAAGTTCCCCATTGTCTTCGATTAAAAAAGGATAGGACAAATGATAATTTTGCTCTAATACTTTGACTGGTTCTGTATAGTTTCCCAGCTCATCCATTTCTATTAAACATATGTATCCCTTGTTTTCCTTATAAATTAGTTCTTCAATGAATATGTAATACTTGCCATTTCTGCTGATCACAAACGGGTCTGCCCAAAATCTGTCCTTTGGCGGTATCATCTTTTGAAACCGAGAATACTCAGTTGAGATTTTATTAGTGGAGCCAAGACCAAACATAAGTATCCACTGATAGTAATGAAATGTGAAGTCTATCTTATTTTTAATTTTTTGAAAAATTAATTTGGGAGCATAGGTTAGCATCTCCTTGTTTGTTGGAGTAGAATATTCTTTTTTTGAGTTGAAATTTGGACGCTTATTAAGTGCCTTTACTTTCTCGAAAAACAATTCCTCCCCCAGGTGATGAAGTTCCTGAATTTTAATGGGCATAATGGATAGTGCTTTCCAGTAATAGTTATTTCTGTTTCTATTGATGCTAAAGCAATCAGTTGAGAAACTGGTTTTGTCCAAAAAGATTGCTTTTTTGCGATTTCCAATAGTAGTTTGCAAAATTATTTCAGTTTCATCTGTTCCTTGCAGGACCTCTCTGATCCCTGCCGGACCTTCTTTAATTAGATCATTTTCAAATTGATTAAATGACCAAATTCCAAATCGGGCAACTTTGGTCAGTTTTTTATTGCATGGACTGAATCCTATTCTGATCAGAATATCAAGTTTATATTTTTTTATTGCTTCTAATTCAGACTCGTTTAAATGATCGTTGTTCATTTGAATACTGATATAGGTGGTATCTGCAGACAAAAGATCTTTTAAATTTTTAGGTTCAAACGCATCCGGACTGTACTCGCTTAATCTTTTGTCGATCATCGACCAAATCCAAAACAGACCGGCTTCACTGTACTTTGAAATTTTTTCAAAAGTGTTTTTCTTAGACTTTTTTTCTGGTTTGTTTCTTAATGCAAGAATGAGCTCGCAATATTGCTTGCTTTTTATAGCTTCAATCATTTTATATGACCAAAGGGGTATCATGATCTCATCAAATAGAACCCCGATTCTCAGTTTTCCTTTTTCCATATGAATTAGTACAGGCTATTTTTTGGCGGATTTACAGAATTAACTTTTAGGTTAATCCTTGCCATGTATAGAGGAACAATTACAGTCCTTAGGATCAATAATCACCAAAGAATCCTTTCATTTTATAAACACTTGTTATAGCTATTCTGTTTTAACTCATTGAAAAAAATATTTACTCAGGTATGGATTTATTTTATAGGGTATTGGGCTTTGTTTTTAAAAAAGATATATTTATAATATGCACAGGATGAGATAATTGGACTGTATTATTTAATAAGAAAATATGAAATCTTCAAGAAGATCCGTGATCGGGAAAATTATGTCAACTTTTGCCGGTTTGGCCGGATTTAACTTAGTAGCTAAGGCTCAGGAAAAAAAGAGTAGCGCTCCTTTATTTAATAGAGACTCGCCCGATGTTACTCTTTATCCAGGTTCTCTCAGGTATGGTAATCTGGTATTTGTATCAGGTACAGGGGCTGATGCAGAATCGGTGTTCGAGATCAGGGCGGATACGGAGTTTGTACTCAAAAAGATGGAAAAAAGATTAATTGCTGCCGGCTCTTCTATGGAAAAGGTGTTAAAAGTGACTGTTTTTCTCAGCGATATGTCTGATTTTCAGGGGATGAATGAAATTTATAAAGGCCGCTTCGGAAAAAATCCTCCTGTTAGGTCGACAGTGGCAGTTGCAAAAGGTGGAATACCTGGAAATTCAATCTTAGAAATCGATTGTATAGCATACGTATGATGCATAATTCTGTAATAACCTATCGCCATGCACTTTATAATTATACTGTTTAGTAATTTAATGAATCAATATTGCCGAATTAATTATTTATTGATCATAGAACGAAGTTTGCTAATCATTAAGAGAATTTAAAGTGAAATGCATTCAAGAAAATAGTGAACTATGATTTAATTCTTTGTTAATAGAAAGTAAAGTTTTTATATTGGGTTATAATTTAGATTGGTAAAAATTGAAAGTTCAAATTTTGCAGAATGAGTTAGAATTATTGGGTCTCATTTCAGAAGGGAATGAGCACGCTTTTCGTAAAATTTTCAACCATTACAGCGACAGGTTATATACTTATGCGTTTAGAATTACGGATAATGAAGAGCTGGCAGAAGAGATCGTGATGGATGCTTTTATGAAAATATGGTGTAATCGTGTGGAGCTTTCAATGGTAAATCGTTTCGACTCTTATTTATATGCTATAGTTCGGAATCATGCCTTTACAGCTATAAAACGAAGGGCACATGAATCTTTAATTATCAACCAGTTAAGCCTGACTAAAACCGAGTATCAGGATTGTACTGAAGATACTATTGTCTATAATGAATACCAGCACATTCTGAGTAATGCTGTAAATCAGTTGCCTCCCCAGCAAAGGTTGGTTTATAGTTTAAGTCGCGATGAAGGTCTTAAATATGATGAAATAGCTGATCAGTTAAATTTGTCAAAAAATACAGTAAAGGCTCATCTCAAAAAAGCTTTATGTACTCTCAGGATCGTGTTTTCCAATTTAATGGTATTTGCAATTGGAATTCTTTTTTTCCTGGGCTGATAATCGCTCATTATCTGAAAAAATATTTATTAGTCTACTAACCCTTTTTTATTTCTCAATTGTCTTTATCTATAAGGAAGGATATGCTTGAGTTTATCTAAAAGGAATAATATGTCAATTCATAGGTTTAAATACCTTTTTCAGCAATTTGTAAATAAGACTGCCACGTCTGAAGAGGTCGGGGAGTTTCTTTCTATGATGAAGAGGGATGACTATAACAAAGAAGTTCAGGACCTGCTGGATGAATTCTGGAATGAGCCCTCCTCCATTACTCCGATGGGCGAAGAAAATGCCGAGAGAATTTTTAATCAGATCATGGCAAATTCTCCTGCTGAAGAGCCGGTTAGGGTATTTAGCATAAAAGCTAATTGGTATAAAGCTGTTGCAGCAATTCTGGTTATTGGCTTATCTGTCTTTTTTTATAAAGTGAATAGTCCGGGTTCAGAAATCAGGACTGCAAATGTAAATAGCATAATAACAGTTAAGCCGGATAAACCAGGCCGCCGTTTTATAAATTTACCTGATGGCAGTTCGGTTATTCTGAATGAGAACAGTAAAATTGAACTTGGTAAAAATTTCAATTCCGATGGGAATAGGGAAGTATATTTAAACGGAGAAGCATATTTTGATATCGTTCATGATGCAAATCATCCTTTTATTGTCCATACCGGAAAAATAAAAACCACTGTTTTAGGTACCGCATTTAATATTAAAGCAAATCCTGGAAGTAAGCTTATTACAGTAACGGTAACCAGAGGTAAGGTTAAGGTTGGAGACGATGATCATACCTATAATGTTATCGTTCCTGATGAGCAGGTTGTTTTTGATCAGGTACTGAGTAATCATGTAAAAAAGCCAATTAAAGCAGAATCTGTAATTGAATGGACCAATGAAGATATGTATTTTGATGATGTAAGCATAAAGGATGTAGCTAATCAATTACAGGAAAGGTTTGATGTTAAAATTGTTTTTTCAAATGAACAGATCAAATCCTGTAAGTTTAGTGCTACTTTTTTAAAGACTCAGAGCCTGGAGCAAATATTAAATATTATCGGGGAATTTAACCAGATCAAATACCAGTTTCAGGGAGCCAAAACTGTGGTGCTTGATGGCTCCGGATGTCAGTAAAAAATAGTATTTCTATAATTAAAAGAAACATAAATGAATACGACATTACCACCATAAAAATGAAAACCCTCTGATTTCTTCACGGCAATGAGGATCTCAGAGGGCTTTTGCTATCGGTTTTAGACCTTTAGCAGTTTTTTAATTTAATTCATCCAGAGAAAGGATATTAATCAAATAAACCATGTAAAAATATGAAATATTTTACAATAAATGCGCCAGGGGCTACCCTTGTAAATTTTTTTGCAGAGAATTCTAACCGGAAACAACTTATTAAACAAATTATGCGGATCGGCTTTTTATCATTAGCCTTAGTATTAACTACTTTACAGTTGTTATTAGCCTTGCCGGTTAAAAGTCAGAAAATCGGTTCAGTTGAAGTCCGGCTGGAACTCAAAAATGAGACACTGCTAACGGCTTTTAAGAAAATTGAACAGCAAACTCCTTTTCGATTTGTATATAGAAAAGGAGAATTGATGACTTTGCCATCAAGGAACATAAGTGCTTCAACCTATACGGTTGAGCAAGTGCTCAACATGCTTTTGGAGGATACTGATCTTTCTTACAAACAGGTTGATAACAATGTGCTTATTCAAACCAGTATTAACCAGCCAGAAAAACCTTTGAAATCTGAAGAGAGTGAAAATGCGCTTGCAGATATTGTAATACGGGGTCAGGTTTCTGATACCAGGGGTGAAACGCTTCCTGGTGTAAGTATCAAGATTAAAGGCACAACAATTGGTGCTACTTCAGATCTTGATGGACGTTATACGATCAACGTTCCGGATAAAAACAGCGTGCTTGTCTTCACCTATATTGGCTATGTCACTCAAGAGCAAAAAGTGAATGAGCGGACAACCCTGAATGTAAAATTGGAAGCTGCTAACACTGCTTTAACTGAAGTAGTAGTTACAGCATTTGGACTTTCCAGACAGAAAAAAGCACTTGCATATTCGGTGACCGAAGTTAAAGGAGAAGAGTTCACTACAGCCCGTGAGAATAACGTTGCAAATGCTTTTTCCGGTAAAATAGCAGGTGTGAACGTTACCGGTATGTCTTCTGGTCCAGGAGGTTCCAGCCGTGTAATTATTAGAGGAAACGGGTCGCTAAGTGGAAACAATCAGCCATTATATGTGGTGAACGGTATGCCAATGAGTAATGTTGCCCGTTCCCAGGCACAAGGTGAGGGTGCTACTATATTAGATCGGGGGGATGGTATTTCATCCATTAATCCTGATGATATTGAATCGATCAACGTATTAAAAGGCGGACCGGCAGCAGCACTTTACGGAAGTCAGGCTTCAAATGGAGTAATTTTGATTACTACAAAAAAGGGTGCTGTTCAAAAAGGTGTGGGAGTAGAAGTGGGAAGTAATTTCACTGTTGGATCACCATCAATGTACCCTGATCTTCAATATATCTACGGACAAGGATTAGATGGAATTAAACCAAGAACTAAAGCAGAAGCAATCAGTTCTGGTCGTTTGTCATTTGGTGCCAAAATGGATGGAACAGACTACGTTCAGTTTGACGGTGTCATGCGTCCATATACTGCGGTTAGGGTTAAAGATAACTGGCAAAATTTTTACAGGCCAAGCACTAATCTTACCAATAATATCGCATTTTCAGGAGGAAACTCAAATGCACTCGTTTACCGATTAGGGTTATCAGATCTCAGAGCAAATGCTCTTGAGCCCGGCTCAAGTTATAACAGACAGTCGGCTAATATGGACTTACGTTCCGAACTTGGTAAAAAAATCATCATTGAATCTACATTCCATTATAATTCTGATCAGGGTACAAACAGACCAGGTAATGGGTATGCAGATAATACCACTTCCTGGGCTACTAATTTACTTGCTAATACCGTTGATATCAGAAATCTGGCTCCGGGCTATGACGCGAACTTCAATGAGGTGCAATGGCAACAGGTTCCTGAAGCCCAGAATCCATATTTCGTGATCAACAGAATGGGGAATTCGGATAAGAAGAACCGTTTTATGGCACAGGGAAGTATTCAGTATAATTTCCTGAAAAATCTCTTTGTAAAACTAAGCGGAATGAGAGATATCGATCGTTTTGAATCGATGGATTATATGCCTGTTGGAACTGCTAAAAGGCCTAAGGGACTCTTCAACTCAGGTACATCCTTTGCAACAAAAACAACTGCTCAGTTATTGGTTAATTACAATACCACATTCCTGGAAGATTTTCAGGTTACCACAATGGCTGGTGCTAACATTGATAGAAATGTATTTAACTCAACTTATAATGGAGGAACTGAGTTCATCGTTCCTAATTTTATAAGTTATTCAAACTTAGCCTTACAATCAGCTAATGTCGGATTCAGTCAATCTGGTCAGAATTCTGTTTTTGGATCAGCAGATCTGAGCTATAAAGGCATATTCTATTTAACTGCTACTGCAAGGCAGGATTGGTTTTCTACTCTGAATCCAGGTAAGAATTCAATTTTGTACCCCTCTGTAGGTGCAAGTGTAATTCTGTCTGATGCTATTAAATTACCATCTCTGATCAGCTTTGCTAAAATCAGAGCTTCCTACGCTCAGGTGGGTGGTTCAACGGTAAACCCATATCAGATTAATCAGAGCTACAGTTTTCAGCAAGGCGGACATCTTGGTCAACCTGTTCAAACTACCTCAACAGCTTTGTCTAATCCTGATTTAAGACCATTGACATCAACAACCTATGAAGGGGGTATCGATATGCAATTCCTCAACAATCGCTTAGGTTTGGATTTCACATATTACAACCGTAAAACAACGGATGATATTTATAGTACAGCTATTGCTTCTTCATCAGGTTATACCTCTGCATTATTAAATGTGGGTGAATTGAGTAATAAAGGGATTGAGGTATTATTAACCGGTCAGCCAATCAAAACAAGTAAATTCAATTGGGATGTGAGCTATAATTTTGCATATAACAAAAGCGAAATTGAAAAACTTTCATCTGGTTTAACTTCCATTGCCGGCGTTGAAATAGGAAGGCCATACAATACCATTCGGGGCAGAACCTATTTAACCAATGCCAGCGGACAACGTGTATATAATAAACTAAGTGGTTACGAGGTTCAAGGCCCGGAAATTGAATATGGTCAGGGGGTTCCTCCATATACTATGGGGTTGACCAATAATTTCAGGTATAAGAATTTCTCATTCAATTTCTTAATTGATGCAAAATTTGGAAATATCGTACAATCAGGACTTAGCCGGTACCTTTATCGTTTTGGTTTATCAAAAAATACCTTGCCTGGCAGAGAAAGCGGTTTGACTGTTTCTGGAGTTGATCAGGCAGGTTTACCATTTACCAAAACCTGGCCGGTAGTTGAAATTGACACCTATTATAATAACCAGGCTTCTATCAGTCCTTTAACGACTTCTGTATTTGATGGCGACTTTGTGAAGTTGAGGAGTGTGGTGATGAGTTATAATTTGCCTGTGAACAAACTTAAGTTCGTTAAACTTCAATCAGCTAATCTTTCATTGGTCTCTCGTAATTTGGCTATACTTCACAAGAAAATCACTGACTTTGATCCGGAATCTGCTTACACTATTGGTAATAACCAGGGTGCTTCCTCCAACACAATTCCAAGGACACGTGATATCGGCTTTAATTTAGTTGTGAAATTTTAATTCTCATTACCTAAAATTTTGAATATGAAACTTAATCGAATTAATAAAATAGTTGCGTTTCTTACAATGGCCATTGTTCTTACAGCTTGTTCAGATGAGTTGGCTGAATTGAACAAAAATCCAAATGCGTATGAAACCGTCAATGCTAAATTTCTGTTTACCAGAGCTCTTCTAACTCAGGCAAATCTGAATCCAAACGGAAACCGTTTTAATAACATGCAAATGTTGCAACAGGAAGCTACCTATAGTGAGGTAACAGCACCAGGCGATAAATATTTTGCTGAAGGATATGTCAGGAATAATTGGGCTGCATATACCGGTTGTTTGAAAGATATTAACCTGGTAATCGATGAAGCTTCGAAAGATCCGGCAGATGTCAATCTGAAAGCGGTTGCAAGAATATGGCGTGTTTATATTTACCATCAATTAACTGATTTATATGGTGATATTCCCTATTCTGAAGCTAATAAAGGCCTTAACGGATCTTATACTCCAAAATATGATATCCAATCTGATATCTATAAAAATATGGTCGTTGAATTAGATGAGTCTGCAAAATCACTCGATGGATCTAAAACAACCTATGGCAGTTCAGATTTGATCTATAGCGGAAATACAAGCAGTTGGAAACAATTTGCCTATTCCTTAATGTTAAGAATCGGAATGCGTTTATCTAAAATTGATATGGCAGAATCAACCAGGGTTGTGAAAATGGCAATTGCTGGTGGCCCGATCACTTCATCAGGTGCACTGGCAAAAATACCTTATGCTGATGGTGCGCTAACAAGAAATCCCCTTTCTGATCAGGCACGTATTCTGGATTATGTGGATGGACAAAATCCATTGAATGTTCAGGGGTCAAAAATGTCTAAAAGGTTGATCGACCATTTGAAGGGAAATTCAACAACTACAAAAGATCCCCGATTGAATGTAATGGCGATTCTATGGGTTAAACAGGCAGATAAAACCTATAAAGCTGATACAGCAACTGCCTTACAAAAAGGAATGCAAAATGCTCAGTTCAATGGTTATCCGGCTGATTTTGAAACGTATTCTGAACCAAATGTTGACGTAGTATACAGCTATTCTGCTCCATTTGTGGTTATGGGTCCTGCAGAAGTTAATTTTTTACTCGCTGAAGCAGTTGTACTGGGTATGCATACAGGTGATGCTGCAGCCTATTATGCAGAAGGTGTAAAAGCTGCGATGGCACAATGGGCCCTTTTTGGTCCGGGTGGTGTTATTTCAACTGATAAGGTCAATACTTATCTGGCATATAATCCATTCAAATCTGCCGGAACTGCAAATGAAAAGATAGAGCAGATCTCTACTCAAAAGTGGGTTTTGTTTTACCTCGATCAGATTGAAAATTTTGCAAATTGGAGACGCACCGGATACCCTGCATTAATACCTACGAACTATCCTGGAAATATTACCGGTGGCCGAATCCCAAGGAGATATATAGTTCCTGAATCAGAAGAAACGCTGAATAAGGTAAACTTCCTGGCGGCAAAAGCCAGACAGAGCGGAGATAATACTTTGTTAAGTCGCGTTTGGTGGGATAAACCATAATATTCCCTGATTAACCTTTATTAATTAGTCCAGGTTATTTTCAAAATACATAAAGTATTGAAAAAAATAACTTGGATTATTTTTTTCAAATTCACTAAGTTTAGGAATAAAAATGCTGCTATGAAACGTAGAAATCTTTTAAAATATCTTTCCGTTTTGCCTCTCTCGGGCGCGGTCATTGGTGTCGAATCTGCTTTTAAGCCATTAATGGCTGAAGAATTGGAATTTCTGCCTCAACAACAAAATACAAATCAGCCCCGGCGAATTGCTGCAATATTGACTGAGTATCGTCCTAACTCACATGCAGATGTGATAGTTGGGAAATATCTGGAAGGGTATAACCAGGATCAGATGGCCCCTTACCCGGAGTCTAAGATCGTGTCTATTTTCACTGAGCAGGTTCCTGAAAATGATATGAGCCGTCCTATGGCTAAGAAATACAATATTCCCATATTTCGGACGGTGGCAGATGCATTGACATTAGGAGGGGATAGCCTTGCTGTAGATGCGGTTCTGCTGATCGGTGAGCATGGTGTATATCCCATGAATGATAAGGAACAAAAGCAATATCCTCGCTTCGAGATGTTTCTGAAAATAACAGATGTATTCAGACAGTATAAAAAATCAGTGCCGGTATTCAATGATAAACACCTTTCTTATAGCTGGAGACAGGCGAAACGAATGGTAGAAATTTCTAAGGAACTGAAATTTCCTATGCTGGCAGGATCTACCATACCTGTTTCATGGCGAATTCCTGCAGTAGATACCCCTTTTGGGAAAGCACAAAAATATGCTGTTGGAATTTCTTTCAGCGGATTGGATATTTATGGCTTCCATTTGCTGGATGGTCTGCAGGCAATTGTTGAGAGAAGAAAAGGCGGAGAAACAGGGGTGAAGTCTGTACAATGTTTTGAAGGCACGGAATGCTGGAATTATCTGGATCAGAATGATTGGGTAAAAAGACTCTTTGATCAGGCAATTTCTCACAGTGAAACACGTGTGGCTGGAGATATGAAGGAGCTTGTTAAAAAACCGGCTGTGTTTATCGTTGATTACAATGATGGTTTGAAGGCGGCTTCATTTCTTATGACCGGTTTGGTGCAGGACTTTACCTATGCTATTGATGTTGAAGGTCAGCAAAAGCCATTTTCAACCTTAATGAAGTTGCAAGCCGGAAAGCCACATTACCATTTTGGTTGTTTGGTTAAAAATATTGAGATCATGTTTAATACCGGAAAATCTCCTTATCCTGTTGAACGTACCATGCTTAGTAGCGGTATATTGGATTTTGCATTGGAATCACGTATATTGGGTTATCAAAAGCTGGAAACTCCGGAATTGTCACGGGTACGTTACCAATGCTCTCCGGAATCATATTTTTTTACAAAGGGCTGGGATAGTAATGGAAAGCGAATAGATTAATATTGTTCTGATCAAGAGTTAAATCCTGCGTTTAATTATGTAAAAAAATAGTATCCAAAACTTAATAGTATTCTCAATTTATAATGATTTAACAAAAAAACAATAGTTCAAATGAGGAAGTTTTATATTCTGTTAGTAACAATTTTGTTGCCTTTTGTGCTTTTTGCACAGTCTAAGCCTTATAATATCATAATAAAAGGCGGACATGTTATTGATCCGAAAAACAATATTAATTCAGTGATGGATGTAGCAATTGCAGATGGGAAGATCGCTCGTATTGCTGTCAATATTGATGCGGCACAGTCTACGCATATCGTTAATGC
The DNA here is from genome assembly GCF_900103545.1 of Daejeonella rubra. Taxonomy (GTDB): domain Bacteria; phylum Bacteroidota; class Bacteroidia; order Sphingobacteriales; family Sphingobacteriaceae; genus Daejeonella; species Daejeonella rubra. Next base: position 58,967 of record NZ_FNHH01000013.1, read on the forward strand.
AAAAGGTATGTATGTAACTCCTGGGCTGATCGATATTCACGGTCATGTTTTTGCAGGAACAGAGCCAGATCATATGTATAGCAATGGTTTCAATAGTATCATGCCTGATGGATTTTATCAACGAGTTGGTGTAACTACTGTGGTAGATGCTGGTGGTTCTGGCTGGAGAGATTTTCCAACATTTAAAAAGAATGTGATCGATAATTCCCAGACCCGTGTACTTGCATTTTTAAATATCGTTGGAAACGGCATGCGTGGAGGTATTATTGAGCAAAATGTAACAGATATGGATCCTGAAATTGCTGCAAAGGCTGCTTTGAGATATAAGGATCATGTGGTTGGAATTAAAGTAGCTCATTTTACAAGTCCTGATTTTACGAATGTTGATCGAGGCGTTGCTGCTGGAAAATTAGCAAATATGCCTGTAATGATCGATTTTGGTGGAACGGTTCCTCGTTTGTCTTTAAATGATCTGCTCATGAAGCGTTTACGTCCCGGTGATATTTTTACACATACTTTTGGTGAATTACTTGATACTAAAGAGGCTATAGTAGATACCGCCAGGCAGGAATTAAAGCCCTTTGTGATGGCCGCTCAGAAAAGAGGGGTAATTTTTGATGTAGGTTATGGAGGATCAAGTTTTAGATACTCACAGGCAATTCCTGCTGCCAAGGCTGGATTTCATCCCAATACCATCAGTACGGATCTTCATATAAGCAGCATGAAAGGCTCTATGAAGGATATGCTTCTTGTTATGTCAAAGTTCCTGAAAATTGGGATGAACCTTCAGGAAGTGATCAACGCAAGTACATGGGCACCTGCAAAAGCAATAAAACGTCAGGAGTTAGGTCATCTTTCTGTTGGAGCTATTGCTGATGTGGCAATTCTGAACATGAGAAAGGGCAATTTCGGGTTTTATGATATGGCCGGCTATAAAATGGAAAGCGATGAAAAACTGGAATGTGAAATGACCATTTTCGGTGGTAAAATTGTTTATGATCTGAATGGAATTGTGAATCCATTGCCAAATAATAAAAATTAAATTTTAATGTTTTTCCTCTTAATATTCAATCTATCCTGATTTAAATGAAACGCAGGGAAATTCTGAAAACCTTAACCATGCTGCCACTGGCAGGTGCTTCCGGTTCCATAGTACTATCAGCTCAGGCTGCACCGCTACCAAAACGCGATGTGTTCAGGGAGTTTGGTCTGCGTACATTTATTAATGCCTCAGGATATTTTACGACTCTGAGCGGATCACTGATGCACGATGAGGCTGTGGAAGCCATTCGCGATGCTTCAAAACATTTTTGCAGACTGGAAGAAGTACAGGATAAGGTTGGTGCACGGATCGCTGGTCTCCTGCATGCTGAATCTGCTATGGTTACCGCAGGTGCTTTTTCTGCCTTGATGTTAGGGATGGCCGGTGTTCTTAGCGGGAATGACCCTAAAAAGGTTTCGCAGATCCCTTTTCTTGATGGTACCGGCATGAAGTCGGAAGTGATCCTGCAAAAAGCACATAATGATGGTTATGCACATGCACTGAAGAACTGTGGTGTAAAACTAATTACTGTAACTACCCCCGAAGAATTGGAAAATGCCATCAGCGAAAAAACTGCGATGATGTATTTCATAAACTATCAGGCCTCATTAGGTGAGATTCAACATGCCGAATGGTTAAAAATAGCTAAGAAACACCAAATACCTACCATGATCGATATGGCTGCAGATCTTCCGCCAAAGGAAAACCTATGGAAATTCCATGATATGGGTTTTGATCTGGTATGTGTTTCAGGCGGTAAATTCATGCGCGGACCTCAAAGTACCGGGATACTTAGCGGAAGAAAAGAACTGATAGCCGCTGCCAGACTGAGTGCTCCTCCAAGAGGGAATAATATCGGTCGCGGCATGAAGGTGAACAAGGAAGAAATTTTCGGTTTATATTTCGCTTTAGAACGATTTATAAATACCGATCAGGATCAGGAATGGAAAATGCTGGAAGACAGAATAAATGTCATTTCCAGGGCAGCTACATCCGTGAAAGGGGTAAAAGCCGGAATGCTTCCCTTGCCGCTGATAAATCGTATTCCAACCTTAAATATTTCATGGGATAAAACAATAATAAAGCTGGATAATCTGGCTGCCAATTTAAGGAATGGTAATCCATCCATTGAAGTTATGGGTGGGCCGGGTGGAAGCATTAATGTAACCACACATATGCTTAAAGCCGATGAAGTTAAAATTGTGGCAGGCAGAATAAAGGATGAACTTACTAAGGCCTTAATGTAGGTTTCATCCATAAAATCAATCCTGCTTCTGAAAATTGTAAATGAATTTATTAAATATATCAAGAAATGAAACGTAGAGAAATCCTCAAAAGCCTGACCATTCTGCCTCTGGCAGGTAGTATGACTGCAGCTGCAGCCCCTTTAGAAAATATTTTATCAGCGGCAGTTCCGGCGGCTAAACGGGATCTGTTTGCTGAGTTGGGCATTCGTACATTTATCAATGCTGCCGGGAACTACACGGTCATGTCAGGTTCCCTGATGCCGCCCGATGTGATGGATGCAATCAATGCAGCATCTAAAAAATTCGCTTTGGTTGATGATGTGCAGGAAAAGGTAGGAGCAAAAATCGCTGAAATGTGCCATGCAGAAGCTGCTATGGTAACTGCAGGCTGCTGGTCGGCACTTATGCTTGGAATGGCCGGAGTGCTTACCGGTATGGACACAAAAAGAGTTAGTCAGGTTCCTAACCTTGCAGGTACCGGAATGAAAACAGAAGTGATCCTTCAAAAGAGTCACTCCATGGGATATGATCATGCACTTACACAAGCAGGTGTAAAACTGATCAAGGTTGAAACAAGAGCTGAACTTGAAGCGGCTATCAATGAAAACACTGCTATGCTTTGGTTCCTGAACAGAGAAGTACATAAAGGCCAGATAAAGCATGCAGAGTGGCTCGAACTGGGTAAAAAATATAATCTGCCGACCATGATCGACATTGCTGCTGATGTTCCGCCTGTCGAAAATCTATGGAAATTCAACGATATGGGATTTGATCTTGTTGTGATTTCAGGTGGTAAGGCCATGCGCGGTCCTCAGAGTTCTGGAATTCTGATGGGTAAGAAAAAGTATGTTGCAGCAGCTTTATTAAGTAATAATCCAAGAGGTGGAATTGGCCGTGGTCAGAAAGTGAATAAAGAGGAAGTTCTGGGAATGTATGCAGCCTTGCATCGTTTTATCAATCTGGACCATCAGAAGGAATGGCAGATGTGGGAGACGAAGATCGCCCTTATTGCAAATGCTATCAAGTCAATCGATGGAGTTAAAACAGAAACATTTATTCCGCCAACTGATAATAACATGCCAACCTTAAAAGTGACTTGGGATCCAAATAAAATAAAGCTGTCTAATACCGAAATGGGTGATCGTTTACGTCAGGGTAATCCTTCTGTGGAAGTTATTTCCTGGGAAGCGCCAAACTCGCTTCGTTGTGGCATGCATGTTCTGGAAGCAGGAGAAGAGAAAATCGTCGCTGCCCGCTTAAAAGAAGAGTTAATAAAAGCCTCCGTTAAATCATAAAATCTAAAATTTATAAAATGCAAAATCGTTTTTTCCTGGCATTCGCCTTTTTTATTGCCGCTCAGTTTTCAGTTAATGCGCAGACCTATACAACCATCTTAAAAGGTGGACATTTAATTGATCCTAAAAATAATATTGATCGTGTTATGGATGTTGCTATCCAGGATGGCAAGATTGCTGCAATCGCCCAGAATATTGATCCGAAACTTGGCGCACAAGTTATTGATGTTAGCGGGAAATACGTGACCCCGGGTTTAATCGATATCCACGGCCACGTTTTTGCCGGAACTGACCATGATGGTCAGCTTGAAAATGGGTTTTCCTCACTTCCTGCAGATGGATTTACATTCCGTGTGGGTGTAACCACTATCGTAGATGCAGGTGATGCCGGTGCAGAAACCTTTGATCTGTTCAAGAAAAATGTAATTGATAAAGTTCAAACCCGTGTTCTGGCCTTTTTGAATATCTCAAAAAAGGGCATGTATGGCAGTGAGTTTTCAAGTGAGCAGCAAAACAATAGTTTCTTTGATGCGGAGCTTGCGGCAAATGTGGCCAAGCATTACAGCGATCATATAGTGGGTATCAAAGTGGCTCACTATCATAAATCAGACTGGGTAGCGGTAGACAGAGCCGTCGAAGCAGGCAAATTGGCCGGAAAGCCAATTATGGTTGATTTTGGAGGTACTACTCCCCGTTTATCACTTGAAGAATTGTTCCTGAGAAAAATGCGTCCGGGTGATATTTTTACTCATACTTACGGACAGTTAATTAAAACCAAAGAGACTATCGTAGATCTGGAAACTAATAAACTGTATCCATATGTTCTGGAGGCAAGAAAAAGAGGGATCATTTTTGATGTTGGTCACGGAGGTGGAAGTTTTACCTTCTCTCAGGCTTTGCCTGCAACAAAACAAGGATTCTATCCTGAAACGATCAGTACAGATCTTCACACAGGAAGTATGAATTCAGCTATGAAAGATCAGTTGAACGTAATGTCAAAATTTATGTCAATGGATATGTCTTTGGCAAATGTTGTTAAAGCAAGCACCTGGTCTGCTGCAAAAGCTATTAAACACGAAGAGCTAGGCCATCTTTCTGTTGGTGCGATAGCAGATGTTGCGGTACTTAATCTACGTGAAGGTAAATTTGGATTCTATGATGTGGCACGATACAAGAATGAGGGTAAAAACCTGCTTGAATGTGAAATGACCATTAAAGATGGAAAAGTTGTTTATGATCTTAATGCAAGATCTTTTCCAGTAGCAAAATAGTCTCATTAACAAAAGGTTTTAATTAATTATACATACTTATCGTTTACAACAACATGAAAAGGTCACTTAGTTTTTTTCTTTTTTTATTTACGCTGATCGTCATCAAAACAGGTACCGGCCACGCTCAAACTGTCACTGCAAAGGATCCTGAAACAAGGATTCGCGAGATGGGCTTGAAGCTGAGAACTCCCGGTCCGCCATCGGCCAATTTCCTTGGTGCAGTTAGAGTTGGTAATCTGGTTTATCTATCAGGTCAGGGACCGCTTAAAGAAGATGGTAAGTTTATGATTGGTAAGGTAGGCAAGGAATTTACATTTGAGGAAGCTAAGTATGCAGCACGGTTAACAGGCATCAGTTTACTGGAAGCACTGAAAGCGGAGGTTGGGAATTTGAATAATGTAAAACGTATCGTTAAGGTTTTGGGCATGGTGAATGCTGTTCCTGAATTCGATAACCACTCTCAGGTGATCAACGGATTTTCTGACCTGATGGTTGAGGTATTTGGCGAGAACGGTAAACATGCCCGTTCGGCTATTGGATTAGGCTCACTCCCGCGGAATATTCCGGTGGAGATCGAGATGATCGTTGAAATGAAAGATTGATTTTTTATTATTTAAAATTTTAAATATGAAACGTAGAGACGTCATTAAATTTTTATCTGCTGCACCTTTGGCAGGCGGAATGATAGGTACAGGTTTAACCGCTCAAACAGTATCAGCTGGTGAAACAGAAGCTGCAATAGCAGGTCGTGACCTTTTCAAAGAACTTGGACTCAAAACATTTATTAATGCATCATGCGTTTGTACATCCTTGACGGCTTCTTTAATGCCACCTGAAGTAACTCAGGCTATAGTAAAAGGAGCCGATGAATTTGTATTGCTGAATGATGTTTTGGACAAAGTCGGTGAAAAGATAGCTGAGCTTTGCCATGCAGAGGCTGCAACTGTAACAGCAGGTTGCTGGTCAGCTCTGGTACAGGGACTTGCAGGTGTTATGACCGGAATGGATCGCAAAAAGGTGATGCAGCTTCCAAATGTCGATGGTATGAAATCTGAGGTTATTCTTCAAAAGACCCATGCTAATGGTTACCATCAGGCACTGACCAATACAGGTGCTAAATTGGTTATCGTTGAAACTTTGGAGGAAGCTGAAGCAGCAATTAATGAAAAAACTGCGATGCTTTGGTTCCTGAACAGGGAGCTTTCGGCCGGCAAACTGAATTATGAACAATGGCTTTCATTGGGTAAAAAACATAAAGTTCCAACGATGATCGACATTGCTTCTGATGCTCATCCGGTAGAAAATCTATGGAAGTTCAATGACATGGGATTTGATCTGGTAGCAATTTCAGGTGGCAAAGCTATGCGTGGACCGCAGAGTGCCGGAATTCTTATGGGAAAAAAAGATCTGATCGCTGCAGCCCGTTTGAGTGCACCTCCTAACAGTGGAATTTGCCGCGGCCATAAAGTAAATAAAGAAGAGATTCTGGCTATGTATGTTGCTCTTGAAAGACATATAAAAATGGATCATGAGAAGGAATGGAAGACCTGGGAAGATGCAATGGGTGTAATTGTGAACACCGTCAACAATATTAAGGGAATAAGTCAGCAGGTTTTTATTCCTGAAATTGCAAATCATACACCAACATTGCACCTTTCATGGGATAATAACAAGATAAAAATGACCGGAAGGCAGCTTAAGGAGCGTTTGTGGAATGGAAATCCTGGTATTGAGGTGATGGGTGGGGGCACCATGGGTACAAAAAGGGATGGAATAGAATTGTCTGTCTGGCAGTTGAAACCCGGCCAGGAAAAAATTGTTGCCCGGAGATTAAAAGAGGAGTTATTGAAGGCATCCGTTTAATTCTTCATTTTTTTAACAGTTTGTTTATCCGATTTAATTTAATTCAATGAAGGGGACTGTCTTCTTTAAGCTCTTAACGGGCATATCTATACTTAGTTTGTTCATTGCCTTATACATGGCATATAATGGCAATATTGCCGCCGCCGGACCTTTTGTAATTGGTTTTCTGCTTTTACTCGCTATCAGTTTCAGAGGATTTCCATTGTTAAGGGGCTTAACATTCACTACAACGATACTTTCTGTTGTGGCAACTGCACTGTATTATCCGCAGTATTTCAAGGAATATAATGGATTCGAATTTGCAGCATTAATTACCCCACTGATACAAGTGATCATGTTTGGAATGGGCTGCTCGATGGGTGTCAAGGATTTTATTGCACTGGCAAAATCCCCTAAATCAGTAATTGTAGGTGTGTTCAGCCAATATACCATTATGCCATTGCTGGGTTTTGCCCTGGCCAGTTTTACTAATTTCCCATCGGAAATCTCTGCGGGGATCATTTTGCTGGGTTGTGCTCCGACATCCGTTACAGCAAGTGTTATGTGTTATCTGGCTAAAGCAAATGTGGTATTAGCCATTACAATAACTTCGATCACGACTCTCCTCGCTCCATTTTTAATTCCATTTCTTATGAAGCTTCTTGCAGGTGGATTCATAGAAATAAACGTCATGGAAATGATGTGGGGGATTATAAAAATGGTATTTATTCCGATAGGAGCAGGGCTCCTCTTTAATAAATTCTTAAGCGGTAAGGCCAAATGGCTCGATGATTCAATGCCTTTGGTATCTATGATCGGTGTTGCATTTATTGTGGCCATCATCATGGCTGCGGGTAGAGATAGTATTCTGAACATAGGTCTGGAACTAATAATCGTGGTGTTACTGATGATATTGTTTGGATTTTTCTTTGGTTACTGGACTGCACGTCTTTTCAAATTATCAGAAAGCGATTGCCGGACAATTGCCATTACAACAGGTACTCAGAATGCAGGTCTCGTTTCAGGAATAGCTAAAGTGATGGGTAAAATTGCTACTGTAGGACTTGCAACAGCTATTTGCGGACCAATTATGGGATTTACCTCATCCATACTTGCTTCTTATTGGAATAGTAACCTTCCCAAAAGTGAATTAAAGGAAGAATCAATTGAGGAGGAAGTCAGCGCCCTGGGTGTTTAATAATTAAATCAGAAACAAGATCATGTCTTTTAGAGTAGCCCTCCTGGGAATATATCACGAATCGAACACATTTGTCACTACACCAACCGTACTGGATGATTTCAGGAATGGTCAATACCTTAAGGGTGAAGCGATTAGAAAAGAATATCAGCAAGCCCATAATGAGATAGGCGGGATGTTGGAAGTGTTGGACAAGGAAGGCATAGAAGCAATTCCACTGCTTTTTGCATCAGCAACTCCGGGAGGAACGATAACTGCTGAAACTTATAATTTCATTTTAAATGAGATGCTTGCAGAACTTGATAAAGTATTGCCTGTAGATGCATGTTTAGTGATCCCTCATGGTGCTGGTGTTTCGGAAGAATATCCGGATATGGATGGTCATTGGTTAAGTAAGGTTAGGGAGAAAGTGGGGGATGGTATCCCGGTTATTGGAACCCTTGATCTTCACGCCAATGTAAGCGAACTGATGGTTGCATCAACCAATGCGCTTGTTGCCTATAAGCAAAATCCACATGTCGATATGAGGCAGCGGGGTGCGGAATCTGCAAACCTGCTGGTAGATCTTTTAAATGGAAAAACCAAACCAGTTCAGGCTCTGGTTCAGGTACCATTGGCAATCAGCATTGAGCAACAGTTTACGGCAAATGAACCATGTTTAAGTTTATATGCGTATGCTAACGAACTGGCTGCAGAACCCGGTATTTTAGCCCTGAGCATACAGCATGGTTTCCCTTATGCAGATGTCTATGAAATGGGAACATCCATCATTGTAGTGGCGGATGGTGACTATGACAAGGCTCTGGCTACAGCAAAAAAACTTGAAGCCTATATATTGGAGCACAAGAATAGCTTTGTAGGTAAGAAAAATGATATTCCATCTTCCCTTAAGTTAATTGATGAGAGTGAAAAACCAGTATTATTGCTAGATATGGGAGATAATGTTGGAGGTGGTGGCCCGGCTAATAACTCTTGTATCCTGGAGGCATTTGAAGAAAGTAAAAAGTATAAATTCTTTGTTTGTATCTATGACCCTCAGGCTGTAATTAATGCATCATCACACCATCCGGGTGATCAGTTTGAACTTTCAGTTATAGGAACCGGTAAGGATGGACTGAAAACCTTGAAATTAAATGTGAAACTACTGAGAATTACCGATGGTACTTTTCAGGAAAGTAATCCTCGTCATGGTGGGCAGATAAATTTCAGGATGGGTAAAACTGTGGTTGTTTCCACTGAAGAAGGTGGGGTTATAATGCTCACTTCGCTCAGAGTAATGCCATTCAGTTTACAGCAATTAATTTCACAGGGAGTGGTTCCTTCAGAGTTTGATGCCATTGTTGCTAAAGGGGTAAATGCACCAATTGCAGCTTATGCTCCTGTTTGCCCGACCATCATCCAGGTAAATACTCCGGGTGTGACTCAGGCTGATATGACACTGTTTACCTATCATCATAGACGTAAACCACTTTTTCCTTTTGAGAATGTTTAAGATTTAAAACTTTTATAAAAATGCCGGGATCAGGCCAGCATTATTTACCGGCAGAAAACAGCTGATATTAAATCAAAATTTATGTTCAATAAAATCAATTTTCAACCATTTCAAATCTTGATGGCAACTGCCGGTATAGTTTTGATTACACTATTTCTCAATCTGACTGTTTCAGCACAGGCTGCAAAGGATAATCTTCGTCCCGCGGCGCTTGGAAAAAATGGGATGATAGCCACAGCCAATCCGCTTGCAACCTTAGCAGGTCAGAAGATCCTGGTAAAGGGTGGAAATGCAATTGATGCGATTGTTGCTGCTGCAGCCTCACTGAATGCTGCAGAACCTTATATGTCGGGTACTGCGGGTGTTGGATATATGCTCTTCTATTCTGCCAAAGAGAACAGGGTTAGGTCGCTTGTTTTTGGGGGATGGGTGCCTGAAACTTTCCGGATTACTAAATTTAAATCAGATGTTAAAGTTGCAGACGGTGCAGGTCATGGTCAAATGGAAAGTATCGGCCCAAGGATAGCATCTGTGCCCGGAAATCTTGCCGGGTGGGCAAAGGCTCTGAAAGATTATGGAACAATGCCTCTTTCGGAGGTTTTTGAAAGTGCTATCGATTATCTGGAAAACGGAGTTCCTGTAACCGAATTTGATCAGGCAATGTGGGCTGGCACGGTGGCTCGTGTTTCACCTCATGCAGAATCCAGGAAGATCTTTCTAAAAAATGATAAGGATCCTTATGTGATCGGTGATTATTTCTCAAATAAACCACTGGCAAAAACCATGAGGCGAATTGCTTCTGAAGGTATCGACGTTTTCTACAAAGGTGAAATTGCAAAGGAAATGGCAGCTGCATTTGCCCGTGATGGTGGATTCATTACCGAAAAAGACCTTGCCTCAGTGCCGGATAAAGTGCAGTGGGTCGACCCAATCTCAATTAAATACCGCGATTACACAGTGTATAATAATCCTCCTCCGGGAATGGGAATTCAGCAATTGCAAACCCTGAAGATCATGGAGGGTTTTGACCTTAAAAAAATGGGCCATAACAGTGTTGATTATCTTGCTCATTTACTCGAAGCAGTTAACCTTAGCAGGATTGATACTGATAAATATATCGGAGATCCAAAATTCGTTAATGTACCTGTTGATATGCTTTTATCAGATGCTTACATCGCCAAACAACGAGAAAGAGTCATAGCAAAAGTGAAGGAAAGAAAAGCCGGTATTAAAGAAGAAACATCCATGAATATTCTTCCTGTAGCAATAGACGATCCGAATGCTTCAAAGTATAAATATGCAACCACCAGTCTTTCGGCTGTTGACCGATGGGGAAATGCCGTTGTTATTATTCAAACTCATGGTGGCGGTTTTGGTTCCGGATATGTGGCAGGAAATACAGGAGTGGTATTTAACAGTGCTCTTGATTGGATGACCCTTGAACCGGGGAAAGCCAATACGGTAGCACCCGGAAAGGCTGTTGGTTGGTGTATTGGTGGAATGCTACAGTTTCATAAGGATGGTAAACCTCAACTTATTGTGGGTTCTCCCGGAAGCTTTGGGATACTCCAGTCGGTTCCTCAAGTTGCCTTGAATGCAATTGATTTTGGGATGAACATTCAGGATGCGATCAGTGCACCCCGATTCAGGTGGAAGGACGAATTAGGCCTGGTACCTGCAAAGGAAATAATTATGGAAACCAGAGTTCAGCCTACTGTAATTAAAACATTAAGAGCCATGGGATATGTAATTGATACCAGTCTGGGGGATTGGTCCATGACAGTTGGAGGTGCACAAGGAATCACAATTGATCATAAAACAGGATGGATCATGGGTGGCGCCGACCTGAGAAGAAATGGTTATGCAGTCGGATGGTAATTCTATTATAACCCAAAGTTAATTAATTTAATAAATAATTAAAATATTTTCAATGAAGTCAAAAAATAATAATCCACGCAGAGATTTTATCAAAAAATCTGTATTTGCCGCAGCCGGAATGAGTATTATTCCAGGTTTTGTACTTGGAAAAGATGGAAATATCACTTCCATTACAGAACAGTTATCAAGAGCTCTGGCTGGTCAGGATGGGATTAAAAAAGTGGCATTCATTACTCATATATACAGAAACAGTGCCCACGCAGATGTAATCGGCACCAAATTGTTTCTCGGCATTCCAACAGACGATGGAATGGTTGCTCCTCAGATTAAAATAGTTTCGGTTTACATCGAACAGGTTGGCGCTAATGATACAGGTATTAAAATAGCGGCAATGAACGATACTCCTGTTTATCCCACGCTTGAAGAGGCTTTAACTCTTGGAGGTGATAAGCTGGCTGTGGATGCGGTGATCTATGTTGGTGAGCATGGTGAATATCCTTATAACAGACTTGGTATGAAATTATATCCACGAATGAATTATCTCGAAAGGATATTCAGAGTGTTTGATGCTTCGAACAAGTCAGTTCCGGTTTTTACAGACAAAGCCCTTTCTTACAGCTGGCTGGATAGTAAATGGATCTATGATCGCGCGAAAGAATTGAACGTTTCATTAATGGCCGGATCTTCTTTGCCTTATTGCTGGCGTGATAAACCTCTGGAACATCCTATCGGTGTGAAGATCAGGGAAGCAGTGGCCATTGGGTATGCATCTCTGGATGCTTATGGTTTCCATGTTACAGAGATCCTTCAATGTATGGTTGAAAGGAGAGCAGGTGGGGAAACGGGTGTTGAAAGTGTTGAAGGATTAAAGGGCAATGACGTTTGGGCAGCTATTGATTCAGGAAGAATATCTCAAAAACTGGTGGATGCAGCCTGCGATACCATCCAGGGTAAAGCAACTGGAAATATGAGAGAAATTGTAAAAATGCCCTATGCGGTGATCGTAAAATATAAAGATGGTACAAAGGGTTCTATTGTTATGCTTGATCAATACGTGAATCAGGGATGGGCCTATGCAGCAAACACTGGTAAAAACATTTTGGCCACCGAGTTTGTTCTTGATCATAGCATGAGTTATTCTCACTTCAGTTATTTGTCATTAAATATTCAGAAGTTTATAGTGAGCGGCAAGCCTACAGCACCCATTGAACGGAATTTGCTGACCAGTGGAATCATAGATATGGGAATTCGTTCTCTGGCTGAAGGAAAAGTCAGGGAGACTCCATTTTTAGATATTAAATATTCAGCAATCGGCTTTGAGCCGATCAGGCCAACTGCTCCGAGGCCAACCGGGCAAAGTATTGGTCCATGGCCTCCAAAGGGATATGAGTTTATTATTCCTGATGCTTTTAAGAACAAAAAATAGGAAAAATCATAGTGATCAGAAGTTTTTTTTAATTATCTTATAAATAATACGTGTTTAATTTGGAAAATCAGTAAAAAGTCAAGAATATGCACTATAATTTACTCGATACCCATTAATAAGCAAATACAATAAAAAATGAAAAACTATTCAAAAATTTTATCTGAGACTAAATTGCGTACGAAACTACTCGCAATTTTGGGATTAGCATTTCTGGTAACCATAAGTTTTATTAATTCAGGTGGTACAGGTGGCCTGCCTCAGGGTGATAATGATAATGGCGGTCTGGCTTTACCCGGTGATTTTGAGGCTGTAGTTGTTGCTGATTCTCTTGGCCGTGCCAGACATCTTGCTATTAACAAGAATGGTGATATTTATGTTAAATTAAGGGTGCCTGATGCTCAAAAAAGAGGTAGTGTTGCTTTGCGCGATAATAATAATGACGGTAAAGCAGATATTATTGAGTATTTCGGAAATTATCCGGATACAGGAAATTATGGTACTGCTATGCGTATCCACAAGGGATATCTTTATTTCAGTACAGCAGGAGAGGTTTTAAGAACTAAACTGACTCCTGGGAAATTGGTACCTGAAGGTAAAACAGAAACAATAGTTGTTGATAACTACAAAAGAGGAAAATATTCACATATCGCTAAACCGATCGCTTTTGATAATAAAGGAAACTTATATGTTCCTTTTGGTTCCCCTAGTGATGTGTGTCAGGTTGCCGACAGACAGCCGGGTTCTCCGGGTCAAACACCATGTCCTGAATTAAAGGAGCATGCAGGTGTTTGGAAGTTCAGCGAAAGCAAATTAAACCAGAAGCAAAGTGATGGTACAATGTATGCTACAGGTATCCGTAGTATTGTTGGAATGTCATGGAATAATTTAGACAACTCATTATATGCTATGCAGCATGGACGTGATGATTTTTCGAGAACATGGTCAAATCTTTACACTCCATGGCATAGTGCTTTATTGCCTTCTGAAGAATTCCTGAAAGTACCTGAAGGATCTGATGCAGGATGGCCGTACTACTATTATGACTTTATGCAGGGAAAGAAATTGCTTAATCCTGAGTATGGTGGTGATGGTAAAAAAGAAGGTGATGCAGCAAAATATAATATGCCACTTATTGGTTTCCCGGGCCATTTTGCTCCAAATGATTTATTATTCTACACAGGAAATCAGTTTCCTGAACGTTATAAAAATGGTGCATTCGTTGCATTTCATGGTTCAACAATTCGTGCCCCATATCCACAGGGTGGTTATTGTGTTGCCTTTGTTCCATTCAAAGATGGAAAATTTTCAAGCGAGTGGGAATTATTTGCCGATGGGTTTGGTGGTGTAGATACCATTGTGAATACTTCTGATGCTAAATATCGTCCAATGGGTCTTGCTCAGGGTCCGGATGGTTCTCTTTACATGAACGACAGTGAAAAAGGAAAGATCTGGAGAGTAATGTTCAAAGGTGACAAAAAAAGTTTCGGTACCAAGCAGTTGGCAGGAATGGCAGCACGCAAGCTAACTTCTCCAAACGTAAAGTCTCCTGATATTGAAAAGGATAACCTTATGAAAGGTCAATTAGCTGCAGGTTCTAAATTGTACAATACTTATTGTGCTTCTTGCCATCAGCAGAATGGAAAAGGTGACGGAACACGTTTCCCACCTGTTGCTGAATCTGAATGGGTGAATGGTGATAAGAGAAAATTAATTGAAGTAGTATTGAACGGTCTTTCTGGTCCGATTACAGTTAAAGGTATAGGTTATAATGAAGCAATGCCTCCTCATGGGTATCTTCAGGATTCCGAAATTGCTCAGATCCTGACTTATGTACGATCAAGCTTCGGAAATAATTCCAGCTTCATTAGTCCGAATGAAGTATCCAGATACCGTGCAAAAAGATAATACTTTAATAAAACATGAAATTTATCACCTATATCTTATTTATATCTCTGCCTTTCTTAATGAAAGGCGGAGATATTCTTTCTTCTAAGAAGAGTAATTTAGTTTCAGCTAGTAATTCCGTTGTTAAACCTGCGGATAAGGAGTATCTGGTTTCCAAATTAAAGAAGCCAATGAAAATTGACGGGAACTGGAATAAGGCAGAATGGAAGAAGATTGAAACGATAAAAATCGAAAATTATATGGGTACAGTTTCACCGTTTAAGCCAACGGTGGAAGCTAAAATGATCTACGATACGGATAATGTTTATGTGATCTTTCGTGTCAAAGATAAGTTTGTAAAAAGCACTGTGACAGAATACAATGGAAATGTATCAGGCGATTCCTGTGTTGAATTCTTCTTTGCTCCTGATACAGATTCGCCATTAAAATATTTTAACCTTGAAATAAATGCAGGTGGTACACCTCTTATTTTTTATGTTTCAAAACCATGGACTGAGTTTGTAAAACTCGAGGCTCCTGAAATAAAGCAGATCGAAATTGCTCACTCTCTGCCTTCTGTTGTTGATCCGGAAATTGCTGAGCCAGTAACCTGGACTATCGAGTACAGGATTCCACTATCGATGTTAAAAAAGTTTTCAAATGTTACCAATCCTGCACCAGGTGTTATCTGGAAGGCAAATTTCTATAAGACAGGCAGCAGAACATCTAATCCAAATTACCTTACCTGGAATTTTGTAGATAATCCAAAACCAAACTTTCATCTTCCCCAGTTTTTTGGAGTTTTAAAGTTTCAATAGTCAGAAAGAATTTTTAAAAATTCTATAGGTCATGGAGAAACTGGCAATCATCGGGTCGGGAACTATGGGGCATTCCATTGCTGTGAATGCTGCATGGGCTGGCTTGAATGTAAAGATGTACGGTTTGAATGAAGCTGATCTCCAAAAAGGCTTAGAGGGAATAAAGAATAAATTAATACTATTAAGTCAAAATGGATTGATTTCTCCCAGGGATATTGAAGAGATCCAGTCGAGAATTTCAATAACTCAATCAATAGAAGAGGCTGTAAACGATGTGTCTTTTGTGATTGAATGTATTCCTGAAGACCTTGGTTTGAAACAGCAGCTTTTCAATCATCTTGACGAAATATGTGCTCCTGATGTGATCTTAGCCACAAATACTTCTGGTTTAAGCCTCAGTCTCATTGCTGCCGGGACAAAAAATCCGGAAAGGACTATTGTTGCTCATTTCTGGAATCCCGCCCATTTGGTCCCGCTGGTGGAAGTGCTCAGGACCGATAAAACAAGTGAGGATACCTTTAACCGTACGATCGCCCTTTTGAAATTTATGCATAAAAAGCCCATAGAAGTTAAAAAGGAAGTCCCAGGTCTGGTAGGTAACAGGCTTCAGTTTGCACTTTTCAGAGAGGCTCAGTACCTGCTGGAAGAAGGTATCGCTTCAAAGGAAGATATTGATGCAGCGGTTACCTACAGCATCGGAAGGCGATTACCTGTTACTGGCCCATTGCTTTCTGCAGATATGGGAGGACTGGATGTATTTGCCTCTATCTCTGATTATCTTTTTGAAGACCTTAGCAAATCAGATCGTTCCTTTCCAACTCTTAAAAAATTAGTAGAACAAAAAAAATTAGGGAATAAAACAGCTGAGGGGTATTATGAGTGGGATGAAGACTTTTCGACCAGGGTAAATCAAGCCAGAGAAAAGGAATTGATCCGGCATCTTAAACAGGACAGAGGAATCGAATAGAGCTTTGCGTTTGTTGCAATCAGCGATATTTCTTTAATAACATACTTAGGATTAATTATTTAACCCATCTTATAATGAAAAGTTTAGTTTACTCGAAATCTGCAGAATTACTCGAGAGATCAAAGAAAGTACTCGCCGGAGGTGTGTCCTCCGAATTTAGAAAATACAATCATCCTCATGCGATATTCTATACGCATGGCAAGGGTAGTCACCTTTTTGATGTTGATGGCAATGATTATCTGGATTTTACGCTTAGTCAGGGCCCATTGATCCTTGGTCATTCACATCCTCATGTATTAAAATCAGTTGCTGATTATTCTGAAGAAGGGCAACTATTTGCAGGTCAGCATATTAAGGAGGTTGAGCTGGCTGAAACCCTGAATCGTTTGATTCCTTCTGCTGAACTGATGCGTTTTTGTCTGGATGGCTCAGAGGCAGTACAGACGGCTTTCAGAGTGGCAAGAGCAAAAACGGGTAAGCAAAAATTCCTTCGTTTTGAAGGTCATTATCATGGCTGGCTCGACAATGTTGCCTGGGGGATATCTACGCCATCTGCAGATGCACTTGGTAGCAGAGAAAACCCGAATGTATTTCCATGGTCTGCAGGCCTGCCCGAGCATTCTAAAGATGAGTTTATCATTCTGCCATGGAATGATCTGGATTTAGTCAAAAAGACTTTGGCAGATCATCACCATGAGATCGCCGCCATCATTACTGAACCTATCATGTGCAATAATGGATGCATTGTGCCTCAGGAAGGCTTTTTGCAGGGCTTGCGCGACCTTTGCGGTCAGTATGGTATCGCATTGATATTTGATGAAGTGATCACGGGCTTCAGAATGAGTATCGGCGGATCCCAGCGGTATTTTGGTATTACCCCCGATATGTCAATTTTTGCGAAGGCCATGGGCAGCGGTTACCCGATCAGTGCGATCGTAGGGAAAAGAGAATGGATGAGCTTGATCGAGGATGCGAAAGTGATACATGCAGGTACCATGAATTCCAGTAACCCAACCATTGCTGCTGCATTGGCAACAATTGAAGTTCTGGAAAAGGAAAATCCATATGAGCGGATGTTCAGATTGGGAAATAAATTAATGGATGGACTAAGAAAAGCTGCAGCTGATCACAATCATAATTTATTGGTTCAGGGTCCGGGCCCGATGTTCAATATCGGATTCACTGATCTGAAATCTGTAAAGGATTACAGAGATACTCTTAGCTATGATCGTGCTAAACTGGGTAAATTTATTTCTGCTATGCATGATGAAAGGATTAGGATCATAGGACGTGGTCTGTGGTACATAAGTGCTGCCCATACGGAGGAAGATATTGATCATGCAATTGAGGTTTCAGCAAGAGTGCTGGGAAGCATATAATTACATGTTTTAAGGACGAATCTTTGTAATACTTCATAATTTCTTACAACTTGCGGTTTAATTAATGAATATGGATACTGGGAAGCTTTTGGAAGCTATTTTGCCAAAAGAAAGGATAAAATGCCGCTTAATTGATCTTGTTGCTTATGCTTCAGACGCTGGGTTTTATTATCTGCGGCCGAAAGCCGTGGTACAGCCTGTCAGTGAAGATGAGATCATTGCCCTTTTGGCATTTTCGCACCAGCATAAAATTCCTATTACATTTCGTACAGGAGGAACCAGCTTATCCGGACAATCAATTACGGATGGTATTCTTGTAGATCTGAGCCAGTACTGGAATCAATTGATCATTGAGGAGGAGGGAAATTTAGTTAGAGTTCAACCCGGAATCACAGGTTCCATAGTTAATAACTACCTCAAAAAGCATAAAAGAAAGATTGGTCCCGATCCATCCAGTATTGATGCGGCGATGATGGGAGGGATCCTGTCAAACAATTCAAGCGGAATGTGCTGTGGGGTTAGTTTGAATTCCTACCATACCACTAAACATATCCGGTTTATACTTCCTTCAGGAAAAAGCTTTTCTACGGAGAAGCAAGTCGATTATTCCCGGTTTGAGCAGGAATGCCCGGAGATCTATTCATCCATTTTAAATTTAAGGCAACAGATAGCTGATAATCCGACACTTTCAGATCGTATCAGAACAAAGTATCTCACCAAAAACACCGTGGGATACTCTTTAAATGCTTTCATTGATTATTCTCATCCGCTGGATATTTTTTCTCATCTGCTGATCGGTGCAGAGGGAACTTTAGGCTTTATCGCTGAGGCAGTAATGGAAACGGTGGCCGACTATCCTTACAAATCATCCGCATTTATATATTTTGAAAATATTTATTCTGCCTGCCAGGCGATCGAACCTTTAACACTGACAGGAGCTGAAGCCGTCGAATTAATGGACAGGGCATCTTTGCGTTCGATTGAAAATGTTAAAGGGGTACCTGCAATTCTGAAAACATTGCCTGAAGAAGCCGCTGCTTTATTAGTGGAGTATCAAAGCAATAGTTTGGATGAACTTCAGGCAAAGATTGAGAGCCTTGCGCCATATTCAGCAAAATTTTTATTGCTTGAACCTATCAGCTTTACTTCTGATCCTGGAATTCAGGCTTTTTACTGGAAGCTGCGCAAAGGAATGTTTCCTGCCGTTGGTGCTGTGCGGGCAAGCGGAACAACCGTTGTATTGGAAGATATTGCATTCCCTGTTGCTCAGTTAGGTGATGCTATTCTTGACCTCCATGTGCTTTTTGCAAAATATAAGTATGAAAATGCCATCATTTTTGGACATGCCAAGGATGGAAATATTCATTTTGTAGTTACCCAGTCATTTAATTCGGCTGAGGAAGTCGACCGTTATGACCGGTTTTTGAGAGAGGTTGTTGAACTGGTTGTCAATAAATATGATGGTACACTGAAGGCAGAGCATGGTACAGGCAGGAATATGTCGCCTTTTGTGGAAACAGAATGGGGCACAGAAGCCTATCAGATAATGAAAAGTCTGAAAAAGGTTATTGATCCTGAAAATCTCCTGAATCCCGGTGTGATCATCAATGAGAATAAGAATGCACATCTTCAGGACCTGAAATCTTTGCCTGGCGTTGAGCAGGAAGTGGATAAATGTATTGAATGTGGTTACTGTGAACATAAGTGCCCGAGCCGGGATGTAACTCTTACTCCCCGTCAACGAATTGTTGTGAGACGTGAACTGGCACTTTTGGAGGCAAGCGGAAAACATGAACTTCATGCAGAACTGGTGAAGCAATATCAGTATGATGGTTTGGATACCTGTGCTGTCGACGGACTTTGTGCTACCAGTTGCCCTGTTGATATCAATACAGGCGATCTGGTAAAACGATTACGCAGAGAAAGCCATTCTCCCTTCTCCAATAAAGTAGCTTTAACAGTTTCAAAGAACTTTCATCTGGTTACGGTATTGGTGAACTTTGCGCTGGAAGCGGGTACATTGGTGAATTCGGTCTTCGGGAAAAATGCCATGATGGGACTTACTAAGGGACTTAAAAAATTAATTCCTGAATTTCCATTATGGAGTAATCAGTTGATTACAAGCGGAGCTATTTCCGGTAAATACGTTAAGGAAATCGATCTTGAAACTAAAACCGGACCGGCAGTTGTTTATTTTCCAACTTGTATTTCAAGGGTGATGGGTGGTGCTCCCAATAAAAAAAGTATTCCAGATTCCTTCCTGAGTGTTTCAGAAAAATCAGGCATACAGGTAATTATTCCTGCAGGTATTGAAGCGCTTTGCTGCGGACAGCTTTTCTCCTCAAAGGGGTACAATATGGCTTATGCAGATAAGTGTAATGAGACTATTGATAAACTCTGGACAGTAACTAAAGAGGGGATGCTGCCCGTAATTCTGGATGTTACCTCCTGTTCACATACCCTGCAGCAATGCCGTCCTGTTTTGAATGAGCTTAACAAGCAAAGGTTTGATCGCCTGAGTATTCTGGATAGTATTGATTATCTGCATGATTATGTCATCCCGGCTTGCGGACCAGTAGAAACGAAAGGTACAGTGGTATTACACCCTGTTTGTTCATTGCAGAAAATGGGTCTTGAGCGGAAATTCGTTTCTGTGGCTTCACATTTTAGTGAAAAAGCAGAGGTGCCGATACATTCCGGATGTTGTGGAATGGCTGGCGACAGAGGTTTTATTTTTCCTGAACTAACGGCATCCGCTACAGCCCCTGAAGCCAAAGAGGTGATGTTGAATTCTTATGAAGGCTACTATTCATCTGGAAAGACTTGTGAAATTTCCATGTCTGATGCTGTTGGAAAGAACTATGAATCAATACTTTACCTTGCCGATGAATGTATTAAGGATAAGTCTCCTAATCCAAACTGATCATTTAAAACCATGAAAGGTAAAGTAGCTCTGATCACAGGAAGTACCAGTGGAATCGGACTGAGTATTGCGAAAGCTTTTGCAAATTCGGGCTTTAACCTTGTTATTCACGGACTTGAACCAGATGGTGCTGAAATTGCCCGAAATATTGAAAAAGAGTATCAGATTGAAACCCATTATTCATCAGCAAATCTCCTCAATCCTGCCGAAATTGAACAAATGGTTACTGAGTCCCTATCCAAATTTGGAACTATTGATGTACTTATCAATAATGCGGGAATTCAATATGTTTCAGCTATAGAAGAATTCCCATTGGATAAGTGGAATGAAATTATCAGTGTTAATTTAACAGCCTCATTCTGTACTTCCAAAGCAGTCTGGGAAGGCATGAAACAAAAGAAATGGGGCAGGATAATTAATATTTCATCAGCACATGGTCTCACGGCATCTGAATTTAAATCAGCGTATGTAGCCTCAAAACATGGCTTGATCGGCCTGACTAAGGTCTTAGCTCTGGAAGGCGCTGGTTTTGGCATCACAGCCAATGCTATTTGTCCGGGTTTTGTTAAAACTCCACTTGTTGAAAAGCAGATCGCTGATCTTGTCAGTAAGCATCATATTTCCGAAGAAGAGGTCGTTCAAAATATCATCCTTCAAAAACATGCAATCAAGGATTTTGTAAGCAGCGATTCAATTGCTGCATTAGCTCTTTTCTTAGCTTCAGATCATGCATCCATGATCACAGGAACGAGTATGCCGATAGATGGGGGATGGCTTACCTTTCCGGGTCAAGCCCGGTATGACTAGCGGGTCAAGCCCGGTATGACATGTGCATCGATCCCGGAATGGCAAAAAGTATGTCATTGCGGACCTGATCCGCAACGCATTACCTTAATCTATCCGCAGATTTAATCAATTTCTCATCCTTCCTGATTCCTCTCAAGGCAAGAATGACAAAAAACACGCTCAAGGAAGGAAGAATTACTCCTAGTCCATAATTTTCTGTTTGCAGGTTAATCGTACCCAGTGCCTGTTTAGCGGTTTGAACCAGCCAGAAACTGAAACCCAGAATTGCCACAATACTCAGATAGCACATCTTAATCTGTTGCTTCCGGTTTTTATATAGAAAAATGGTAATAAATGGTATAAGTCCCAGAATTACTGTCGCGATGGTTAAGGCCAGAAAGGCTTCCGTCTGAACGATCTGTCCGCCAAGACTTTCCTGAATTCCTGTAATTTTTAAAGCCCGGGAAGAACCATCAGGGTTATAAACCTGCAGGTATGGGAATAGAAATAGACCGAAAATAGCTACGGTTGCAAAAAATAGCCAGATGGTTTGTACTCGTTGAAGCATGGTGAGATTGTTTAATGCAAATATATATTATTTTACCTATCCTATGGTTCACACATTGTTAACAGATATCTCAATTGATTGGATTTTATAGATAAAAATCATTGCTGTCCGGTTAAATTAGAAATAGCAAGAAATCTTCATTTACGGTATTAAATGTTGTACATTATTTAAAATTCGAAAAGCAAGCCCCCTGTAACCTTGCCACCCTCTGTCGCCGGGTGGGCTCGGCACTTTTGAAGGCCAAAAGTGCCCAAAAGCCTTCTTCAATCCCTAGGTGCCTTTTGTCACAAGACCACCACACATCAAAAAAAAGTGATCGCTGCTTTTGGGGGATATCAAAATATGAAAGCCGTCCGGATATGATCCCAAAATCTAATGCTCGGAAGTGTTATTTGAAAGAAACTGCATCTGTTTTTTGATTTTTCCGGCACTGGGGATTGAATCGTTCTTCGGAGCCGTTTATCTGATATGAATGGTAGCTGGGACAGTGCTATGGGTAACAACCGTTCATAAATTACCGGTATTGCTTATTGCAGAAATCGGCCTCCTGGGATTTGGCAGTAAAGGCGCGCTTTATCCTTGCATTAATGATCATAAATCACTGCCTTCAAGTAATCCGGAGAAGTGTTGCAGATCCGTTCATATATTTCAAACCATAAACACGGCTTGGATTATACCGATAGGATAAAGTGTGCTTTTACAACAAATACCGGGAAGCCGCGGCTCTTTTGCTTACTTTTCCAGCTGAAGGGAAAAGTAAGTGCCCTCTCCTCGGCATGAGCGGGATGACTTTAATTTGAATGGATCATTTACATTTTTATACGGACACTAGTGGATAAAAATATCATCTTCCTCACTACTCTTTGCCTTTTCCGCATTACCTTTGCAGCTTGGACACGGTACAAAGATATTTCATAGAAATCGCATATAATGGAACGGCCTATCATGGGTGGCAGATTCAGAAAAATGCCCTTTCTGTTCAGGAATTGATCAATAAGGTTCTTTCTACTCTTTGCAGGCAGAATGTTGAAACTTTGGGATGCGGCCGTACCGACACCGGTGTTCATGCCAGGCAGTTATTTGCCCATGCTGATATCCCCGCAAAAATTGATGTGCTGAACCCACAGTTTTTGCTGAGCATGAACTCGATGCTGCCCTATGATATTGTAGTGAAGCGTTTTATAAAAGTTGCTCCGGATGCACATGCCCGTTTTGATGCAACATTGCGTTCCTACGAGTATCATATCCATTTTTCGAAGGATCCATTTCTTCATAATTTGTCCTGGTTATTACGTGATAAACCAGAAATAGAACTTATGAATAAGGCAGCTGCCATTCTCATGGATTATAAAGATTTTAGTTGTTTCAGTAAATCAAATACAAAAACACTTACAAATAATTGCCTGATACAAAAAGCGGAGTGGGTGCAGACTAAACATGGTATTGCATTTCATATTTCAGCCGACCGTTTTTTAAGGAATATGGTTCGTGCAATTGTCGGAACCCTCATCAGAGTGGGCAAGAAGGAAATGAACGTGGAGGATATCAGAAAGGTGATCGACAGTAAAAACAGATCTGTTGCCGGGGAGTCTGTACCCGCATGCGGTTTATATCTAACAGAAGTAATTTACCCCTATTTACCAGTTGAAAAATAAGTTGACGACAAATAATAGCACTTTAACAATATTAGGATTTGAATCAATATCTTCCATACTAAATGGCTAAAGTAAGCGGCAATGCGGTTGATATAAATCTCTTGAAAAGAGTATTCCGGTATGCTTACCCATACCGCAGGATCTTTGCATGGTCAATTATTTTAACCATTCTTCTGGCTGTTCTTGCACCACTTCGCCCATGGCTTATCCAGTACACGCTGGATAAGTATATTCTCCTCAATGACAGCAGCGGATTGGTAAATATGAGCTTGCTGATGATCGGATTATTACTGATCCAGACTGGTGTTCAATATTATCATACCTTTTTCACCAATGTTCTTGGCCAGTCGGTGATCAAAGACCTGCGCGTCAATGTTTTTAATCATATCAGCAGCCTGAAACTTAAATATTTCGATCGCACCCCCATAGGGCAGCTGATCACCAGAACGGTTTCTGATCTGGAAACGATCGCAGATATATTTTCTGAAGGCCTCATTGTAATTGTAGGTGATGTATTGCAGGTGGTAGCAATTATTGCGGTAATGCTTTATACCGACTGGGAACTGACGATCATTGTTTTGATCCCTATGCCCTTTTTGATGGTTGCATCCTATGTGTTTAAAGAGGCGATCAAATCCGCTTTTCAGGATGTGCGAACGCAAATATCAAACCTGAACACCTTTTTGCAGGAGCATATTTCAGGAATCAGGATCATCCAATATTTTGCCCGTGAAGATCAGGAAATGCGGAAGTTCAGGCAGATCAATGCGAAACATCGTGATGCTCATATTCGTTCAAACTGGTATTATTCTATTTTCTTTCCGGTAGTGGAGATCATTTCAGCCATTTCTATCGGCTTGCTGGTATGGTACGGATCAAAATCTATTCTCTCTGATCAGATATCTCCCGGCGTGGTGGTCTCCTTCATCATGTATATCAATATGTTGTTCAGGCCTATCCGTGAGCTTGCAGATAAGTTCAATACCCTGCAAATGGGTATGGTTGGTGCTGAAAGGATCTTCAATGTGCTGGATACTGATGAAAGAACAGAAGATAAAGGAAGGCTAAAACCAGATCATTTGAATGGCGACATACAATTTAAAAATGTGTGGTTCGCTTATAATGACGAAAATTGGGTATTGAAGGATATTTCCTTTCACGTTAAACCCGGTGAGACCCTGGCATTGGTTGGTGCAACAGGTGCCGGTAAATCCTCCACTATCAATATCCTGAATCGTTTTTACGAAGTGAATAAGGGTAGTGTATTGGTCGACGGAATAGATATCCGGGAGTATGAACTTAATTACCTTCGTTCAAATATTGCCACCGTATTGCAGGATGTATTTCTTTTCTCAGATTCGATCGCCAATAATATCAACCTGAATAATCAGGAGATCAGCAGGGAAGCACTTGTAAAAGCTGCTAAGGATGTTGGAGCAGAGGAATTCATAAACCGGCTTCCCGGTGGGTTCGATTATGATGTGATGGAAAGAGGAGCCACCCTGTCGGCCGGGCAGGCTCAGCTTATTTCCTTCATCCGTGCCCTGGTTTACAACCCTCAGATCCTTGTGCTTGACGAAGCTACTGCCTCGGTTGATACTGAAACCGAAGAGCTTATTCAGAATGCTATAAATAAATTAATGGAAGGCCGTACTTCCATTGTGATAGCACATCGCTTATCTACCATCCAAAATGCCGACCGGATCATTGTGCTCGATCAGGGTGAGATCAAAGAAATGGGTACCCATCAGCAGCTTTTAAAGATCAATGGTTTTTATAAGCGCCTTTATGATCTTCAGTTTAACTCAGAAGGAATCGCCAAGGGATAAATTATCCTGAAAATAAATTACCTTAGAACTTTAAGTTTATATTCCTGTTTTTATGAAGAGAGTTGTATCTCACCTTACCTTTCAGGTTCTGGTTGCCATAGTTTTAGGTGTGCTGGTTGGTATTAATTTTCCGGGTTTCGCTCCTACAGCCAAACTGATCAGTCAGACCTTTATCAATATGATCAGCATGCTGATCGCTCCGATCATTTTCTTTACCATCGTTTTGGGTATTGCCCAGATGGGCGATATGAAAAAAGTAGGCAGGGTAGGCGGGAAGGCACTTATTTATTTTGAGATAATCACTACTGTGGCCATAATAATTGGTCTGCTGGTAGCCAATATCTTTCAACCCGGCAAAGGGGTGGTTGTGAGCGCATCAAATGCGGATACTTCCAAAATTCAAACCTACCAGGACTCTGCATCAGACATGAACTGGTTAGAGTTTTTTGCTCATATCGTTCCAAAGAATATTTTCGAATCCTTTGCCAAGGGAGATATTCTGCAAATCCTGTTCTTTGCGGTTCTGTTTGGATTCGCCCTGAGTCGCATGGGTTCTGCCGGAACTTCCCTGATCGGCACATTTGAAAAATTATCAAAAGTGATCTTCAACATCATGAAAATGATCATGGTACTTGCACCTTTTGGTGCATTCGGAGGAATGGCTTTTACAATTGGTACTTACGGCCTGGAAACGCTGTATCCTCTGGGTAAACTGATGATCGCCGTTTATATGACCATGATCCTGTTCATTTTCGGAGTGTTGAATCTGATATGTTATCTGTATAAATTCAGTCTCTGGCAATTGCTTAAATATATCAGGCAGGAAATTGTGATCGTTGTTGGTACATCTTCATCCGAGTCGGTACTGCCGAGTATGATTCTCAAGCTGGAAAAATTTGGGTGTTCAAAATCTGTTGTCGGACTTGTAGTGCCTACCGGATATTCCTTTAATCTCGATGGGACATCCATTTATTTGTCTATGTCGGTGATCTTTTTATCGCAGGTTTTCAATATTGATCTGAGTATCGGGCAGCAGATCACCATTATTGGGGTCTTGATGATAACCTCCAAAGGTGCAGCAGGCGTAACAGGAAGCGGTTTTATAGTGCTGGCGTCTACTTTAACGGCACTAAAGGTCGTTCCGATAGAGAGTATCGCCATTTTATTGGGAGTGGATCGCTTTATGTCGGAAGCTAGAGCAATTACCAATCTGATCGGTAATGCGGTGGCTTCTGTTGTCATCGCAAAAAGCGAAAAGGAGTTCGACGAAAAGGCATATAAAAGAGCAATTGATCCCAATGCTCCTGAAGAGGTTATAGTGATTTAAAAAGCCTGAAATTCCTGAAATTCTTTTTCTGTTTACCTTTTGAGATTCTGAGCGATTCTGTTAGCTTTGCAATACAAAAATATATTCAATGAGTGTACTGGTTAATAAAGATTCAAAAGTAATAGTTCAGGGTTTCACTGGTAATGAGGGTACTTATCACGCCTCTCAGATGATCGAGTATGGAACACAGGTTGTAGGTGGTGTAACTCCGGGTAAAGGAGGACAAAGTCATCTTGACCGCCCGGTGTTTAACACGGTAAAAGATGCCGTAGATAAAACAGGTGCCGATGTATCCATCATATTTGTACCACCAGCTTTTGCTGCGGATGCGATCATGGAAGCTGCTGAAGCAGGAATTAAAGTTATTGTTTGTATCACTGAAGGAATCCCGACAAAGGATATGATCCTGGTGAAAGAATATATTTCAGACAAAGATTGCCGTTTGATCGGTCCGAATTGTCCGGGTATCATCACTGCTGATGAAGCTAAGATCGGTATTATGCCTGGTTTTATCTTCAAAAAAGGCGGAGTAGGTATCGTTTCAAAATCTGGAACTCTTACATATGAAGCTGTTGATCAGGTAGTTAAAGCAGGATTAGGTATTACAACAGCTATCGGTATTGGTGGTGATCCGATCATTGGAACGCCAACTAAAGAAGCGGTAATGTTATTGATGAATGATCCTGAAACAAAAGGTATTGTCATGATCGGTGAGATTGGTGGCGGAATGGAAGCGGAAGCTGCTTACTGGATCAAAGAAAATGGTACTAAACCGGTAGTTGGATTCATTGCTGGACAAACTGCGCCTCCGGGACGTAGAATGGGTCATGCTGGTGCAATTGTAGGTGGTGCTGATGATACTGCTGCTGCCAAGATGAAGATCATGAGAGAATGCGGAATTCGCGTTGTGGAGTCTCCGGCTGAGATCGGTGCTGCAATGGCTGAAGAACTTGCAAAACTATAATTAGCTTAAGGCTAAGGAATTGAAAACCGGCTAAATGCCGGTTTTTTTATGATTTTTGAGTTTGAAATTCATTTTGATTTTTTCAAGTATCAAATATTGTTAATCCCGTTCAAAATCAGTTCTCTTGTATTTGTCAATATGTCAGAAAGAGATTATCTGAATGAAAAAATCATCCTTTTCTTTCGCATAAGGTTGACTTTTTGATGCAGAAAAAATGTATTTAATATTGGGATTTTAAATGAAAACAAATTTCGCTAGCCACCCAGTGTCCACCGCCGGCGGGGGAATAAAAGGGGGTGGTATTTGCTAAAATTTGTAAAAAGGAATGAATGTTTGATAATGCTAATTCAGTGATGAAAATGTTTGAATTTGCTCTTTTAGCTTAAAATAGCGACCTTTGCATTTATTAACCAAAAAATGAAGCATATGAAAACACTAATTTTTATAGTCTTCAGCTTTATTTCAGTTGCTTCAGCTTTAGCTCAGCAGACAGATATACCGAAGGATAGTTTACAGAAAGATAGCATTCAGGCAGACAGCATTCTTTCCTCTAATTTACGTGCTGTTCGTGGAAGGGCGACTTATTATGCCAGTAAATTCCATGGTCGCCGAACCAGTAATGGAGACATTTTTAGTAATAATAAAATGACTGCCGCCCATTTGAAATTACCATTCGGAACCATTGTGACTGTCACTAATCTCGTTAATGGCCGTTCTGTCGATGTTCGTGTGAATGATCGCGGTCCGCATACCAAAGCATTCATTATTGATGTTTCCCAGGCCGCAGCCAAAGAACTTGGTTTCTATGGTAAGGGTGTGGCAAATGTTGTGATCAGTTATGAAATTCCGGAGAACTAAACCATAGGTCTCTTTTTTTAAATTGTTGGCTTCATGTCATATCTCCCCGTAATTGAAACTCTTTCATTCGGCCTCCTTATATTTGAAATCAAATGGCATACAATAAATTAACACCGGAAGAAGAATATATCATCCTGCACAAGGGTACTGAAAGGCCCTTTACTGGCGAATACCTGGAGAATAAGCAATCAGGAATTTATATTTGC
Organism: Daejeonella rubra; assembly: GCF_900103545.1. GTDB lineage: Bacteria > Bacteroidota > Bacteroidia > Sphingobacteriales > Sphingobacteriaceae > Daejeonella > Daejeonella rubra. Next base: position 87,822 of record NZ_FNHH01000013.1, read on the forward strand.
AGGCAATGTGAAGCCCCTCTTTATCGTTCAGAAGATAAGTTTGATTCGCATTGTGGCTGGCCAAGTTTTGACGATGAGATAGAGGGTGCAGTGAAGAAGCTGACCGACAGAGATGGCCATCGTACAGAAATATTATGCAATAATTGCGGCGGACATTTGGGTCATGTATTTGAAGGTGAGAAACTTACCCCTAAAAATACCCGTCATTGTGTGAATTCAATTTCTATGAAATTTATCCCTTCACCGGGATAATTGTCCTGGAATTTAAATCTTTTTAGCCCAGAATACTCCCCACATTAAATATTTTGAAAGCAGGTCTACTTCATTGAAGCCTGCTTTTTGCAAATTTTCTAAATGCCAGCCAACCGGACTGTGGAAGTCATGTGCATCCTGATGTGCCATCCACATCTTCCAGTTTTCTTCGGTAGAGCCTAACTTTAAAGCCTCTGCCTTCCAGCATTCAATATTTTTAAAATAGATCTCATCGGTAATGCCACGAGTTTGATCTGCAAAAATAAATAGGCCGTCCATTTTCAGAGATTGGAATACATCCGTGTATAATTTGAATTTGAATGGATCTTCAACATGGTGTATGGCAATACTCGACATCACCAGATCATAAGTCCCGCCGGGAAGATTCATGCTTTTAAAATCAGCCTGCAGGTAATTAATGTTTGATTTATTGTCAAAGCGATTCATGCACTCATGTAAAATATCTTCAGATAGATCCAGTACATCGATCTTTGCATCAGGGAAGTGCTCCAGTATTCTTTGCGTCAGATTGCCGGTACCGCATCCCAGATCCAGAATACGCAGGGGCTTAAAATCAGGTTGGAGGTACAGGAACATATTGCTCAGTAACTCATCATAACGGGGTACACATTTTTTAATAAGGTCTGTATAACTGCTGCTTAACTGATCATAAAATTCTTCGACATTTTCCATATAAACCTTCCTGAGATATTTAAGTATGATTTTTTTAATAAAAGTCCTAATTTCACAGTTTTAATATTCATTATGAAATTACTCGAAGGAAAAATAGCATTAATAACCGGCGCTTCAAAAGGCATAGGACGAAAGATCGCAGAGAAATTTGCTGAACATGGTGCTGATGTGGCATTTACTTATCTGTCTTCTGTGGAGAAGGGTGAAGCTCTTGAACAGGAATTGCAAAGTTTTGGGACTAAAGTGAAAGGTTATCGTTCGGATGCATCAAAATTTGATGAGGCTGAGAAACTGATCGCTGATATTGTGGCCGACTTTGGAAGCCTGGATATCGTGGTAAACAATGCCGGTATAACCAAGGATGGTTTATTGATGCGCATGACCGAAGAGAATTGGGATGATGTATTGAATATCAATTTGAAATCTGTTTTTAACGTAACCAAGGCTGCTTCTAAAGTAATGATGAAGAACCGCAAGGGCTCGTTTATAAATATGAGTTCTGTCGTTGGGGTTCAGGGTAATGCCGGTCAGGCAAATTATGCTGCTTCAAAAGCAGGGATCATTGGCTTTTCAAAATCAGTAGCCAAAGAACTTGGATCAAGGAATATCCGTACCAACGTTGTAGCTCCCGGTTTCATCCGAACAGAAATGACTGAAGTTCTTGATCCGAAAGTTGTAGAAGGATGGGCTCAGGCAATTCCATTGAAACGTGCAGGTGAAACAGATGATGTGGCCAATTTATGCGTGTTCCTTGGTTCTGATATGAGTGGGTATATAACGGGGCAGGTTATTCCTGTTGATGGGGGGATGCTGTAGAGTATTGAGATGTGAGATGTGAGATGTGAGATTGCACAATTTGCTTTTAACTTTCTGCTTTCAGCTTTTAACCTTCAGCTTTCTTCTGCTTTCAGCTTTTGGCTTTTAGCTTTCGCCTTTTGGCTTTCTGCTTTTAGCTTAAATAAACGATATTTAATAAAGATGGTATAACATTTGCATTTGTTCATCTAAAAAACTGATATCAAAAATTATGGTCCGTAATCGTTTCATTATTCCATTCTCTATATTAGGATTAGCCCTGATCATTTCAACATTTATTTTTTCAGGTACCTGGCGGAAGATAAAAAGTGAAAATCAGACCATTACTGTAACAGGCTCAGCAAAAAAGGTAATCGTTTCGGATCTGGGTATATTGAGGGGCACACTTAGTGTAGAGGCAGGAACAGCATTGGAAGCTTACCGGGCACTTCAGGCACAGAAACCTATCTTACTGGATTATTTAAAATCGAAGGGCTTTTCCGGTGATAAGGTAAATGTTCAGACAATTACATCCTACCCAAATTATTCCTTTAATCAGCAGGGTCAAAATATTGGAATCCGGTCTTTCAGCTCTTCGCAAATGATCGATGTGTCCTCCTCAGACGTTCAGCTCATAAAGGCCATGTCCATCGAGATTAGCTCGCTTGTTGAACGTGGTGTTAGTTTTCAGGTAAACCAACCAGAATATTATTACACCAAATTAGGGGATATCAAAATTGAAATTCAGGCCGAAGCTGCAAAGGATGCTATGATCCGCGGACAAAGAATTGCGGAAGCTACAGGAAGAGAATTGGGGGCATTGAAAAGTGCAAGAATGGGTGTGTTACAGATAACTCCGGAGAATTCCAACCTGACCTCAGACTACGGAGTGAATGATGTGAGCTCCATACGGAAGGAGATCGTTGCAGTAGTGAATGCTAATTTTGAAATTGATTAATATCACTCAAATTTTATAAGGCTTCATTTTAAAAAGGCATATTTGTATTAGCTATGCCACTATTGTTTCAACTGCAATTTACAAATTTATCGTTTTTCTGGCTTTTAGGATGCCTGGCTTTGGGTATAGCCTATGCTTTTGTCCTTTACGGATCATCCAATAACTTAAACAAATCATTAAAAAAACTTCTTTTTGGTCTCAGAGCTATAATTATCACACTGATAGCTTTTTTACTCTTTGCACCCCTTATAAAAACCATAGATCGTAGCGTAGAAAAACCTCTGATCCTTATAGCGCAGGATAATTCGTCTTCCATATTGATCTCAAAAACAGCTGATTTTAATCAGCAGCGATATATTGAACAGGTCAGGGAGCTTGAAAAGGACCTTTCATCCGATTATGAAGTAAGAACATTCAATTTTGATTCCAAGGTTAAAAATGGGCTGGATCTCAAGTTTGACGGACCTCTGACAGATATTTCATCCTTATTTAAATTGATTGATGATCAGTTTTCCAACCGAAATATTGGAGCTCTTATTCTTGGAACTGATGGTATTTATAACCGCGGTGCAAATCCTCAATATGAGAGTAAAAACCTGCGGGCACCAATTTATACCATCGCCCTTGGGGATACAATTGCAAAACGCGACCTTCTTATCGCGAATGTGAACTATAATGCGATAAGCTATCTGGATAATGACTTTCAGATAGAAATAAGCCTGGAGGCCTATCAGGCAAAGGGAAGTTCTTCTGTTTTGACAGTCTCTTCTTCTGCAGGGATTGTTTACTCAAAGCCGGTTTCTATAAATTCTGATGAATTCAGGCAAAGTATCATTCTGACCTTGCCTGCAGACCGTAAAGGCATCCAGCAATATTCAATCCGACTCGCACCGATCGCAAGAGAGTTGTCTACTGTAAATAATACTCAGACCATATTTGTGGAAGTTATCGATGGTAAACAAAAGATTTTGATCCTCGCTAATTCACCGCATCCCGATATTACGGCATTAAAACAGTCGGTAGAGACCAATAAAAACTATTCTGTTAAAGTTAAATTGGCCGCTGATCTGCTTAAAACGGATATTCAGGAGGCAGGTCTCATTATACTTCATCAGCTGCCTTCAGTAGGTAATAATGCACAGGATATCCTTCTTCAAAGTGCAGACAAGCCTCTTTTATATATTTTGGGATCACAGAGCAATATACCGGCTTTTGTATCCTCGCAATCTTTATTGGGAATTACCAGTTCAGGAGTCATGCAGGAGGCCACTGCAGTGCTAAAATCTGATTTTTATGCTTTTACTTTATCGGATCCCAATAAATTGAAGATCAGCAACTTCGGACCATTACTCAGCCCTTTTGGCAATTATGGATTAAAAGGACCCGGTAGTGTGTTGATCAGTCAGCAGATCGGAAAATTGCCCACAGAACGACCTTTACTGGTATTTGGCGAAGATAATCAGCGCAGGATTGGGGTTTTGACAGGGGAGGGCTTGTGGAAGTGGCGACTAGAAGATTTCCAGGAGAACGCCAATCATGATGCCACTAATGAATTGATTCAAAAAACCGTTCAATACCTTTCAACCAGAGAGGATAAGAGAAAGTTTCGGGTTTATACATCTAAAAATGCTTTTGATGAGAATGAGCAGGTGGTGCTCAATGCTGAGCTTTATAATGATGCATTTGAGTTGGTTAATACTCCCGATGTGAATATCTCGATGAAAAGTAAGTCGGGGAAAGCATTTTCCTTTATTTTTTCCAGGACCTCCAATTCCTATCTGCTCAATGCGGGAATACTGCCGGCAGGAGAATACAGCTATACAGCAAAAACGGAACTCGGAAAGGCCTCTTATCAGGTTGAAGGACAATTTATTGTATCAGAACAGCAGACTGAGTTTAAACGAAGCCTTGCCAATCATCAGTTATTATTTGCCATGGCTGAACAGAATGGCGGTAAAATGCTGTTCCCTGATCAATTGAAAGACCTTCCCGGCATGATCAGAGCTAATGAAACTGTTAAAACAGTATCCTATGAAGACCGGAAATACGAGGAGCTCATCAATATTAAATTTATATTTTTTCTGATAGTTGCTTTACTTAGCCTCGAATGGTTCTCAAGAAAGCGAAATGGTGAGGTCTGATAAAAAAACATGATGATGGAAAATAATAAAACACTGTCCGTATTTAATAAAGTAAGGAATCTGACCATTGAAGGAAAGCTGATCTGGAAAGAGGAGGCTGATGTGAATACATTCTTTGCATCCGTTGGTGATTATAAGATCTACATCGGTAAAAGTGTCGGGACGATCAGTTTTGAGCTTTTTAATCATTTATACGAAAAAATTGGAATGCTCGAATATGGAGGTTACTCTACTGATACAGAAGGGCTTGATGTTTTTTATGAGCAGATCAGAAGAAATGTTCAAAGTACTGATGACGGTCTTGATGACCTATTGGATCAGTTGGATAGCATTGATTAAACTCCCTGTTATTTTTTGCTTAATCTCCCGAAATTCTCTTTTTACCGTTCGTTCATCGGAAGGTACCGCAGGCTAATATAAATTCTCGCCAATACACTTCCCGTTTATATTTATTAAGTGATTCTTAAATATAATTCAATGGGAACGAAAATTACGCTAATACTTCCGGTATTGCTTATGCAATACATTTCAAATCTGGCCTATTACCACATAGATGTGGTACAAGTTTTTGTGGATGGTTATAATTCTATTCTGAATTAATTACCAAAATATGGCTCTGTCGGTTCTAAATAACGAAAGTCTTGCTTCCTTATCTTTATCTCACAAGTTTAGATCCGGAAAATTTAGCAGTATTATCTATGTTCTGGCTATTCTGGCTACATTTTCAGCTTTACTTTTATTGCCTTTTATATCTGTCCAAATAAGTGTTAAAAGCCCCGGAATTATTCAATCTTCTATCGAAAAAACAGAGCTCTTTACATCTGTGAGTGGACGTGTTATAGACGTTCGCATGAAAGACAATCAGCAGATCTTACGTGGTGATACTGTCCTTATTCTGGATTCATCTGTACCCGGACAAAAATCTGATCTGTTAGGAGGACGTAAAAGACAACTTGAAGATTTCCTGGCTGATATTGAAAAACTACTATTGGTTTCAGATAAAACAGAGGAGCAGGGAGCGGAGCCCCTTTTTAAATCGACCCAATATTTTACAGTATGGCGGCATTTTTCACAGGAAGTACTTGAAATCCGGAATGTCAAAGATCAGGCTGAAAAAATATTCAGCCGTTACAAAATATTATATCAAAATAATGCGATCACACTTTCTGAATATGAAAAATTCAGTTTTGATTATGATCAGGCAAATTCAAATCACTCACTTTTAATAAAGCGTTACAAATCGCAATGGGAGCAGGATGCTGTTGCCTATCGGAATGAATTGAGAGAAATTGCCGGAACTGAATTAGAGATCACTGATCAAAAGTCGCTATATGTAATTAAAGCGCCTGTTGATGGCTCACTTCAAGATTTACAAGGTCTACAGGAAGGTAGCTATGTATTTGCAAATCAAAGGCTTGCAGAGATTTCGCCTGATACCAAATTGACAGCCTTTTGCTATGTTAAGCCATCAGATATAGGTCTTATTACTGAAGGGCAGTCGGTTAGTTTTCAGGTAGATGCTTTTAATTATAACCAATGGGGGATGATTTCAGGAAAGGTGCTGGATATTTCTGATGATATCATACTTTCTGATGGTGGAGTACCTGTATTTAAAGTAAAATGCAGTCTTGATTCTGGTCATCTGAGGTCTGGTGCGGATAAAAAGGGTTATGTCCGGAAGGGTATGGGATTCACGGCCCGGTTTATTGTTGCTGAAAGAACTTTGATCCAGTTATTGTATGATAATGTGGACGACTGGCTGAATCCTAATTTAACAAATCGGGGGAGCCTGCAATGAACATCAAGGTAAAACAACGCGACATAACAGATTGCGGTGCTGCATGCCTGGCCTCTGTAGCCAGACATTATCGCCTTGATGTTCCTGTTTCCCGTATCAGGCAGTTTGCAGGTACAGACAAGGATGGAACTAACGTAGCCGGTATGATTGAGGCAGCAAAGAAACTAGGATTAGATGCGAAAGGAGTTAAAGGTCCATTTGAGAGCCTCGCAAAGATACCCCTGCCTGCGATTGCACATGTGGTGATCAGGAATGTTTTGCATCACTATGTTGTTATTTACAAGGTTGGAAAGAACAAGATTTTGTTAATGGATCCAGCTGATGGTGAAATGCACTCTAAGTCAAATGACAATTTTAAGAATGAATGGACTGGTGTATTACTGCTCTTGATGCCATCCGATAATTTTGTTCCGGGGAATAAAGAAACGGGCTTGTCGGATCGCCTCCTGAGTTTATTGAAGCCGCATAGACCAATTCTTATCCAGGCATTATTCGGGGCGGTTATTTACACCATACTTGGACTTTCAACCTCGATTTTTGTGCAGAAGATCGTCGATTTTGTGCTTGTTGACGGAAACAGAAACCTGCTTAACCTGATGAGCATCGGCATGATCCTCATTCTGTTATTTCAGGTATTTATAGGTACTGCAAAAAGTGTATTTATTATTCGTGCAGGTCAGATGATCGATGCCCGTCTGATACTTGGCTATTATAAGCATCTCCTGAAATTACCACAGCAGTTTTTTGATACCATGCGGGTGGGGGAAATAACATCGAGGATCAGTGATGCGGTTAAAATACGGGTTTTCATCAATGATGTATCCATTAATCTTGCTGTAAACCTCTTTATGCTTGTTTTTGCATTTGTTTTGATGTTTACCTATTACTGGAAACTGGCAGTTTTTATGCTGCTGCTGATCCCGCTTTATTCAATCATCTATATCATCACCAATGCATTGAATAAGAAGGTGCAAAGAAAATTGATGGAGGAAAGTGCTGATTTGGAATCTCAGCTTGTGGAGAGTCTGAATTCTATCGGGACAATCAAGCGCTTTGGATTGGAAGAACATGCAAATCAGAAAACTGAAATTAAATTCCTGAATCTTTTATCAACTATTTATAAATCAAGCCTGAACTCTTTATTTTCCGGCACTTCAACAGAGTTAGTTTCTCATTTGTTCACTATTATTCTTCTATGGCTTGGTGCAGGCCTGGTGCTTGATAAGCAGATCAGTCCGGGAGAATTACTTTCTTTTTATACCCTGATAGGATATTTTACAGGGCCGGTTTCATCCTTCGTTGGGATGAATAAAGTAATTCAGGATGCGATAATTGCATCAGACAGGCTTTTTGAGATCATGGATATGGAGAGGGAGAGTGAAGAGAATAAAGTAGAGCTTCCTAAGACAGGGCTGGGAGATATCCGCTTTGTGAATGTATCTTTTCGTTATGGCTCAAGAGGAAGTATTTTTGATAATTTGAATTTGGAGATTCCTTATCAAAAAATGACAGGGATCGTGGGTGAGAGCGGATCCGGAAAATCATCCCTAATGTCTATACTTCAGAATATCTACCCTGTTCAGTCGGGTAATACCTTTATCGGAGATTATTCCATAAAATATATCAGTAATCATTCTCTTCGTGAGATCGTAGGCGTTGTGCCTCAGAAGATTGACCTCTTTGCCGCCAATGTGATAGAAAATATTGCTGTTGGGGTTGAAGATCCAGACATGAAGAAAATTATCAGTATTTGTGCCAGGCTGGGAATGATTGGGTTTATAGAAAACTTACCCCAGGGGTTTGCAACGCAAATAGGAGAGAATGGCTCCAACTTGTCGGGCGGACAGAAACAAAGGCTTGCAATAGCAAGGGCGCTGTACAGAGATCCTGAAATTTTGATACTGGATGAGGCAAGTTCATCACTTGATCCGGTTTCTGAGAAATATGTTCAGGATGCGATCAATCATTTATTATCCGAAGATAAGACGGTTATCGTCATTTCGCATCGTATGAGTACCATTCAAAACGCAGGAAAGATCATTGTAATGAGGGAGGGCAAAGTGGTGGAAGAGGGTAATCATGCCGAACTAATTGGCATGCAGGGAGAATATCATCAGCTATGGCAGCGTCAATTACCAATGGAATATCAGGTACCAATCAATGTTTAACAAAACCGATAAGGATGAAGTTATTAGAGCAAATTGAGCGTATTAACCGACTGCATGAAATGATCAAATACCGTCGTACCGGGACACCTCAGCAGCTGGCAAAGAGGTTGAACCTTTCTACCTCTATGATCTATAAACTGATGGATGAACTTAGGCTGAGAGAGGTTCCGGTAGAATATTCCAGACAAATGGGTACCTATTATTATAGCAGGGGTTTTCAAATGAAGATCTCAATTGATTTCAAATTGCTGGCTGAAGATGAGACAAGGGATTTTGCCGGTGGAAGTTATTTATTTGGATTTTCACAAATAAAATCAAAAATATTTTCTCTGCTATAGTTTTTTTATAGTGAAGAAAAGTTAATTTATATATCGCGATAAATGCTGTACAGCAGAAGGCAGAAACCGAAAAGCCTGAAAAGAGTAGGTAAAATAATAATTGAATGAAGATGAAAAGTTTTGAAGTATTTTCTTTGACTTTAAACGAATTAGCCATAAATGAGTTTCTCCAACCTGGAGGTGCTGATTGGCGGGAGCTAATCTCTATTCAGGCTAATTTGCGCTGGAGTTGATAAAACAAATGCAAATATATTAGAACTGGCACTGTAAGTTCAGGCAATATTGCAGATTTCGAAATTGTTTATTATTCAATTGAAATCTTAAAATCATGGATTTGAAACAATTAAATTTAGTTGAGCTTGATTCTAAAGAATTAATCCTTTGTGAAGGAGGGAATTGGCTTAAAACGACTATTTGGGGAACTTTAATTTACGAGGCTGCATCGAATTGGGAGGCAATTAAGGCAGGTGTCGTTGATGGTTGGAATGGAACTTATAACAATAAATATTAAAATCAATAATTATGAAACTAGAAGAATTAACAACAGACGAGTTGATGAATATTGAAGGTGGAGGCCTTGGGAACTTTTTTTATGATGTGTGTTATGCGACTGTAAGGACATTTCGGTTTGCATCAGATCTTTCAGATTCTTTAAAGGATAATCCAAATTATGGTAATCCTATGTTATATAAATAAAGTTTTAAAATTAGCAGACTATTTAAGGTAGTCTGCTAAATAATTGAATTATGATCAAGCTGGAAAATAAAAAAATTATACAATACTTTATTCTGCTACTTCTGTTACAAATATTGAATGGCTATATATTCAATTATCTTAACAAGAATTTCTTTTATTTTGAAAGTCCATTTTTTGAGGAAATCCCTGCGAAAGAAATATTTTTTTTAGTGGTATTAATTGCTCCTATAATTGAAACTTTGATCTTTCAATTTCTCCTCTTTAGTTTATTGAATCAAATGAGAATAAAAAACACATTAATTATTGTCCTTCTCATGTCTTTTTCTTTTTCACTAGCGCATTGGTATCATTGGCTTTATGTGGTTGCTACTTTTGTAAATGGATTCTTTCTCAATTATTTTTATGTATACATCAACAAGTATCGAAATGAACTTGTTGCGGTTTTGTTAACAATTGCTTTGCATGCATCCTATAATTTATATGGTTTCTTATTTGTTCAATAGTGGCTTTGAAAAATTTTCTTTTTCACTATTCCTGCGGTGGCAATTACTACGCTGTTTGTTCTGAATTTAACTATGAAGCAATTTCTTCTAAGAAATTTTCATTGAAATGATGAATAGTAAAGGCAGAGGAGATTCGATTATTGAAAGGTTTTGCCTGGTACTAATTGATTGTTTCAGACAGTTCTAAAATTTATTATGGAAAAGAAAAATAACAAATTCAATTGGAAACACCTTGTTGGGTTCATTGCCGTGTTCATTATTGTTTATGCTCTGCTTGAATATTTGCCTGATATTTTAAGGAGTTTCATTGAGCAGGGATTTAATAAATAAGGCGGGGAGATTTTATACTTTAATTCCCAAAGATTGAACTCTTCTCTTCCTTCTTTGCCTCTTCCTGTATGATCACGAATACGTCTTCGTTCTCTTTCTTCATCAGGTATTTTTCGCGGGCGAATTTTTCGAGTTTGCTTTGATTGGTGGTCAGCTCATTCAGATCTTTTACTGCCTTGGCTGATTCAAAGGTATAGAATTCTTTTTCGGCTTCCAGTTTATTCAGCTGGGTACGGTATTCGTATTGCGACATCAGATCATTACGGTCGAAAAATAACATCCAGGTTAGAAATGCAACACCTGCAATCAAATATTTATTTCGGATCAGATCTAATATTCTAGTCATCAGTACAAATATAAAACAAAAACATCCTAAGATTAATATTCTTAGGATGTTTTGCTAATGGGTATTACTAACTTATTAACACCCGCTTATTTAATGTATTTAAAACTCTTACCAAGAAAGCGTGCATTACTGCCTAATTCTTCCTCAATACGAAGTAACTGATTGTATTTTGCGATCCTGTCTGAACGTGATGCAGAACCGGTTTTGATCTGTCCGCAGTTTAATGCTACAGCAAGGTCAGCAATGGTAAAATCTTCTGTTTCTCCGGAACGGTGGCTCATTACTGAGGTATAACCATTGTTCTGAGCTAATGAAACCGCATTGATCGTTTCTGTAAGTGTACCGATCTGGTTTACTTTTACAAGAATTGAATTGGCAGTATCACTGTCAATTCCTTGTTGTAATCTCTTCACATTTGTAACAAACAGATCATCACCAACTAATTGAACTTTAGATCCGATTTTGTCTGTTAATAATTTCCAGCCATCCCAGTCATCTTCAGCCATTCCATCTTCAATTGAAATGATCGGGTATTTCTCAGCTAATTGAGCAAGATATTCAGCTTGTTCAGCACTTGTTCTGATCGCACCTTTTTCACCTTCAAATTTGGTGTAATCGTATTTGCCATCTTTGTAAAATTCTGATGCTGCACAGTCAAAGGCCAGGAAAATATCTTTTCCGGCTGTATATCCAGCTTTTTCAATTGCAAGCAGAATTGTCTCAACTCCGTCTTCAGTTCCTTCAAATTTAGGAGCAAAACCACCTTCATCACCTACAGCAGTAGAAAGACCTCTGTCATGCAGGATCTTTTTCAAGGTATGGAACACTTCTGTTCCCCAGCGAAGGGCTTCAGAAAAAGAGGAAGCACCAGCAGGCATGATCATGAATTCCTGAAACGCGATCGGAGCATCAGAGTGAGAACCTCCGTTTACAATGTTCATCATTGGAATTGGTAAAGTGTTAGCATTAACACCACCAATATAACGGTATAGAGGTTGACGACTTTCCTGAGCAGCAGCTTTAGCAACCGCTAAAGAAACACCAAGAATAGCATTGGCTCCCAGATTACCTTTGTTTTCAGTACCATCTATCTCAATAAGTAATTGATCTATGCTGTTTTGTGAAAACACATCAATTCCTACAAGTTCCTGAGCGATTTTTTCATTAACATTGGCTACAGCCTTTAAAACGCCTTTTCCCAGATAAACAGATTTATCGCCATCGCGAAGCTCAACAGCTTCATGAATTCCTGTGGAGGCACCTGATGGTACTGCAGCACGGCCGATAATGCCGTTTTCTGTAACTACATCAACTTCTATTGTTGGATTTCCACGGGAATCCAGAATTTGTCTTGCGTGTACGTCGAGAATTAAACTCATATTATTTTTTTGTTCTGATTGAAAATATATTTTATATGTAAGTGTACAAAATACACTATTTAATTAAGCATGGCTACAAAATCATCGAAAAGATATCTCGAATCATGAGGACCCGGAGATGATTCCGGGTGATACTGTACTGAAAATGCTTTCTTGCCTTTTACTCTTATACCTTCGATCGACTGATCATTCAGGTTAATATGTGTGATCTCTACCTTATCTGAATTGCGTACATCATCAGGAACCACTCCAAATCCGTGGTTTTGTGAGGTCACTTCACAATGATTGATGATCACGTTCTTCACAGGATGATTTAATCCCCTGTGGCCGTTAAACATTTTCATAGTGCGGATATCATTGGCAAGTGCCAGTAACTGATGTCCAAGACAAATTCCAAATAATGGCTTTCCTGAAGCAAGTACTGCTTTTACTGTTTCAATGGCATAGGGCATTGCAGATGGATCACCCGGGCCGTTTGAAATGAAATATCCATCAGGATTCCAATTTTCCATTTCGGCAAATGTTGTTTTAGCTGGAAATACTTTGGAGAAAACCCCTCTGCTATCGAAATTTCTAAGGATATTTTTCTTTACCCCAAGATCCAGAACAGCAACCCGTTTGGCTGCATCCTTATTTCCGTACTCATATGCTTCTTTGGTTGATACTTTGGATGATAACTCCAATCCGTCCATAGAAGGTACTGCTGCCAGCTTTAGCTTCAACTCCTCAATATCTAATATTTCAGATGAAATAATAGCGTTCATAGCTCCTTTATCACGGATATGTCTTACCAATGATCGGGTATCTACATCCGAAATACCTACAATATGCTCATCCTGGAAATAATCCTGAATAGAGGTGTCGGCTTGTTTCCGGCTGTAGGTAATATTGAAATTTTTACAAACCAGACCAGCAATTTTGATATTATCTGATTCTACCTCGTCTTTGTGAATTCCATAATTTCCAATATGTGAATTGGTTGTCACCATGATCTGTCCGAAATAAGAAGGGTCTGTAAAGATCTCCTGGTATCCGGTCATACCTGTATTGAAACAAATTTCACCAGTTGTGGTTCCAATTTTTCCTGCCGCTTTTCCATGGTAAATTGTTCCATCTTCCAAAAGCAGAACAGCAGGTAATTTGATGTAAGTATTCATTTATTAAAAATTGAAAAGATATTTAAAATCGATTGAAGAGCAATGATTTCGGAAGATTTTCCGCAGTGTAGAGGGAAGTTTTTTACTTCATATTTCACGTCGTCAAAATTAGGTATTTATTACTAAAACTGAAAGTTTTGATCAATGAATTATCAAATTGTTTTTCATATATCATTTAGGAATATTTTGAGTGTGTATTGTTTCTATTAATCCTAACTTTGATTTTCATTAAAACCCTGCCACATGTCTGTACATAAAGAGGTAAAACGGATCACTACTAATACGATCCAGGAAATGAAGCAAAAGGGCGAAAAGATCGCCATGCTGACTTCTTATGATTACTCAATGGCTACCATCGTTGACGAAGGTGGTATTGATGTCATTCTGGTCGGCGACTCAGCCTCAAATGTGATGGCGGGTCATGAAACAACCCTCCCGATCACTTTGGACCAGATGATCTATCATGCTGCATCGGTAGTCAGGGCAGTAAAGCGGGCTCTTGTTGTGGTTGATCTTCCTTTCGGTTCTTATCAGGGAAATTCTAAAGAAGCCTTGAATTCAGCAATCAGGATCATGAAGGAATCGGGCGCTCATGCTGTCAAACTGGAAGGCGGATTAGAAATACGTGAATCTGTAGAGAGGATCATCACTGCCGGAATTCCGGTAATGGGACATTTGGGATTAACTCCTCAGTCAATCTATAAATTTGGCACCTATACCGTCCGGGCAAAGGAAGAGGCCGAAGCAGAAAAACTTAAACAAGATATACTAGTGCTTCAGGAAGCAGGATGTTTTTCTGTCGTTCTGGAAAAAATACCTGCAAAACTTGCAAAAGAGGTTACCGATAGCGTTAAAATTCCAACTATTGGAATCGGAGCGGGGCAGCACTGCGACGGACAGGTTCTTGTGATCAATGATATGATCGGTTTGACAAAAGGATTCAAACCACGGTTTTTGAGACAATATCTGAACCTTTTTGAGGAGATCAACGGCGCTGTCCAGTCATATGTGAAAGATGTGAAAGCCGGTGGCTTTCCAAATGAAAAGGAACAATATTAAGAATCGATAATTAATGGCTGCTCCTGAATATAAAAAGGCAAAATTCCCTGTTCTTTCACCCGATATTACCGATAAGGATATTCTGTTTGAAGACAATCACCTGATCGCTGTGAACAAGCGGGCAGGAGATATTGTGCAGGTTGATGATACAGGTGATGAATCGCTGGATGAAAAAGTGAAACGATATATTGCCAAAAAGTATAATAAACCTAACGGTGCATTTTTGGGTGTTGTTCATCGTCTCGACCGACCGGTGAGCGGTGTTATTTTATTCGCTAAAACAAGCAAGGCGCTTGACCGTATCAATAAGATGTTCAAAAGCCGTGATATGCATAAGACCTATTGGGCGGTAGTTCGTAACCGCCCTGCAGTTGAGGCAGGAACCTTGGTGCACTGGCTTGTAAAAAATCCTCAGAAAAATGTCACTAAAGCTTATGATAAGGAGGTCCCGGGAAGCCAGCGTGCAGAATTGCATTATAAACTTTTGGGAGAGCTTGGGGGCTATTACCTGATTGAAGTTGACCCGATCACCGGTCGTCCCCATCAGATTCGTGTTCAATTATCAACACTTAATTGCCCGATCGTGGGTGACAATAAATACGGATATCCTCGTGGAAGCCTCAAAAAGAGTATTTGTCTGCATGCCCGCAGACTTCAATTTATGCATCCCGTTAAGCTGGAGCCTGTCAATATTTTTGCCCCTCTGCCACAGGACGGATTCTGGGAGCGCTTTGAAGTTTTTGGATGATCTTACTGATCAAATGATGTGTTTAGCGTTATATCTTCCCAGGCTTTAAGTTCCTCTTCAACCATTTTATATTTCTCACGAATTGCATCCAGAGCGGGTTTTCCCAAAACAAGACGTAATGGAGGGTTTTCGCTGTTCACAACTTTCAGCATCGCTTTTGCGCCTTTAACAGGATCGCCGGGCTGCTTTCCGCTATTGCTCTGAAGTAAATTAAGGCGGTCGCCGGAACTGGCTTTGTAATCATCAATACTTTTCTTTGCCCTTACGGATGATGCGCCTGCCCAATCGGTTCTGAATGGACCCGGTTCAATCAATGTTAAATGAATATTTAAAGGCTTAATTTCTGCTGAAAGTGCCTCGCTCATGCCTTCGAGAGCGAATTTGCTTGCATTGTATAATCCTGTTCCTGAATAAGCGCGAATTCCTGACATGGATGAAATCTGAAGGATATGACCTGAACGCTGCTTACGCATAATGGGTAATACCGCTTGTGTGAGTGCCAGAACAGAAAAGA
Organism: Daejeonella rubra; assembly: GCF_900103545.1. Classification (GTDB taxonomy): domain Bacteria; phylum Bacteroidota; class Bacteroidia; order Sphingobacteriales; family Sphingobacteriaceae; genus Daejeonella; species Daejeonella rubra. The sequence continues at coordinate 103,697 of NZ_FNHH01000013.1, forward strand.
AATTAGTTTCCATCTGTTGCCTTGCCTCCTCCATACTTAGTTCCTCAATTGCCCCGAATAATCCATAGCCTGCATTATTTACAAGTACATCCAGGCGACCTTGATGTTCAAGTATATCAGTGAGCACAGTGGCAATATTCTGATGCTGATTGACATCGAGGATGACTCCAAAAGTTTTGCCGGGGACGAGTTCATTGAATGCTTCTAACTGTTCATTTTTTCTGAGCGTTCCATAAACGATATCTCCGTTCTGTGCAGCTTCCAGTGCAAGCGCTCTTCCTAAACCTCCGGATACCCCGGTAATAAGCCAAATTCGGGTTGAATTATTCATGTTGCAATTTACTTATTTTTCAATTATCTGCTATCAGTTGTCAGTTATCTGTTATCTGATGTCTGAGGTCAGATGTCAGAAGTAATCCTGCTGATTTCAAATTAGCACTTCCTAATCTTTGTTCTTTTATCGGAGGTAGTATGAGGTCTGATGTATGAGGTCAGAAAAAATGCTGCTGATTTCACATTAGCGCTTCATTGTCCCGATTCCTGGTTCTTGGCTCCTGGTTCCTTACTAAAACATCAGTTGTCTGTTATCAGTTGTCTGTTATCAGGAAAAAGGCAGTAAATTTCAAATTAGCAATCATTATCCTGGTTCTTGACTCTTGGCTCTTGGTTCCATTCTGTTGTCAGTTGTCTGTTATCTGTTATCAGGAAAAAGGCAGTAAATTTCAAATTAGCAATCATTTGTACTTCCCTAATTAGAGTTGACCGGTTTCTAATAGTTTTTCATTGTTAAAAATAGTAAACCTTGGCTTAGAAAAAAGTTTATTATTAAACCA
>NZ_FNHH01000023.1 GCF_900103545.1 Daejeonella rubra
CGAGGGTTTGGTAAGTGTCTTGCAATGTGATGTTCGGTTGAGTAAACACAAAGCAACTCTTTTTTTATTTATCCCCCAAGAATTATGCTTGATCCGGAATCTGATTAATAATTACCGTCATCTCGAATATGCGAAGCATAATTAGTAGTTAAAAACAACTATGACGCATGGAGAGATCTGTTGATCATAAAATTGCTTTTATTAATGAGATTCCTCTTCGTACCTCATTAGGAAAGACATTTGCTCAATAATACCCTTCTGAAACATCGCTGGTGCACGCGTGCCGCTTGTACCTCACTTACAAACAGAAATCCTTAAAACAAAAAAAGCTACCCACTTTACGTGGATAGCATTTTAACTGGCGGAGAGTTAGGGATTTGAAACACAGATCCCAAAAGGGGGAGGCTTCATTTAAAATGCTGAATCCTCCGCGGGAGGATTCTACGCTTTTTTTGTTTTTTGGCTCCCCTGCATCTTTGATGCAGTCGCCTTAAAACAAAAAAAGCTACCCACTTTACGTGGATAGCATTTTATCTGGCGGAGAGTTAGGGATTCGAACCCCAGGAACCTATAACAGTTCAACAGTTTTCAAGACTGCCGCAATCGACCACTCTGCCAACTCTCCGCTGCAAAAGTACAAACTCAGTCTCAAACTGCAAACCAAAATGCTTTTTTTTTGAATTATTCGACCTAACTCACAGAAAGTGAATGAGAAAGAGTTGAAAATATTAAAAAATTAGTGCTTTTGTTCCAGTTTTTCCTCAACTGGAGCTGATTTAAAACTGTTGAACTTAGGCTTTATGATCTTGATGCTCCTTTTAGAAAGGTCTATGCTCGCATTTAATTCAAAGCCAACCAATATGATCAGAGAATTAAGGTAAAGCCAGATCATTAACACGATCAGCGTACCAATGGAGCCATATAGTTTGTTGTAATTACCGAAATTGTTGATGTAATAAGAAAATCCCCAGAAAGTAAAAACTGCAAGAATGGTTGCCATCCATGATCCGGCACTAAAAAACTTCCATTTTTTAGCATTTGCAGGTCCATAGCGATATAATAATGAGATGGTTACAAAATACACCGCGATCAGAATTGTCCACCTTCCGAGATTAATAACATATAACCAGAAGGAATCTTTAAAACGAAGTTCCGTTTTTAAATATTCAAAAACATATTCACCGATCGTCATAATAACCAAACCAAAAATCAGAGCAAAAGAAATCAAAAGCGTTAAATATATTGCGACAAGCCTTTGTTTTACCCAGGAACGGGTCTCAGTGATCAGTGAAGATTTATTGAATGCTTCCATAAGTGTATTAATACCATTAGTCGCAAATATCAGGGCAAAGACAAAACCGAAGGACAACAGCTTTGAATTTTGGTTTTTTACAATATCCAATAAGGTAGTATTCACTGCTGCATATGCCTCAACTGGCAAGATCAAAGCGATCAGGTTCATTAACTGATCCTGAAAATTATCTATCGGCACATATGGAATTAATGTGAACAAAAATATGATGGCCGGAAAAATGGCCAGCATGAAATTGTAGGAAAGTGATGATGCCTTATTGATCAATTCATCCTTGCCGATTTCCTGAAAGAAAAATGAAGCAACTGTAAATAGGGGCAAAGGACTAAACCCAGGCAATATCATCACCTTCGTCCATTCAACGAACAAAAAATATGGCTTAAATCTTAAAAGTACTTTATGAAGCCAGTTCATTTAATAAACTTAATTAAAGTAAGGTCTTAGTTTGTCAAGAAAATCTGTTGAAGGCAGACAGGGTCTGTTCTTAACCTTATCTATAAATACGAGTGTCGTCTCACCGATATGTATTAAATCTTCTTTTTCGTTAAAAAGTTCATAACGGAAGTGAATTCTTACAGATGGCATTTTTTCAATGATCACTTTCACAGTGATCTCTTCATCGTACAAAGCAGGCTTTATATATTTACATTTCATTTCTGTTACTGGCATAATAATACCTGAATCTTCCATTGATTTATAGGTCATATCCAGACTTCTGAGCATTTCAACCCGGCCAACTTCAAAGAATGCAGCATAGTTACCATAATACATATATCCCATCTGGTCGGTTTCAGCATATCGAACCCGTATTTTTGTGGTATTGCTAAACATTATTTTTTAATATTTCGTTCATTTAGAGCCTGCTGAAATTTCTTTGCATTGATCAAATGTTGGGAAAGTGTAGATGCATAGTTATGGTAACCTGAGAAATCTTCTTTAGCGCACATATAAATGTAATCATGCTTCTCATAGCTGAGCACTGCATCAATTGCATTGATGCTTGGCATGGAAATAGGACCTGGAGGAAGGCCGGTATTCAAATAAGTATTGTATGGAGAATTGATTCTTAGATGCTTATTTAAAACCCTTCTTATGGTGAAATCGTTTGCTGCGAAAATAACTGTAGGATCTGCTTCAAGTCGCATTCCTTTTAAAAGCCTGTTCATATATAAACCTGCGATTCTTGGCATTTCTTTATCATTCAAAGCTTCACCATCAACAATTGAAGCAAGGATACTAACTTCAATCGGCGTAAGGTTAATATTTGCAGCCTTCGCCTTTCTATCCGCATTCCAGAATTTAACGTACTCTTCATGCATTCTTATGAAGAATTTCTCTGCATCCGTATTCCAGTAGATCTCATATGAATTAGGGATGAACATGGTATACACATTATCAGTATTGAAGCCATATTTTTGGACAAACTCAGTAGAATCAAGCAATTTTGAAATGGAGACGGAATCAGATTCGATCTTTTTTGAAACCATCCCCGCCAGGGTATGCTTTAACCTGACATTTTGAAAAGATATCTTTACCGCTTCCTGATTTCCTGCTTTCAGCATATTGATAAAAGTCCGATTACCCATTCCCTTAGTAAGGCGATATCTGCCTGCTTTTACCTTTCCAGCATATTCCATATTCTGTGCTGCATTATAAAAGGAAATTGAATCCTTAACTACATTATCTGATTTAATGTTTGCATAAACATCATTAAAGTCAGAGCCTGTTTTAATATATAGATATTCTATACTTCCGGTAACGTTGGGCTTGAAATATTTCAGGTAATAACTAATGCCGGTTCCGGCAAGTATTACAATCAAAAAACCACCAAGTGCCAAAAGCATTTTAGCTTTAAAACTTAACTTATTTGTCTTTTTTTCCACCATTCTATTTTTGCAGATATATTATATTTATAAATCTAATCGTCTGATAGCCAGTATTCCACCGGTTAAATTTCTAACATTATTAAAGCCATGACTAACTAATGTCCGCCGGGCAGTTTCACTTCTTAGTCCCCGTTGGCAAATAACTATGATCTCGCTATCCTTTTCATATTCAAGATCATCAGCTTCAGTTAACAGCTTTCCCAAAGGTATATTATCACCGCCAAGATTAAATGTTTGATATTCAAGTACTTCCCTTACATCTATAATTTTAAATGGTAAAGGTTCTATGTTTCGCACTTTAAATTCAGCAGCAGAAATGTCTGTCAAATTAATTCCCTCCTTTAAGTACTATATCAATAGGTGTACCAATACTAACCTTATTCAGTGTATCACTTATTGCAGGGAACTGACTGACAACTTTGGCATTAACAGTATCAGAAGATCCATCGAAACTAATATTACCAAGCATTAACGATGATCCAAGCAAGGCCATCCTGGCTTCATTCAGGTTTAGACCCAATAAATTGGGAATGTCAACTTCACTTGCTCCCAAACCATCTCCAAGAATAAGATCAATACGTGATCCTTTAGGTATTTGCTGACCCTTATTTATAGTATTCCCACCAAAAACAGCCTCCAATATCACATCTCTGGCAACATCCGATCTGTAAGTGGTGTCACCTACTTTTAATTGGTAATTATTGAGTATAGAACGTACTTCCAGAAATGTTCTGCCCTCAATATCGGGAAACTTAATATTAGGAGCATCTCTGGTTACAATCAGGTAAATAGTCCTGTTGGCCTTAACGTTTGTGTTCGGATCAGGATCCTGCTCCACAATGATACCAGGTGTCTGATCAATCATATAAATAGAGTCATTTATCTGATATCTTAGACCTTGCTCTTCAAGTAACTGAATTGCTTTAGCAATGGGTAAACCTTTAAGTTTTGGAACCGGCATTCCCTCGCCATGGTGCGTATAAAATCCAAGGCTGTAAAAAAGGAATAATAAGAAGGCAAAAATTGATCCGATTGCTATAAGGAGATTTTTACGAAAGGTCTTGGTCCGTAAGTATTCAATAAATTTACTCATTATATGCAGGCTTTTATTTCAGAGATGAATGGTATGATTAAATAGAACTAAGGTTAACTATCATTTTGGTTATTGCCGGATAGATAAAGGCATTAATGCCTCAAAAATAATCCAATTTAAACAATATCGAAGATAAATATTAGCTGGCTTTATTGTTCAATTGTTTTAAAATTTATCTTTGAGCCTATGAAAAGGAATATAGCATTGGTTACAGGCGGATTTACCGGAGAATCTGTTGTTTCATTCAAGAGCGCTGATTTTGTTGAATCTCAGATAGATAGAAATAAATACAATATATATAAGATCGTTATTTTAAAAGAAGGCTGGTATTTTATGGATGCTGATTCTGTGAAGTATTCGGTTGATAAAAATGACTTTTCTATTTTAATAAACAATACCAGGATCAATTTTGATGCAGCCTTTATTATGCTGCATGGCTCTCCGGGTGAAGATGGAAAGCTACAGGGTTATTTCGACTTGCTTGATCTTCCGTATACAAGCTGTGATGCGCTTACCTCATCGCTGACCATGAATAAAGGCTATTCAAAAGCTATTGTTGATGGGATTCGTGACCTTCATATTGCACGATCCATCCAATTATTTGAAAATTCAGCTGCGGCAGAAAAAGAATTGTTAACCAATCTGGCACTTCCTTTATTTATTAAACCTAATAATGGCGGAAGCAGTATTGGAATGAGCAAAGTAAAAACTGCCGATGAGCTTCCTGCCGCACTTAATAAGGCATTTAATGAGGATGCTCAGGTTTTGGTTGAAGAGTTTGTTCAAGGCCGTGAATTTTCTATTGGAGTATATAAAAACAGTAAAGGAATTCAGGTATTGCCCGCAACTGAAGTGATACCATCGAATGATTTTTTTGATTTTGAAGCAAAGTACACCCCGGGTGCTACCGAGGAAATTACTCCTGGCAGAATGACTGAGGATGAAAAATCAAGAGTAGAACGTATTGTTTCTGATATTTATCTGAAATTGAACTGTAAGGGAATGGTTCGGATAGATTACTTTCTTCAGAACGAAACTTCAAACTTCTATTTCATAGAGATCAACACAATTCCAGGTCAAACAGCACAGAGTTTTATACCACAACAAGTTCGTGCTGCAGGATTGAACATCAGCGAGTTTTACGGAGATTTGATTGAAATGGCTTTGGAAAGCAGGAGCTAGGCTTATCAGATTGAATATTTCAGGATCATTTCATCAGAAACCTTTACACTTTTGCCAGTACTGATGTCGATCATGATGTAATCAAACCAGCCATCACAAGCTACCTTGCCAGTTTTTAGAATTTTGATCTCAAATTTTACTCTGCATCCTTTAGAGTTAATGCTTTCTATTCCGGTTAGTACTGAAAATCTGTCGCCAAGTCCCATAGGACGTTTATAATCGACAAAAGCAGATCGTACAACCCAGCCAAATCCCTGGCTGAGAAATTCCTCCATTGGCATTTTGTAGAATGTTTCCATTTGCTCATACCTGGCGGCCAGCACATAATCAAAATAAGTGCTGTTATGAACATGATTGAACATATCTATATCATCAGGCCTGACTTTGAATTCGCTAGTGAACTGGCTGTACTTAATTGGATTTTCCATTGAGGCGAAATTCGCGCTAAATTGTGAGAAAAGGAAATATTCTGGATGAGGGGTATGAGGTATGAAGTAAGAGGTATGAGGTAGGAAGTAAGAGGTGGGAAGTATGGGATTTTAAAAATTGATTGTTTTTTATAAACCAAGCATTCCTAAGTAAAATATATATTATGAATAATCCAATTTCGGCTTAGGGATAGAAGCGAAAATCCTTTTGCAAAGCAAAAGATTGCAGCGCATAGCCCGGCCAGGCTACCGCCGGGCAAACCCCCAAATAAAAAACCTCAATAATATTCACGGATGAATTAAATAATATCCGATACTGTGATTCATTCTTTGAAATTAACTGATAAACTTCTATCTTTGCAGCTAATTGTTTATTTATTAACAGCTTTAATATTATTCACGTAATGTATTTAAGTACAGAGTACAAGGCAAACATTTTTGCCAAGCACGGAAAAGGTGCAACAGACACCGGTTCTGCAGAAGGACAGGTAGCATTATTTACCGCACGTATTGCTCATTTAACCGGGCATTTGAAAAAAAACAAGAAGGATTTTTCTACACAATTATCTCTTCAGAAACTTGTAGGTAAACGCCGCGCCTTGTTAGCTTATCTTTTCAAAAAAGATATCAACAGGTATCGTGCTATTATCAAAGCATTAGAGTTAAGAGATATTATAAAATAATCTTAGCAAAATTTTGCGAAGCCATCCTCAATATGCGGGATGGCTTTTTTAATTAAAAAAATAAAAATCAATATAAAAGAAGATGTGCTCTAAAGAGGAAAAGTACGTCGCAAACAAAGCAAATGAGTTATAACGCAATTAAAAAAACATTTGATCTGGGCGATGGCCGTATGATCGAGATCGAAACAGGAAAACTAGCCAAGCAGGCTGATGGTTCGGTTGTAGTTAAAATGGGAGACACGATGCTTCTTGCCACTGTGGTATCAAGTATTGGTGCAAAACCGGGAACTGATTTTTTACCGCTGTCAGTTGATTATCAGGAAAAATATGCAGCTACAGGACGTATCCCTGGTGGATTCCTTCGTCGTGAAGCAAGGCTTTCTGATTACGAGGTATTGATATCCCGTTTAGTTGACCGTGCATTACGCCCGATGTTCCCTGAAGATTATCACGCAGATGTACAGGTTATGATATCTTTAATATCAGCCGACAAAAATATTATGCCTGATTGTCTTGCAGGTTTAGCGGCATCAGCAGCTATTGCAGTGTCAGACATTCCTTTTAACGGTCCTATCTCTGAAGTTCGTGTTGCTAAAATTGATGGTAAATTAATTATTAACCCTTACCTGAGTGATCTGGAAAGAGCTACTATGGATCTGCTTGTTGCCGGAACAGAGAATGATATCGTAATGGTTGAAGGTGAAGGCGATGAAATTTCTGAAGAAGAAATGGTCGAGGCAATTGAATTTGCACACAAAGCCATCGTTATTCAGGTTCAGGCTCAAAAAGAACTGGCAATTTTAGTTGGCAAAACTGAAAAGCGTGTTTACAGTCATGAAACTCATGATACTGATCTGAAAGCTAAAGTTTTTGCTGCTACCTATGATAAAGTTTATGCTATTGCAAAATCAAAATCTGCAAAGCATGACCGTACAGATAAATTTGCTGAAGTAATTTCAGAATTTATTGCTGATCTAGGTGAAGGTGTTGATGATACAACAATCTCTCTGTCTAAGAAATATTTCCATGATGTTCAGTATGATGCAATCCGTAACCTGGTTCTTGATGAAGGAATTCGTCTTGATGGTCGTGATTCACGTACAGTTCGTCCGATCTGGTCTGAAATAGGTTACCTTCCTACAGCACACGGTTCAGCTATTTTCACACGCGGAGAAACTCAGTCTTTAACAACCGTTACTCTGGGTGCTAAATCTGATGAGCAGCTGATCGATGGTGCTTTCTTTAATGGATACCAGAAATTCTTATTACACTATAACTTCCCAGCTTTTTCTACAGGTGAGGCTCGTCCGAACCGTGGTACAGGCCGTCGTGAGATCGGACACGGAAATCTGGCAATGCGTTCTTTGAAAAAGGTATTGCCCGGTGATGATAATCCTTATACTATCCGTATTGTTTCAGATATTTTGGAATCAAATGGTTCATCTTCTATGGCTACAGTTTGCGCAGGTACACTTGCACTGATGGATGCCGGTATTAAGATTAAATCTCCGGTTTCAGGTATTGCAATGGGATTGATCTCTGATGAGAAAACTGGTAAATACGCAATTTTAACTGATATCCTTGGTGATGAAGATCATTTAGGAGATATGGACTTCAAAGTAACCGGAACTGAAAAAGGTATTGTTGCCTGTCAGATGGACTTGAAGATCAATGGTTTGAAATGGGAAGTGTTAACTGCAGCTTTAAAGCAGGCTAACGAAGCTCGTCTTCATATCTTAAATGAAATGAAGAAAACTATTGCTGAGCCACGTGAGGATTACAAACCACATGCACCAAGAATCGTTACCCTTAAAATTGATAAAGAATTTATCGGTGCTGTTATAGGCCCCGGTGGTAAGATCATTCAGGAAATGCAGCGTGAAACTGGCGCAACCATTGCCATTGAAGAAAAAGACAATTTAGGTATTGTTCAGATCTTCGCTGACAATAAGGAAGCGATCGATAAAGCTGTAAACCGTATTAAAGCAATTGCTTCAAAACCAGAAGTAGGCGAAGTTTACGAAGGAAAAGTGAAAACAATTATGCCTTTTGGTGCTTTTGTTGAAATTATGCCTGGAAAAGATGGATTACTTCATATTTCCGAAATTGACTGGCAACGTTATGAGTCTATGGACGGGGTGTTGAATGTTGGCGATATCGTAAAAGTTAAACTTCTAGAAGTTGATAAGCAGGGTAAATTAAAACTTTCCCGCAAAGCTTTACTTCCACGTCCTCCAAGACCAGAAGACACAAAGCCAGCAGCTGAATAATTCTTTGAATTTTATACTTGCAAAACCTGTCGTGCCTCTGCACAGACAGGTTTTGTTTTTTACTGCCTGATTTATTAAATTGTGTATATCAGATTATGAAAAAGCAAGAAAAACACATCGTTCAGGAACCTTCATCAGATTATGAAAAGGCTGAACTTGATTTGCTTAAAACAGCTTTGAAAAGATCCTATACAGAACGATTTCATTCAATGACCAAACTTAAGAAAATGAATATCATGTTCAGACAGGCTCATATTAAACATAAATCTTCGCATTAAATAAGTATCCAGGCTGGACATATTTTCATCTTGATAATGGACTTAGGCTAGATATAATGAATCAGTTAAAGGTTTGGATAATTCAAAATTTGATTCATTGCTAAAATCTGCATCTATTGCAACTATCGGTAGGCAATATGGTTAGTTGCCGATTTGGAAGCACTTTCCTATCAAGTTACAACTAATTTTGATATGAGCTGTGCCGCTCGAATACGTACTGAACCGGCAATTAACTATACCGCGTTTTAGTGGCTGGGGTTTGTCATTTATCTGTTTTCAATTCATAAATTGTACTACGCCCTCCTTTCGAACTTTTTTCCAAAATTCCTTTTTCAATCAGGTCTTGAATGTCTCGTAAAGCCGTGTCCTGAGAGCATTTTCCTATCTTTGACCATTTAGTAGTATTTAATACTCCTTCAAATTTATCCATAAGCATATTCAGTATTTTTCTTTGTCTGTCGTTTATGTTAACTTTTGAATGGTGTATCCAAAACGAGTGTTTATAAATTATTTTTTCAAGAAGTTTTTCTGAATTCTCAATTGAATGAAGTAAGCAATTCAGAAACCATTCGAGCCAATTTGTAATATCTAATCCGCTTTTTTGAGTCTTTTCCAATATATCGTAATATGAATTTCTTTCCTTCCGGATTTGTGTTGACATACTATAAAATCTAAACGATTGCTCGTCAGAACGGGCTAGTAACATATCACTTAGTGCTCTTGAAATTCTTCCATTTCCATCTTCAAAGGGGTGGATTGTCACAAACCACAAATGTGCAACAGCAGCCTTAATAACCAAGTCCGTATTTTTCTCCAAATTAAACCAATCGAAGAAAATTCGCATTTCTTTTTCAATTTGAGCAGCTGGTGGTGCTTGGTAATGAACTTTTTCTTTTCCCATGACTCCTGAAACAACTTGCATTGGGCCAGTTGAATCGTCACGCCAGTTTCCTGCTATGATTTTGTACATTCCACTTTTTCCAATTGGGAAAAGTGATGCATGCCATGTAAATAATCTTTCTTCAGTAAGTTCTTTATCATAATTCTTTGTTGCATCTAACAATAAATCAACAATTCCGTCAACATTACGTTCGGAATATATTAACCCTGATATTTCTAATCCCAACCGTCTGGCTATTGATGACCTTACTTGTTCTCTGTCAAGAAATTCACCTTCTATTTCAGTCGATTTTATAATTTCTTGCGTTAGTATTTCGAGGTTGGCTTCATTGCGAAGTTCAAATCCCAAAGCCCCCATCTTACCAATTAACCTGCCTTGTCTATTCCTTACATAGGAAAGCAATGCTAAAAGTTTATCACTATTCCATTCGAAGATTGGCCAATTATGGTTGTTGTATAAATACATATTTTTATTCTCCGCTAATTATGCGGTAAAAATAATATTTATTCTCCGCATATTAAAATTATCTCCGCATATTTTGCGTTTATATATATGCTTATTCTCCGCATTTCCGTTTTTTCCACTTGCCATTAATTATAGAGTTGAAATACCATTTCTACATTTAAATGCATTGATTTTAACAAAAAAAACGGCAAATAGACCTAAGGTCCAGCTTGACCTTATAGAATTTGGAAAAAATATGAAAATCATTGAGGAAGAAGGCCCCAAACAATAATCATATAGCTGCCATTAAAACTGAATATTACAATCAAAATTGTAATTTTACAAAATGAAACATCTTATTGCCCCTTCCGTTTTGTCTGCTGATTTTGCCAATCTTCAGAAAGATATAGAAATGATCAATCGCAGTGAAGCTGATTGGTTTCATATCGATATTATGGACGGAGTATTTGTTCCGAATATATCCTTTGGCTTTCCTGTTCTGAAAGCAATTCAGAAATATGCTGAAAAGCCACTGGATGTACATCTGATGATCGTTGATCCTGATCGCTACCTGCAGGATTTTAAACTGGCCGGTGCAGAAAATATTACGGTTCATATTGAAGCATGTACTCATCTTCACAGAACGTTGAGTGCCATAAGGGATCTAGGTTGTAAAGCAGGAGTAGCAGTAAATCCTCATACCCCTGTAAGTTTACTGGAAGATATTATCGAAGATATGGATGTGGTATGTCTGATGTCTGTTAATCCAGGTTTTGGAGGTCAGAAATTTATTGAAAATACTTACAAAAAGATAAGAGAACTACGATCAATGGCTTCCGGCCGGAATGACGGACTTTTAATTGAAATTGACGGAGGTGTATCCAATCAGAATGCACTGAAATTACTACAAGCAGGAGCAGATGTACTTGTTGCTGGTAATGCGGTCTTTTCTGCTGCTGATCCGGTATTGGAAATAGCTGCACTAAAGAATTTAAATCCCGATATTTTAAGAGCATGACATTATTTTGAATGTGAAGAAAAAACAACGACAACTCTTAATTTTTCACTCCATAAAGCCAAATTTCAGGTATTTTGTCGTTTTACTTCGCTTTTTTCTTTTTCTGCCCTTACTTCTTTTTTCAAACAAAATAATAGCTCAGGATCTTACGGTAATCAAGGGAGTCATTACTTCTGAAAAGGGCGAATTATTAAGTGGAGTTACCATTCAGGTTAAAGATACCCGTTTGATAACTCAAACTAACAGAGAAGGCGAGTATCTTCTAAACAAGGTTCCGTTAAATGCCACATTGATTTTTAGCAGATTAGGTTATAAAGATCTAAGTCTGGATTTTGGTCTGCTTTCAGACAAAGATAATATTCAAAATATTATATTAATTACTGATATACAATCACTTGACGAAGTTCATATTACTGAAAGGTTTAATTCAAGTAATTCTATTAGTATTGAGGCTGCCAAGTTTTCATCCTTCCCTCAGACTTCAGGAAGCTTCGAAAGTTTTATAAAAAATTTGCCCGGGGTCTCCGGAAATAATGAGTTAAGTTCTCAGTATTCAGTCCGGGGTGGAAACTTTGATGAGAATCTGATCTACCTGAATGATGTGGAAATATTCAGGCCAATGCTAATCAGATCTGGTCAGCAGGAGGGGTTAGGTTTTATCAATCCGGATCTGGCATCGAGTATATTTTTTTCAGCAGGAGGCTTTGAAGCCAGATACGGAGATAAATTATCATCAATTCTTGATGTCAGATACAGCAAGCCTGATAGTTTATCACTTGAAGCACAGGCAGGTTTTCTTTCAAGTTCAGCAACATTAAAACTGCCATTAAAGAATGGTTTCTTTCTTGCAGGAATAAGAAATAAGAAAAATCAAAGTTTTTTAGGCAGGCAAAATATTGAGGGCGAGTATCATTCAGGATTTTCTGACTATCAGTTTCTATTAAGACAAAATATCTCTTCAAAGCTAAATTTATCTCTTTTTGGTTTGTATAATGGGGGAGAAGTTAAGATAAGTCCGGATAAGAGAATAACCGAATTTGGTACATCTGATGATGTATTAAGACTTTTCGTAAATTATGAAGGAGAAGAAAGCAGCAATTATAATGCTTTAAACAGTGCTCTTACATTTTCGTATAATGCGAGTAATAGTCTGAATTTTAAATGGATAAATTCAATTGCTTCCATTAATGTGGAAGAGCAGGCAGATCTCCTGGGATGGTATTCATTTAATGAGAAGGAAGGGGGGGGGCTGAATCCCTCGAATGGTGGTAGTTTATTAGGAATGGGTTCGAATCAGACATTTTCCAATAATTATTTAAAATCGCTGATATACAACACTGAATTACGAATGTATAAGCAGGTAAAAAGCTCTTTTTTCGAAATGGGTGTACGATTTCAGTCAGACCGTATAGATGACCGTATAGATGAATATACTGCAGTTGATACCAGCGGATATGCATTTCCTGATCAGGGAAACTGGATGTATTCAGGGCTTATTGATCAGCAAAATCTGGTAAAGATCCGGCGATTCAGTGGTTTTGTTCAAAACACCTTCAGCTTAAGACCTAACTTAATGATGGCAGCAGGAGTAAGGCTTAATTATAATACTTATTCTAAGGAAAATATGATTAGTCCACGGGTATCCTTAATGTATAATCCCGGACACAGAGATCACTTACTCATTAGATTTTCTGCCGGCACTTATAATCAGGCACCTTTTTACCGGGAGATCAAAAATTACAATGGAAGTCTGAATGCTGCTGCAAGATCTCAAAGATCTTTTCAATTGATCACCGGTACAGATTATAAATTCAACGGACTTGGAACCCGTTTGAAATTCAGTTCTGAAGTTTACTATAAGATACTAAGCAGAATTACTCCTTATAAAATTGAAGACTTGAAGATCAGGTATCTTTCAGATAAAATGTCAAAGGGATATGCTGCAGGAGCAGATCTGAGTATTAGCGGTAATTTTGCTAAGGATCTTGAATCTACATTCCGAATTTCAGTTATGAAAACTGAGGAGGATATCAAAGATGATTTTTACCTGTCGAAGGATGCACAAGGCAATCAGATCACCATTAGGCCGGGATACCTGAAAAGACCAACTGACCAATTGTTTAATATAGGAATGATGTTCCAGGATCGCTTAATACAAAACCCAACTTATAAAGTACACCTGAACTTAATTTATTCTTCCTCATTACCTGTTGGTCCTCCGGGACCAGACCGGCATACTGATCAATTTAAAATTCCTGCCTATAAGCGAGCCGATATAGGTTTTTCTAAAGATCTGGCAGATCCTGAAGGCAAAAGGTCTTCTGTATTTATTAAAAAATATTTTCAGGCGCTAAGCCTGCATGCTGAACTATTTAATCTGCTGAATTTCAAGAATACCACTTCCTATTTGTGGTTAAATGATAAAATGGCCAATCAGTACGCTGTGCCAAACTATCTAACTTCCAGAATGTTTAACTTCCGGGTGATCGCTAAGTTAAAAAGCAGGTAAACATTTGTCATCTAATCTCAATAAGGGTTCAAAAACCTATCAGGTGTCAAATTATTCTGTTATTTTTGCGGCATAAATTTAAAGAGTATGACACATAATTTTGGTGCAGGTCCCTGCATTTTACCTCAGGAAGTTTTCAAACAGGCATCTCAGGCTGTTCTTGAATTTAATGGTACAGGTTTATCTATCTTAGAGATATCACACCGTACTCCTGAGTTTGAAGCTGTAGTTGATGAAACAGTTCGTTTAGTTAAGGAACTTTTAAATGTTCCTGAAGGTTATTCGGTTGTTTTATTACAAGGAGGGGCAAGTTTACAATTTGCAATGGTTCCCATGAATTTACTTGCTGAGGGGGAGACTGCCGCTTATCTGAATACAGGAGTTTGGGCAACCAAGGCTTTGAAAGAGGCTAAAATATTCGGAAATGTAAATGTTGTTGCTTCATCAAAAGATGATAATTTCACATTTATCCCTAAAGATTTTGAAATACCGTCAGATTCTGCATATTTCCATTACACATCAAATAATACGATTTATGGAACTGAATTAATGACAGTTCCTGAAACTTCAGTTCCGGTTGTTTGTGATATGTCTTCTGATATATTCAGCAGGGTAATCGATGTATCTCAATTTAGTTTGATATATGCCGGCGCTCAAAAAAATATGGGGCCTGCCGGATTAACACTTGCTATTGTAAAGGACGAAATATTAGGAAAGATCGATCGTAAGATTCCTTCAATGCTTGATTATAAGGTTCAGATCGATGGTGGATCTATGTACAATACACCTCCGGTATTTGCCATTTATGTGTCCATGTTAAATCTTCGCTGGTTAAAATCAAAGGGAGGAGTAGCAGAAATTGAAAAAGAAAATATTTCCAAATCTGAAGCTCTTTATAAGGAAATCGACCGCAATCCATTGTTTAAGGGTACATGTAGTATTGAAGATCGTTCAAGAATGAATGTATGTTTCGTGATGGAAAATCCTGAACTCGAGAAGCCTTTTCTAAAGTTTGCAGAAGACCGTGATATCATCGGAATTAAAGGACATAGAAGTGTTGGAGGTTTCCGTGCATCCATGTACAATGCATTACCTATCACAAGTGTTCATACTCTTATCGATGCGATGCAGGAATTTGCAGAAAAGCACCGTTAAAAATTGATTGATCTTATGCTGATGGGCAGTATAATTCATTTCTGTTTATTTTAAAATATTAATAATTATAGCATCAATAAATTCAATAATTTATGTTTCGTATACTAGCCAATGATGGCATTGATCCAATCGGTAAAGAATTATTAGAGAAAGCAGGTTTTCAGGTTGATACCAATCATATCCCTCAGGCAGAACTTTCAGAAGGTTTAAAAAACTATGATGCAATTACCGTTCGTAGTGCAACTAAAGTTAGAAAAGACCTGATTGATGCTTGTCCGAATATTAAATTGATCGGTCGTGGTGGTGTCGGTATGGATAATATTGATGTTGATTATGCCCGGGAAAAGGGACTGGCAGTTGTCAATACACCTGCGGCCTCATCACTTTCTGTTGCTGAACTAGTTTTTGCCCATCTTTTTACCGGTATTCGTTTTTTACAGGACTCTAACCGTAAAATGCCTGTTGAAGGAAATACCAGATTTAATGACCTGAAAAAAGCATATGCTAAAGGTATAGAGCTTCGTGGGAAGAAAATCGGAATTATTGGTTTCGGACGAATAGGACGTGAGACAGCCAAAGTAGCATTAGGTCTGGGTATGGATGTTCTTGCTTATGATCTTTTTGAAATTCCTAAAGAACTTGAACTGGTACTTGGAGGAAATGTACGTGTAAATTGTCCGATTAATGCTGTTAGTGTAGAACAATTAATAAAAGAATCTGACTTTATAAGTCTGCACGTTCCCTTCTCAGAAAAGCCTGTTCTGGGAAAAGAAGAGTTTGCATTAATGAAAGATGGTGCAGGAGTAGTTAACTGCTCACGCGGAGGTACGATTGATGAAGATGCTCTATTAGAAGCCTTAAACTCTGGCAAAGTATCCTTTGCTGGCCTTGATGTTTTTGATAATGAACCAACTCCTCGTCAGGATCTCTTATCTCATCCAAATGTTAGCTTAACACCGCATATCGGAGCTTCTACCAATGAAGCTCAGGAGAGAATAGGTACTGAGTTGGCAAATCTTATCATTGATTTTTTCAAAAACGTTAAAGCCTGATCTATGATTAATCAGGCAGGTTTGGTAATTGTATAATTTTTATTGAATGCCAAAGATCAAACCTTTCAGAGGAATACATCCCAGTCAGGCAAATGCAGGACAGGTTGTAATCAATCTGGAGAATTTAAGTATATCTGATGCAAAGGTTATTCGGCAGGGAAATCCATATTCTTTTGTGAATATGCTTGTCCCTAAACTGGATAACCTTTTTTTAATGGGTTCAAAAAATGAACTTGCATTTAAAAAGATCAATGAGAATTTCGAGGACTTTTTAGAAAAGGGAATATATGTAAGGGATGCTAAGCCTGCCATTTATGTGTATCAGGTGGTTCGATCGGGACTTGTTCAAACAGGTATATGGACAATTACATCAATTGATGATTACCTGAATAATGTGGTTAAAAAGCATGAACTAACAAGCGCTGACCGCGAACAATCTCTGATCGATTATCTTCAGCAGACAGGTATAGATGCCAATCCGGTACTGATCACTTACCCTGCCGTTGAACAGATCGAATCAATTATCAGGGAGACAACTATTAAACAGGCCGAAATTCACTTTTCTAAAGAAGAGTCAGAACATCGCTTATGGAAAATTGATGATGAGGTCACTTTAAATAACCTGCTGAATGAATTTTCAAAGCTTTCAGCTACCTATATTGCTGATGGACACCATCGCGCTGCGGCCGCCTCCTTATTAGGCATACAGCGCCGCAAGCTCAATCTAAAACATAAGGGAAATGAAGAGTATAATTTCTTTACTTCTGTTTATATGAGTACTGATCAGCTTAGAATCTATGGATTTAACAGGCTGGTTAAAGATTTGAATGGTTTATCAACAAATGATATCTTAAAATCTCTTGAAAAAAACTTCCTTATTAAGGAATCAGGCAAACCTGTAAATCCTGAAGATATACATGAATTTGGTATGTATCTTGAAGGTAACTGGTATCAAATAAGGGCAAAATCTGAAATTATTCAGACAAACAATCCGCTTGCAAAGCTGGATGTTTCTATCCTCCAGGATTATATCTTATCTCCGGTGTTAAATATCTCTGATCCCCGTACAGATTTAAGGATCAGTTATAGGGGAGGGAAATTACCATTAACTGACCTGGTGAACGAAGTTGATACCGGCAAATTTGATGTTGCATTTATTCTGTATCCTACTGGTATTGAACAACTTCTGGAGGTTGCAGATGAAGGTGAAGTTATGCCTCCAAAATCTACCTGGTTTGAACCTAAATTTGATGTTGGATTATTGATCCACCAAATAAACTAAGCTTCAATCAAGCTGATAGGTGATACCTTTCTTCGCAATTTCAACCTGGTAATTCTCTTCAATTAAGGATGTACAAAGGCTTTCCATCGAATTTATTTCTCCATGTACCAGGAAAACCTTCTTTAATTTCTCCTGTGGCTGTTGCTTCACAAAATTCACCAGGTCTTTATGATCACCATGTCCGCTGAAAAGGTCTGTTTGCCTGATGGTTGCAAAAACCGACAATTCTCTGTGTCTTAAATTAATAACAGGATCTCCGCGTAGCAGTCGATGCCCTAGCGTTCCTTTAGCACAATATCCGATGAAAAGGATGGTACAATAGTAGTTTGAAATATTGTAATACAAATGATCCTGTATCCGGCCGCCCTCCAGCATCCCGGCAGAAGAAATAATGATACAAGGTTCATAGTAATTTGATATGGCTTTACTTGCATTCATATCCTGAATATAGTCCAGATTCTCAAACTCAAACTCATCGCCGGAACTCCTGTAAAATTCCTGAGCTTCCTGATTCACCAGCTGGTGATGTTTTCTAAATATATCGGTAGCGTAAGTAGCCATCGGACTATCCACAAACACCTTGATCCTTGGGAGCAGGCCTTTACTGAATATCTTGTTAAGTGAATAAACCAATGCCTGGGTACGACCCACACTGAATGCAGGAATAATTAGTCGCCCGGGTGATTTTACACAAGCCTCATTGACAGTTTCAGTCAATAATTCTTCAACACTTTGAGTTGATTTGTGCAATCTGCCGCCATATGTTGATTCACAAATAAGATAATCAACCTCCGGAAGTGGTTCAGGGTCCTGTAGAACGGGATAATTCTTTCTTCCAATATCTCCGCTAAAGGCTATAGTTTTCTTCACCCCATTCTCCTCAATAGTGAATACCGCAGCAGCTGCACCCAAAAGATGACCAACTGGTATAAATGTCAGACTGATCTGTCCATTGATTCGAAATGGTTTATTAAAAGCGATCGTTACAAAACGATCGACAGTTTCCATCACATGCTTTTGAAGATATAGAGGTTTTGGACCTGTAGAAAATCCCCTTTTCCCTTTGCGGGTTTTCCTTTGCCTGCTAAGGAAGATGTTGACAGAATCAAGTAGAAGCAATTCCGTCAGGTCAGCAGTAGGAGCTGTGCATAAAATCTGTCCTTCAAAACCTAAACGGACCAGTGTAGGTAAATTTCCGGAATGATCTATATGTGCATGTGTAAGAATTACAAGATCTATTTCAGAAGGAGAAAAAGGAAATTGCTCGTTCTCCTCAACCCAGGTATCCTTTTCATAATCTAATCCACAATCAATCAGGATGCTGTAATTTTCTGTTTCTAGTAAATGCATACTGCCTGTAACTTGTCTGGCAGCACCCCAAATGGTTAACTTCATATATTATTCAGAATTTTTGAATATAGATATATATTAAAAAACAGAGGTACTTATTCAGACTTTATTTCCTGGCTTTCCAGCTGTAACTGACTAAGGTAACGGTATAAACCTTCCTGGTTTTTCATTAACTCTGAATGATTGCCGCTTTCCACTACTTTTCCTTTCTCCAGAACAACGATCTTATCTGCTTCACGGATAGTTGAAAGTCGGTGAGCAATGATGATCGAGGTCCGGTTTTTCATTAATTCTTCAAGAGCCTCCTGTACCAAACGTTCTGATTCTGAATCCAGAGATGATGTTGCTTCATCCAGTATTAATAGGGCAGGGTCCTTTAAAAGAGCTCTTGCAATAGCAATACGCTGACGTTGACCTCCTGAAAGTTTTACCCCTCTTTCTCCAACTAAGGTGTCATAAGCCTCAGGAAAACCAATAATAAAATCATGTGCATTTGCCCGTTTAGCAGCAATAACTATATCTTCCTCACTTGCGTTTAATCTACCATATGCTATGTTTTCACGTATTGTACCTCCAAATAATAGAACATCCTGTGGTACGATGGCCACCTGGTTTCGAATATCTGTCAATGAAAAATCAGTGGATGGTTTCCCATCAAATAACAAAGAGCCACCCTGAGTTTCATAAAACCGAAGGATAAGTCCGGCTATGGTTGATTTTCCTGCACCACTAGGACCAATTATAGCCACTTTTTCACCTTTTTTGGCTTCAAAGGATACCCCATTCAAAACGGTTATTTCTTTTCTGGAAGGGTATGCAAAAACTACATCTCTGAATTCCAGATTACCTTGAATATGATTAATAACAACATTTTTTTCATCATCCATCGATATCGGTTCATTCTCTTCAGCCAGAATTTCCAATACCCTTTCACTTGCTCCAAATGCTTTCTGCATTGTTGCATATAATTCGGGGAAACTGCCCATTGCTGCACCAACAAATGTGGAAAGCAGGATGAAGGTAAACATACTGGCAATGCTTATCTCTCCGGCCTGCACCAAATGAGATCCATACCAAACAACAGAAACGATGGTTCCAAATAAACAGAAAACGATAAAGGAGGCAAATACACCACGGAATTTCGCACCACGCATTGCGATCTTAACAACCTCGCGAATACTTTTATTGTATCTCCCTACTTCGAATGCTTCATTTACGAATGCTTTTACATTAGAAATTCCCTGAAGTGTCTCCTCAACAATCGTATTTGATTCGGCAAGTTTATCCTGTGCTTGTCTGCTTAGTTTTCTGATAAAACGACCAAAAACTACTGCCACAGCCACCAGAACAGGTAATACAGCGAGCAGCATTAATGTTAATTTCCCTGAAACTAAAACCAGGAAAATAATACCGCCGGTAAATATGATCACCTGCCTGATCATTTCGGCCAGGGTTGTAGTTATGGCATCCTGAATCTGAGAGAGATCTGCAGATAGCCTGCTATTTAATTCTCCAACTCTCCGCTGAGAGAAAAAGTTCATCGGAAGCGTGATCAATTTATGATAAGTGTCTCTTCGTATGTCTGCAAGTCCCTTTTCAGCTACTTCTACGAACCAGTTTATCCTGTAAAATGAAAAAATGGCCTGAATGAATAATACGCCAAGCAGAGTAAGAGCTACGGTGTTTATATCTGTTGGAAAAATATCAAGAATTTCATTGGGCACCATTTTCCCGCCCTGAGCAGCCTGAGCACCTGTACCGATCAATCGTCCCATAAGTAATGGGAAAAGAAAGGAACTGGCACTGGAAAAGATAAGACAGGCAAGGCCCAGGAAAAATTTAGTACGGTATGGTTTGAGATACAGTAATAATCTCATTACCTGCTTTAAACTTTCCTTATTGATCTTAGCTTTTGGAAGTTCTTCAGCCTGAGCGTTACCGCTATTTAATCGAGCACGTGCCATGTTTGTTTAAGGGATTGTTAGCCAAATTATGGCGAAGGCAAAAATAGCTTTATTTAGATATTCTTTGATCCTTTGGTATCACCTTTAGGTAATTTTTTTTGCTTATAAATGTAAAAAGCAGATAGGGCTAAAGCGATGATCAGAAGTATAAGATAATTAAATTGTTTCTCCTGATAGGCAATATGCTTTTCTGATTCTATCCGTAATTTCTGATTCTCCTGCTGAAGACGGGTAATGGTAGACTGATACCTTTCAATACGGCCTTCCACAGTTTCTGCACGTGTTTGCACTTCAGTTTTTTCAAGATCTTTATAATCAAGCAAGACCTTTAATTCAGAGAAAATATCATTGTCTGTCAATACGATCTGTCGCAGAATATCATTTGATGCCTGCATATCTCTTTTAGTTTTAAGTCCGAATATGCCACTGCGCGCTCCAAGACTGCTCTCATATTGACCAAAGCTTTCACTTCGCTGATCAAGAAGCTTATTTATCTTTAATCTTTGTGTTTGATAAGCTGAACTATCGTTTTGGGCAAGTAGTTCAGTTCCTGTCAAAAGTAAGGTGAAAAGGGTTAATAGGGCTATCCTCATGCTATTTCTGTTGATCAGGGGATAAACTCCATGCCAGCGCTCTTTCAGAGAACAATGGTTTTACCTTCGACCATGTATTTTTGAAAAGATAAGAATCTCTATAGGTATTAAGGCTTTCCTCATTTTCCCAATGACTAATAGTAAAAAAAATGCATTCGTTGCTGATATCTTTCATAAGTTCTAAACGAATACAACCATCGAATGCCCTGATTAGTTTTTGAGATTCGTAAAATATTTCCTTAAAGCCTTCAATGTTACCGGGCAGGAATGTCATTTTAACGATTCTTGTAATCATGATTTGAACTCTATTCTGACAATATCTCCCAGGTGCAACCCTAATAATCCGCTTGCATTTCCCTTATTGATCGCAATCTCAAGATGATTACTAATCCCGAATAGACAAAGCTTTTCACCCTCCGGAACTTCATTATAATGCCAGCTCAACTGAGAAATAGATTCATTTCTCTTGAAAAACAGAGTAAAGTCACGGTTCCGCTGAACAGTTGTAAATATTTCTTTGGTGATATTGGTGATTATATTTTGGAATGAATCAATGTATATAACACTGCCTCTTATAATATCGCGCTCAATTACTGGCTGAATGGTCATTTTTTCTTCTATTCCGGAAACGGGCAAACCAATCTCAGTTAGTTTTCCACCTTTAGCTAAATGACTGACTGCCTTTGGGAAAATATCTGATAAAGGAAAATGGAGGTACTTTAAATCCTGCATGATGTTTAACTCAACGATCTCAGAAGGTTCTTCGTCAAAAAGAAGTGAGAAAATCCCATTATCTGAGCCAACAAAATAATGTCCACGGTAACTTAATGCCAGATAACGTGTTTTTTCATTGAATACTGAATCAATTCCTATTAAATGTACCGTACCCTTAGGAAAATAATAAAATGCATTCTTTAAAATAAACGCTGCCTGAGGAATATTAAATGCAGAAACATCATGACTGATATCCACAATATTGGCTGTAGCAAGCTGGCTCAGGATACTTCCTTTCAGAGCAGCCTGATAAAAATCTTTATGTCCCAGATCGGTCGTTAAAGTTATTATTGCCATTTAAAATGTGAATATTTATTGTTATTCTTGCTATAGATAATGTTGTTGCAAATATTCAACTTTAATCTCAAATAAATACCTCTCTACTAAAAATAAGCACAACTTGAACGAACTTATTATAACGATCGAAAATGTGAACCCGGTAGTAATTTGGGGTTCAAACAATGAATATTTTGAGGTAATAAAAAGAAATTTTCCAAAGATTAAAATTGTTGCCAGAGGCCATGATGTAAAAGTACTTGGTGATGAAGCAGAGATAAATATCTTCAAATTAAAATTCGAGGAAATAATCAATCATATTGATAAGTTTCAATCACTGAATACTAACGATCTGGAGCAAATCCTTGGAACCACTATTCCTCAAAATCCTGAAACAGATAATCCATCATTAAAGGGAGGAGGAGGTGAGCCTATTGTTTTCGGACCCAATGGCATTGTGATCAAGGCAAGAACTGCCAATCAGCGGAAAATGGTGGATAGTATCATTAAAAATGATATAATTTTCGCCATAGGTCCGGCAGGTACCGGAAAAACTTATACAGCTGTTGCATTAGCTGTTAGAGCACTGAAAAACAAGGAGATAAAGCGTATCATATTAACCAGACCAGCAGTTGAAGCAGGTGAAAATCTTGGTTTTTTACCAGGAGATTTAAAGGAAAAAATAGATCCATACCTCAGACCATTGTACGATGCGCTGGACGATATGATTCCTGCAGAAAAACTCAAAATTTTTCTTGAGAACAGAACAATTGAGATTGCACCACTAGCATTTATGAGAGGTAGAACTCTCGACAATTGTTTCGTAATTCTGGATGAAGCTCAAAATGCAACAGATCTGCAACTCAAAATGTTTCTGACCAGAATGGGGCCAACTGCCAAATTCATTGTAACCGGTGATGTGACCCAGATAGATTTACCAAGGAAACAACAATCAGGCTTAAATACGGCGCTCAAGATTTTAGGAGAGATAAAAGGTATTGATATCATTTATTTAAACGGAGATGATGTTGTGAGACATAAGCTGGTTAAGAACATACTGAGGGCATACGGAGATATCCAGTAATTAATTTTCGGTGGTAATTTTATTTTTCTGAATTTTACAACCAAATACAAAAAAGCTATTTAGATGAGCGCGATCAAAGAAACACACTTCAATTTACCAGGGCAAAGTCACTTTTATAAAGGCAAAGTTCGTGACGTATATACAATAGGAAATAAGTTCCTTGTTATGGTTGTTACAGACAGGATTTCCGCTTTTGATGTTGTTTTACCTGAACCCATTCCATTTAAAGGCCAGGTATTAAACCAAATAGCTGCCAAATTTCTTCAGGCTACACTTGATATTGTTCCTAACTGGGTAATTGATGTACCTGATCCGAATGTCACCATAGGAAAGATCTGTGAACCATTTAAGGTTGAAATGGTGATCAGAGGATACCTGGCAGGACATGCATGGCGTGAATATCAAGCTGGGAAACGCACGGTCTGTGGAGTTACTTTGCCTGAAGGCCTGAAAGAAAATGATAAACTACCGGAACCGATCATAACTCCAACCACAAAGGCATCAGTAGGGCATGACGAAGATATTTCAAGAGAAGAGATCATCAGCAGGAAGATTGTAGCTGAAGAAGATTATTTATTGCTTGAAAAGTACACGAGAGCTTTATTTCAACGAGGTACTGAAATGGTTGCCGAACTTGGATTGATCCTGGTAGATACCAAGTATGAGTTTGGAATGGCTGATGGACGTATACATCTGATCGATGAAATACATACACCTGATTCTTCCCGTTATTTCTATAAGGAGGGATACGAAGAACGTCAGGCAAATAACGAGCAGCAAAGACAGTTATCAAAGGAATTTGTTCGTAAATGGTTAATTGACAATGGATTCCAGGGTAAGGAGGATCAAATGATCCCGGAAATGACTCCTGAATTCGTTAATTCCATTTCTGAACGGTATATTGAATTGTATGAACATATCACAGGCGATAAGTTTATAAAAAATGATCATTCCGATGCCCTTAAAAGAGTTGAAAATAATATTATAGAAGCATTGAACAGACTTGCTTAATTTATTTATGCAAATAAGAATTGTTTAATTATCTTTAAGCACCATGAAATTCACTGTAGACAAACACGAAAAATATGTTCTGATAAAACTAAATGAAAACAAGCTGAATAGCTTGATTTCACCACAGCTTAAATCTGAACTAATCCTTTGTAATTCTGAAGGACAAAGAAATATTATACTTGATCTTACTAATGTAAAATATTCTGACTCTTCCGGCCTTAGTAGTTTACTGGTTGGACATCGTATATGTAAAAACTCTGATGGTTCATTTATTCTAACCAGGATCAATGAAAATATAGCCAGATTAATATCTATTTCCCAGCTTGATAATATCCTGAATATTGTGGGAACTGTTGATGAAGCAATAGATCTTATTTTTATGGAAGAAATTGAAAAAGAATTAAAAAGAGAATTAAAATAAGATAGTTCATATTTACTGCACATGAAATTTGAGGTTACAATTTTAGGTAGCAGTTCTTCAACCCCAATATTTAACCGAAATCCATCCGCTCAACTTCTTAATGTTAATGAGAAGTTTATGTTAATTGATTGCGGTGAAGCCACTCAAAATCAATTGTTGCATTTCGGCCTTAAAGCGAATAGGATAGACCAGATATTTATTAGCCATCTGCATGGCGATCATTATCTGGGACTTGTCGGCTTACTTTCCTCATTGCATTTAAATGGTCGAACCAAACCAATGGATATTTTTGGTCCGGCTGATTTATTAGAAATTATTGACTTGCAATTCAAATTATCCCAAACTGTACTGAAATATCCTATTAATTTCAAAGCAACAAATTCTGAAAAACCTGAAATGATCTTTGAGAGTTGGGATGTACATGTTGAGACATTTCCTCTTGATCATCGAATTCCCTGTACCGGTTTCAAGTTTACCGAAAAGCAACGCCTGAGAAAAATTATTAAAGAAAAGATTGAAGAATTATCTATACCTACAGATATGATCCCTCTCATTAAAAAGGGACAAAGTTTTACAGATAAAAAAGGGATTATACACGCTGCTGAAGAATTAACTACAGATGCTGATCAACCTAAAGTCTATGCATATTGCTCCGATACTGTATGCAGCTGGAAATACATCGATCATATTGCAAACGCTGATTTGCTCTATCATGAGGCAACTTTTATGAATGATATGCTGGCAAGAGCAGAAGAAACTTTTCATACAACAGCTTTACAAGCAGGTGAAATTGCTTTAAAAGCTAATGTGAAGAAATTATTGATAGGACATTTTTCTGCCAGATACAGAGACCTGGAACCTCTTTTAGAAGAAGCCAGCAGCATCTTTACTGAAACATCTTTGGCAATTGAGGGTAAAACTTTCGAAATCTAATCAGACAGATAGGTAATCCATTACTAAATCAGAATCTTTTCAGCTAAGTTGTATTTCTATATTTTACCGGATGTTAATCCTTTTTACCACCAAAAACTGAGAAGCTAACATAACGTTTTGGGTTAGCCTTAAGATCGATCATTAGCTTATCAAGATTTTCTGCCGCATTATTCAGGTTATTGTACATCCGTTCATCATTAATTAATTGACTTAATGTACCAGTTCCGGAATTAACCTTGTTTACAATTGCCTGCAGATCAGCAACCGCCTTATTTGCTTCTGTAATAGTTTGTGCGAAATTAGCTTTTGCAACATCATCTGAAACCTTTTCAAAATTATCCATGATGTTATTGATCTTACTGTTATTGTTCTTGAAATTGGCTGAAATTGACTCAAGATTGGTCATAATGCCAGATATTTTGGAACTCTGATTAGCAACTAAGCCATCAACAGTTTTTGTTGTTTTCTCAAGTGTTTCAAGTGTTCTAGCTATACTTGCAAAACTCCGGTCAAAATTTCTCTGAAACTCGGGGCTAAGTGTACTATTTACCGAAGTAAGTACCGAATCCAATCTGGCAATGATCTGCTCTGCCTTTTTCTGGACTGGCTCAACCTGATCCATTAAGCCCTTTTGGATATTAGCATTTAAGGTATCTCCATCCTCTGCAAAATCACTTCCTGTACCTAACTCAAAAACTATAGCTTTACCACCTAAGAGGTCCGTGCTTTCTAAACGGGCGATTGTATTTTTTGGAATAGCATATTCAGGATCAATTTTAAATTGAGCGAGTATTTGCCCCGTAGACAATAAAGTAAGTTTAGATACCCGGCCTATCTGGTAGCCGTTAACCATAACAGGTTTAGATGTTGCTAAACCATCAACACGGTCGTATTTAGCATAAAATTCATTTTCTGTTGAAAATACATCATTGCCCTTTAAAAAACTATAACCTACTATCAGGATGGTAATGGCTACTGCGGCTAATACACCAACTTTGGTTTCATTTGTAATTTTCATCAATATTTTAAATTTCGTTATCCTGATCCAAGATCAAAAATTTGTTATTTGACCATTTTAATAGTCATGTTCTTATCTGATTATTCCAGTTCAGCCTGTTTTTTATACGTTTGTATTGCTTTTAATAAATTAGCTACTATCTCGTTTTGACCTGAATCAGAATTCATATATTCTTCTTCTTCAGGATTTGATACAAATCCGATTTCAGTTAATACAGCAGGCATTCCTGCTCTAGCCAGTACCGCCAGACTTTGTTCCTTTACTCCACGGTCAATTCTGCCACTCTGAATATATTCATCCTGCATAAAGGATGCCAGTTTAATACTTTGCTCTCTAAAAGCATTTTTCATTAAAGATAAAAGGATAATACTCTCCGGATCTTTGGGATCATAACCCTCATAATTATCCTTATAATCCTTTTCCAATAGGATTGATTCATTCTCACGCATCACAACATCCTGCTCATCAAGTCTGCCAAAGCCTGACACAAAGGTCTCAGTTCCCCTGGTAGATGTACTTTGAACAGTTTTGTAGATCGGAATTTTACGGCCTCTGCTATCTTTTCGGTATCCGCTGACAACCCTTTTAATTGGCATCGAATTACAATGTATTGATATGAAAATATCTGCTTTGTTACGATTGGCAATCCCTATGCGCTCGTATAATGGGATAAAAACATCCGTTGTTCTGGTATAAACAACTTTTACATCTTTTAAATTTTCTTCAATCGCTTTGCCTAAACGTAGGGCAACCTGAAGGGCTATATCTTTTTCTCTTGAAAATACTCCCTTTGTTGCCCCGTCAGTGCCTCCATGGCCGGCATCAACTACAATTGTCTTAATTCTATAGGGTGTGTCGTCAAGATTATTTGCGTGAGAAAATACAGATGTAAAAAACAAGACCGTTAGTAATACGTATTTGTATCTGATCAATGGTATATTTTTCATTAATTTTGAGGGCATATTATTATCTATCATTGCAAAAATAGTATTCATCATCGAATTTGAAATTTATTAGACCCATTTTTATCGTTTTTTCTTTAGCTGCTTTGATAGCTATTGCCGTAAATGGGTCTGTTTATGCTCAGCGGCCTGTTTTACGACCTGATAACGCAGTTAAGGCAACAACATTGCCATCAGATACCATAAAACTGGATACTGTAACAAAAAAATCAACCGGTTCAGGCACCTTTACTTCAAAAGTAACTTACTCAGCTGAGGATTCAATAAAAGCAGATATGACTAACAATATAGTCTTTTTGTATGGAAAAGGGCGTGTGAAGTACGAAGATTTTGAAATCGAAGCTGATTATATCAGGCTTGACCAGAAGAACAATAGCCTGTTTGCCAGTGGAATTACGAATCCAAAAACAAAGGTATATACAGGTAAACCTCTTCTTACACAGGGGGCTGAACCTCCTTTGTCAACTGATTCTCTGTTCTTTAATTATAAAACAAAAAAGGGTAAATCATTTGGCGTTTTCACAGATGTAGAAGGTGGATACTTACAGGCAGCACAATTCAAGAAGAATCAATACGATGAGGGTTTCTTCAAAAGGGGTATTTATAGTACCTGTAATTTGCCACATCCGCATTTTGGAATACATATCACCAGAGGTATAGCAACTGATAAACAGATCATCACAGGACCTGCATATCTGGTAATTGAAGATGTACCATTGCCATTAGGCGTACCTTTTGGCTTTTTTCCTAAACCCAACCGACGATCCGGTGGTTTACTTTTTCCAACATTTGGTGAGGATACCAGAGGTTTTTTCATGCGTGATCTGGGTTATTACCTCGGTTTGAACGATTATTGGGATCTTTCAACACGGGGTACCTTATATTCCAAAGGATCTTATGAATTAGGTACCGCAGCACGATACCGAAAGAATTATAAGTATGACGGTGGACTGAACTTCAGATTTGCATCAACCAAAAATGGGGTAGAAGGAACCCCATCTTATAAAACACCAAACAAGGATTTCAACCTTACCTGGAGTCATTCACAAAGTCCCCTGGCTAATCCCGGGACAACTTTTAGTGCTTCTGTTAATGCCGGAACCGGTTCATATTTTTCCAACACCGGAGCTGCCGGAACTTATAACCCTACCGAAATAGCCAGAAACACACTTTCATCCAGTATAAGTTATGGGAAGGTATTTGCTAACGGGCTCTTTAATTTCTCCTCAAGCCTTTCGCATAGTCAGGACATTCAACAACAAACTGTATTCCTGGATCTGCCGCGTTTTAGTTTAAACATGACCACTATTAACCCCTTTGATACAAAAGATCGTGCAGGGGAGCAAAAATGGTATCAGAGACTAAGTTTAGGTTATAGTATGCAGGGAAGCAATTCAATTAATACTAAAGAATACAAACTTTTTAAGAAAGAATCCATAAAAGATTTCAGAAATGGAATTCAACACGATATTCCAATAAGTCTTTCACTAAACATCTTAAAATTCTTCCAGTTTAATTCAGGACTGCAGTACAGCGAGAAATGGTATATGCAAACCATCCGCAAAAGGCTGGATCCTGTTGCCTCAGGATTCGCCCTGGCCACCGATACTATTCAGGGATTCAGCAGAGTATATGAATACAGCCTGAATTCAGGCCTTTCAACCAAATTATATGGAAAATTCAATTTCAAGAAAGGGAAACTGATGGCTCTAAGGCATATTATGACCCCTTCTGCAAATTTTAATTACCGTCCTGATTTTGGAACAAATAAATTTGGCTATTATCGTGATCTACAGGGTGATACAGCCAAAATAAGTAGCCGCTATTCTATCTATGAAAACCCGGTTTTTGGCGCGCCTACACCTGGAAGAATGGCAGGAATAGGGTTTAGCATAGATAATAATATTGAGGCTAAAGTGCGATCTGATGCTGATTCAACAAAAAGCTCCGTAAATATACCTATACTTCAAAGTCTTTCATTTTCAGGTAATTATAACTTTGCGGCAGAGAATTTCAAACTTTCAACGATCGGATTTTCAGGACGGACAGCATTTTTCAAAGAGAAGATCGGAATAAATTTTTATGGAACATTAGATCCTTACAAAATAGATGCTGCAGGAAACCGGATCGATAAGTTTACTATTGAATCAGGCAAACTTGCCAGGCTGACTAATTTCGGCTTATCCACCGACTTTAGTCTTAACTCGAAAGCAGCCAAGAACAGAAATGAAAATCTGAATGAGATCGATAAAGCCAAACAGAACTTATCAAGACAACAGCAGGATGAATTAAATGCAATAAGCCGCGATCCAAATGCTTTTGTTGATTTCAATGTGCCCTGGAATGTTAGTGCTGCATATAGCTTCAACTATTCAAAAAATGGACTTGAGTCAAGTATTTCAAACACGTTGAATATTTTTGGAGATTTTAATGTTACGCCAAAATGGAAAGTTCAATATACCTCGGGTTATGATTTCCAGGCCAATAAACTTAGTTTAACTCAGTTTTCCATTTACCGCGACCTGCATTGCTGGGACCTCTCTTTCAGATGGTCACCAATAGGTACATATAAGTTTTATAGTGTTGATCTAAGAGTTAAAGCTTCGATACTTCAGGACCTGAAACTTAGTAAACGCCGGGATGCGTACAATAACTTTTGATATGATAGCTGAAATTATAACTATAGGTGATGAAATTCTAATAGGGCAGATCGTGGATACGAACTCTGCATGGATGGCTCAAAAACTAAATCTGGCCGGAATCAGGATAAAACAAATAACATCAGTCTCAGATGATCGTCAGCATATTCTGGATACTTTACATCAGGCCTCTCAGCGAGCAGATTTAATATTAATTACTGGTGGTTTAGGTCCGACGAAAGATGATATCACAAAGAAAACATTGGCTGAATATTTTCAAACAGGGCTAAGGACTGATACCGATGCTCTTGAAAATGTAGAACGTATTTTCGCCCGGTATAAAGTCCCGGTATCCGATATTAATAAAAAACAGGCTGAAGTTCTTGAAAATTGCACCACACTGCTGAATATGAACGGTACAGCTCCCGGAATGTGGATTGAAAATAATAATAAGATCTATATATCAATGCCCGGAGTTCCGTTTGAGATGATGTATATGATGGAGGAGCTGGTGATCCCTAGAATAAAGGGGGCATTTAAGCTGCCCAATATCTATCATCATACTATTTTGACTGCAGGTATTGGTGAATCAATACTGGCAGAAAAGATTTCAGATGTCGAAGATTCACTTCCTGAGCATATTAAATTGGCATATCTGCCTAAATTAGGTATGGTAAGATTAAGACTAAGCGGCAGTGGTCAGGATGCTGAAAAATTGAATGCAGAAATACTTTCCTATTCTAAAAAAATAATTGACCTTATAGGTGAATTTGTTGTCATTGAAAGTGATACAGCCCTTGAAAAAGTGATCCTTGATCTGATGGAATCAAAAGGATTAACTTTATCTACAGCTGAAAGTTGTACAGGTGGCTATATTTCTCATCTGATCACTCAGCACCCGGGAAGTAGTAAAGTGTTTGTAGGAGGAGCTGTTTCTTATTCCAATCAGCTGAAAAAGATCATGCTTGGTATATTAGATCAAACACTCAGTACTTTTGGTGCAGTAAGTGAAGAAACCGTAAAGGAAATGGCTATCGGCGCCAAATCTGAATATAAATCTGATTATTCAATATCAGTTAGTGGAATTGCCGGTCCCGATGGCGGAAGTACTGAAAAACCAGTCGGTACTGTCTGGATTGCGGTAGCCGGAAAAACTAAAACGGTCAGCAAAAAATTCAACTTTGGAAATAAAAGGATCCAAAATATTGAAAGAGCTTCCATAAGTGCTCTGACATTACTTTTTAAATTACTAAAAGAAGAGCAGGCTTAAGTTAAATTTTTAATTTTGCGCTGAGAAAACCAATTCTTTAAATAATCGACTATGGCTTTATACGAATTAGTGCTTCCAAAAATGGGTGAAAGTGTTGCTGAGGCTACAATTATAAAATGGGTAAAGCAACCAGGTGATCTGATAGAAATTGATGAATCTGTTTTGGAAATCGCAACAGATAAGGTTGATTCTGAAGTACCATCACCAGTGGCCGGAAAGCTTGTCAAGATCCTGTTTAATGAAGAAGACGTAGTTCAGGTAGGAGCTGTTATTGCTGTAATTGAAACTGATGCTGATTCAAAAGTTGAAATTTCAAGCGTTCAACCTCAGGAAGTAAAGGCTGAGCAAGCTGTTAAAGTTGAACCTGTTCAAACTACTGTTGTTCCTGAAGTGAAAGAAGAAATTAGTCAGGAAAAGCTTAAACCTGTAGATTTTAGTAATTCTGAACGTTTCTATTCGCCATTAGTTAAAAGTATGGCTGCAGAAGAGGGAATAAGTCTTTCGGAATTGAACTCCATTACAGGAACAGGTTCAGAAGGCCGTGTGACCAAGCAGGACATACTCGATTATATCAAAATAAATAAAACACAAGTATTACAGGCAGCTCCCATACAAACCATTGTTTCTGAACCAGTACAAACTATTGTATCCAAACCTTCAGCACCAATAACTTCTGTTTCCGGTGGTGATGAGATCATTGAAATGGATCGCATGCGTAAGCTTATTGCCGATCATATGGTAATGAGCAAGTCAACATCTGCACATGTTACATCTTTTGTGGAAGCCGATGTGACCAATATGGTGAAATGGAGAGAACGTGTTAAAAGTAGTTTTGAAAAGAGGGAAGGAGAGAAGATCACTTTTACACCGATCTTTATAGAAGCTGTTGCAAAGGCGATCAAAGACCTGCCAATGATCAATATTTCAGTTAATGGAACTCAGATCATAAAAAAGCGTGATATCAATATCGGAATGGCAGCTGCACTTCCAAGTGGAAATCTGATCGTTCCGGTTATTAAAAATGCAGATCAGTTAAATCTGCTTGGAATAACCAAAGCTGTAAATGATCTTGCCAGCCGTGCGCGTCAGTCAAAGCTGAAGCCTGATGAAACTCAGGGCGGTACTTTCACACTTACAAATGTCGGTACTTTTGGAAATGTCATGGGAACTCCGATCATCAATCAGCCACAAGTTGCTGTATTGGCTGTAGGAGCGATTAAAAAGAAACCTGCCGTTATTGAAACGGAATATGGCGATGTTATTGCTATCAGACATATGATGTTCCTTTCCCTTTCTTATGACCATCGGGTGGTCGATGGTTCTTTAGGTGGATCATTTGTACGGAGAGTAGCTGATTATCTTGAGGCCTGGGATCTTAATCGGGAAATATAACTTAAATTAATGTTTTTAATTATTTCAATAAATATTTAACTAAATGAAAAGGATCAATCTATTAATTCTGGGTTTGTTGTTTGTACAAGTCTTCAGCAAAACCGTAATTGCCCAGACCAATCCTCCATTTTTTAAAGAAATTGAGGCATTTAAAACGCAGGACAAGATAAATCCTCCTGAAAAGGGTGCTATTTTATTTGTAGGGAGTTCATCATTTACCATGTGGAAAGATGTACAAAATTACTTCCCTGGATACACTATTATTAACCGTGGGTTTGGCGGATCAAGTTTGCCTGATGTGATTCGCTATGCACCTGACGTCATATACCCATATCAGCCTTCTCAGGTGGTTATTTATTGTGGAGAGAATGATTTTACTACGTCGCCAAATGCCAATGCAGATACGGTTTTTAACCGTTTCAGTAAATTATTCGGTATGATCAGGAAGGAAATTCCCCGTGCTCATATTCTATTTGTGTCAATAAAACCAAGTCCGAGCCGCGCAAAGCATATGCCCGAAATGGTAAGAGCCAATGAAATGATCAGAAAATACATTAAAAGAAGATCAAGAACCGGTTTTGCAGATGTTTATAATAAAATGCTGCTGGAAGATGGTAGCCCGATGCCGGATATCTTTTTAGGTGATAAACTTCACATGAATAAAAACGGCTATGCAATATGGCAGAAGGCGATATTACCTCATTTAAGAAAGAAAGGTTAATTACCACAAATTTTCAATTTAATTGGTAATTAACCTTATTTAGTCTTTTAATAGAGCTTAGATTTTTTCAAACTTAACTCGTTTCAGTTCCTCAAATTTTTCAGTCAATGCACTAGCCTGAGCTAAAAATGCACCATCATCCAGTATATCTTGTTTCTTCAGGATCAATTCACTGATCTTAATTCCTCCAAGAACATACTTCAGATCAAGACTTTTATGCTGTTCTGCAATAAACTCAAAATGTAAACTATTTATCAGGTCTTCATTATTATACCGGATATAAACAGGGATAACATGATCATTTTGAAGCTTTAGTTTTGAATCATGATTGAATTTCTTGTATTCATAGCGATAATCATAACGTAATGCTGCCACATCAGAAAGTACAGCAGAACCAGTAGGATGGCCCCCGGCACCTTTTCCATAAAATAGTTGCTGATCTGCAAAAGCTGCCTTCACAGACACTGCATTGTATTCATTCTCAACATTATAAAGGAAATCACTTTTCGGAACAAGCTTGGGTATAACATACATGGCTAGTTCTTTATCATTCAGCTTTTTGGCTGTCGGAACCAACTTTATTTTAAGCTGATGCTCTTGTGCAAATTGAAGATCTGCATTTGAAAAGTTCTGAATACCGATATTCAAAACTTCTTCA
Organism: Daejeonella rubra; assembly: GCF_900103545.1. Lineage (GTDB taxonomy): Bacteria > Bacteroidota > Bacteroidia > Sphingobacteriales > Sphingobacteriaceae > Daejeonella > Daejeonella rubra. Next base: position 34,560 of record NZ_FNHH01000023.1, read on the forward strand.
GGTCTTACAAATAAACCATAAGCATGTGCCGCGGCAATAACCAGTTTATATTTCGGATCGTATCCTCCTACATCAAGAATAGGATCTTTTTCTGCAAATCCAAGGTCCTGGGCTTGTTTGAGTGCATCTGCATATTCCAAACCTTCATTGGCGATCTTTGAAAGAATGAAATTTGATGAGCCGTTAAAAATTCCACTGATAGAATGCAATAATTCATTGTCATAATATTCTTCCAGATTTCTGATGATTGGAATGCTACCACAAACAGATCCTTCATAAAGTAATGAAGTTCCATATTTTTCCTGTAGCTCAACTAATTCATCCAGATGCTCAGCTATCATTTTCTTATTGGCAGAAACGACATTTTTTCCGCTTTTTAAAGCCCTGGTAACAATTTCATAGGCAGCGTCTGCATCATTGATCAGCTCAATTATTGTATTGATCTCCGGGTCATTTAATATTACGTTGGCATCTGTTGTAAATAACTCATCCGGTAGACTGCGTTTCTTGTCCGGATTTTTAATGGCAATCTTTCTGATCTCTATGTTAAGATCTTTAGTACTGATAATATCATACAAACCCTGTCCCACAACTCCGAATCCAAATAATCCAATTGTTAATCTCTTACTCATTCTATGCTATTTTATGCAGACTGATCACTGAATTATCAGAATCTGCGCTTTTAATAAAATTTCCAATCTCTTGTGTTAATATCTCTGTTTCGATCAAAAAACCGTCATGCCCGTAAAAAGAATTTAGTTCCGTAAAACGTGCATTAGGTATATTTTTGGCTAAAAACTGTTGTTCTTCGATTGGGAAAAGAACATCGTTCAAAATTCCGATCACTAATGTTTTGGCTTGTATCTGTTTTAAAGCATCTTCAATTGAAGCTCTTTTTCTGCCAACATGATGACTGTCCATTGCCTTAGTCAGATACCAGTAACTATAGGCATTAAAGCGATTAACCAGCTTCTCGCCCTGATAATTCTGGTAGGAAGCAGCTTTGAAGTCGGTAATTTTATCGCTATTTACCTCAAGCTGGGTAGCAGCGTATGTTCCGTAGGTTCTGTAGGATAACAGAGCAATACTTCTGGCAACTTTTAAACCTTTACTTCCACCGGAGGGTGCTTGAGCATAAAATGTACGGTCGGAAGTGATGGCAAGTCGCTGGCTTTCGTTAAATGCAATCCCCCAGGCTGAATGCTGAGCATTGGTAGCTATCAGAACAAGCTTTTTAATTCTTTTAGGTTCCAAAATAGCCCACTCCATAGCTTGCTGACCACCTAATGATCCACCGATCACCAGGCCTATCTGAGTCAATCCCAAATGATCTGCCAGCAACTGATGTGCTGCCGCAAGGTCGCGAACAGTAAAATCTGGAAACGAAAGATAATAGGGTAGTCCTGTAGCTTTGTTCAGACTCAATGGATTTGTCGTTCCATAATTTGAACCCAGAATATTCGCACATACAATAAATTGTTCTTCCGGATTGAACAGACAATTATCACCAAAAAGACCTTTCCACCAATCAAACACGTCTGAATTAGCTGTCAGGGCGTGACAAACCCAGACAACATTATCCTTCCTGGAATTTAAGGTACCGTAGGTATGATACGTTATTTCCAGATCCCCGATCTTTTTCCCGCTCTCAAGGCTGAAAGGCTTTTTATGCTTATAAATATTTACAGTATTCATAGTTTATATTGACCATTCCTGAACATTCAATATTCTTTCAGGAATGATAAAACAATAAATTAATTATTTTACAGAAGCGAACGCTTGCTCCAAATCTGCCTTAATATCATCGATATGCTCAATACCAACTGATACTCTTAATGAAGCTGGATTTACACCCGCAGCAATTTGTTCTGCATCACTTAATTGCTGGTGAGTAGTAGCACTAGGCTGAATGATCAAGGTTTTTGTATCTCCTACGTTTGCCAGGTGACTGATCAGTTTTAAATTATCAACAAACTTAATAGCTGCATCTTTTCCACCCTTGATCTCAAAAGAAAGGACAGCTCCAAAACCATTTTTCAGATATTTCTTGGCAAGAGCATGATTAGGGCTGCTGCTTAATCCGGGATAAACAACTTTATCAACCTGCGGATGGTTTTCAAGCCATTTTGCCAGTTCCAGAGCATTATCCACATGACGCTGAACGCGAAGCGACAGGGTTTCTATGCCCTGCAACAACAAGAATGAATTAAATGGAGACTGAGAAGGTCCAAAATCACGTAATCCTTCAACACGTGCACGGATGATGAACTGAATATTTCCAAAAGGACCGCCAATTCCGAATACACTATTGAAAACCAAACCATGATATCCTTCAGAAGGTTCAGTAAATTGAGGAAATTTGCCATTACCCCAATTGTAATTTCCTCCATCAACAATCACACCTCCAATACTTGTACCATGACCACCGATCCATTTTGTAGCAGATTGAACAACAACATTGGCACCATGTTCCAAAGGACGGAACAGGTAACCTGCTGCACCAAAGGTATTATCAACGATCAGTGGCAGATCGTGCTTTTTGGCAACTTCAGAGATCTTCTCGAAATCAGGAATACTAAAACTAGGATTACCAATTGATTCGACATAAATAGCTTTAGTTTTATCATTGATCAATGATTCTATGCTTTGTGAATCATCACCTTTTGCAAAACGAGCCTCAATACCAAGACGCTTAAATGCTACCTTAAATTGATTATATGAACCTCCATATAAATAAGATGAAGTCACAAAGTTATCTCCTGCCTGCAGAATATTGTTTAAAGCAATAAACTGGGCAGCCTGACCAGAGGAAACAGCCAGAGCGGCAACGCCGCCTTCAAGTGCAGCAATACGTTTCTCGAACACGTCAGTGGTCGGATTCATTAAACGAGTATAGATATTACCGAACTCTTTCAGAGCGAAAAGGTTTGCACCATGCTCAGAACTTTTAAAGACATAAGAGGTCGTTTGATAAATAGGTACTGCCCTGGAACCTGTTGTTGGGTCTACTTCCTGACCTGCATGTAATTGTAGTGTTTCAAATTTTAAGTTTTGTGCTGACATAATACTATGTTATTAGATATCGTGAATAATATTTTTTAGAAAAACAGGATATGAGTAAAACTCATCAATTGTTGTTTAAAGGGATTTCAAGAAGGTTTTTTGAAATGAGTACCTTAAAAACAATACATAGGGGGCATGCACATACAACAATATATCGTATCTGATAACCGGGAAAGATTTTGGGATTTGATTTTAATTTCCGCTTTGGGAAATACAGTGACTGCAGACTTTTCTTTTTTCATTTCAATATGTATTTATAGTTTCCCTCTCGGGACAGGAATTGGCACCTTCCCCGAAACCGATCGGGGGGTTGTCAGTGGGTCAAAGAGCCTGATCTCTCGCCACTTCTGTATAAATCAATAAAGCAATTTTATTGAAGACAGATTGATATTGCTACCAAATAATGTTTCAAATATATAGGGATATTCGTATTGAAACCAAATTAAATTTTTATTGAAAATGTAAATACTTGTATTACAGCATATTAATTTTTATTTATCTGACCCAAAGCCTGATTCAAATCTTCAATCAGATCCTCTGAATTCTCCAATCCAACAGAAACCCGAATTAAATTTTGAGGTGTTTTGGTATCCGGGCCTTCAATAGATGCTCTATGTTCAATTAAACTCTCTACACCTCCAAGGCTTGTGGCCTGAGTAAATATTTTTACTGAATTAACAACTTTACGGGCTTCATCAGATCCTCCTTTTACCAGAAAGGACAACATGCCGCCAAAAGAGCTCATTTGTTTTTTTGCGATCTCATGACCCGGATGATCCTTTAATCCCGGATAAAAAACCTTTTCAACCAGCTCATGCGAATCGAGGAAATTTGCCACAAGACCAGCATTCTCGGTATGAGCCCGCATTCGATAAGGCAAAGTTTTAATTCCCCGTACAGTCATGTAACAATCAAATGGGGCAGGTACAGCGCCTGAAAGTACCTGAACATTTTTGATCTTTTTCCAGAAGTCGTTATTTTCCCTGGTAGCTAAAGCACCGCCGATAACATCACTATGTCCGCCCAGATATTTAGTCGTAGAATGCATTACCAGATCACAACCCAGTTCAAGAGGACGCTGCAGCATTGGAGTACTGAATGTATTATCACAGACCACCATTATTCCATGTTCCTTTGCAATGTCAGTGATCGCTTTTATATCACATACCTTTAATTGAGGATTTGAAGGAGTTTCAATCCAGATTAACTTCGTATCAGTTTTAATAGCGTTTTTGACATCTGCTAAATTTGACAGATCAATAAAATCTACCTCGATAATTCCATTAAAAATCTGTAATAGCTGGTTACGAAGACCATGATACATATCATCAGGAGCAATTATATGTGCCCCAGGCCCCAGAGCCTGAAACACAGCGCCACCAGCAGCATTACCTGATGAAAATGCAGCTGCCTCTTCGGCACCTTCAAGTTTGGCAATTACATTTTCAAGTGATTTTCTATTTGGATTATCTGCTCTTGAATACATAAATCCCCCAGGATATCCACCATCTTCACCACGCTCAAAGGTGGTAGATAAAGTAATAGGCTGAATCGCAGCTTTGCTATGCTCATCTATTGTATTACCTGCGTGTATAGCGATGGTCTCGATCTTCATAATCAATCAATTTTAATATTATTTTCTTTAATTCAGGAGCAAGATAAATAAAGAATAAAAAATGATACCTGATTTTACCATTTTATTACAAATGAATGTATTTGCAGGGAAGATCAGTGCAAAAATAAATGCTTTTACAAGCAAATGATATTGAATGATGTACAATATTGTACTTTTACACAAATATTAAAATGAACGCTGAGACAAACTTAGACCTGCTAATACATGATTCAAATCTTTCTGCAGAACTTATAAATATTGCAGAAAAGGTAAGATCAAACCAACGTATTTCCTTTGATGAAGGTGTTTTACTTTATGAAAAGGCCGAATTAGGATATTTAGGTGTACTTGCCAACCATATACGCGAAAAACGTCATGGCGATAAAACCTATTTTAATAGAAATTTTCACATTGAACCTACCAATCTATGTATCTACGATTGTAAATTCTGTTCTTATTCAGTCCTGATCAAAGAAAGGTCTGAAGGTTGGGAATATACCATGGCAGAAATGCTTGATATCGTCAAAAAATACGATGGGCAACCAGTAACAGAGGTACATCTGGTTGGGGGCGTATTACCTCAATATGATCTGAAATTTTATTCAGAACTATTTACTGCGATTCATAAACACAGACCTGAACTTCATGTAAAAGCTTTAACACCTGTTGAATATCACTATATATTCAAAAAGGCTAAGATTGATTATGCTACAGGAATGAAATTAATGAAGGAAGCTGGTCTTGATTCCATTCCTGGTGGAGGTGCTGAAATTTTCGCTCCGGAGATCAGAGAAATAATTGCAAAAGATAAATGTACCGGCGAGCAATGGCTTCAAATTCATGAAGAATGGCATAAATTAGGGATGCGATCAAATGCCACCATGCTTTATGGGCATATTGAAGAATTTAAACATCGTGTTGATCATCTTGAGCAATTAAGGGCATTGCAGGATAAGACAGGAGGTTTTCAAACATTTATTCCATTAAAATTCAGAAATCAGGACAATCAAATGTCACATGTACCTGAAGTTTCGGTAGTTGAAGACCTAAGAAATTATGCCATTTCCCGAATATACCTTGATAATTTTGAACATATCAAGGCTTATTGGGCGATGATCAGCCGCAGTACAGCGCAATTGTCATTGAATTTTGGTGTAGATGATATTGATGGTACCCTGGATGATACCACAAAGATCTATTCAATGGCAGGTGCTGAAGAACAGCATCCGGCTATGAGTACCCAGGAATTGGTGGAGCTGATCAAACAAATTGGAAGACATCCTATGGAGCGGGATACTTTGTACAATGTGATAACAGACTACAACGATTTTCAATTCCCGGTAGAGGAAAAGCCTAAATATTATCAATTACCTGTAATCAATTGAAGAAAACAATCTATATAATCCGTCATGGTGAAACAGATCTGAACAAGCTTGGTATTGTTCAGGGCCGTGGGATGGATTCTGAATTAAATGAAAAGGGGAGAGAACAGGCCGAGGCATTCTACAGAGCCTACAAGCATATCCCATTCGACAAGGTCTATACTTCCACATTAAGACGAACTCATCAAACGGTTGAAAAGTTTATTGAGAATAATATTCCATGGACACAATATCCCGGATTGGATGAATTAGGTTGGGGAATCCATGAAGGACAAGAAAGTACTGAACAAATAAGATCTGATTTTCATAAGATCACTCAGGATTGGAAATCAGGTGAGCTTCATCACAAGTTTGAACGTGGTGAGAGTCCGCTGGATGTCAAAGAACGACAGTTAATAGTACTAGAGAAGTTAATTGAAGAAAATAATGATAAGAATATTTTGATCTGCATGCATGGTCGTGCCATGCGATTATTTCTTTGTCTATTGACCAATCAGCCACTTACCGAAATGGATACTTTTCCTCACTCAAATACAACCCTCTATAAGGTTGAATATGATGGAAAAGAATTCCATATTCTTGATTTTAATAACACAAACCATTTAGATTACCCATTCGATCAGTTTTGAATAAGATAAAAGTATCAGCTGTTTCCTATACCAATTCCAAACCTTTTGTATACGGAATAATGCATTCAGGCATCCTGAACCAAATTGAACTTAGTTTAGATATTCCTTCAGATTGCGCTATTAAACTCATTGAAAATAAGGTCGATATAGGTTTAGTTCCTGTTGCAGCTTTGCTTCATGTTCCTGATTATCATATCGTCTCAAATTATTGTATAGGCGCAGTTGGAGCAGTTGATTCGGTCTTCGTTTTTAGCAATAAACCAATATCTGAGATTAAAACATTACAATTGGATGCACAGTCACGTACCTCTAATAATCTTGCTAAAGTACTGCTCAAAAACTTCTGGAAAATCAATCCCGAATTTGTAGATCATGATCAGGCTGATGCTTTTGTATTAATCGGCGACAGGACTTTCGGAAAGAAAGAACAATTTTTATATCATTATGACCTTGCTGAAGAATGGTTTAATTTTACAGAATTACCTTTCGCATTTGCTGTTTGGGCATCCAATAAACCAATCCCGGAAGCCTTCAAACTGGCATTTAATACCGCATTAAAACTTGGACTTGATCATAGAGAAGATGTTTTAAAAACCCTGAATAAAGTAGAAAACTTTGATCTGGATGATTATCTGATGAATAAAATTGATTTCAATCTGGATGAAAATAAATTAAAAGCCATCAGTAAATTCCATCAGTTGATCAGAGAATTATAAAAACTAAACCTTAAAGTTTAGCTAATACCATTTGAATTGCCCCATCAATTATTTTGGCTGGATTAGAGGAAAATTCGAATTTTACTCTGCTGGCTAATATTGCATTAACGGATATAGCTTTATGACCCAGAGCCTTAGCCAACGCATAAATTCCTGCAGTTTCCATCTCCAGATTTGTAATTCTTTGTCTTCCGGAACTAAATGTTCTGAAAAGATCCACTAAACCGGGAAAGGCAGTTTTTGCCCGTACCTCTCTGCCCTGTGGAGAATAAAAGCCAGGTGCAGTAACTGTAATGCCTTTCAATAGATCTTTACCAATTGTTTCCAATAAACCATGATCAGCTGCCGTGATATAGGGTGTAATACCCTTTAAATGATGAAAATGTGACTTAACAGCATCGAGTAGTATACGCTCATCACCTGAAACCTCATGTACATAATACTGCATCAGGGCATCAAGTCCCAAACCAAATTCTGAAACTATAATACTTCCCATTGGTATATCTTCCTGAACTGCTCCCGAAGTACCAATTCGTATAATATCCAGGCTCTTCAACATATTATTTACCTGCCTTGTCTTAAAATCAATATTAACAAGTGCATCTAGTTCATTGAGCACTATATCAATATTGTCTGTCCCAATACCAGTTGAAAGCACTGTAATGCGTCTGGAACCTAGGTAACCTGTATGTGTAATAAACTCACGCTTACCTTTTTTTAGTTCAATTCGATCAAAATACCGGCTGACTTCAGAAACCCGGTCAGGGTCACCAACAGTTATCACAGTGTCAGCGATATCTTCAGGCAATAAATTAAGATGGTAAATGCTACCATCCTGATTTATAATTAAGTCGGCATTTGAGATTTGATTCATGCTTTGTTAATAATATTTAAACACAAATTTACCTGTATTTATCTTTATGAGCTAATCAGATTGTATTATCGGGGTTTTTAAACAAGTTTTATAGAAGAATATTTTGAAGGCTCTAAACTTAACCCTTCCACTTCAAACCTTCAATTTTTTCAAGTCTGCCAATAATTTTATTGACATGAGACTGCCTGATCTCTAGTTCAAAAGAACATTTAAGATCAAAACTCTGATTAAAGATCTTAAGATTTTCCTCCTTGATCACTTTCATAACTTCATTCATCGCTGGATGCCCAAATTCGATTTTAAAAATGAGGTCAACTGTCTTTTCCACAATCTCTGATTGATTAATGGCCTCAACAGTGGCAGTTTTATAGGCGTTTATCAATCCTGGAACACCTAATAAGGTGCCTCCAAAGTATCTTACTACAACAGCAAGGATATTTGTCAGATCATATGATAACAAGGTATTCAGAATTGGTCTTCCGGCAGTTCCTGATGGTTCTCCATCGTCATTAATACGAAAAATAGTTCGATCAGGGCTTAACCGCATAGCCCAGCAATGATGTCTTGCTTTAGGATGCATCGACTTTAACTCTGCAATAATATCTTTGATCTCAGCTTCTGAATGAATAGGGTACAGATAGGCAATGAACCTGCTGCCTCTATCTCTGAAGATTCCCTCAGATGGATTTAAAATAGTTTTAAATGTATCGTCAAACAGCATTATCCTTATTGGGCGTAATACAAGAAAAGAATGGATACCAGGGCAAATAGGATACCTGCGTAATTCAGGCGGCTAAGTTTCTCACGAAATATGAATACACCAACAGCTGATCCTAAGAGAATAACACCAATATTCATTGTTGAAAACACAAGAGATGGTTGTTTGGCCAAATCCTGATGTGCTTTCATGTAAAAAAGTATATTTCCAAAATTAGCGATCCCCAATATCCATCCACAGATCAAATTGATCAAAGTAAACTTCAATTTCCTGAAGAAATACAAATAAAGCAGATAAGAAAATGATAATACAAAGGCAATAATAAAAACAAGCAACAGCGATGAGGTGAATGGAATAGTCGTTGTTTTGGCTATTTGCTTGAATAAAGTGTCAATTATCCCCATCCCAATAAAAACAAGAACAGGATAGATCCAAAAGTTTTTTTTAGCATCAGTATCCTTTTGCCATGGAATTGAAAAAATAATGGCCAGGAAAGCAATGGAAATGCCAATGATCTTCATTACCGATTGTTCCTCATTAAATATCAGAAACGAAGCAAGAACCGGAATAAATAGCGATAATCTTTGTGCAATATCCGTTCTTACTATTCCAGTATATCTTATTGATAAAGCAAGAATTACAAAGAGAGTGGGCAGCAGAATTCCTAACATTACATAAACAGGGACGATATTTTCGCTCAACGAAGGTATTTCCGGCCTGTAAATTATCCAGGTAAGTAATCCGGCAATGGAGTAATTCCATGCTATTGCCTGCCTGTTATCAATATCATATCGCTTGGCCAGTTTAAGCAGAACTGAAACAAAAACACTAAAACAAACACTTATGAGTATAAAGATCATCTTATGTTTTATTATGCCAGATCTTTAAAATATCCGGACCAATATTCTGTACTTCACTTGCATTCCCCTTTAATTCCGGAGCTAAGATGCCATCCTCCCAGGTTTGCGGAGAGATAAATACTCTGGCCTCGTCCCATAAGCCAGACGCTAGGAATAAATTAAGCGTTTTACTGCCGCCCTCCACTATAAGTGACTGAATATCCATTAGATACAGTTGATAGGCGATAAGTTGTGGAAGTAAATTGTCAAAATCTTCAAGCTCCAGGTATTTTATCTTACCAACAATATCTGTTTTAATATTATTAAAAATGATGGTATTCTGGGTTTGGTCAAAAACATTTAGGTCTGTGGGTAATTCAAGTCTCCGGTCAATTACAATTCTCACCGGATCCCTGCCTGACCAATCACGGACATTCAACTTTGGATCATCTGCAAGAGCGGTATTCTTTCCAACCAACACAGCATCTTCCTCAGATCTCCAGCGATGGACCAATTGCTTAGCCTCCTTAGAACTGATCCATTTTTGAGATTGGTCTAAAGGGGAGAAGTATCCATTTGTCGTTTGTGCCCATTTCAGGATAATGTAAGGCCTCTGTTTTTGTATTCGTGTAAAAAAACGTTTATTCAGATCAAGGCATTTATCTGTCAATATATTCTCTATTACCTCAATACCGGCGTTCTTTAACTTTTCAATACCCTTACCATTTATCTGATCAAAGGGGTCCCTGCAACCAATTACAGCTCTTGGTATTTCATTGGAAATGATCAGATCAGCGCAGGGGGGTGTTTTTCCGAAATGAGAGCAAGGCTCAAGATTGACATAGATCGTAGATCGTTTGAGAAGTTCTTTTGCATTTGCATGGTTTTCAAATACATTTCTTATTGCATTAACTTCAGCATGTGCCTGACCGTAAGCCATATGATATCCTTCACCAATGATCTGATCATCACACACGATCACAGAACCTACCATTGGGTTTGGACTAACTGAACCTGCACCTAGTCGGGCCAATTCAATGCAGCGCTTTAAAAAAAACTGGTGTTGAACCATTCAGCAAAAATAGATATCAATAACAGAATTATGTCGTGCTTTGCAATTTTTAATTCTGTTATATAGAAAATGCTAAATCTGTGAAATTTTCAAGCTAATTGGTTTACTTTGCCCCATGACTTTCATAGAAGCAGAAAGAAAATTTATTGATGCATTATCTCCAATTTACGGACCTGAAGAAGCAAAAAGCCTTACATGGCTAAGCATCAGCTTTGTATGCAAGCTGGAGAGGGCAAAATATTTGAGTATAAAACAGGAGGAAATTCCTGCTGATGATGCCGAACAATTGTTTAAAATACTTGAACAGTTAATACAAGGCAGGCCATTGCAATATATTCTGGGTGAAACAGAGTTTTACGATCTGATATTTAAAGTAAATCCTGATGTACTTATTCCAAGGCCTGAGACAGAAGAATTGGTGGATTGGGCACTAATTACGATTCGGGCTATAAATGGTGAAACAGAAGTATTAAAAATCCTTGATATTGGAACAGGTAGTGCATGCATTCCTGTCTCTATTAAAAAATATATCCCTCTGGCTGATATTACAGCAATTGATATCTCTGAATCAGCCTTAAATACAGCCAGACAAAATGCGGATTTAAATCAAACTGATATTAATTTCGTTCATGATGATATTTTAAAACCATCCAATCTGGAATTGATCAATACAAAATATGATCTGATCTTGAGTAATCCACCATATGTAACAAATTCTGAAAAGGAACAAATGTTGGATAATGTACTAAAGCATGAACCTCATACCGCTTTGTTTGTACCTGACATTGATCCACTTTTATTTTATCGTGCTATCGCTGACTTTGCATTAAATCATTTAAAGAAAAATGGCTTTCTCTTTCTGGAAATAAACGAAAAATTTGGTCAGGAAACAGTAAAACTATTAAATGAGAAAGGTTTTATTGAGGTTGAGCTACGCCAGGATATGGGTGGGAAAGACAGAATGATCAGGGCAGTTTTATAATTCTATTCACAAGGTTTTCAAACCTAAATAATTCTATTGCATTTTAATTATGGTTACATATTTCGAAGCTACTCTGGCACAACTTTCTGTACATAGAGTAGGAAACAAAGGTTTAAATGAGTTTTATAGTTTGTCTGACAACACACTTCGTATCGAAGATGAGACCTTAAGGCGACTGCTAATGCAGTATTTTCTATCGCCTTTTGAAAAGGCCTATGAAGTATTTCGATTTACGCATTCAAGTGACGACCTGAACTTAAACGAGCTTTTTCACTTCAGTTCCATGATCTTTGATGATCAGTCTGCTTTTCATAACCTAAGCGGGCAGATCACAAAGCATTTGTTTAATATTTCCAATCACCCTAAAATTAAGTCAGGAGAGCTTTATATTGCTACATTCAGAGATATCCAGCTGGAAGGAGAATTGGTTGATGCGATCGGGATATTCAAATCTGAAACCAAGGAAAGTTATTTGAAGGTAAACCCTGAAGAGGGAGGCTTTGCACTATCTTATGAGGAAGATGCAATCAATATCACTAAACTTGACAAAGGCTGCCTGATCTTCAATTCTGAGAAGGAAGAGGGGTATAAAGTAATAGTAATTGATCAAACCAACCGTACTGACGCTGCATACTGGAAGGATGAATTTCTACAGTTAAAGATCAGAAATGATAGTTTCAATAAAACAAATATAACATTAGGGGTTTGTAAAGATTTTATCACTAACAAAATAGATGAAGATTTCGAGATATCAAAAGCTGACAAAATAGACCTTTTGAACAAGTCAATGAAGTATTTTAAGGAAAAAGGTAGTTTTAATTTAGATGAATTTTCAGAAGAAGTTATAGGAAACCCCAAAGCTATTGAATCCTTCAAAAATTTCAGCCGCGAATACAATGAAGAATTTGATGCAGGACTTGATCAGCCATTTGACATCTCAGGAGCAGCAGTAAAGAAGCAAGCAAAGGTCTTTAAAAGCATTTTAAAGCTTGACAAAAACTTTCATATCTACATCCACGGTAATAAAGATTTAATCGAAAAGGGATTTGATGAAGATAAATCCATGAATTTCTATAAGGTCTATTTTAAGGAAGAACAATAAAATTAGCTCCTTGGATGAAATTGGATGATCGTTTCTCTTAGATAATCGCGGTCTAAATGGGTGTAAATCTCCGTAGTAGTAATACTTTCATGCCCAAGCATTTCCTGAACAGCCCTTAAATCGGCTCCGCCTTCGATTAAATGGGTGGCAAATGAATGCCTGAAGGTATGCGGACTAATATTCTTTTTAATCCCTGCCTTTTCAGCCAGATCCTTTATAATAAGGAAAACCATGACCCTGGAGATTGGATTGCCTCTTTTATTCAGAAATACAAAATCTTCCTTTCCAGGCTTTACTGCTATATGGATGCGAATATCATCGATAAATAAACGCAGGAACTTGATCGCATCAGACCCAATAGGAACCAAACGCTCCTTATTACCCTTTCCCAGTATCTTGATAAAATCAATGTCGAGATAAAGATTGGATATCTTTAATCCGGTTAATTCAGAGACCCTTAAACCACAGCCATACAAAATTTCAAGCATGGCCTTATTTCGCATCCCTTCAGGCTTGGACAGGTCAATTGCCTCAATCATGCTGTTGATCTCCAGAATATTTAAGGTATCAGGCAATTTTCTGCTTGTTTTGGGACTTTCCAGCAGTGCAGAGGGATCGATGCTAATAATATTTTCAAGAACGAGATATTTAAAAAATGCCTTCAGACCTGATAAAACCCTTGCCTGAGTGGGAGGGAGCATACCCAGTTCATTTACCCAAACAAGGAAATCCTTCAGATCATTGCTTGAAATAGTTTTTAGTTCTTTTTTTACTGCCTTGCTTATAAAAAACTGCTGAAGTTTATCCACATCATGCAAATACGCTTCAATCGTATTTGCAGATAATGAACGCTCCAATCTTAAATATGATTTAAAGCCAGTAAGTCCTGATTGCCAGTCCAAAATATTTTTTAAGTTTGATTAATCTTTAAGAATAACGATCCATGAAAATACAGATAATTAACGGACCAAATTTAAACTTACTTGGCGTACGTGAGAAATCAATATACGGAGATAGTAGTTTCGAAACATATTTTGAAGAATTAAGATCCAAATACAGCATCATTGAGCTCGAGTATTTCCAAAGCAATGTAGAGGGAGAGATCATTAATAAACTGCATGAAGTTGGCTTTTCTTATGATGGAATTATTTTGAATGCCGGTGGTTATACCCATACTTCCGTTGCAATATCAGATGCAATTGCAGGCATCAATACACCTGTGGTAGAAGTACATATATCCAATATTTATGCCCGGGAAGAATACAGGCACATTTCACTTACCGGAAAAAACTGTAAAGGTGTATTAACAGGATTTGGACTGAACGGCTATCGCCTGGCACTAGAAAGTTTTCTTTAAACTGATAAAGGTTTTCTTCTTTCTAACAAAATACTGCCAGACTATACTTCCAGGATATAATCCCGCTTGATTAAGGCTTTTTTTAGAGATTTTCCTTGCTTTTAGGATGTTGCTGAATAAATTTCGAATGAAATAAACATGCGCCTTACTGATAGCGATTGCATTTTCAGGCTTTCCATCCATTAAATATTTTACCAAAGAAAGAAGATCCAACCAGAATCTGATAAAAATAATCAGGACAGCTCGTCCTGAAGGAAGGTTTTTCTGAAGTAATACAAGGTTGTTTCTGAAATTGAGATAGGTTTTAAAGGGACTTTCAGCATTTAAGGTGCCTCCACCGACATGATATACAGTCGATTCAGCACAGTACATGATCTTATAACCATTATTCTTTAAACGCCAGCACAGATCGATCTCTTCCATATGCGCAAAGAAATCTTCATCCAATCCATCCATTTCAAGCCATTTAGATCTTTTTATGAAAAAAGCAGCTCCTGATGCCCAAAAGATCTCTGAACTGTTGTCATACTGACCTTTATCCATTTCAACCGAATCAAATATTCTTCCTCTGCAAAAGGGGTAACCAAAAATATCTAGAAATCCACCGGCAGCCCCTGCATATTCAAAAAGCTGTTTATTGGCCTGGGATAGAATCTTGGGCTGTGCAGCTGCAATAGTGATGTCATTCTCCATTAAACGGATCACCGGCTCAATCCAACCCGGCTCCACTTCCACATCAGAGTTGAGCAATACAAAATATTCCTGATCAAGAGTACTCAAAACCTTATTATAACCACCGGCAAATCCATAGTTCTGATCATTAATGATGATTTTAATCTGTGGATAATTCTGCAGCAGATAGTCTACTGAATCATCAGTTGAGGCATTATCACCAACAATGATATCCAGATTAGGATAAGTACTGGCACAAACCGAGGGAAGGAACCTGCTTAAAAAATTCAATCCATTCCAGTTGAGAATCACTACAGCAACTCTTGGAAGATCAGTCATGTTGCATTTTTAAATTATCCGGACTAAATTTCCACCTTTTATGTGACCATAACCAATATTCCGGACTGATCCGAATAATATTCTCCAATTGACGGGTATGAATATTGGTAATTTCAAATTCCTGAGTTTGATTTGGAACCTCTACTAAATGTTTAATTGAACATTCATAATAACCTCTTTTAATTTTATTTATACTGAAATATATTACAGGATCATTTGTTCTGACAGCAATTTTTTCGACACCCAAAAATATTGCAGTTGGCTGATTCAGGAACCTTGTAAAATAATGTGATTCCTCACGTGGTGGAGTTTGATCGCCCACAAGAACCAATACATGAGGCTGACTTTTGTGTTCTATTATTTTTCTGAGGGTATGTTTCATTGGAACCATTATAGCACCAAATCTGGATCTCATTGAGTTGATGAGCTGTTCAAAACGCTTATCACTTAATGGCTTGTAAACAACAAGAACTTTCTGTTTCAATTCATATGCAGCTGCTAAAGGCCCCCATTCCCAGTTTCCATAATGACCTGAAACAGCTATTACCGATTTACCTGCATCGAAATAATTTGTCAATTCAGTTAAATTAGAGAACACAAAACGCTTCCTCAAAGTTTCCGGACTAATAGTAATTGTTTTTATTGATTCAAATATCAGATCAGCCAGGTGTTTGTAAAATCGTTTTTCAATTTTAAAACGTTCTTCTACTGTTTTTTCAGGAAAAGAATTTAAAAGATTTCGTTCAACAACCTTTCTTCTATATTTAAACACATAAAATAACAAAAGGTATAGAATGTCTGAAAGCAGATAAAGTATCCGGAACGGAAGTAATGATAGGAGGTATAGTAAAATTGAAATGATCTTGAAAAAAACTAGATTCATCTGATTATTTAGCTATGCGATATAATAGGTAAAGTTCATCAAGAACATTATTGCTGTATGAGTGTTAAATACTTAATTTCGGCATCTTTGCACAAACTTAACTTATATGATGGAAAAAGGCGCTGTATTCCCTTTATTTTATCTTCCTCCAATTGAATATTTCAGCAATCTATTAATTCATAAAGAAAATATTCTTTTTGAGAATGCTGAAAATTTTCAGAAACAAAGCTATCGAAACCGGGCAACGATTCATTCTCCAAATGGGAAATTAGATCTTATCGTACCTGTCATAAAAGGTTCTAAATCACATACTAAAGTAAAAGATGTTAGAATAAGTTATGACTTTCAATGGCAGCGTATGCACCTAATGAGTTTGCAGACATCCTACAGAAGTTCTGCCTATTTTGAATACTATGAGGACGATTTAAGTATATTTTTCGAAAAGAAATGGAATTTCTTATTTGACTATAATGAAGAAGTTATGAGTTTAATATTAAGATTCCTCAAGCTAAATATTCAATTTAAATACACTGAAACCTTTGAGAAATCTTATCAGGATCTTACTGATTTCAGAGATATCATTCACCCTAAGCATAATTCTCTAATACATTTCAAACCTTATTTTCAGGTTTTTGAAGAACGTAACGGCTTTTTTCCTAATTTGAGTATAGTTGATCTCTTGTTTAATCAGGGGCCGCAAAGCATAAAATATCTATAGAGATGTCAAAAATCAGGCGAATAAGGTTAAAAACAAAAAAATATATACCTGTTCCGGGTACTAGTCCTGGTTCAATTCAGTTATATGAAGATGCATTAAAGCCACAGATTACAGTTTATTCCTATAATTCGGATGAGTTTTATTCTGAAAAAATAAATAGTATCGATGAACTTGAAATACAAATTGAAAAACACAAAGAGCTACACAGGTGGATAGAGGTCAAAGGAATTGGTGATGCTGACCTGTTAACCTACATTGAAAAGAAGTTTAGTATTAATAAACTTGTAATAGAGGACATTGCCGACTGCAGGCAGAGACCTAAATTGGATGAATACGAAGATTATTTATTTGTAGTTAGCCGAATGCTCTATGTTGATGAACAACTTGAAATTGAAAATGAACAGGTTTCGTTTATATTATTTCCCAAATTACTGATCAGTTTCCAGGAAAATTATTCTAATAATATCTCACCTGTCATAAATCGATTAAAAGGAGGAAAAGGAAATATCAGAAGTGCTGGATCATCCTACTTGTTATATGCACTAAATGATCTCATTCTAGACAATTATTTCACTCTCATCTATAAACTTGGAGATGAACTTGAAACAATTGAAGAGTTATTATACCGAAGAGCTGATAAATCACTCATGTTTCAGACTCAAAACATTAAAAGGGAGATGATCAGCATTAGAAGGGCTGCTTGGCCAGAACGAGATAAGATCAATGACATGATCAGGAGTGATTCTAAACTTATTGGTAAAACTTCAAGAACCTATCTAAAGGATACTTATGATCATACCATGCAGATCATTGATTTGATTGAAAACTATAAGGATCTCACAACCAGTCTTATTGATATGAACTTAACACTCATAAGCCAGCGTATGAATGAGATCATGAAAGTACTTACAATTATTTCATCTATTTTTATACCTCTAACATTCATTGCAGGTGTTTATGGGATGAATTTCGCCATTGAAGATCCCAAAACAGGTAAATTTCTGAATAATAATATGCCCGAACTGTACAATGAAAATGGATATCTGTATACAATGGGAGGGATGCTCATCATTGCCATTGCACAAATGATCTATTTTTGGCGTAAAGGATGGCTTAATAAAAGCTGATCTATAAAACAGGTAGTTTTCAAGATTTTTCTGCAATTGGATGATCTTCAAAAGACAAAAATCAATCATTTCTCATCTCAATTTCCTACTTTTAACAAATGCAGTCTTTTGAGCTAGATAAATCAGATCTTTTAAAGATCAAGCGTGCCCTGGAAGAGGACGATGCTGCTTTGAAAGAACTTATTTCTGAATATCACCCATCAGAAATTGCAATTCTCTTCGAAAGTTTATCCCAGGAATCAAGGGAAAGAATAATCAGCATTTTACCTGCTGAATTAGCCTCTGAGGTTATTTCCGAGATGGATTCTGAATTTCATCCCGAGAAGCTTCTGGAAAACCTGCATCCGGAAAGACGTTCAGAAATAGTTGAAGAACTGGATTATGATGATGCAACAGATATTATCAGCCAGTTGCCTGAAGAACAGCAGCGTGAGATCCTTCAGGAACTTGATGAAGAAGATGCTTCCAATATTCGTTCTTTACTAAAGTACGAGGAAGATACTGCCGGTGGTTTGATGAATACTCAGGTGATCAAGATCAATGAGTATTTAATAAAAAAAGACGCCATAGAAGAGATTATCCACCAATCTGAAGAGATGGAGGAGTTCTATACCATTAATGTAATTAATGATCAGAATATATTACTTGGTATTGTATCCTTAAAGGATATTATTAAAGCCCGTAACAATGTCAGAATCAAAGAATTAATTAAATCCGATTTTGTTTATGTTAAAGCCGATACTGATCAGGAAGAAGTAGCCAAATTAATTTCTCAATATAATCTTACCAGTATTCCGGTTGTGGATGATGAAATGCATCTATTGGGACGAATAACCTTCGATGATGTGATCGATGTTATGGAGGAAGAAAATACCGAAGATATATTAAAGATATCAGGGGTATCAGAGGATGAAGAACTTGCAGGAAACTGGAAGGAAGCTGTTAAAAGTCGTTTACCATGGTTGGTTTTAAATCTTGGAACTGCTTTTTTAGCAGCATCGATCATTCGTTATTTTGACAGCACAATTGCAAGCTTGGGAGTCCTTGCCGGCTACATGGTAATTATAGCCGGTATGGGAGGAAATGCAGCTACACAGGCTCTTGCAGTTACGGTAAGGCGTATTTCATTGAACGACCTTTCTGATAATCAGGCTTACAGAACAGTTTTGAAAGAATTTACAGTTGGGTTGATCAATGGTGCAACAATTGGCTTTATCGTATTTTTATTTGCCTTATTTTACGATCAGAATCCAATGCTGGGAATTGTTATTTTCATCGCCATGACAGGAAATCTGATCATTGCAGGGATAGCTGGATCTGCTATACCTCTGGTTCTTAAAAGAGTTGGAATTGACCCTGCAATAGCTTCATCTATAATAATAACCACTTTTACCGACGTATTTGGATTTCTATTACTCTTAGGTTTAGCCAGTAAGCTTATCTTATAATTTATTGAACCTTTGATTTTCAGCCTTACTATTTTATTTTAAATTTGCTCATCGTTTTAAAAAGCGGAATAACTCTATGACTGAGATCAGAAATAACTGGACAAAAGAAGAAATTGCAGAAATATATCATAGTCCTCTGCTCGATTTAGTGTATCGCGCAGCAACCGTACACAGAGAGAATAAAGATTACTCTGAAGTTCAGATAAGCAGTCTTTTGTCCATAAAGACCGGCGGTTGCCCTGAAGATTGTTCGTATTGCCCGCAAGCAGCAAGATATCATACAGATCTGGAGGTTCAGGCCTTAATGTCAGTTGAACAGGTAACAGAAGCCGCTAAAAAAGCCAAAGATGCCGGTGCCTCTCGTTTATGTATGGGAGCAGCATGGCGTGAAGTAAGAGATAATCGTGATTTTGACAGAGTAATTGAAATGGTTAGTTCTGTAAATGCCCTAGATATGGAGGTTTGCTGTACCCTGGGTATGCTTACAGAATCTCAGGCCCAGCGATTAGCTGATGCAGGACTATATGCTTACAATCATAATTTAGACACTTCTGAAGAAGATTATAAGCGTATTATTACTACCAGGACTTATGATGATCGTTTAAAAACTATTGATAATGCACGAAAAGCGAAACTTACAGTTTGCAGTGGAGGTATCATCGGATTAGGAGAAACAGTTGAAGATAGGATCTCCATGCTTAAAACATTATCAAATATGTCAAAGCACCCGGAATCTGTACCTGTTAATGCGCTGGTTCCGGTAAAGGGAACACCTTTAGCAGATCAACCTCGTGTATCTGTATGGGAGATGGTGAGAATGATTGCAACAGCAAGAATTATAATGCCTAAAACAGTGGTACGTTTATCCGCTGGCAGAACTGAAATGAGCCTGACCGATCAGGCATTTTGTTTTATGGCAGGTGCAAATTCCATATTTGCCGGCGACAAGTTATTAACCACGCCTAATCCTTCATTTAATGAAGATATGCAGATGTTTGAATTACTGGGTTTAAAGCCCCGTGAAGCATTCAAAAATGGGCGTCCTGTAAAAGAGGCTATACAAACGGTATAATTCTATTAAAAAGGCCATGAATAAGCCATTAAGAATCATTTATGTATATGACGCATTATGTGGCTGGTGCTATGGATTTAGCCAGGTTATAATGGAATGTTTCGATAAACATAAAGATGATTTTGAATTCGAGGTCCTCAGTGGTGGTATGATGATAGGGGATAAGGTTGGATCAATTAATAAGATCGCTCCATTTATTAAATCAGCTTATCATTCAATTGAAAGAACTACGGGAATTAAATTCGGAGAACCCTATCTGAGACATTTGGAAGAAGGCGCTATGATTCTTGACTCAGAAAAGCCCTCTATCGCACTTTCCGTCTTTAAGCTTTACCTTCCGGATCTGTCAGTACCATTCGTCCATGATCTTCAAAATGCTATTTATTTTGATGGGAAAAACCCAAATGATTATGATTTATATCGATATCTGGCAGTCAACTTTGGTATTGATCCGGACGAATTTGAAGCGAAAATGAATCTGGATACATCAAAAGAGGCTGCATATTATGATTTTGCATTAGTAAAGCAATTGCGGGTTGAATCTTTTCCAGCAGTTTTGATACAAACATCTGACACAGGATTTTACCTGATCGCAAAAGGATTTACTGATTCTGATACACTTGAATTAAGAATAAGTAATGTATTAAAAGAAATAAAGGAATCAGAAAACTAAGCCTGACTTAGTTTTTGAATATCCAAAATGAGCTTATGAACAAGTTCCAATTGTTCTGATAATAATTTTGCTTCACTTGACTGAATTATCTCTGATTTCACTTCAGTGACTGAGATTTCCAATTCATTAAAATCCGGAGAATCCATCTTTTTAATTACTTCAGATAAAGTATATAAAGACTTACGAATCAATTTAATATGATTAGAATCTACCTCTAATGAATTTGCCTGATGGAGATTGGTCATCAATGTTGCTATGTAGGATGATAGCATATGGTTGAGAACCACAAACTTGTGATATTCCTTAATATTTTGCTGCTTACTTTTTGGCTCAGTCAACATTCGCTGGAAAGCACTTCCAAGGTTTGCTGAACTTACATACACATCTTTTCGGGCAAGTTTATAAGAAATTACATCAGATTTTTTTCCTGACAGCTCTTCAGCAACATTATGAAGATAATGATAGTTTGCTATCAATACCTCGCGCATAAAATTCTTAAACTGGTAATATTCCCAGTTTGGCAATACTACATAACTTGAAAAGAATGCAATGAATGATCCAATCAATGTATCTACCATTCGTTCTTTTGCAATGTTCAAATTATTTTCTCCAAGAAAACTAAACAGGATCAAAATATATGGTGTCATAAACAGGACACTGACAGTGTAGTTTATACGCTGGGAGCTATAAGTACCTACCATAAAGATCAGGAGAAATACAAACAGGATCGTTTGGTCATCCACATATATTAAAATTAATGCGCCCGCTATTCCACCTATGAATGTTCCTATAAGGCGTTCTACATTTCGTTGCCTGGTAAGGCTATAAGCAGGCTTTAAGATAACCAGAAGGGTTAAAAGTATCCAGTAACTGTGATGTCCAACAGGAAATAGCTTAGAAACCAAAAATCCAATCAAAAACATCAACGAAACCCGCACTGAATGACGGAATATAGATGATTTGGGACTTAGGTTTTCATTTAATTTATGAAGATCAAAGTCTTCATGAGAAACAAATTTGCTATAATCCACATCATTCTGACCGGAAAGCTGTTTTTGATTGAAATAACTATATATTTTTTCAACCCGGTTGATCATATTCCTTACATTGATCAGGATCTTTTTAAGTACCAAACCATTAATACCCAGTTCTTCAACCTGGTCAATGCTCGATTTTAATTTTTCAAGTTCAGGTTTAAAATCGTGCAGCCTGATGGGTTTTTCATTGCTAATTATGTAATAGCTTAGGTTTTCCAGTTCTTCAGCAAGCTTTAGTATTATTTTATTGAACTCATTAAGCGACTCTGTTTTACCGAATGTATTGCGAATGGCCTGATAATCATAATGTGTGGCCATCGTCTGTTCGAATAGATCAACAATATCTACAAAAACAAGAATGAGCAGTCTGCCCAAATGAGTCGACTCCCTGATCATTAATCTGGTCTTAAAGAGGAGTTCTCTTAAAGAATCCTGATGCTCATGTACCAGCACTTGCTGAGAAATAAGCTTTTTATAATTTTCATCAAAATCACTATCCGTATTATAAAATTCGGCTTTCAGTTTCACATATGTTGAAACATCCCTTATACATTCACCCAAAGCCTGTTGTGTTAACCTGTATGGCCGTATCTGGGATAATGAAATACTCAGAAGCATATACCAAATTCCCCCCGTCAGAATATATAGAGCATGGCCCCAAACTCCATTATCCTTAATAACATCTTCATCAATTGTTAGTATCATGATCAGCAAAGCAGCAGTACCGATTGATGAAGCCCTGTTTCCATAAACTGAAAACATGGAAAAGAAAAAAGATAACAAAACTATCTCAATTCCTATAAGAATGGGGTATTTATTAATTAGACCTGTTAATACAGCTGTACTGAAAACGAAAATAGTGCAATAAAGCATTCCATTTCGTTTATGGTTTATCGGACCCTGGTTATCGGCAATACTTGTACAGACAGCACCTAAGGAAATAGTTAGTCCAATGGATAATAGGTCTAGCTGATAAAAAATCAGAGAGGGGAGAAGTACACCAAATGTGATTCTAAGGCCATCAGAAAAGTATTGACTAAAAATAAATGTCTTTATTTCTCTGGATTGTTTCATTTTACCTTGAATAACATGAATATTCCCTGTAAAAATACTTATTCTGAAATTATGCTTTGTTAAACAACGTTCATTTTAAGATAATTTTTAAAATTTATAATTTAAAAGAATATTATACTCCGTGAACTATGCAATCAAAAATTGAAATCCAGTCAAATTGTGAATAAATAAAATAAAATTGAAATGTTAATAAGTACACAGATTATTGACTAATTAATTATAAATCAATAAATTACAAGATAATTTCATGTTAGTAACGCACAATAAATTGTGAAAATAATGTGGGAAATAAAGACGATTTTTTCTTGATGGAGGCCAGTTTTCACCGTAAATTAGTATTGTTAAGTCGGAAGTTCTTTGATAGCCTGAAACAATATCCTTAAATCCGAAGCTCTCGGGCTTCATCAGATTCTGGATAATTTAATTTTCAATTCAGACCGGAAATCGTGAGATCATGGCTGGAAGACAAAATCTAAAAGACAGGCGTTACCTATGTTGTAAACATTCTACGGAACGGATGCAATGATAAAGTAAAAGGCTACGGATTCTGAAAGTTTGAAAAAACTGAAGAGACGAACCGATTAAAGTAAATAAGGCTTAATACTTTTAGCAATTACGATTGCGAAAAAGTTGAAACGGAGATCCCAATCGCAAGAGTAAGGTCTCCGTTTTCTTTTTATCCAAAAATCTGATCCATTTTTTTCAAATTCCTATTCTCCGTTAAGCGGATCAGTGGATCATGCCCCATTTTTGGGTCTGAGTAAATCCATTTAAAATTATCAGGATTAAACATTTCCCTGATGACTGCGCCAGGATAATATTATTATCGGTACCTACTTTTTCGTGCGTTATATAAGCCTAATAAAAATTGAATCTCAGGACTTTTGTGCAGAAAAAGAAAATTATCAATTGTTAATAAACCTTTCCAATACACTGTATACTATTAATAATCAATTTATTATCAAATATATTCATGTTAATAATCCATTCGATATTGTGAAAAAACTGTGTGTAATAAAGATATTTTTTTCTTGACAAAGGCCTGTTTTCACCGTAAATTAGTATTGTTAAGTCGGAAGTACTTTGATAGCCTGAAACAATATCCTTAAATCCGAAGCTCTCGGGCTTCATCAGATTCTGGATAATTTAATTTTCAATTCAGACCGGAAATCGTGAGATCAAGGCTGGAAGACAAAATCGAAAAGACAGGCATTACCTATATTGTAAACATTCTATGGAATGGATGCAATGATAAAGTAAAAGGCTACGGATACAGAAAGTTTGAAAAAACTGAAGAGACGAACCGATTAAAGTAAATGAAGCTTAATACTTTTAGCAATTACGGTTGCGAAAAAGTTGAAACGGAGATCCCAATCGCAAGAGTAAGGTCTCCGTTTTCTTTTTTTATATAATTTCCAATTAAACCTTCCATCGATTTTCTTTAATTTTATATCAAATGACAAAAGATAATTCAATGGATACCCGAGGTAAGATCTTTGTTCTGGATACATCAGTGATTCTTTATGACCATGATGCATTACAGAACTTTAAAGAGCATGATGTAGCAATCCCTATCCAGGTACTGGAAGAGTTGGATAATCTTAAAAGTGGAAACGATACCCGTAACTATGAGGCAAGAAGCTTTATAAGGCTCATGGATGAAATATCCAGAAATAACCTGATCAATCAATGGCTGCCATTAAAAGGGAAGGGTAGAGGCAAGTTTAAAGTTGTTATGGATGATATTCCAGGTACAACCGATGCAGAGAAGATTTTTGGTGAAGGGAAATTTGATCATAGAATATTAAATGCAGCATTGAGCCTGCAGGAACAATATCCTGCAAAAAAGATCATACTTGTCTCAAAAGACATTTGTTTAAGATTAAAAGCGAAAGCATTAAACCTGTATTCGGAAGATTATGAGACCGGCAAGGTTAAAAATGTAGAAGAACTATATACCGGTAAAACAATCATTGATAAAATACCGAATAAGTTATTGGATGAATTAATAAAAAAGAAGGTTTTACCTATATCAGCCATCGGAATTAAAATTATTCATGATAATAATTTCTATATACTGAACGGGAAAAATAAAACTGTCGGAGCCTATTATGATTATAAAAGATCAGAGTTCATATATATCCCAAATCAGGCAGTTTATAATATTGAACCCAGAAATCCTGAGCAAGCATTTGCAATTCATGCTTTGTTAAATCCAGCAATTAAACTGGTAACTATTCAAGGTAATGCAGGAACTGGTAAAACGCTGCTTGCATTGGCCAGTGCTCTGGAACAAAGAAAGAACTACAGGCAGATCTTTGTCACAAGACCTATAGTGCCATTAAGTAATAAAGACATAGGATTTCTGCCCGGAGATGTTAAATCAAAAATTGATCCTTATATGGCTCCTATTTGGGATAACCTTAAATTTATTAAGGATCAGCTTGGGGATGATGAAAAGGGACAGGCTAAAATAGATGAGCTGGTAGCTACTGAAAAGATATCAATTGCACCTTTAGCATATATCAGAGGAAGAACTTTAACCAAAATATTCTTTATTGTTGATGAAGCCCAAAATCTGACTCCTCATGAAATTAAGACCATTATTTCGAGAGCGGGAGAGGAGACTAAAATTGTATTTACCGGTGATATCTATCAGATTGATACTCCTTATCTGGATGCTGAGAGTAATGGTTTGTCATATTTGATAGACAAGGCTAAAAATCATCCTTTATATGCTCATATAACTCTTCAAAAGGGGGAACGTAGTGAACTTGCCAATCTGGCAAATGATCTTTTGTAATTAAATTTGTTGTTAAACGAGAAAAGCATACCTCAGGGTATGCTTTTCTTAGTTAAATGCTCTATGCTGATTTATCCAACAACTTTCACATTAACGGCGTTAAGGCCTTTTTTACCATTCTCTACTTCATATTCAACACTATCGTTTTCGCGAATTCGATCAATAAGACCTGATGAATGAACGAAAACTTCAGAGTCACCATTTGAAGGGACAATAAACCCAAACCCTTTACTTTCATTGAAAAATTTTACAGTACCTGATTGCATTGTGTTTTTTATTTAATTGTATAATATTACAAGATACTCAAATAGATTGAAAATCAGTAAATATCACTATAATCTATGAACTGTTACAGGTCAGAATTAGGAACGAAAGTTCCATTGAACCAATCTTTGATTAAATTTAATTAAGATTTGTTGTAAACAAGAAAAGCATGTCTCACGACATGCTTTTCTATGTTCAATGATTTATGTTGATTTAGTAAACAACTTTCACATTAACAGCGTTAAGGCCTTTTTTGCCACGCTCAACTTCATATTCAACCTTATCGTTTTCACGAATTTGATCAATTAGACCAGATGAATGAACGAATACATCTTCACTACCATCTGCAGGAACGATGAATCCGAACCCTTTAGTTTCATTAAAAAATTTTACTGTACCTTCTGACATTGTTTTATTTTTAAATATATAATGTGCAAATGTACTCAAATAGATTGAAAACAAAAAAAAAGTAAATGAAGCATGTATTTCTGGTAAACTAAATGCATAATGTGCCTCTGGACTATCCTAAGGAATGAAATATCAGAACAATAACATAATCAAATAAAATATTAGTGATGTAAATTGAATCTTCAAGTTTCTTAATAACAACATTTACACCTTTTTTGCATCATATAATTTGGCATTTTAGCAATTATTCAAAAGATTCAATAGTAATGTCTGTTTTTGTAAGGAAGGATTACAGATGATATACTTTACCTAAGTTCAGGATAAATTGAACAGATATTTTATAATTTTACAATTGTCTTATAATTAATATTATGTTAAATAGATATTGAAATTAAAATCATAGTTATAAAATACTAACAAAAAAGAGGCTGTCTCAAAAGGACAGCCTCTTTTTTATGGAATAAATATACAAGTTAATTTGCATAATATATTGATAATCAGTATATTGATGTATGAAAA
>NZ_FNHH01000014.1 GCF_900103545.1 Daejeonella rubra
GAATCCTTCAGAATAACAACGGGTTTTCTTGATTTGCTGTAAATTTGCTTTCATATAACTTGACTTTTATGGTCAACCTATATCAGGGACGTACACAATGTCTTGGTTCTTGGCTCTTGGTTCTTTTGTCAGGGTTCTGAAGTCTGAAGTCAGAGGTCTGAATAAATACTGCTGATTTCAAATTATCACTTCATCGTCCTGGTTCCTCGCTCTTTATAATTGGTTAGTGAAGAACCACCCCCTTTAATTCCCCCGCTCCAATGGAGTCCTTTGGACCAGCGGTGGACACTAGACGCCTAGGAAAATTGTGCTTTAAGATGAAAAATTGTCATCTATGAGCACATTTTCAAATTTAGCTTTCCGCTTTCCCCTTTCCGCTTTTGGCTTTCCCCTTCCGCTTTCAGCTTTCCCCTTTCCGCTTTTGGCTTTCCCCTTCCTACTTCACCTCATAAGCCACCACCGTATTCCTGAAAAATGTAGGAACATACAGCGTTTTTGTTGCCGGATCAAAGCCGATATCTGCGGTGCTTCTTTTGGCGGCGCGGGTGTCCATCAGCAGTTGTTTGCTGCCATCGGTGTTTACGTACCAAAGGGCGCCTTCCCAGCAGGAAACGATGAATTCATTGTCCTGAACGTGTTCAATGCCGTCAATTCCGCCTTCCATGCCATCCGCGATCAGCGTCAGTTTTTTATCATCATTCATTTTATACATGCCGGTACCATCCAGAACATAGAGTACATTATCGTGGAATAGCACGCCATTTGGCTGGCTTAGGTTTTCAGCAAGCAGCTCTGCCTTTTCGTTTTCTACTTTATATAATTTTTTAGCCAGGTAATCGGTCACGTAAATCGCACCATTCGGGTCGATGCTGATGTCATTTAGTCCGGTTGCTGATTCAATGGGGATGCTCTTTTCGATCTTACCCGTTGCGATGTCAATAACTACGATTGCATTCAGGTCGGCAGCGTATAATTTACCATTGTACATGCCCATACCTTTAGGTGCATTCATTCCGGAAACCCATTCTGCCGCAATGATCTTTCCATCCAATCCTACCTTAGCGATCGAGCCTTTCCCATCTGCTTTCCAGGGATCAGTTCCATCTACATTGCTGACAAATAATAGCTGACTGGCTTTATCAAAAAGTACTGATTCAGGGACTTTCAGCAGGCTGTCGCTTTCCCATTTTTCAATTAGCTCATGTTTCTGAACGGAAGCTTTCTGCTCAGTTTCTTTCTCTTTGTTTGGCATATTGCAGGCTGTTAAGGAGATCGCTGCGATAAAAAGTAGTTTTTTCATACCTGTTTTTTCTTGGTTGATAATAAAGATAGAAAAAACGAATTATTTCAGGATGCAAATGGAATAAATTCAATGCAATGGCATCCAAAAAAGCTCATCCTGCGTATCTTCATAGAGTGAAAGATCAATTCATTGAAAAGTAAACAAGGTTTGCCTGTTTCTGTTTTGCTTTTCTGATGAAAAAACTACATATTTAAGTTAGGACACCATTGGCAGATCTCCGGTAATATTATCCGCCTTATTCTGAAACGGATATTTTAAAGAAAATGAAGAATCTAATCACAAATCTGGTCTTTTTATGGGCCTTCTTGTATTTTACAGATTCGAATGCCCAGGCGCCTGTTATCAGCTCGTTTTCGCCCTCTCAGGGTGCTGTGGGAACGCTGGTTTCTATTTCCGGGACAGGATTGAACACTCCGGAATCCGTTCAGATCGGGGGAAAGGCGGCATTGGTCATTGCCAGTTCGGCGACTTCCATTACTGCCTATGTGATGCCCGGTGCTGTCGCAGGCTTGATTTCAGTAAAAAATTCTTTTGGTTCATCTAATAGTACAAGTCAGTTTACACTTCTCAATACGCCCTATCCTAATACTCAACAAGGTCCAAAACTGGTCGGCGGAGGCAGTATCGGTGAAGGCGGACTTGGCAGGTCGGCGGCCATCAGTGCCGATGGAAATACGGCGATTGTTGGCGGTTCTTCTGATAATGCTCAGCAAGGTGCGGCATGGATCTATGTTCGGAATAATGGCATCTGGACTCAGCAGGGACCAAAATTGGTGGGAAGCGGTAATGTCGGTCCGGCACATCAGGGAAAATCTGTGGGCATCAGTGCCGATGGAAATACCGTAGTCATTGGCGGTAATAATGATAATAAAGGGATGGGTGCGATCTGGATCTTTACGCGGAAGAATGGTATCTGGACTCAGCAGGGGGATAAGTTAGTCGGGACAGATACCGATGCCACATTTTTGCCTGTAAGCCAGGGTTTTTCGGTTGGGATGAGTGCCGATGGAAATACGGTCATTGTGGGTGGACCCTATGATAGCTCCAGCCGTGGCGCAGCCTGGGTCTTTATCAGAACGGGCAATGTCTGGACCCAGGATGGCGGTAAACTGTTTGATGATACCAATGTGAATGGATCGCAGGGGCAGGGTATTTCCGTGGGATTGAGTGCCGATGGGAATACAGCCATTGTGGGTGCACCTCTGGAGAATTCGCAGGAGGGAGCAGCCTATGTTTTTGTGAAGAGCTCTTCCACATGGGACAGGCAGCCTAAAAAGCTGGCTATTACTGATTATGTGAGTACGAAATGGCAGGGAATATCTGTCGCGCTGAGTGCCGATGGTGCCAATGCCATTGTAGGGGGCTCGGTAGACGGGAATGCCAGGGGTGCGGCATGGGTGTTTCAAAAGAATGGTGCAGAATGGATTCGCAAGGGATTGAAAATGGTGGGTACAGGAAGTTCGGCAGATGCTGCTCAGGGTTGGTCGGTGTCGATCAGTGCCGACGGAAATACCTCGCTTGTAGGAGGATATAAAGATAACTGGACGAATGGAGCGGTATGGGTTTATACCTGGACAGATTCCAAATGGCTGCAGCGGGGGCCTAAATTAACCGGCACCGGAAGCAAAGGTTTGGCTAACCAGGGGCACTCCCTTGCTTTAAGTGCGGATGGCTCAACTGCTATTATTGCAGGAAATATAGATAATAATCTTCAGGGGGCCAGCTGGATATTTACTACCGGTCCGGCCATTTCCATTACCCTCAATGAGTATAGTTCCTTATTCTGTAAAGGCTTAACGGAAACCCGGTTTTCGTATACCGCAACGGAGGGTGACCCGGATCTGTATAGCATTGAATGGGATGCAGAGGGGCTGGCTGCCGGACTGACGAATGTGAACGATCAGCCTCTGCCTCCCGGAAGTATTTTGGTGAAATTGCCTGCCTTGCTCGCTGATGGAGTTTATAATGGGGCTTTGAGAGTGAAGAACACTCGTACGGGAGAAAGCAGTACAGGTTCTATTTTCACGCTTGTGATTCCGGAACTGCCAAAGATCTCCCCAATTACCGGCGCTGGCAGTTTGGCTGTGGGATCTACTAGCAAACTGGTTTCTGCTACGGCTAATGGGGTGTGGACAAGCAGCTCGAATGCGATTGCAACAGTGAATGCCAGCAGCGGACAGGTCAGCGCGCTAGCGGAAGGTGCCGTAACAATCACCTACACGGTTACCAATGCCGCGGGATGCAGTAATTCTGAAAGTTTTAACCTGCTGGTACTTTCTGCTTCATCACTTCAGTCTATTTCTTTCCCGCCAATTCCTGTCAGAATCTATGGCGATGCAGATTTTCCTCCGGGTGCTGTTCATGCAAATCCCTCGAGTACAATGGTTTATATGAGCAGTGATAGCCAGGTTGCAAGCATAACTGTTACCGGTCAGATTAAGATCAGGGGTGTAGGTTTAACTCTGATCACCGCTTCTCAGTCGGATAACCGGGCAATTAATGCTTCGCAAATTTTAACGGTTAAGCCCAGAGATCTAAGCATCACGGTTAATGATCAGACCCGGAGCTATGGTATTCCAAATCCGGAATTGACCGCTGTTTATAATGGTTTTGTGCCCGGGGAAGGGGTGTCGGTCCTTGAGAAATTACCTGTGATCTCAACTTCTGCATCGATCAGTTCATCGCCCGGTATTTATCCCATTGTTGCCAGTGCTGCTTTGGCTGCAAATTATTCTATTTCGTATGTGGATGGCAAGCTTTTGATCAGCAAGGCTGATCAGGCGATGGATTTTGAGCCTATCCCGAATAAAAAATTGAGTGAGTTGAGCTTCAGGCTGAATGCGACGGTTAATTCGGGATTGCCGGTTACTTTTACCAGTAATGCGCCGGCTATTGCATCCATCATTCCACCTGATCAGGTAAGTATCAACTCTTCGGGTAAAGTAATTATTGAGGCTAGTCAGGCCGGGAATGAGAATTACAATCCGGTTACTGTTTTCCGGGAATTCAGCATTTTCTCCGATTTTTTTACCCTGAATGCGAATACTTTTACTCCCAATGGGGATGGCATCAATGATCAATGGACGCTTCCTGGATTGGATGCTGACAATACAGCTATGGTTCAGGTTTATAACCGTTATGGGAAGCTGGTTTTCGAAAGTATGGCTTATACTAAGGCCTGGGATGGGTATTTTCAGGGAGAGGTGCTCCCGCAGGGGACTTATTATTATAAGATTTCGAGCCGGGCTGGGAAGCAGGTGCTTTCGGGTGCGGTGACGTTGATTTATTGATTGCTAGCGGTTGCTGGCGCACGCGTGCCGCGTGTGCCAAACTAATTCCAGAAACAAATCATGCTTAAAAATTAGTATTCAGAGACTGATTTAGCACGCGTGGCGCGCGCGCTAGCGGAGTTCCAAATAAATATTAAAACGCTTCATTACCACTCACCACCTACCTAAAAAATCCTTAAATTCGCTTCATATACATATAAAGTGGCAAAACCTATACTCGTACTTAAGTTTGGAACGGCATCAATCACTACCACAGATGGGGAGCTTGATGAGTTAGTGATTGAAGAAATAGCCTTACAAGTGGCATCTATCCATAAGGAATATAATTTGGTGATCGTTTCATCAGGTGCAGTTGCTGCAGGAAAGAAGTTTCTAAAGAATTATGGAGGTACGCTGAATGAGAAGAAAGCAGCGGCATCTGTTGGGAATCCGCTTTTATTAAATACATACGCCAAATATTTTTCACCGCATGGCATTGCCATTGCGCAAAGTCTTTGTGAGCGGCATCATTTTTCGAACCGTGATCAGTTCCTGCAGCTCAAGAAAACCTATGAGGAGCTTTGGGCGAGCAATATCATCCCGATCGCCAATGAAAATGATGTGGTGAGTAACCTGGAATTGAAATTTTCTGATAATGATGAGCTGGCCACCCTGATCGCTGTTGGTTTTGGTGCTTCTCAGGTATTGTTTAGC
Organism: Daejeonella rubra; assembly: GCF_900103545.1. GTDB lineage: Bacteria > Bacteroidota > Bacteroidia > Sphingobacteriales > Sphingobacteriaceae > Daejeonella > Daejeonella rubra. Next base: position 5,287 of record NZ_FNHH01000014.1, read on the forward strand.
ACATCTGTCCCCGGTGTTCTGGATGGAAATGGGAAAGTTATTCCGGAGCTGGATACCACAGATAAGAAGATCCTGCTTTTAGCAAACAAGGAAAAATCTGCTTCCGGTTTGGGGGGCATGACCTCTAAATTGAATTTTGCCCGCCTGGCCAATCAAATGGGAATACGGGTGGTGATATTTGGTATCCGAACTGACAATGGGATTATAAAAGCTCTGGAAGGTTCAACTGGTACTTTATGCCTGCCTCAGAAGAGTGATCTTCCTGCACGTAAAAAGTGGCTGGCCAGTGGTAGCCTGGTCCGCGGGCGGATACAGATCGATGCAGGGGCCTCTAAAGCGCTGAAAGACAGGCATAGTCTGCTTGCAGTAGGAATTAAGAAAGTACTGACAGGTTTTGAGAATGGCGAGATAATCGAAATTCTTGATGAAGACAATAATGCTGTAGCTGTGGCTATTGCGAAGATCGATTCGGCTACGCTGGCGACTAATACCAAAGTAAAAAACCTGGAAGTGGCGCATGCCGATAATATTGTTTTACTGTAAATTTTTATCATGGAATCGATACAATCTCTTCTTGAACAGGCCTCGCAGGCAACCATAGCGGTGAAGCTTCTCAGTGATGATGAAAAAGCAGATATACTGAAATCATTGGCAGCAAAGATCAGGGAAAAGACTGACACCATTATTGCTGAAAATAAACTGGATCTCGACCGGATGCCGGATACTGATCCGAAGAAAGACCGCCTATTGCTTTCTTCCATCAGAATAGAAGACCTTGCCAAAAGTGTGGAGGATATTGCTGCTCTTCCTGATCCGAGTAATCGTCTGCTTTCGGAAAGGATTCTGGATAATGGACTGCTCGTTCAGAAAATAACAGTCCCCCTGGGTGTAGTTGGGGTAATTTATGAGTCGAGGCCCAACGTGACCATTGATGTTGCAGCTTTATGCATTCAATCTGGCAATGTATGCCTGCTGAGAGGTGGGACTGATGCTTTTTATACCAATACTTACCTGGTCGCACTGATTCAGGAGGTTCTGGCAAGCTTTGATCTGGATGTGAGTATCGTTCAGCTACTTCCTACAGACAGGAAATTCATGCCTGAACTGCTCACGGCGACAAAATATGTGGATATTTTAATTCCAAGGGGCTCACAGCAACTGATCGATTATGTGCGTGAGCATGCTTCAGTGCCTGTTATTGAGACAGGGGCAGGCGTTTGTCATACCTATGTGGAAGCTTCTGCTGATCTTGAAAGTGCCGCAAATATCGTAACCAATGCCAAGGTCTCCCGTCCCTCAGTTTGTAATTCACTGGATACGGTCATTGCAGAAAGAGAAATTCTGGAACCCTTACTAAGTCTTTTGGCTCCCAAACTGGAGTCCTATGAAGTGGAGATCTTTGCTGATCCGGAATCTTACACCATTTTGAAGCAGTTGAATTATCCATTTCTAAGAGAAGCTGTGGAGGATGACTTTGGGCGGGAATTTCTTGATTTTAAATGCTCTGTAAAAACAGTTGGTGGATTTGATGAGGCGCTGAAACATATCCGTAAATTTTCTTCCAAACATTCGGAAGCCATCATCTCTAAAAATATGGAGTACTGCGAGCGCTTCCTGAATGAGGTGGATGCGGCTGCAGTTTTTACAAATGCCTCGACACGATTTACGGATGGAGGTGTCTTCGGACTGGGAGCAGAGATCGGAATCTCTACTCAAAAATTACATGCCCGTGGTCCTTTTGCACTGGAAAAGCTGGTGACTGAAAAATGGATCATACGGGGACAGGGACAGGTTAGGTAAGCTAAAATTGCGCTAGCGCACGCCGTTCCGCGTGTGCTTAAACAAAACGCTAGCGCACGCGTGCCGCGTGTGCTTAAAGAATTCAGATAATCAATTGTATAACAATATAATACCATGCAATCCGCACTCCGATCAGTCAATGTGACCCGTTATGTAACTCCCCTGAGGGAAGGCGGTTCTATGCCTGCGATTGCGGAAGCAGATGATGGCTTTTTGTATGTGATCAAGTTTCGCGGAGCGGGACAGGGTCCGAGAGCTCTGATCGCTGAACTTATTGGAGGAGAGATTGCCAGATTACTGGGATTGAGGGTGCCTGAACTGGTTTTTGCCAGTCTGGATGAGGCCTTCGGTCGGACAGAAGCGGATGAAGAGATTCAGGATCTGCTTAAGTTTAGTGTGGGCTTAAATCTTGGTTTGCATTATCTTTCGGGAGCGATTACTTATGATCCTGCGGTCAATACCATTGATGAAGAACTGGCTTCGAAGATCGTATGGCTTGATGCTTTGCTGATGAATATGGATCGTACCTGCCGTAACACCAATATGCTGATCTGGCATAAGGAATTATGGCTGATCGATCATGGGGCAGCGCTTTATTTTCATCATTCCTGGCAAAATTGGGAGGAGCAGTCTCAAAAGGCATTTAGCCTGATCAAAGACCATGTCTTGCTGCCACAGGCATCTGCATTGGAAACCGTTGACAAGGAATTCAGGCCACTGCTGAGTTTAGAGCGAATTCAATCTATTGTATCACTGATACCTGATGAATGGTTGGAAGATGGTTTTTTTAGTACGAAGGAAGAGCATCGCCAGGCTTATATTAAATTCCTTGAAATGCGTCTGAAAAGTTCAGAAATATTTATAAACGAAGCCCGAAATGCGAGAGAAGCACTTATTTGAGTATGCTGTAATCCGCGTTGTACCAAGGGTGGAGCGCGAAGAGTTTTTAAATGTTGGGGTGATCCTGTATTGCTCCGGACAGAAATTTCTGCGTGCAAAATGCTGGCTGGATGAGGAAAGGATGAAAGTTTTTTCACCCCGAACAGACCTGACAGAGATCAGGGAGAATCTGGATGCTTTCTGCCAGATAAGCATGGGAGATAAAGATGCCGGGCCGATAGCAAAACTGGATATTGCATCCCGTTTTCGCTGGTTAACTGCTACCAGGAGTACGGTTTTACAAACATCTAAAGTGCATCCCGGTTTTTGTGATGATCCGGATGAAACGATTGAAAAATTGTTTGAAGAAATGGTATTGATTAATTGATACTGGCTTACGCGTGCCTCATGTGTCCATAAGCACATGCCCTCTTCAGGTGTCTGCTCAATGTTATTAAGCTAATGAATTTAATTGGATGGTAAATAAATGATAGTCACATTTTTTTGCAGTAGCGATCAATTATCACAAATCTATTTCAATTTTTGCTGCGGGTTCATTTTCAACTTCTGCAGATCGCATAACGATAGAGCGGATCACATCATCAAGTTCCTGTGCTGAGGTTAAGATATGCGCGAGTAATTCAGAATAATAGGTTTCACCTTCTGCATTTTTAAGGATATCTGTTAATCCCATGATGCGGGCAAGCGGTGCCCTGACCACATGCGACTGAAACCAGGCTATTTCACGTAACCTTGTATTTTGATCTTCAATGGCCTGTATATAATTTATTTGTTCAGTAATATCCTGTATGGCCCCGATCATTTTTACAGGTTCACCCTCCTCGTTATAAATCAAGAAACTTCTGTCGAGCACATAGCGATAAGTTCCGTCTGCTGAACGGAAACGATATTCAGCTTTCCATCTGGGCTTCTTATTCTTTATACAGTTTTCAAAATTTTGGACTGTTCGTTTCGCGTCTTCCGGATGAACGTTTTTCAACCACCATTCCTGTGTAGTTGTATCTGCAACCAGTTTATGACCGAAAATTCCATGTATTCCTTTATTCCAAACGACTTCATTTGTTAAGAAGTTAAAATCATAAATTGTGTCGCTGGTGGCTTTTGAGACAATATTATATCGTTCCAGTCCGGCTTTGATTTTATTCTCATCTTCAATACGCCGGGTCACATCTCTTGAATTGGCTACAATGCCGGCAATGACCGGGTCATCACTCATATCAGTGATAATAGTCTCGACCCAGCGAAATTTATTATTCCCATCTAAAAAGCGAAACGCTGAAACTTCAACCCGTTTCTGAACAGATAACATGTCGAATTGACTCTTAACCAATTCTTTATCATCCTTGTGAATAAAGTCAAACGCATTTTTCCCGATAAAGGAATCTGCATCTATACCTAAAATGGATTTGCTGGTGGGACTCACATACTGATAATTACCATCTGTATCCAGGATGGCAATCAGATCAGACCCATCCTGTACCAGAGCTTTAAATCGCTGTTCGCTTAATTTTAAAGCCTGTTCTGATTTGATATTGTCTGTTATGTCTGTTGCAATAACCAGCCTTGCATCTCTTCCTTCAAATTGAATGGTATTCGCTTCAATATTGACATAAATAATTTCGCCTGATTTTTTCTGGTTCCTGATCTTTTCCTGATTGAAAAGTTTGGCTTTAACTTTCGCGGCAATGATCTCTTTCAAATGGCCCAGGTCATCTGAAAGTGTGATCGCCTGAATGGTCATGGAAAGAAATTCTTTCCTGGTATAACCATAATGTCTGATTGCTGCATTATTTACGTCCAGGAAACGGAATGTTTCTACATCATACACCCATTGAGGGATCGGGCTGAAATTAAACAGATTCCTGTATTTTTCTTTTTCCAGATTAAGTTCATTCTCAACTTTTTTTCTGTTACTTATATCTCTAAAATAAATGGATAAGCCATCTTCGGAGGGGAAAGCTGATACTTCACACCAGAGGTCAACAGAAGGCAGGTACTCTTCGAAGTGGACAGAAACCTGATCGTTCATAGCTTTATGATATTCGCTGTAAAATTTCAGTGGAATTGCTTCAGGGTATTTCTCCCAAAGATTTTTGTCCATCATTTCCTCGCGTGATTTAATTAAAATCCGTTCAGCCTCCCGGTTCCAATAGGTAACTTTCCATTGATGATCCACAGCAAAAAAACCGTCAGTAATACTTTCCAGAATATTAGCTACCCTCTTGTGGTATACTTCAAGCTGTTTTTCAGCTTCTTTCACATGAGTGATATCTTTTGCTATTCCATAAACACCGATAACTTCCTTGTGGATTACGATTGGAATATTCGTAATATTCAGAATTCTCGCTTTCCCAAGTCTGGTCTTTACTCTGATATCGAAATTAATAATATCCCCTTTGATGGTTTGCTGAAAATAATTAAATGCATCTTCCAAATCTTCTTCGGCTATAAACGGAATAAAGGATAGTTTGAGTAATTCTTCTTTCGTACATTCAGCCAGATCAAGCATCACATTATTGACACTCAGAAAATTTCCTTGCTTATCGAGTGTGAAAATACCATCCGGATAATCATTAAACAGCGGGTGCTGAAAACTCTTATCCAGCAGGAGTTTATTGTTCAGGGCATTTTCGCTTTCGCCGGACACCAGCAAGTCGTTAACTTCAGTTATTGTATGAACGATATATTCAACAATTCCATGTTCATTGATCAGAGGATAGGTATCGCAGGTCCAGAAGTGGTCGTCATTTCCTTTGTTTCCGGGACCGAACACCCTATATTTTTGCAGAGGTATTTTATGGGGCTTCTTTAACAGCATTACCTGATTTAAAGTTGTTTTTAAAGTTTTCCTGCTGTCTGAAGTGTCATCCCCATTTTCCGGTGTTAAAACATCGAAAATGCATTTTCCGATCAGATCGGCCTTTTTGGTATTGGTAGCCTGGAGAAATGCTGCATTTACTTCAGCGATCCTGAAATCGGGGGAGTCTGTCTGCAGAATGATACTTGCTGCAGGAGAAAAATGAAAAACAGGTATATTTTTTAAAGATAGCATGTTCATTGGTAGATGATCAGACGCGTAAAAGCTTATATTGTTTTAAGCCCAAATATTAATTCGTTTTAGTGAATTTCAATATTTTTTTTAATGTAATTCATGAAAGACTTTAATCCTGAAAATTTCCAGCAAAGTTAATCTGCAGCTATCATGCCAAAATTTCTGAAAGCTCAAAACGATCTTAATTTCTGTCCTTAGCGCTACTGAGTTAAAGCCAATGGCTAATTCTCCTGATGGAATAATAGTTTCTCAGAGTTTCAATAATGGCAATATCAATATCTTTGCCCACATACCGGCATAAAATAATTGCTCAGTTTTTAAAATAACAAGCAGGCAATTTAATCTTGCTTTGTTCTTGAATCTGAAAACAATAGTTTTGAGAAAGTCATGTTTTATAATACCTTCTGTGAATAATCTCCTTATATCATACCGCAACGTTAGCATCCGCCAATATAATTCTCTTGTTTTTGAGGGACTCGATTTCAGTCTTGAAAAGGGCCAGAACTGGGCTTTGGTTGGTAAGAGCGGCTCCGGAAAAAGTACGTTTCTTGATTTTATCATGGGCAAAGCCTCCATGGCAAGAGGTGAAGCACACTTTCCGTATTTTGATCGCCATATTCAGGAGCATCATCAGGATGATCCCTTGTTTAACAGGTATAAACTGATGACACAAGTGTCTGCCAGACATGAATTTCGAAACCTTTCCAATACCAGCGACTTCTATTATCAGCAGCGTTTTAATTCATGCGATTCTGAAGATGCGGATACCGTAGCCACATATCTTTCAACTATTAAGGTTGTGAACGCTTCGGGTGCATGGACCATTCAAAGGGTGACAGAACGTTTAAGTCTGACACATTTGCTTGATAAGGAGCTTATTAAATTATCCAATGGTGAAACCAAAAGATTGATGCTTGGCGCAGCACTGATGAAAAATCCATTATTACTCCTGCTTGATAACCCGCTGAATGGACTTGATGTTGCTGCCCGCCAGGATTTCAGTGCACTTATTTCTGAAATTTCTGGATCGGGGATCAGCATCATTATGGCAACTCCATCCACAGAAATTCCCGATGCGATCACCCATGTGGCGGTATTGGAAAATGGCAAAATGATCAGTCAATGCCCTGCAAATGAGTTTAAGCCGGATAGTTTTTATACCGGTGAGCAAAAACAAACGAATACGGAAGAACTTAAGCAGCTACTTTCAGTTACTCCATCGGTTGTTTATGATACTATTATCGGAATGGAAAATGTTTCGATCAAATATGGTGAAAAGCAGATTCTTGATCAGGTAAACTGGCAAGTAAGGGAGGGGGAGAGATGGGCTCTGACAGGACATAATGGAGCCGGGAAATCTACTTTGTTAAGTCTCATAAACGGCGATAATCCGCAGGCTTTTGCAAATAAAATCACCCTCTTTGACCAGCGAAAGGGTAGCGGAGAGAGTATTTGGGAGATAAAAAAGAAGATCGGCTATGTGTCGCCGGAATTTTTTCAGTATTTCCCAATGGAGAGTACCTGTCTGCAGGTCATAGAATCAGGATTTGATGATACGCTTGGCTTGTTCCGTGTGTCAGTTAAATCCAGGGCCGAAACCTCATTGCGCTGGATGAAATTACTGCATATCAGCGAATTTGCCAGTGAATTGATACGCAATGTTCCGGTAAGTATTCAGCGCATCTGCATGCTGGCCAGAGCAATGGTAAAGAATCCTTCTCTGTTAATTTTGGATGAGCCTTGCCTGGGACTAGATTTTGAGCGGCAGGAACAATTTAAAAATCTTATTGACGAGATCTGTGGAATGAGTGATCTGACCCTCATTTACGTCAGTCACTATCAGCATGAAATGCCGGCAAGTATCAAGTTTACGTTGAAGCTTGAACAAGGTAGGGTTGTTTAGCTTACCTATATTTATGCTAGCGCACGCGTGCCGCGTGTGCTTTACCAAATAAAACCGAAACCGTTCCCTAATTAATTCTGTCCGTTCCCTCTTTAGAATACCTCCTCAATCAAGATTGAATTAACTTCAATTTCTATGAGTAGAAAATACAAATTTCTAAATAAAGAAGGTTTATATTTTGTGAGTTTTGCAACTGTAAACTGGGTTTATGTATTTATTAGGCCTGTTTACTGCGACCTCATTGTTGAGAGTCTTATTCACTGCAAGCAAAAATTGGGCTTAGAGTTATATTGCTGGTGTATCATGTCCAGTCATCTTCATTTGATCATCAGAGCAAAAAATAATGATCCGGCAACACTATTAGGTAGATTTAAAGAACATACGTCTAAAAAATTAGTGAAGGCAATAGGTGAAAATACGAGGGAGTCGCGTAGAGATTGGATGCTTGAGATGTTCAGGAAGGAAGGTACAAAAAGAAGTAATGTGACATCGAATCAATTTTGGCAGCATGATAATCGGCCAATAGAATTGTGGAGTCCGGAAGTTGTGGAACAAAAGGTTGATTATACACATAACAATCCGGTAGTGTCCGGACTTATACTGGAGCCATGGCATTGGAAGTATTCGAGTGCAATAGATTATTCTGGAGGTAAGGGTTTAATAGAACTGGATTGGTTTAGGTGAATATAGATTTATGGAGAGCACACGCGACACGCGTGCGCTAGCATTGGGTTTATGGGAGCACACGTGTGCGCTAGCGAGGTTTTTTAGTTTAATTTATAAAAGCACACGCGGCACGCGTGCGCTAGCGAACAACAAAAGGTAACAACAACACCTACCAATAGGTTTGTTTGGAAAAAATTTCTAATTTGAATCCGAATTCAAACACATTTTTAAAGCGCATACATGGCCCCAGTTTCTACCTCTCCTGAATTAGCGAACGACGCTGTTATTACCCCTGAAAAAAAGAATAATCTTCGATTAGTAATTGTAGCATCATCGGTTGGAACGCTGATCGAATGGTATGACCTCTTACTAGCTGTAATTATGGCAAATATTTTATCCATGCAGTTGTTTCCTGCAGGGGGTAATAATTTTATTGAAACATTGGGTATCGTTGCAACAACTTATCTGATCAGGCCCTTTGGATCCCTCTTATTCGGCAATTTCGGGGATAAAATAGGACGTAAATATACCTTTCTGGTTTCCTTGCTATTGATGGGTGGAGCCACCTTTTTAATTGGTTGTATCCCTACATTTGAACAGGCAGGATGGGTTTCGCCAATACTGTTTCTGATACTCAGGCTCTTGCAGGGATTGGCCATAAGCGGAGAATATTCAGGTGCTGTAATCTATGTTGCAGAGCATGCCCCTCAGAATAAAAGAGGATTTTATACCGGATTTATACAAACTACCTCCTCCATTGCGCTGATCCTGGGGCTTGTGGTAGTTTTTTCTACTAAAAGCATTATGTCTGAAGAGTCTTTTAACTCTTTCGGATGGAGAATTCCCTTCCTTTTCAGCGCTATATTAGTAGTTGCGAGCTATTTTATTCGACGCAGACTTCATGAAAGTCCGGTTTTTGCCCAGCTGAAAAGTGAAGGCAAAACCAGTAATTCTCCGGTTAGAGAAACCTTTAAAACCAAAAAGAATATCGGACTGATCCTAGGTGCAATTTTTGGCGGCAATGCTGCGCAAAGTGCCATCATGCAGACCAATCAGTTTATTACCCTGTTTTTCCTTCAGCGCACGGTAAAATTGCCTGATACCACAGCTCTCTTAATTATGGCTACAGGTATTCTTCTTGCAGGTCCTTTTTTCCAGATCTTCGGAGCTCTGAGTGATAAAATAGGAAGGAAAAAAGTTATCCTCCCCGGAATGATACTGGGCCTGATCGTAATCCCGGTCATGTTTTATCTGTTCCTTGAACTTGGCAACCCGCAACGCCTGGATACCATACAGCATATTGATACGCAGACCACAATAATTTTCATCGGACTGGTTTTTATGCTCACACTTTCAGGTACCATGGTTTATGGTCCGATGGGAGCCTTCCTCATGGAAATGTTCCCAACCCGTATCCGCTATACCAGTATGGGATTCGTTTATAATGTGGGTAATGGAGCCATTGGAGGTTCAACTCCGGTAATTACAGAATTGATCAAATCATCGGTAGTGATCGGCTTTGCGCTATCGCCATTCATCGGACTGGTCTATCCGCTTGCACTGATCATCATTGGAATAGTCGTTAATATCTTCTTTGTGCCCGAAACATATAAGAATGATCTTTCAGACTAAATGAACTAGTTAAATAATCTTTTATGGCAAATAAATTAAGCAGGCGCAAGGTGCTCAGTACTTTTGGCCTGACTGGCTTAGGCATGCTAGCCTCAGGTGCAAATGCATCAGTCACAGGTATGGTTCCGGTTCTAAAGGAAGGTGAGGTTTTACTTGTTTTTTCAACTATTGCGGCATTAAAGGAAAGCTCATCCTTAAAATCGGGGAATTTTGTGCAAACTGCCGGATATTATCAGGTTGGAGATAGCGGACATGGAACCTACCTGATCAGGGAAGTTCAACCGGATCAGCCTGCGGATAATGGCAGCATCATCCCTTTGAAAAAGAATCTGGTCGCACAGCTGATCAACGTTACCGCTGTGAACTATAAACTATTTGGTGCTCTTGGCGATAAGATCAATGATGATGGAATACAGATCAAGGCTGCACATAATTATGCTAACGCACAGCTCCTCCCAGTCATTAACCCCAATGGGGAGTACTGGTTCCGTGAAACCTGTGCCATTGGAATAAGAACCAATACAGATTGGGGACAAAGTATTTTCCATTTTGACGAGAAGTTTAATAGCAGAGAGCCCCGTTTTAAGATCCTTGCTGATAAACCACCTGTGAACATCATTCTGAGTGATGAAAGCAAGAAATCACTGCTTAATCAATTGAAGCCTGGTGTGCAGGTGATACCTGAACTTGCTCCTTATAAAAATTGTCTGATCATTATTGCCGATACGAATGACATGATCGGTCTGCGTTATCAAAGTACTGGAATAAGCAAGGGATGGGCGCGTGAAGAACTGTTTTATGTGGAAGAACATGGCAGGATCGTAGGGGATATTGCATGGTCATTTAAAGGTTATACCAGCCTGATCGCCTATCCTGCGAGCGACAGTTATTTGAACATCACGGGTGGAACTTTCTATTTATCAGGGGATAATGAGGGTAATTATTTCGAGAATGGTATTCGTGTGGAGCGCAGCCGTACGCTGCTGTCAAATCAGTGGGTTGGGCTTGAGCCAGGAAAACAGGATGTTGCCAAGATCCAGAGAAGCGGCTTTTACTCACTGAGATATGTTTTTGACGTAACAGTTGAAAATATCAGGCTCTTGCCATGGGAAAAAGACAGGGTAGGTGTTCCGATGGTTCCTCAGGGTACTTATGGGATCTCAGGAAATCGCTGGATGAATGTCACTTTCCGGAATATTACAGCAGAAGGTAGTCCGGTTCACTGGGGCGTTTTTGGTACTAATCTTACCAAGAATTTCCGCATAGAAAGTTGTGTTTTGAATCGCGTGGATGTACATTTCCATTGCTGGAACTTATATATTAAAGACAGTAAGGTTGGTCAGAGGGGACTTACCCTGACTGGTGGAGGCGATCTTTTTGTTGAAAATACTAATGTAAATACCAATGCTTTTATCTCATTCCGATCCGATTACGGTGCAAAATGGGATGGCGATATCCGAATCCGTAACTGCCGTTTAATACCCCGTACCAATGCCACGCAAGTATCTGTTCTTCAGTTTACTGTGGCGGATTTTGACTTTAAATATCCGGTAGGCTATGGTCGTACTCTCAGTGTTCAGGATATGGTCATTGATTTTACCGGCGACCCCTCAAATAAAGCAACGTGCTGGTTGATGCGCACCTCAGAATGGACTGAAAATGCTGACAAAGTAGCCTTGTTCTTTCCGGATAAGCTGGAATTCAGTAATATTAGTGTCCGCGGCAGGAAACAGGGAGTCCGTTTGATGCAGATCTTTGACTGTTCCAAATTCCATATGACACAAGAAGGCTCCTATGACTGGGTTCGACTGCAATCTAATTCCCGGATCTTATTCCGCAATATTGATCTTGAAAATTTAAGTGGGAATACCGGGACAAAGATCGCAGACAGAATTCATTTATACCTAAACGATACTCCGGAAGGAAAAAGGGCAGATGCGCTATATCCGGATATTCGCATTCAGGACTGTAATAACCTGAGAGCGTATGTTGGTAAAGGCTCAGGAAATGTAAAATTTGAGAACTGCACTATCCAAACGATTGAAAAAGATGCTGCAGAGTTTAGCGGCAGATTGTCATTTAGCGGCTGCGAGTTCGATCCGCTGATCGATGATCAGGCAAAATTATGTTATGACCTTGACTCTGAACTGGGAGTTAGTTTCACAGACTGCATTGTTTATCTTCCTAAAGTAAAGGATCAGTCAGCAACTGAGCAGCTGGACAGGATTGGTTTTCTGAAGCTTAATAAGCAGGTTCGGTTTAATCATTCCAATACACGTTTGGGAAATGATATTATTCAGTATTGTAAAAGCAAGGGAATTAAGCTGGAGCCCAAATTTATTGGGATGCTCCGGAGTCATCATGAATTGGAGGCTGAAAGTTAAGGCAACGGGTTCATTTGATCAATTTTCAAATAAGCTGTTATCTGCTGAATATAAGCTCATAAATTACTTTTATAATTAATATTAAAATATTCAAGATTTAAAATTTAAAAGTGTAGTTTTTATTTTTGAATCAAAATTTTGTTATACTTGTTATCGTAAACAATATGCATACTTATAGCATTTTAACAGATATTCAATTAATTAATTTACTTAAAAGTGATGATGAGTCTGCGTTTACCGAGATTTATAATCGCTATTGGAAGGTTCTCTTCCAAACGTCTTATTCAATTATCCAGGATGAAGAGAGTGCAAAAGACGTTGTGCAGAATGTTTTTATAAGTCTATGGCAGCGCAGGGAAGTCTCCAATATTCAATCACTTAAACCATATCTGCAACAGTCAGCCCGATTCCTGGTATTAAAAGCTATAAGATCAAATAAAACAGATTCGCGATTTTATGATCGGGTGAAAGAAATAACTTCAGAGATTCTGAATGATGATCCTCTGATCTTTAAAGAGCAGCAAAATCTTATTCAGAGTTTGTTAAATACATTGCCGGAGAATTGCAAAGAAACCTTTCGGCTTAGTCGCGAGGAAGGTTATACTTATAAGCAAATTGCTTCTCAATTTAGTATTTCCGAGAAGGCTGTTGAAAAGAGAATGTCGAAATCACTTAAACACATACGTGACGGATTGAACTGGGAACTGTGTGTTGCATTAATAATGTCTTCATCTCTGTAGGCGAATAACATATCAGCTAATTTCATTTACTTTATTTTTTGGTAGGGTGTCATTCCTTTTTTGGTACTTAAAGGTATAGTATCATGGAAGAAAAACACTTTTCAGATTTAATCGCAAAATATTTGTCAGGAAATGCCAGTGAGGCAGAAATATCTCTTGTTGAAGAGTATTATAAGAGACTGGAAGCCAGAGGCGCGAATGTGCAGAATTCCCATTTTGATTTCACGCTCCGTGAAGAGATGTTGAATAAGATCAGGGAACAAATTGAGAGACCTGTTGTTGAGCTGAATACAGGTTCCAATAAAAGATACCGAAGGTATTTTGCTGTCGCTGCTTCAATTCTGATTATTCTTTCTTCAGGATTATATTTTTATAAGAACAGAACGCAAGCCCCGGCATTGTCGATCCAGAATTCTCCCGTAAAGATAAATGATGTTGCTCCGGGCGGGAACAAGGCAGTATTGACCTTAGCTGATGGTTCCAGGATATCCCTGGATGATGCTCAACAAGGAGAGATTGCTGTACAATCCGGTATTAGTATTATCAAAAAAATTGAAGGTCAGTTGATCTATGAAAGAGCAGATACTGAGTTCAGGGTTTTGAAATCACAGGATATTTATAATAAAATTGAAACACCTAAAGGGGGACAGTATCAGGTTAACCTGCCTGATGGAAGTAAAGTCTGGCTTAATGCGGCATCTTCCTTAAGGTACCCGGCTGTTTTTTCAGGTACTGAGCGTAAAGTGGAATTGACAGGCGAGGCCTATTTCGAGATTTCACCCAATAAGCTCATGCCATTTAAAGTTGTAAGTGCCAGCCAGGTAGTTGAAGTGCTGGGCACCCATTTTAATGTCAATGCTTATTCTAATGAGTCTCAGATCAAAACTACTCTGATCGAAGGTTCAGTTAAAGTTTCAGAAAGTTCAATAAATAAGGTAAGCTATTTAAAGCCTGGAGAGGAAGCACTTAATAAAAAGGGCGAAATTCTGGTACATTCCGCAAATGTTGAGCAGGTAATGGCCTGGAAGAATGGAAATTTCCAGTTTAATGATATGTACCTGGTTGATATCATGCGTCAGTTGGAACGCTGGTATGATGTTGAAATTGACTATTCAGCAATCCCACACACAAGATATAATGCCTATATGTCGCGTAATCTTCACCTGTCCAGAGTTCTGGAAATTCTTGAGGTTACAGGAAGGGTGAAATTCAGCATTGAAGGAAAGACAATTAAAATTTCAAAAAACAAATAATAACCAAAGGCCTATGTAACATTCAACTACTCAACAGCCATTAAATAATAAACCGGAAGTGCTTGCAACACCTCCGGTTCTATTAGGGCACAATCGCTTAATCAACTCAAATTAATCAAAACAATCAATTTACCCTAACCCCGTAAAAGTATGAAATTAAAAATTCTCATCAAGGGAGTGGTTTGTGGTTATCGTAATAATAACCTCGCCGGTCTTTTGAAATCCAAACTGGTTTTCATAATGAATTTAACCGCAGTAATTCTAACCTTTAGCTGCCTGACAGTAAGTGCTGCAGGCTTCGCTCAAAAGATTACCCTTTCGGAAAGGAATGCTCCTTTGAAGGCTGTTTTGCAGGAAATTCGCAAACAAAGTGGCTATCAACTGGTATATAATTCTGATCTTATTGAAAAGGCCAAATTCGTGAACATAAATGTGCAAAGGGTATCACTAAAGGATGCGCTTACTTTATCATTAGCAGACCAGCCTTTTACTTTTCAGATTTCTGAGAATATAATTCTGATCAAGCCCAAAGATGAATCATCACAACTAAAACCGGAGACAGCAGCTCAGCGGATAGAAATCCGGGGAAAAGTTTCTGACTCTAAAGGAGAAGCACTTATTGGTGTTAGTATCATTGTGAAGGGTACAACAACAGGAACGAGTACAGATATAAATGGTAATTTCTCTATCAATTCACCTGCCGATGCCATTTTGGTTTTTAAATACATTGGTTATATAACTCAGGAAGTTCCAGTTAACAGCCAGTCCACAATGGATGTTCGGCTAAGGGAGGATATGCAGTCTTTAAGTGAGGTTGTGGTAACAGCTTTGGGCATCCAGAGAAATAAAAAATCATTAAGTTACGCTGCACAGAATATCACTACTTCTGAACTCACCCAGGCTCGTTCTACCAACCTTTTGGAAGGTTTGGGAGGGAAGGTGGCCGGATTGACGATCACAAATTCAGGTTCCGGAGTCGGCGCTGCATCAAAAGTGCTTTTGAGAGGTAACCGTTCAATCAGTGGAAGCAGCCAGCCTTTATATATTGTAGATGGGATCACATTAAACGGTGACATTGCCAATTTAAGTCCTGATGATATAGAATCTCTTTCTGTATTAAAGGGTGCAAATGCTGCAGCATTATATGGCAGCAGGGCAAATAACGGTGCGATCGTTGTGGTTACAAAATCCGGTAAAGGAGCAGCCAAAGGGGTAACTTCAAATGTAGGATTTACTTTTAACGGAAATGACCCTATTATTCTGACCAAATATCAAAATCAATACGGACAAGGTGCAGGTGGAGTTTATTCTCCATCATCAGTTACTTCATGGGGTCCGAAATTTGATGGAAGCCCGGTAAGGCATTGGTCAAACGATCCGAATTATATTGCTAATCAGTTGGGAGGCAGTACAACATATGCCTATACTGCTCAGCCCGATAACATCAAAGATTTCTTTCAGTTAGGTAGAAGCTTCGCTACTAATCTTTCAGTTAATATTAATTCAGAAAAATCAAATGTTGCACTGGGGTATACCCATACTGACGCTTCAGGCATTATTCAGGGAAATAATCTGGGTAGTCACAATCTAAGTATGAGAATGTTATCTGACCTAAGTAAGAAACTGAAACTTGATTCTAAGATCAACTATATCCGTCAGGATTTCAAGAATGTATTATTCTCGGGAGAAAATTTTAATAACCCGATGAGGTATCTGTACCAGATACCGCGTAACATTCGTACACAGGATCTCCAGCATTATGAGTTCGCAAATGCTGCCGGTCAGATAAAGCAGCACTTTTATTCACCTAACTTTAACGGAGCTGGTAATCCTTACTGGACCAGGAACAATGTAGAAAATCCGTTGGGCCTGGAACGTGTTCTTGGAATGTTAAGTTTAAGCTATAAGATATCTGATAATTGGTCCATTCAGGGAAGATCTGCATTAGACCGTTCGAATTCAATGGGAGAAACCAGGCAGCATAATGATACCTATGTTATTGCAGCAAATGGATCTTATTCTCGTGTGAATTCCAATTCATTTGAATGGAATACAGATGCACTTTTAACCTTTAGTAAGGATATTTCAAAAAACTTCAAGATTAATCTGAATGCAGGTGCCAATAACCGAATATACAAGGCAAATGCTTTAGGTGGGTCAGGAGCTAACTTCCAGATACAGAATTTGTTCTCCCTGGCTAATACATTAGACCCTCGCCCTGCTGATACCTATGAGCGTCATAAAGAAGTACAATCTGTTTACGGGTTTGGAGATCTATCCTATAAAGATGCAATATTCCTGAATATAACCGGGAGAAATGACTGGAGTTCAACACTTCCTTCAAACAACAGGTCTTATTTCTATCCTTCAGTGGGCTTATCGGCAATTCTTACCGATCTTGTTGAATTGCCTAAGTTCTTTACTTATGCAAAGCTACGGGGTTCATACGCTGAAGTTGGTAATGATACAGATCCTTATAATCTTTCCCGAACAGCCTCTATCAGTAATGGTACTATTTCTCTTAGTTCAGTGCTGCCGAATGCAAATCTCAGACCTGAATCAACTCATTCAACAGAACTTGGTCTGGATTTAAGAATGCTGGAAGGAAAGCTGAGGTTTGATGCTACAGTCTATAAAACCAATACATTCGATCAGCTTTTTGCCTCACCGGTTCCGGTAGGTTCAGGAGTGAGCAGTGTTTTCCAGAATGGTGCAGATATACAGAATAAAGGGTTTGAGACTTCATTAGGAGCATCTTTGTTTTCTGAAAGAGCATTTAACTGGGACATAGATCTTAATTTCTCAAAAAACAAGAGTACAGTTTTAGAAATTGCTGAAGGTTTCAATCAACTATCACAAGCTTCGGATTATATTAGGATTTATAAACTTGTAAAGGGGCAGCCTTTTGGTGACATTTATTCAAGAGGTTATGTTAGAGATGCGCAGGGAAAGGTTATTGTTTCTGTAAATGGGCTTCCTCAGATCACCACCGGACAAGATGTGAAAGTTGCGAACTTTAATCCCGATTGGCTTGCAGGTCTTAACAATTCATTCAGATACAAAAATTTTAGTTTGAGTACGCTTATTGATGTAAGAAAAGGCGGATCATTTATTTCCTTTACCGAGGCAATAGAATCAGGTGTGGGAGTACTGGATTATACTGAGCAGGGGAGAGATGGTTCATTAATATTCGGTGGTAATATTTTTACAAATGAAACCGCTGTAACCCAAAGCGGAGCTACAAATACAATTACTGTTTCTTCAGAGAGATTATGGAATCATCTGGGGGGAGTAGGCGCACCAGTTGGAGAGTCTTTTGTGCGTGATGCTACCAATATTCGTCTCAGGGAATTGGTTTTTGGTTATCAGTTACCCGCTGAGTTATTAAGTAAAACCCCTTTTAGATCGGCAAGATTCTCATTGGTAGGAAGAAATCTTTTCTTTTTATACAATAAGTCTGAATATGTTGATCCTGAAATGGTAACTGATGTGGCGAATAGTTCGGAGGGTCGCGAATCACTTTCTCTGCCAACTACACGCTCGTTTGGTCTGTCTCTAAATTTTGGTTTTTAATTGCTCTAAACTATAATCAGATGAAAAAAATATTTCAACTTATAATAACTATTTCATTCGCGATTTTTGGAACTTCCTGTACCAAAGATTTTAATGAAATAAATACCAATACAAAGGTTCTTACTGTTGACGGACTAGATCAGTCTTCATATGGATTTGTAGTGAAACGTGCGCTTTATAGCGGTGTTTATTTTGACAATTCAACATCTTTTCTGCGTGGTCATGCGGCTTTTTCTGATATATATTCAAATTATCAGACGCATACGCATCCTGATTTCTATTCAGATAATTTCGTCCTGAATGGTGCCTGGCTAGACGCTTTCTACGGTGGCTTTTATACCGGGGTTGCACCTCAGGTAAAGTACGCAGAAGATTATGCAGTAACCAACAAATATGATATCGAAAATGCCATGATGAAGGTTTGGAGGGTATATGTTTATCATCGTATTACGGATTTCTGGGGACCTATCCCATATTCAAAATTTGGTAACGGCGAAAAAACTGTACCCTATGATAAGCAGGAAGATATTTACAAAGATTTCTTTACTACTCTCGATCAGGCAGTTGCACTCTTAAAGAGCAATAGCGGCAAGACATCATTCTTAGGTGCTCAAGATGTTATTTATGCAGGGAATGTGGATAAATGGCTTAAAATGGCCAATACTCTTCGTTTGCGCCTGGCATTGAGGGTAAAGTACGCAGATCCGGCATTGGCAAAAACAAATGCAGAGAAGGCAATTGCTGATGGTGTTATTGAGAATAATGCGGATAATGCAACCGTAAAAAGTGCAATTGCATTTGCTAATAAATATAATACACTTACTGCCTGGTCTGACTTCAGGATGAGTGCCGACATGGAAAGTGTGCTGAAAGGATATGCAGATCCAAGAGCCTCCAAATTCTTTTCAGCAGCAGGAACGTCTGATCCTTCGGATGATCCTGCAGGATTTACCTTCAATTTTGAAGGAATCCGTAACGGTCAGACTAAAATTGCTAAACAGTCGGGTATTAATGCAGTTAGTTCAAATATGGCTCCAGCCTATCTTACGGTTGGGGACAAAGGGCCAGATTGGCCTGTTTTAAGAGCCGCTGAAGTTTATTTTCTGAGAGCAGAAGGTGCACTTGAGGGCTGGAATATGGGTGGAGGATCGACCAGAAGCTTTTATGAAAGTGGGATTAGCGCCTCTCTGGCAGAACATGGATCTGATGGAAAAAACCTTGTGGGTAATCCTTATGTAAGCAGCACCAATGTTCCTGCAGGCTATGATTCTCAATCAGCTCCTGTATCAACAATTCCTGTTGCATTCCAGTCTTCTGCAAGTAAAGAGAGAATCCTCGAGCAGATTATTACCCAAAAGTGGATTGCTTTATATCCTGATAGTGAAGAAGCATGGGCTGAAAGGCGCCGGACTAATTATCCTACTCTTTATGACAGGATCTTAAGTGAAAATCCCGATATCCCAGTAAATAAGATCCCAAGAAGGGTTCCATTTGTTGGAATAGAGTACAATAACAACAGAACTGCCGTGGAGGCTGCTGTAGCTACCATGCTGGGTGGCCCTGATAATGGGGTTACTAAACTCTGGTGGGATAAAAAGCCATAATAAATATGATTTAAGTTTCTGTCCCGGGAATTATTTTTCGGGACAGAAATTTATTTGTCATGAAAATTTTAACATTGCTGACAGTCAGTCTTCGTCAGCGAATACCTATTCATTGTAATTTCTAACATTAGTATCATGGAAAAGAAAGATTATTCAAGACGCTCCTTTTTAAAGCATAACTCACTGGCAGGTCTTGGTATCCTTACGGCCGGCAGTTCATTGGCTTTTACCGCTGATAATTCTATTGCAGACCCTGTAAATAATACCTCAGAAAAAGTTACAAAAATTGCCGGATTAAGTGTCAAACAATTAAGAGATAAATACAGGGAAGAACTTTTTGACAGGTTTATTCCTAATATGGACAAATATGCCATCGACCATGAATATGGCGGGGTAATGTGTTCTCTGGACATCAAAACAGGTGAATTGGCAAATTCCAATAAAACAGCATGGTTTGTAGGCCGCGGTCTGTGGGTTTATTCCTTTCTCTATAATAACCTGGATAAGAATCCGCGTTATCTGGAGATTGCACGTAAGTCTAAAGACTTGCTTCTGAAACTACAGCCAAAAGACGATAGCTTCTGGCCGCGTACATTTAGTAATGATGGAAAACCTCTTTCAGGTCCCGGTGATATATACGGAAGCCTTTTTGTAGCAGAGGGACTGTTTGAATATGCAAAGGCATCTGGTGAAAAGCAGTACAGACAGCTTGCAAAGAAAATTATTTTTGATTGTGTAGCACGCTATGACAAGCCTGATTATATTTATGATATCAGTTATCTGCCTGGTGCACCAAAAATCGAGGGCCCCAGAGTGCTTGGTCACTGGATGATCTTCCTTAGTCTGTCAACTCAGATGCTTAAGCATGAGCCCGATGCAGATCTGGAAAAGCTGGCAGCCCGCTCGGTGGATGCCATTATGAATTATCATGTGAATCCGGCTTATGGCCTGACCAATGAGGTGATCAATCATGATATGAGCATTCCCGGCAATGAGTATGGACAGTTCTCTGTAATTGGGCATGGTCTTGAAACAATTACGTTCGTTATGTTCGAAGCAGCGAGGCGCAAAGACCGGACTCTTTTTGAAAAAGCACGTATCGTTTATAAAAAGCATGTTGATGTTGCTACGGATGCCCTTTACGGAGGATATTTTCACTCTTTGCAGAATGTAGATAAATATGACTGGGATATAAGAAAATCATTGTGGAACCAGCAGGAAGTTTTGAATGGGGCATTATTCCTCATCGAACACACTGGAGATGAGTGGGGATACAGGCATTTTGAACGTACTGATTCATATATCTACGATAAGTTCTATAAGCCTGAATATAAGTTCTGGCATTCTGGAGGAGACCGGAAAATGGAGAAGCCAAACATTAGCCTGCTGGAGCATTACCATCATGCCCGCCAGTTGATGCTTGGGATACTCTCGATGGATCGCATTATCAAACGAGGAAATAAAGTTTCAGGATTATTTGTTTAGGCCATTAGGTCTTAATATCGGATTATTTTACATAGAAGAGTATCTGTGTGATGCTCTTCTATTGTTATTTTAATATATACTATAAAAAAATGCAACATAAAGATTTTTCAAGACGTGATTTTATAAAGAGAAATTCCATGGCAGGATTAGGG
This sequence comes from Daejeonella rubra, assembly GCF_900103545.1. Classification (GTDB taxonomy): domain Bacteria; phylum Bacteroidota; class Bacteroidia; order Sphingobacteriales; family Sphingobacteriaceae; genus Daejeonella; species Daejeonella rubra. The sequence continues at coordinate 26,431 of NZ_FNHH01000014.1, forward strand.
CTCACTGCCTTTGGAGCCTTGTCGGGATTTGATGCTTACTCTGCTGAATCAGAAAAAGCTGAAAAAGAGAGCACCCGAATAAAGTCTATTGCCGGATTGACTCTTCAGCAGCTTCACGACCGTTATCATGATGAACTTTTCGAGCGTTTTTTGCCAGCTATGGATAGTTTATGTATTGACCATCAGTACGGTGGATTTATGTGTGATGTGGATATTGCAGAAAGGAAACTGATCAATACCATTAAACGTGTTTGGAATCAGGGTAGGGGTATTTGGGTTTATTCCTTCCTTTATACTAATTTTGAGAGGAATCCAAAGTACCTTGAGGTCGCGAAAAAGGCCATTGACTTTATTATGAAGCTCAAGCCTAAAGACGATAATTTCTTCGATGGCAGTTATAGTAGAGAAGGGAACAAAATCTCAGCTCCCGGTGATATTTACGGCAACCTTTTCGTGGCTGAAGGCCTTGCAGAGTATGCTAAAGCCAGCGGCGACAAATCATGGCTAAAGATGGCTAAAGAGATGATCTTTGAATGTCTGGCTCGTTATGACCGCCCCGATTATGTCTATGATATCAGTTATGTGCCGGGAAAACCAAAAATGCAGGGGCCTCGTAATCTGGGTCATTGGATGATCTTTCTGAGCCTTTCCTCACAGATCCTGACACAGGGGCCTGATGCTGAAATTGAAAAACTGGCAGACCGATGTATCGATGCCATTATGAATCGGCACGTGAATGAAGAGTTCAATATTCTGAATGAGGTGCGAAATCGTGATTTTAGTCTTCCCAAAAATGAATATACAGATTTTGCCGTTATCGGGCATGGGATTGAAACTCTTGCATTTGTGATGGCAGAGGCTGTTAGACGAAAAGATGCGGCGCTTTTTAGCAGGTCAGAAAAAGCCTTCAGGAGGCATGTTGAGGTAGCTTCAGATAAATTATACGGAGGCCATTTTGAAGTATTATTCAATGCCAATACCTATTCCTGGTCGCCAAGTAAATCGGCATGGTGCCAGCAGGAGGTTTCTATTGGAGCCCTGCTTAGTCTGGAACATACCGGTCAGGATTGGGCTGAAGATTGTTTCAATGCAGGTGATGCGTACATGATGGAAAAAATGCGCTGCCCTGAGTATGCATTCTGGACCTTTGGAGGTAATAGAAAAGTAGTGAATCCAAGTAAAACAACGATAGAGCATTACCACATGCCTCGCTACCTGATGCGGAATATGCTTGCCTTGCAGCGTATCATGCAGCGTAATGGAAAGGTCTCAGGACTGGTCTCCTGAGACCTTCGATATTGGTTAGTACGCTCTTATTAATCCGGAAATTGAGATTTGTCAATTCCGGGTATCAGGCGGATCGCATTTTTATAATAGACCTTTTTTAATACTTGATCGCTCAGCCCTATCCCATACATTTTCCAGTAGGCGTGGTATTTTTTATGGTATGGAAAGTACTCGTCTTCGGTTTCAAGAACTCTGAAATAAGTGCTGTATTCTGAAGGTACCCAGCTATCTTTTCCGAAGAGGATTCGGTCCTGATACTTGTCGAAAAACTTTTTGGCCATTCGTGGCTGGCGACCCAATTCCGCGATGATAGCTCCGAATTCAACATTCATATTGGGATAGGAATCGAGAAGCTTGCCGAGATACTCCAGGTTATTAGCAAACCAGCCGAAATGGGCAATTATAAAATTCGTGCGCGGATGTTTCCTGATCAGATTATGCTGTTGTTTTATCAATTCTTCCCAGGAATAACCGTCCGATGCACTCCTGTTTCTGCCGGGTTGAGTTATCAGTTCCAGCCAGCGCTCATTTTGGGCATTGGGTTCATCCCAGAATTGTTTGGGATCTGCAGTATGGATAAGAACGGGTATCCCGAGCTGCCCGCATTTCTCCCAGACCGCCTCCAGCCTTGGATCATCTACAGGCACGAGATTGCCTTTACTGTCTTTAACAGAAAATCCCAGGCTTTTGAATATTTTTAATCCCTGTGCACCTGCCTTCACATCGGCTTCGATCTGTTTAACTGCAGTTTCTGTCCAGGATGCCTCTCCAATCCCTGAAAAGGAGATATTAGTAAATACGATCAGGCGTTTTGCATTGGTTTGCCTAACATTCTTCACTGCAGATGCGAGGTAGTCGCCACTGCGTCCGCTTAGATTGACCATGATCTTCATGTTCAGCTTATCCATTTCCGACAGTAAATTGCCTAGATTCTGAGATGGCATGTTATTCTGATGGTTATGAACATCAATGAATGGGAATTTAGCTCTCCCTGTTACATGTTCCGGAACAACAAGGGATGATGGCGGATTATAAGTTTCAAAATCTATCTTACCCCTATCATTCTGTGCAAAGCTACACTGACTGAATAACAGAAAGGCAGCAAGATAAAGGGACTTCATTTTAAAAATATTCATACGGGTCTTTTATTTCAATGATGAATTTAAGATAAAGCTGCATTAATTGGAAATTCATTTGCAAACAGGGCGATAATTATGCTTTCGGATGTAATTCTTTTCCGCAGTTGGAGCAAAAGTTTGCTTTAGAAGGATAGATCGGAGAGGAACATTCGGGGCATTTCTCTTTGGACTCTTCTGTGGCTTTGGCCATTGCAACCGTAACGATTCCGGTGGGAACTGCAATTATTCCATAGCCAGTGATCATTAGTATGCTTGCCAAAAATTGTCCGAGCGGACTTTGAGGTGAAATATCGCCGTACCCTACTGTTGTGATCGTAACAATTGCCCAATAGATAGCCACAGGAATATTGGTAAAGCCGCTTTCTTCACCCTCAATAATGTACATCAGAGTGCCAATTATAGTTACCATTGTGATCACACTTGCAAGGAACACAGTGATCTTATGCATACTTGCCTTCAGTGCATCTTTTAAAATATTGCCCTCATTGATGAACCTGCTTAATTTGAGTATTCGAAATACTCTTAATAATCGCAGAGCACGTATAACCATCAGATATTGAGCCCCCGGGAAAAATATGCTGAGGTAATTTGGGATGAATGAAATAAGATCAATTAAACCATAAAAACTGAAAATATAGCTTAATGGTTTTTTACTGCTGTAAATTCTCAAAGCATATTCCAGGGTAAAAAGAATGGTAAAGGTCCATTCGATTATGTGGATTGCGGCAATATATTTTTCGCGAAAGCTAGCTACGCTTTCCAGAAAGACAGAAATAATGCTTAACAGGATCAGCCACAATAAAATCAGATCAAACAATCTGCCTGGCCGGGTATCTGATTCAAACACGATGCTGTAGACCTTGTTTCTGAATTTCTCGTTTTTTCTTTCGGCCATTTTTTATTAGCAGGCAAATTTAAATTATGCCTTTTTAAAAATCCCGTTAAGGATTACGCTAATATACTAAACAATTTTATTGGGATCCGGTGATACAGGTCAATGCAATTGGATTACTAGGTCTCAATTTGCTAGTAAAAACAAAGCCCGGTATCTGATTTCAAATACCGGGCTTTGTAAAATTTAAATTGATCTTAATTAATAACCAGGATTTTGTGGTTGTAATTTTGGGTTACGGGCAATCTCCACAGATGGTACTGGCCAGATTGCTTTATTATTATCTGTGATACCAAGAACTGCCTGAAGTCTGCCGGTTCTGACAATGTCAAACCATTCGTGACCTTCAAAGCAAAGCTCAAGTCTTCTTTCTTTGTATAATGCAGTTCTGAAATCGATTAAAGTTGCAGGGTTGATAGCTGCTAGGCCAGCTCTTCTGCGAACCTCATTAAGCAATTTTACTGCATCAGCACTCGGATAGCTGGTTTCTGCTAAAGCTTCAGCCTTTGATAAAAGCACTTCAGCCAGGCGGAAAACAATGATGTTATCATCTTTTGTACCACCTCTTGAATACTTTTTCATGTAGTTGGCAGCATTTGCAAAGCCATAGGTTGCATCCTTTCTAAGGTCACCACTTTCATATGCATTGAAGATATCATTATTAACTTCAATGGTTCTGGTACCTCCAAGAGATCCCGGAAGGAATGTTGTAGACAGATTGTTCTGCAATTGAGTATCATAGTTTATCTCTAAGATAGATTCTGCTGAATTTTTTGTCAGAAATAAGTTAGCATAGGCTACAGTTAAAGCTTCTCCTCTTCTGCTGATTACCTGATTTGCATCAGCAACCGCAAGCGCATAGTTTTTTCTGGTCAGGTGAATTCTTGCTCCTAATGCATAGGCAGCAGCTTTAGTTGCACGACCTGTTCTGCCTAATCCTGCATGGGTTTCAGGCAAGTTTAGTTTTGCAAAATCAAGATCTGCAAGAATTTGAGTGTACACATCTGCTACCGGAGTTCTGGATACTTGCAGGGCAGGTACATCCGGACTTTCAGTTGGTGTTGTGATCAAGGGCACCGCTCCGAAATATTTAACCAGATTAAAGTATGTGAATGCTCTCAAAAAGCGAGCCTCAGCGACGATTGAATTTTTAGCTGCATCAGCCATTCCCGGAATTCCCGGAACTTTCGCAATAACCACGTTAGCAGAGTTGATCAATACAAATTGCTGATCCCATAATCCTGTGAATTGTGAGTTATCTGCAACAATGATCAGATTGTTCAATTGCTCAAACTGGCGGTTCAGTGCATTTCCTTTACTGTTTTTTGTTGGTAATTCTGCAAAGTAAATATAATTGGAACCCAGATTGGCCAAATAACGATAGGTCCCAACAATTGCTGCATCCGCATCTGATGGAAGCTTAAATAGTGACTGTGTTGAAACAGAATCTATCGGTTCCTGTTCAATGACATCACATGAGGATACCGACAGGTATAGGAAGAGTATTAAAAATATTTTTTTCATCTGTTTATTATTTAGATTTTTTAATGGTGATGAAGCGATCATGATTTGATAATTATAGCCCTGCGGATCTTAGCAAGATCATGATGGTTTCATAAATTTTCTATTAAAATGTAGCGTTTAAACCTAGTGAGAATGATCTTGCCTGAGGATATGAACTCATATCAAAACCTAAAGTCGTATCATTTCCATTCGCGTTAACTTCCGGGTCATAACCGCGATAATCGGTAAAGGTGAAGATATTCTGACCTGCAGCATAAATTCTTAGGTTTTGAATTCCGGCTTTCTTCATGGCAGCATTTTTAATATTATACCCCATGGCAATATTTTTCACTCTTAAGAATGATCCATCCTGCAATACGCGGTTTGAAACTGATCCGTTTCTCGTTGGATCTCCCCATGCGGCACGGTGTAAGGTTGCAATGTCACCAGGTTTTCTCCATCTGTTTCTTGCTAACGTTGATGAGTTGAACCAGGTATGAAGCCTTCCGTAAGAATACTCAGCCTGATTGAAGATCATGTTGCCATAAACAAAATGCAGGAAAACAGAAGCATCGAAATTTTTGTAGGATACAGAGTTTGTAAAACCTCCTGTGAATTTCGGTTGTGCATTTCCCAATACTACGTTATCAAGTGTGGTTGAAGCCAAAGGAATGTTTCCATCGCCATTTAGATCCTGTACATCATAATTACCTGTTGCAGGATTAACACGAAGAATATTCCACCCAAAGAAGGTACCTAATGGATAACCTTCCTTAATTACACTGGCATAGCCATTAAATCCTAGTGGAATATCTCCGCCAGGCAGGTTTGTAACCTCGTTTCTGTTAAATGAAATATTGAAATCAGTTGACCATTTAAAGTTTGTCTTGTCTATGTTAACTGTGTTTAAAGAAAGTTCAATTCCTTTATTCTCAACATTTCCTACGTTTTGTAATGAACTTGTAAATCCTGAAGTTCTTGGTAATGAAACGGCCAATAATAATCCCGAAGTATTTTTCTTGTAAGCATCAATGCTGAAATTGATCCTGCCTTTGAAAAAGCTCATGTCTAAACCTAAATTGGTTTGTTCAGTGCTCTCCCAGCTTAAATCAGGGTTAGCTAACTGTGTTTGTGCCAGACCGCTTAGGCCTATGTAGTTAAAACCACCACCAAATAATCCTCTGGAGGTGAAGTTACCGATCTCCTGGTTACCTGTGCGGCCCCAGCTTGCTCTTACTTTAACATCTTCAACCCAGGTAAGATCTTTTAAGAAATCTTCCTGTCCGATGCGATATGCCGCAGAAACAGAAGGGAAACGACCATACTTATTGTTTTCACTGAATCTTGAAGATCCGTCAATACGATAACTGGCTGCCAGATTGAATTTATCTTTAAATGAATAGTTTAACCTGCTGAAATAAGAGGTTAAGCCCCAGCTGCTACCTGTAGAAGTTGAATTTTTGATGGATGCTGAACCCAAAGTTTGAATCGCTTCCAGCGCAAAGTTTGAAGCAGATGCAATAGTTCTGTCAAATTTAGATTCCTGATTTGAATAACCTAAAAGGACATTGAATCTGTGGTTTTCCTTAAACGTTTTATTGTAATTCAGGGTGTTCTCATTGATCCAGCCTTTATCCTGAGTCATACTATTAGTACCTGTACCGTTTGTTGTTCTTCCTACTACGGTCAATTTATTTGGTGGTACAAAATAAACCTCTTCCAGACTTAAATAATCTACACCAATACTGCTTCTGAAGTTCAGTCCGTCCAGGATCTTAAACTCTAGAAATGCATTACCTAAAGCTCTGTTACTGAAGGCATCATTTCTAACCTGATCAGCAATGATCAATGGGTTATCAATATTACTGATATATGGATCGTTAGGGTTTAATGAACCATCAGCATTACGGGCAGGAACAGCCGGTGATTTTACAATGGCTACAGCCACAATACCATCACGGTCGCCAGTACTTACACGATCAGTTTTTGAACGGTTCATACTCATATTGATTCCTACTTTTAAGCGGTCATTGATAGTCTGGTCAAAATTAAACCTGACGTTTCCACGGGTAAATCCGCTGCCGATAACAACACCGGTCTGACCTAAATAACTGCCTGATAAAAAGTATTGTGTTTTCTTGGTACCACCAGAAAGTGAAAGCTCATTATTATGGATCGGAGCTCTTCTGAAAATCTCTTCCTGCCAGTCTGTGGTTGTCAATGCACCAGGGTTCGCTATCGGAGGAGCATTTCCTACGTTCACGTTCGCTTCGTTGATCAATTCTCCCCACTCAGGACCGCCTAAAAGAGGAATTCTTTTAGCAACTTCCTGGTATCCGAAATAGGTATTGTAAGAGATCTTTGTCTGATCTTCTTTACCTCTTTTGGTAGTAATAACAATTACACCATTTGAAGCTCTTGATCCGTAAATAGCCGACGCAGATGCATCTTTCAGGATGTCAATAGACTCAATGTCATTCGGGCTGATATTTGAAAGCGGGTTTTGAGCAACAGCTCCACCAGCAGCGCCATTATAGTTTCCTGTATTAACAGGAACTCCATCAACCACATATAATGGATCATTTCCACCAGTAATTGAACTTGCACCTCTGATCCTAACAGTAGAACGACCTCCCGGAGTGCCGGTATCCTGAGTGATGTTAACACCTCCTACACGTCCTTGTAATAATTGCTCCGGACTAGTAATTGGCAGGTCAGCTAATTTTTTGCTTCCTACAGAAAGTGATCCAATAGCACTGGAAACATCTTTCTTACTTTGAGTTCCGTAACCAACAACAACAACTTCACTTAATGCCTGCTGATCTTCTTCCATCACTACATTCATTGCTGCTCTGGCATTTGCTGGAAGTTCAATAGTGATAAAGCCAATGTAGCTGAATACTAAAGTTCCTGCTTCCGGAATATTAATTGTAAAATTACCATTGATATCTGTTGTTACCCCAATGGTTGATTTTTTAAGTTTAACGCTTACGCCAGGAAGTCCAACTCCTTTAGAGTCAGTTACAGTACCCTTTATTTCCTGGGGAGGAGCTACCTCTTCAACCTGAACCTGATTTTCTGATTTCAGGATAGTTTTTTTGGAGATGATAATGGTTTCATCAACAATAGAGTAAGTTAAAGGCTGGTCGTTGAAACACAGTCTGAGAACTTCTTCAAGAGAAGAGTTTGTTACACTGAAATTTACTGGCTTCGAGGCCTGAAGCATTTGGGTATTGTACAGGAAATTATAATTCACCTGTTTTTTAATTTCCCTTAATGCTTTCTCCATTGGAGCATTTTTTACAGAAAGACTGATCTTCTGTGCATACCCTGCTGCATTAACCTGCAATAAGGTTGTGAGGCATAAAATAATTGCGAGTTTCATAACCCTGATAAATTTTAATGATATGCAAGGTTTCTTGCACTTAAATTGCATGTAAAGTTTCATACATTTGTGAGTTTGGTTTGATTTAATTAATTGTGTAAGCTGTTGATTTTTTTAACACCAGATTTTATCCGGGAGCGTTCGCAGCGCTTCCGGTTTTTTTCTACCGTTAATTAAGGGTATTTGTCATGGCATAACTGTGATCCTCCTTCCATCGATGCTGAAGTTCACAGCTCCTGTTAATTCCAGCATTTTTAATAATTCTGAAACATTCTTATTTCGGGATATTGTTCCAACAAAATCTTTGTTACTCAGGTTGCCCTGGTAGATCACATCTACATTGTACCAGCGGGAAACTTTGCGCATGATACTTTCTATGTTTTCATTGTAAAAAATAAAGTAGCCATTTTTCCATGCTATCGCTTGCTCAAGATCTGCTGAGGCAACTTTGATATTCCCGGAACCTCTATTCAGTATTGCTTCCTGTCCTGGCTTCAGCATGGTCTTTCCAGACCCTTTTAAAACTTCTACTGATCCCTCGATCAGGGTAGTATTAATATTTTTCTCATCATCATAGGCCATCACATTGAATTGAGTACCCAATACCTTGATGTCCATTGCATTATTCGTACGTACCAAAAAGGGCATTTTGGAATTTTTGGCAATATCAAAATAAGCCTCACCATTGAGCTCAACTATTCGTTCTGAACCAACAAAAGCTGTTGGGAAACGAAGTGTAGACCCAGAGTTAAGCCATACTTTGCTGCCATCCGGCAATAAAAGCTGATATTCACCTCCCTTCGGGGTGCTTAGGGTATTGTATTTAACTGTTTTTGTACCTTGGGCGCCTGCCGTGTATTCGAGCTGGCCTGAACCTGTTTTTTTAATATCAATATTGCTTTCGCTTGCCAAAATGCCATTTTTGGCATCATCAAGATCTATTGTAGAACCGTCATCCAAAGTCAGAACAGCCTTGTTCTTTCCAGGGGCTATATCATTTTTGAAACGTGGCAATTCAGTTTTTACAAGTACAGGTTCAGCTGACCTGTTAGAATAGTAAAGTCCCGCAGAAATCAGGATCAAAACTGCGGCAGCAGCAGAGTACCATCTTCTGGCCCGGAAGACCCGACTTCTGTCATGTTCCTGAATACTGTTAAAGAGATCTTCCTGAATAGATTCTTTTATTTCTTCAGAATTACCCATAAGGCTTTCATTCCATTCCTGGCCTTTGAACTCAAAACTATCCTGAAAATTTTCAAGATCTATTCGTTCCTGAATGCTGCATTTTCCGGCAAGGTATTTTTCGTAAAGGCTGTTATATTCTTCTCTGGTCATTCGATAGGTATAGAGTAATTTTTGGGGTTCAACACACATAAAAATTAAAAAAAATATAAACTTATTTTATTTTTCTGTGTGCCCATAAGAAGGTTATAGGTCTTTTGGGGATTATTTTGAAAATTTCTATTGGAATAGTGCCCTTAAAGTATCATATAAGTAAAAATGAGGTGCATATTGAGCTTACAAATTCTTTTTTTTAGTTAATAATAGTAATTTTAAGGAGGCAAACTATGACCAAATAGACTGTTTGATGCAAATTTCTGATGAGATATTACTGGATTTGATGAAGAAAGGGGACTCCGCGTCTTTCAATATTCTATTTGACAGATATTGGGAAAAGTTATACGCTACAGTTTTTTCTGTTTGTTCTGACAGAGAAGTATGTTCAGAGGTTGTTCATGATATTTTCCTGAATCTTTGGATAAAGCGTGAAAAACTACAGATAGAATCTTTTAGAGCATACATACATGCATCTGCACGTTATCATGTATACAGGCATGTTAAAAATGCCAGGAGGCAATCCCTGGAATATAGAGAAGACCTTGAGTTTTCAAGCCGGGTTAGTATGAATGATGGTGAGTTGAATATTCATTATCGGGATCTTGAAAAGAGTGTAGAAAGAGAATTGCAGGAGCTTCCAAGGCGCTGCCAGGAAATATTTACTCTAAGTCGCAGAGAGCAGCTTTCTAATGATGAGATTGCCGCCAGGCTCGATATCTCAAAACGTTCAGTTGAAAATCAGCTTACCCATGCATTACGCCATTTGAGGTTATCAATGAGACATTTTCTTGTTATCCTGTATACAATATTGTCATTCAACCCTTTTAGTTAATAAATCCGGTTTTTATTATTGATTAAAATGTTCTGTATTTCTCGTGCTGAATTTAATTGAGACACGATTTTCAGGAGTTGAATTTGAGTAAAATCTCACACAGTAGCTACCCGGCTGGAAAATCCCCTGAATAATTATTAGTATCCTTCTGGATTTGATCCAGGTTTGAATTGGCAGGTTTCCCGTAATCCCTAAATCGGGTAAATTAAAAATCCGGATCCCTGAATTACTCTGTTCTGCAGGCTTCCACACAAATTCCCTTTTTGTTTTCTGTTCCTGACTTCATTATAATAAATGGAGCAAAAAATCAAATTTTCAAAATACCAATATCTGGGTATTTCATTCCAGAGGAAGCAAGAGTAGTTTTGAAGAAAAAAAATACTATGAGGAATAGATATAACTTAATTAATGTGCTGGCAACCTGTATGCTGGCTATTATATTAATGAGCACCTTCTCAGGATGTAAAAAGATTTCAGAAACAATTGAAGAAGTGTGGGAAGGCTATTGGGCGGGAGTTTTTGATCTTGGTGAGGGATGGCAGGTTGAACTTAATGGAGATAGGGCAACATATGTTACTTCCGGAACTACCAAAGTTGGTACAAATGTAGGGGATTCATTTGCTATTGGAATGGAACTAATTGGTAATAATAAATGGAGGGGCTACATACGTGAGAAAAATGGATTTGGATTTCTAGGATTAGGTACAGCAGAAATAATTGATAATAAACTTAAAATAACTCCCGATGGTGCAGTTCCTTACACGATAAATAAAGGAGTTAAAAGTACAGGTACCGGAGGCACAGGAGGAGGTATTGGAAGTACTGCACAGGTTTTGCTTGATCAGAAAGTAGAGGGTGAAAAGGGAGATCAAAGAATATTTAAAGTCACTGTCCCAACAGGTGTTAAACAAATGGAAATAAAAACTACAGAAGTAGCAGGTGTGTATTATTTTAACCTTGCTGACTTATTTGTGAAGAGAGGAAGTGATCCAACGGTTAAACTTACACCACAGTATTCATGGATTGCCGATTGGCACAGTGTAGAGTCTAATAGAGCTGATGAAGTTATTTCAATTACAAATCCGCCTGCCGGAGTGTATCATATCATGTTATATGGATATAATAGTTATTTCATCTCTCAGTTAGTTGTTAAGATTGTAAAATAGCCGAAAAGAACAGCATACAAATAATGAAATAGCTGCACAACCTTAATAGTATCAAACGCAGCTCTGATAATCAGTAAAATTCGGCCCTGCGCGATTTGAGGTTATCAATCAGGCATCTTATGATCTTCGTTTGAATTTTTCGATTTTAATTTTTTAGCAGGAATGAGTTAAATCAATGAGCCTGTCTGCCAGATATTACCGGATCGGAGATTCCATTGAGGTTATACACGATCTTTCCGGCCCTGATGGTCATTTCGCATTCCAGCTTTTTGTCTGCATTTATTTTATATCCTGTATAGTCGAAGAACCCGAATTTGCCATCACGCATATTGAAAATGGCTACATCAGCCCCTGAGCCAATAGAAAGATTGCCAAGATCTTCTCTTTTTATTTCCATAGCGGGATTAGATGTTGAAGCGCGTATCACTTCCGGAAGATCCATGCCCATGGCCAGGAATCTAGACATCACAGTCTGGAGGTCTTTCATCGCTCCATTGATTGCACCTTTATTCATGTCGGTACTGATGGAGTTCGGGTAAAAACCCTGCTGTAAAGCTGGAATCGCCTGTGAATAGGCAAAACTGATTCCGCCAAATCCAACATCAAATACGATCCCTCTTTTTTGGGCTTCAAAAACAAAAGGCTTTACTTTTTTTGTTTTTGTATCTACGATTGCTTCTCTGCTTGCTCCAAGTTCAGCGAAGCAATGAGTGAAAATATCTCCGGGCCTCAGATGCTTAAAAAACAGGTCCTCTATTGATTGGGCAGGTGTGTTACCTCCGAAATCTACCATTACCGGAATATTGCCTGCAAGTTTGCCAGCCTCGACCGCCCTATCAACAGGTACCCATTCCGGTCCGTTATAATGGGAAGTTTTGATTCCTACGATATGTTCCCGGTATCTTCTGGCGATTATGGATGTTAGCTTTGAATCCATATCATTCAGGTTTTGTTCATATGCACCGCCGCGATAGCCTTCTCCTACAATATTTAGCCAGGCAAGAACGCGGGTCTCTGACTTGTCGATCACTTCTTCTTTGAAAGTTTCGAATGATTTCCAGCCTGAACTTCCTGCGTCAACAGTAGTTGTTATACCGCTTCTGAATGTAAAGCCATCCGCCACCGGGTCACCCGGTCTCATGCTGTGAAAGTTATGGGAATGAATATCAACCAATCCCGGAGTAACATACAAACCAGCGGCATTTACTATCTGCTTTGCTGTTTTTGGATCTATATTCTTTGCGACAAGTACTATCTTGTCGCCATTGATAGCAATATCCATAAGCTCATTAATATTATTCTTAGGATCAATGACATGACCTCCTTTGATAAGAATACTATAATTCTGTGCCTGACTTGAGAAAGTTATGATGCTTAAGAAGAATAAGATTAACCGGGATGTTTTTTTCATTTTTTGCGGGTAATGTTTGGTAATTACTTGAAGACTATATGTTAAAACTGACAGGGGGATCATCGGATTTATTTTGGCAGACTTATCTTCCAGATATTACCGCCAGCAGCACCATATTCTATAACGAATACATTATTTTTTATCATCACGGCATCAGTTGCTGCATTAAATCCTTCAACAATCCGGCTTGTTTTTACAAAATAATTATCCGTAGCCTTATCGTACGACAGGTCCAAATGCAACAGATCAGCACCCTGATCAGTAAATGGCTTCATCAGAGCTGAGCGGGCTCCCAGTGAATACCTGATCGTGAAGCCATCGCCCCTGAAATCTCTTGAAAGGTTTTTCTCCCTGTCAAAAAATAATGCAAGGGGAGAGCTGTGTGGGGTAAAGGTGCTTACACTTACGCCGGTAAGGTCGCCATCCAGTACTTTTCCAGAATGCCCCCTGTATTCATTGGCATCAGGCCCAAGGTTTTGTACACCGGGCGAAAATTTAACTCCTTCAGGAATTTTCGGAAAATCCGGGTCATTTCTGAAGTATCGAACAGCCCAGGCGTGCGCACTTCTTGGTATAAAGGGATCGGTATCCGGGTTTGGCTGCCAGTCGGGGTATTGCTGCGGGTTTTCAATCCCCCCTATCACCCATGGAAATCCATAATGATGGCCCTGCCTGATCCAGAACATATCTTCATTGTGGTCATAATCAGATGAATTTGATACGCCGAAAAGATTGCCTGAACCATCAAATGCAAGGTCATAGGCATTACGGATGCCTTCAGCATAGATGTAGCCTTCAGCTTTTAGCTTTGCTTCATCATCAGGAAGTATAAGATCTTTAGAATTGAAAGGAAACCGGAAAATCCGTGAAGTTAGCGCACCATTTCTCGCATTTGGCCAAGCGCCATTGTTGTCCTGTACTTCGCCATGGTCGGTGCGTGCGCCGCTGTTCACAAATATGTATTTCCCATCGGGACTGATCTCGAGGGCATTCCATCCATGATCGAACACCGTGCGGTTGGTACCATATTCAACCGTATTGAATACAACAGACATGACAGGTTTTTCATTTTGTTTAAGATCATAGCGAACCATTCTTCCTTTATTTCCAAGGCCATTATTTACCTTGGTGTTGCCCGTCAGGAACAGCGTGTTATTATAAATCGCCGCCCCCTGTAAGCGAGGTATGGAATGATCTTCAACAGAAAGGATCTTTACGGCCACCGGGTTTTTATCCTGTATATTTTTTATCTGATACACTTCCCCGTCATAACAGGTGAAGAATACGTTCCCGGTTGATTTGTCGTACAATATTCGTACACTTTTAGCTGCCACAGACATGACATGTTCAACTTTAATATCAGGCCTCAGGGCTTTTGGCGGAACCAGTGCTTTAGGAGTCTGAATGTTCTGTGCATACATTCCTGATGCCGACAATAGCAGGGCAAGGAGATATGTTTTACCTGAAAAAAAAGGGTTGATCATACTATAAAAAATTAAAAATTTATATCCAAAAAAGACATACTATTCAAAGCGGATTTCTCTGTCACTTCAAATTTTATACCCTTAGAAATACTTTCTTTTTATAAAGAAAATATAAGAAGCCCCATTGTACAAGTACAAAAAATGTTGCCTTTACCACAGCATCGTACGGTTCACCGGTAAGTTGAAACAGCCAGGTGAAGAAGCCCTTATTGGCGTACTCCCAATCAATAAATCGTCCCGAGATATAGATTAAGATTGAATTCATACCAATTACTTTAAAGAAGAACGCCCAATTTTTATAACCCAGAACATCAATGATATAATAGAATAAGGACAGCAGGATCAGACTGATTCCGCCAACAAGCATTACAAAAGAACTTGACCACAGATTTTTATTTATTGGGAAATCCTGATTCCATATCAGAGCAAGAATAATAAAGATTATACCCGTAGCAGCCATGTAAAGCACTTTTTCTTTCTTGGGTTTCGCACTTGTTTTGAGTAAGCTGCCTGTCAGGATACCCAGAAGTGCAGTACTGATGGATGGGATAAGAGATAACAACCCTTCAGGATCATGGATTTTGAGGTAAAGACTGCCGGGAAGAATTGATCGATCAATATATGAAGCAAAATTACCTTCCATGCTAAGATCACCGGGAGCAAATCCGGGTGCGGAATTAAATTTCAAAAGCAGCCAGTAACCAATCAGCAGAACTGAAAACCAGATCACCTGTGCTGTCTGCCTGCTATACAGGTAAATGATATTTGCGAACATGTAGGCAAGTCCGATGCGGGCTAATACACTGCAAAAGCGGTAATCATCAATACTCCCGCGAATACTCAGTCCATTATTGTAAACTATTCCAAGCAATACAAGTACCAGCCCTCTTCTGATTACTCTAAACAGTAATTGTTTACGGGTTTTGCCATTTTCCAGATCACGTCCTACAGAATAGGGCGTTGCAACTCCCGCTAAAAAAAGAAAAAGCGGAAAGATAAGATCGTAAAAGTGAAATCCATTCCAGTCGGGGTGAGTAAGTTGTTGTGCCATGCTTACCCACAGCGGAAAGCCTGTGATTTTTGCAAGGCTATGGAATATCTCTTCCGCTCCCATGATCCAGAACATATCAAAACCCCGTAAGGCATCCAATGAGTAAAGACGTGCGCCGGGTGCACTGAAAGCAGCTTCTTCTGATTTTTGCATTAGAATATAATTGTTTTTTAAAAGGCTATGATTTTTGTATGAGCTTATTCAATTCGTTTTGTGTGCAGAAAGCCTGCCTGCGGTAGGCAGGCACATTCATGTTTCTTTTGTTAATAATTTGTTTTTTCGGATTTGCAATCCGAAGGTATATAATTACAGATTTATAATCCGCTGTTAAGGGATTATATATCAATTGAATTCTATTTTCCGGGCAGCGCAAAACTAAGCACATATCCGGCAGGATTAGCGGCATCGCCACTTATCGAAATAGCAATGTATTGTTTGCCTTTGCTCCAATAAGTTGATGGATTCGCATTTGCAATGCCCGGAAGGGTGGTCTCCCAAAGTTTTTTACCTGTTTTTTGGTCAAAAGCTCTGAATTTCCTGTCGCGTGTACTTCCAATAAATAACAACTCTCCGCGGGTGACTAATGGACCTGCTGATCCGCTGGCACCTGTTTCCGGTCCCCCAGGAGTTTGACCTTCCGGCTGATTTCCCAAAGTGATCGACCATTCATATTCTCCGGTATTCAGGTTAATCGCATGCAGCTGGCCCCATGGTGGTTTAATACCCGGCCTGCGTTGATTATCCGTGAATTGTCCGTATGCTGTCAGGTTCAGGTATTTATCCTCCTGCGGAGTATTGATCCCAGCCTTATTTGCTGATTCATTTTCCTGGATTTCCTTCAGGAAACTTTGCTCTCTTGATGGGCGAACAGTAGATTCTTTTTCAAACAGGAAAGATATGATCGCTTCTTCCTTTCCGGCTATCACACTTGCGAATGATGGCATTTTTCCGCCTCCACGTTTGATCTTGTTTAAGGCGTCTTCCCTGCTCATCCTTGTTTCAATGGCAAGTAAGGAGGGGTTTCCCTGCTCATCACCATTTTTATCGGGCATATGGCAGCTAACACAATAGGTATTGTAAAGTGCTTTCCCCTGATTGAATGCTGAGAGGTTGGAGGTTTCGTTTTCCACTACTTTCTTCATGGTAGCGATCTCAGGGGAATCATTTGATTTTACGTATATAATACCCTTTTCAGGATCCACTGAACCACCTCCCCAGCTTGAACCCCCGCGACTTCCGGGAAGCATAAATGTTCCCTGGATCGATGGCGGCGTGAATGGGCCTTCGTATCTGAATGCATTGAATCGATTCACCAGGCTGTCATACGATGATTGAGTGTAAAAACTAATATCATCTTTCGTTATTGATTGACGTGCATAAGGCGCAGGTTTTAAAGGGAATGGCTGTGTAGGCCAGGCCTGCTCTCCCGGAATATCTGACGGAGGCACCGGACGTTCCTCTATCGGGAATAAGGGTTCGCCGGTTTCGCGGTTGAAGGTATAGATATAACCTAATTTAGATGTTTGCGCTACTGCATCGATCTTTTTACCATTATGTTCTACAGTGATCAGGTTTGGAGCTGCAGGCAGATCATAATCCCAAAGATCGTGATGAACGGTCTGAAAATGCCATCTGTATTTACCTGTTCTTGCATCAAGTGCCACAACAGAATTGCCGAAAAGGTTCATGCCAATCCGATCCTTGCCATAGTAATCATAGGTAGGGGAGCCTGTTCCAAAAAATACCATTCCGCGTTCTTCATCCAGACTCATACCTCCCCAGTTATTAGCACCGCCCACATACTTCCACGCCTCTTTTGGCCAGGTATCATACCCAACTTCGCCCGGTTGTGGAACGGTGTGAAAAGTCCACTCCAGTTTACCTGTCATGATATTATACGCCCGGATATGCCCCGGCTCAGCACCATATAATTCTGAAACCTCGTTGCCAATGATCAGTAATTCTTTAAATACAATTCCCGGGGAAGTAGGGATGACAGAGATCTTATCCGGATCACCGCGCATGCCGGTATTCATACTGACCTTGCCCTTATTTCCAAAGGATTCGATGGGGATTCCGGTTTCCGCATTCAATGCAAAAAGATTGTCTCCGCCCGTAAATAGTATGCGTTTATCTGATCCTTCTTCCCAATAAGTTACACCTCTGCCAACGCCACCGCCAGCTTCGCCATTGAACGGGTCAAATGCCCATATTTGCTCACCTGTTGAAGCATTAAGGGCATAAACACGATGTCTTGCAGACATGGTATACATCACACCATCAATTATTATGGGATTACTTTCGCTGCTGCCACCTCTTGATCCCTGTGGGGCATCACTGAATTTATGTGTCCAGGCCAGTTCCAGCTGCGGAACATTTTGGGTATTGATCTGATTAAGAACAGAATATCCTGTTCCTTCAGCATCAGCTTTATAGACACTCCAGGTGCGCTCCAGGTTAAGATTCTTTTCAAAAGCAGGATATACTTTGCAGCCGGTATAGATCAGAATACTAATGAAGGAGAGTAGAATTGATATTTTCTTCGCACTAAATTTGATCATGTGATGATGTAATTAAAAGTTTAAAATACATTAATATTCAATTAAGCAGGTGTTTACTTTACAATTGTTCGAACATAATTAACTAAAATCGAATTGCCTTCCTCCTGCTTTATATTTGATGGTAGTTTCCGAAGAAACCATTCAACCTGCCAGTTAACAGATTCTCCTGGCTTTAGTTCTTCATAAGCTCCCTGGTGCTCAATTTCTACATAGCTTTTTCCTTGAACTACCGGACTTGCATACCATTCAATTTCGCCTTCATTTGGTGCATTTTTCTCAAAGGGGATGTCCTGGAATTTTTTAATCAGGATCATATTTCCATTTACCTCTGCCAGCCAGCCTTCTGCACCATCTGAATATAATTGCCGGTCACCTTTTGCGGGTACCTGATGCGCCCGATATTGATACCAGCTGATTCCGTCTTTTTCGGTAGTATATGGGATCAATCCACCTCTGCGCTCTCCTTTACCAAACGGGAAAAAAGCGAGTCCGTTAATATGTACACGGGTTACTTCCCAGGGTGCAACTTTTTGAGATCGATCAGATAGGTTGCTCAGAATATATTGTAATTTGTATGAATCTGTTTTTTTATTTGCTGAAAATATCTTTTTAACCACAATGCCTGTTTTGGGATCCTTCGGACTTATCATAATCAGCTGATCATTATTTACCTTCGCTGTATAAGCCTTGTTGTCAATTTCTGCGGAGGGGGGCCAGCTCCAATCGCTTTGCGGACTTAGCCAGAAAGTAGATCCCCAATTGAAATTATTTACAGTGCTGTCTGTCAGAAAATCCTTTCCATCGAGTTTTAATGATTTGATACGGCCACCTGAATATGGGTCAACTTCCATTATCTGCTCGTTTAAACGGATGTTGTATAAGCCATGTTCAAGCTTAGGCAGGGGCTTATTTATTTTATTCATCGTATCGCATCCCGACAGGATAAGCGCCGATATAAATATGTGCTTAATTAATTTAACTTTCATGAAAAAATATTAATCGTATATATTTAAGCCAGTAATTTTAATTACTTATCAGGAAGTGCAAAAGCTACATAAGTATCTGATGATTTGGTTTTCATTTTACCGCCACCGCAGGCTATAACAACATATTGTTTACCCCTGATGCTGTAAACAGCAGGGGAAGCAAATCCACCTGCAGGCAGTTTTGTTTCAAACAGTAATTTTCCTGTCTTTTTATTATAGGCTCTGAACATTTCATCACTTGTGGCGGCAATAAATACCAGGCCTCCTGCAGTTACAACAGATCCGCCCCAGTTCTCTGTGCCTGAATGTATGCCTTTGGCCTTCATGTCGGGATGATCACCCAGAGTTTCTTTCCAAACAATCTTCCCGGTGTTCAGGTCTATGGCCTGGAGGGTGCCCCATGGCGGGCTTACAGCCGGGTAACCTTCCAGGGTAAGAAATTGCCTGATACCTGCAAGCCGGTAAGGTGCTTCGTAAAAAGGATGTTGTTTTTTGACCTCAGGGATATATTTATCTTTCTGCGTGGTTTCAATGTTTAACAGATAAGATGCAATCGCAGTCTTATCTGCCTCTGTCAGATTTTTAAATGCAGGCATCATTCTTCTTCCGGATGTGATCAGGTTTTTGAAATCGGTCTCCTTATATCTTTTATTCAGATCAAGCAAAGATGGGAAGTTACCTGACCCTTTCAGGTCAGCACCGTGACAGCCACTGCAATTTCTTGTATACAATGAACTTCCGGCTTCCAGATTTGTTTGAGCCGCTTTTGCAGGCTTTTCTATTCGGTTATCCTGCATGGTAACGATCCAGGGCAATTCAGATGCATTGATATACATGATGCCACTTTTGGGATCAACTGATGGGCCACCCCATTCTCCACCTCCTGTAAGTCCCGGAAATACAAGTGTACCCTGTATGCTCGGTGGTGTAAACATTTTACCGCCTTTAAAGGTATAAAATCGCCTTTTAAGTTCCTGATAAGATGAGTCGGGAATATTTTTATTAAGATTTGCTTCTGTTAAACTTTGCCTTGCAAATGCAGGGATAACAGTCGGAATTGGTTGGGTAGGAGAAGGTTGCTCTCCTTCCAGATCTGAATGGGCAGTTACCGGAGTTTCAACAATAGGATAGACCGGCTTACCAGTAACCCGGTCGAGCAGGTAAATAAAGCCCTGTTTGCTGGTCTGGACAAGGGCGTCAATTTCTTTACTCTCCTTTTTAACCGTTAAGAGTGCAGGTGCATTGGGGAAATCCCAATCCCACAGATCATGATGAATAGCCTGAAAATGCCAGATGTATTTACCTGTAGCTGCATCTAATGCAAGGATACTGTTCCCGAATAAATTATCTCCCTTACGCTTTCCTCCATAGTAATCAGCATTGGCAGTTCCTGTGGATGCATATAAAATTCCTCTTTTTTCATCCATACTGAAACCTCCCCAGGCATTAGCGCTGCCTACATATTTGTATGCTTCAGGATCTTCCCATGATTCATATCCTGTTTCTCCAGGTGCGGGGATTGTTCTGAACATCCATTTCATTTTTCCGGTATAAACATCGTAGGCTCTGATATGACCGGGAGCTGATTCTTCTTCTTCTGAAAGGCTGCTTCCCATTATGATCATGTCTTTGTAGATCATTCCTGCGGATGTAGCTGTTACCCTTAGGTTGCTGATATCCCTGTTAAGTTCAAGGTTATCGTATAAAGAAATGCGACCATCCTTACCAAAGGTGGATACTGGTTTACCTGTAGCGCTATTGATGCAATAAAGTGATGATCCTGCCGTATAAAATATCAGATGTTCGTTGTTTTTCCCTTTGTGAATGGCAATTCCACGGCAAACATTGATTCCATAACTTTGTCTGCCGGCATTATCGGCAAGCATGCTTGGCATCGGATCGAATATCCATTTTTCTTTTCCGGTTTCTGCATCAGCTGCAAAGAGTTTCAATTGGGGAGATGTACCGTAAAGCACTCCATCTATGATCAGCGGATTAGTCTGTATCTGGCTTGATTTGTCAGCGTCTTTGGTATGATATACCCAGGCAAGTTTTAAATCCTGGACATTATTGGTGTCAATTTGTTCAAGTGGAGAATAGCTTTGCCTTTCTTTACCCCCTGCATAAACATCCCATTCCTTATTTTTTAAATCATTCTGGCAAGAAGCCAGCAAGCCTGAAACAAATAAAAAGCAGGTTATAAAATAAATGGAATCTCGTTTTTGGACAGAAAAAGCAGACATAGCTTGCAGATGGTTAATTTGGCTGGTTAAATAGTGTAGAATTTGATGGCATTATCATGGAACATTTTCTTTTGTTCTCTGTAAGGCCTGTTTTTCACGATCTCCTTCAATATGCTGACCCATTCTTCGAGTTCACTGCTTTTCAGGCACCAGGGCCAGTCGCTTGCGAACATAACCCGGTCGGGGCCAAAAATGTCCAGACAATGATTGATTGCGGGAGCCAATGTTTCGGCAGTTTTAGGATAGCCTGATGTAATTGAAATGATGCCTGAAATTTTACAAACAACATTATTATTTGTCGCAACAGTTTTCATATCAGCGATCCATTGCCCGGCATCGTGATTAGCTTTTCCAGCGGATATTGAAGAGTCAAAAAATGCTCTTGGATCTGCATTTCCACAATGATTTACAAGAAATTTTGTGCCGGGGCATTTCCTGATCAGATTTGCAACTGAAGGCAACCATGCTGGTGAAATGGTGAAATCAAGGCTCATATTTAGCTTGCCCAGCACTTCAATGTTTTTGATCAGCAGAGGGTCTTCCATGTCTGCTATTGAACGGAAACCATGTCTGATCCCTTTGATGTAGGGCGAACCCTTAAACTGTGAAATATAGGATTCAAACTCCGGGCTTTTCAGATCTGCACAAATAACAGCACCTACGGTTGGGTTAGACTTGTCTTTACACATCTCAATTGCATAAAGAGCTTCTTCATGGCGCCTGGCTGCAGGTACGGCAACTTCCATATATACAGCCTTAACCATATTGACATTGCGGGTTGCCTGCATATATGCGTTCATGTCATAATTGCCAGGTACCGGAGGGGATGTCCAGCCTTTGCCGAATCGAACCAGATCGGCCAGGTGCTGGTGGGTGTCGATAATGGGTATTTTTTTTAATGAGTTTGATGCGTACAATACAGAGCTTCCTCTGAGTGAAGCTATGGCTATGACAGATGCTGCTGCCAGAAACTTTTTTCTATTCATTGAAATTCCTGATATAGTAACATTTGGTAATCCCGCTAAAATTTTAGAAAATCATATTTTTATGCCTGACAAATTAGAATTTTCAATTTAATAATTATTCCAATCATTTTACCGGTGGATTGTAAATATGGAGTATACCCTGGCTTTCTTTTTTGTAAGGTGTTTCTGAAAAAGGTCACCATACAATTCGCACTAATTAATATCAGGTTACCGAAAGCAAGAAGACTTTAGTCTTGCTTTTTAAATCCTCAAAAATCAGTGTTGCTATCCCTGAAAATTACACCCGGATTGTTCACTTGCTCATTATTATTGATTCAATTTATCTCAATCTATCGCAACAAATTTCAAACAAACCGGTTTATCAACTATGATCTTTTGTCCGCTTGGACTAATTAAGCCGGATTTCTTATTTCGTTTAAAAATCATTATTTCATTACTCGCACTGTTGCCAACCAGAAGAAAATTTCCACTGGGATCTATTACAAAATTCCGGGGTGTGTGAATATTAGTAGTTTGGCGACCTGCATATTTCAAAATGCCATTTTTGGCGATCGAATAAATGACTATTTCATTAGCATCAGCCCGGTTTGATCCATATAAAAATTTACCATCCGGTGAGATATGGATATCAGCAGCTTCAACGCTTCCCTTAAATTCAGATGAAAGCATTGATACGGTTTGCTTTGTTTCCAGTTTACCATCTTTATAATCAAAACCAACAATTGAAGCTCCCATTTCTAAAATAAGATAGGCAAACCTTCCATTTGGGTGGAAAGTTAAGTGTCTTGGACCTCCGCCCTTACTGACACTTTTATAAGGGACCTTTGCTGGTATTAATGCTTGAGATGAAGCCGGATTTATTTCATAAGTTTTCACCTGATCAATACCTAAATCTGCAGCAAGTAGATAGTGCCCATCAGGTGTTAAAACTGCAGCATGAGCATGTGGCTTCGACTTAGAATCGGAGCTTGCTTCATGTTGTATCTTTTGTATGTCTGGATTTAGAGAACCGTTTTCTTCAACACGTATTGCAGCTATGCTACCTGAATCATAATTGGCTGCGAATACCAATTCCTTTTTATCATTAACAGACACATAGCAAGGACCATCACCGCCTGAACTGACACTATTTAAAAAGCCAAGTTCACCGGTTTGGGCATTAAAGGAAAATGCCTGAATTGTTCCATTGTCAACTTCACTAACTGAATATAAATTCTTTCTGTCTTTACTGACCGCCAGATAAGATGGATTTCTGATGCCGAGTGTTTTAGAACGAAAGCTCGATTGACCTGTTTTGGTGTTGAAACTATAAACATGAATGCCATTCGTTTTTTCCTTATTTGTATAGGTCCCTACGATGAGATTATAGTCCTTTCCTTTTTTTGATTGTGCATTTGCCAATAGAGTAAGCGAAATAAAGACTGCGAATAAAGCTATAGTTCTCATGTATTCAGGATTTTTATTTCAAATTATAACAGATTTACTTTAATGTTTTAACCTGTTTTCTTTAATCTCAAATTAATAATTAAAATAACGCTATTGAAATTTTAGTGTTCCAAAATATTGGGGCAAATGAAATTGTGGTTTTGGATGATTGATAGGCGACCATGTTGCATAATGCGGGTTGGAAGTGATTTCGGCTATTTTATAGAAGTTAGCTTTCCAGATTACACCTTTTTTGGGTCGGCTGATTTTTGAATAATTTTCGAGCATATCAAGTGGTATTCTATATTCTACTGTCCAGGTAAGTGGTCCCGAAATTTCGGGATCCACTATTTTGGGTAAGGAATGTCCAATTTCTATCTTTTTTATATCCTCAGGAACAGGTTTAGGGCCAATGCGCGGGTTGGGATTGTATTCAAGAAGTGGTGTGCCCCCGCAATTAACTTCCAGATTAAAAAAATTTAAGGGGAATTCAGTATTTGGAGAAAAGAAGAATTCTACAGCAGAATCTTTCCAGACAGGACCATTAATTTCAGTTGTTATACTTCTGACATTTCGATCCTGAACACGAAAAATAACATAAGCATTTTCTGAATCATACATCATTTTTGCCTGTACCAATGGGCGAAATTCAGGTTCCATACGAATGAAATTTATAATCTCAATTGATTTAACTTTCTTCCATTCATGTTTATCCCAATTCCCATCTATTTTAATTGCATGCTTCAGTCTTACTATATTGTAGACCGGTGGGAATGTTCCTGGATTCGGCCTTTTTTCCTGAGCAATTGTATTAAAACCTGCAAATAAGATAATTATGCCTGTTACAGCTTTACTGAGCCTCATGCATGTTTGATTGATGCAAATTTTGCATATAACTATTTGTAATAATCCCGGCTTTATCTTTACCACAACACTATTTTTTCTTCCCGGAATTTCTGACAATGCTTACATCTGAGCTCGAAATTACACTGGCTTTATTCCCAAAATTTTGACGGATATAGGTTGCAATCGATGCAATTGCATGATCGTCTAAAAATCCTGAATGTGCAGGCATCAATCCATCCCATTTTTGTCCGTTAACTTTAATTTCCCCCTGCAATCCATTTAATATTGCACCAAGAAGCCTTGTTTTATCACCGGTAACCCAATCTGAGCCCGCCAGTGGAGGGAAACGGTTATTATCTCCTTTGCCGTCTTTCTGATGACAATTTGCACAATAGGTATTAAATAGTATACCACCTGCCAGCATATCGCCACTTGGGAGTTTGTCTTTGATTACATCAGGCTCTTTAATGTAAGATCTACTTTTACGTTTTTCCATTTTGGCCAACTGGGCTTCTCCGAAATTCTCCTTATCGCCTTTGTACATGATCCGCCATATTTTTCCCTTATTGGACTCAGAAATATACAGAGATCCATCCGGTCCTGTTGATAATCCCATTGGTCTGTAAACAGCATCACTGGTATTCACTACAGTATCTACTCCTGTAAAGCCATCTGCAAAAATTTCTATTTCACCCTTTGCTTTTCCATTCTCAAATGGAACAAAACAAACGATATAACCAGCCTGAGGGTAAGGGGAACGGTCTGTTGAACCATGAAGTGCGACAAAGGCTCCCTGCTTGTATCTTTCAGGGAATTGATTTCCCTGATAAAACATGACATCCATCGGTGCCCAATGACCAGGAAAGCCTATAACAGGCACATCAAATTCAGCAGCTCTGCCAATTATTTTACCATCTCCGCCATAACCCGGCTGCAAAACATTCTTC
The DNA here is from genome assembly GCF_900103545.1 of Daejeonella rubra. Lineage (GTDB taxonomy): Bacteria > Bacteroidota > Bacteroidia > Sphingobacteriales > Sphingobacteriaceae > Daejeonella > Daejeonella rubra. The sequence continues at coordinate 51,913 of NZ_FNHH01000014.1, forward strand.
TTTAACAAGTGATCATAATAAGCATATGGCCAGCCAAAATCAGATCCTTCCGTTACTTTTAATAGTGGTTCTGATGGAAGTACAGCACCTTGCCATGCAGTGTAAAGGTTTGGATAAATTGTATGAAAATTATCAATGCCATTCATCACAGCATATAGATTATTATCCAGTGGGCTCCAGGTCATTCCAACTACACTTCTGATACCAGTGGCAAATTTATAACCATCCTTTTGAGTCTGGTTATTCTTATTTGCATCGAATCGCCAGATACCAGCGTGATTTATCCGTTCCGGTGATGGGTCTAAGCCTTTGCCACCCGGTATGCCGATAGGGCCATATTTGCTGATATCCTGTCCGGCATCAGAAGGGGCTCCAAATGGAACATACATATATCCTTTGCTATCAAAAGCTAAAGGTTTTGTTGTATGCCAGTTCTTTGCCACATTAGTGTCCAGATCAGTAAGGATCACTTCGGTCTTGCTGGTAGGAACCAGCTCTCCGGGTTTCAATTTATTTCTCAATACCTGATTAACGGTACTGGTGTATAAATAACCATTGTGAATAGTAACACCAACTGCAGAGCTGCCAACATCTTTATAATCGCCAAAATAGATGATAGAATCAGCCTTTCCATCATTATCTAAATCACGTAAACCAACGGTCCCTCCAGAACGATCCATTGCACGGTTGAAAGTCAATTTGACATAAATGTCTCCATTATCGTTGACTGCTAAATGCCTGGCCTTACCAATGCTATCTACAACAACTAATGCTTCAAAATTATCTGGTAAAAAGAGACCGCCATTATCAGCATCTCCTTTCGGGGAATTTTTGAAATTTTCGCATGAGCTGAACAGAATAATTAACAGCAAGGTGCTTGTTATATGATGCCGGGGATTTAAAATTTTAATAAAGAATTGATTTAGAAAGTTCATTTTGACATTGATTAAATGTAATTGAAATGAAGACCGGAGTTCATACCCGGGATTTCAGAGTGAAATATGATGCGGGAAAGCAGTCAATTTTTAATTCATCCCGGACATTTTAAAACATCCGGGATGAATTAAGGGTTTTAATTTAATGTTTTACATCCCACCATAATCTTGTGGCAGCGTTATCCGGGCCACCTAATAAGGCTTCTGCTGCTTTTACTGCAGCTGCATTTCTGTCTCTGTCATAATTCAGGAATGGGATACGTCGGATGATCTTGTTGGCAGGGACATCAGGATTATCTGAATGTACCAGGGGATATAATTTAGGATACCCTGAACGTCTGATAGATGCCCATGCTTCATGTCCTTCAGGAAATAGTGCGATCCATTTTTGGGTAAGTATTTGTTCACGTTGTTTCTCAGGAACAGAAGAGAACTTTACCGGGATGTCCGTCAGTGCGGGTGTATTGAAGTACCCGCCCGGAGCTTTAGGTAAATTTGTGCTTTTTATATAACTATTAATCGTTGCATTATCAGTTATTCCCCATGTTCTTAGCGACATTTCTATTCCTTTTTCATACAATGCTTCGGCAGCGCCTCCCATATTCCATCCATTTAATGCACCTTCAGCACGCAGAAAATATGCTTCTGCTGAGTACATCACGGTTGAAGGTGTTTTAAACATACTACCTGGAAGAAGAGCATCACTTGGCCCCGAGGTATTATCAGGGTCATTTGCCGGTGCAACAATTTCTGCTACATTCATTCCATTTCTTACCCCGGCATATTTACCGGTATTCACAGACGGAGCCCAAAATTTGCTCATTCTTGGATCGTCATAACCGCCTAAAACACTTTCCATTGTAGAACTCATTCTGAATTCATTCCAACCTGATTGTCTGTTATATCCGTTATAATTCACACCACCAACTTTTAGATAGGCGTCGTCACTTAATTCAGCCATTGTTCCACCTGCCACAGCAGCTTCTGCTTCAAGTTTTGCCATTGCCGGTTCTACATCGGATATTCTTAAGGCCAAGCGTAAACGCAAAGTATTCGCGAACCTCACCCATTTTCTATTATCACCATTGTAAATCACATCCTTGTCTCCATAAGATGGTTGAGCTATATTGGCATTGAGTACATCAGTTGCTTCTTTTAGTTCTTTAAAAAGATCCAAATAAATACTTTTTTGAGAATCATAAGATACTACAGTACTATCTGATCCAATTTTTGAGTAAGGAATAGGGCCGTAGTAATCAGTAGCACGATGCATTACAAATACCTTCCAGATCCGTGCAATTGAATTTAGTGCCTTTGTTTCAGGTGTTTTTGTTTCCTTTAAAATCGACATTAGCGGGGGTAAGGATTTAGTATAAGTAGCTATCCATTGTTCCTGAATCCACTCTTGAGCAATGTTGTATCGATCTGTGGGGTCAAATGTTGCAGTAATAGCAGAATATTGAGCAAACAAATCGGCAAAAAAGCCTTGTGCATACTGATATTCAGAAGATGATCTGCCGGAATACATACCCATGTATTGAGCATTTGTAAATAATCCCTTCACATCACCAGAGTTTAACGTAGTTAATCTGGTTGGATCTGTATTTAATTCCGAATAATTTTTAGTGCATCCGGAGCCAATAGTCAGGATCACTAAACTTAAGCAGAGGTATACTCTGAAATGTGTTAATATTTGATGTTTCATTTCGTGCGTTTTTAATAATTTTTTATCAAAAGAGGAATTAGATTGTCAAAATGACACTTTCAGGTTCAGACCAAAATTACGTGTTGTAGGTAAAGCTGCATATTCTAAACCTCCGCCATTTAACCCTCTGGTTACCTCCGGATCTATTGGTGCATCTTTTTTGAAGAAAAATAAATTCCTTCCAACCAATGATAATTTTGCACTTTTTATAAACGAATATTTACTTATTAATTTATCACTAAGTCGATATCCTAATGTAAATTCACGCAATCTGGTATTCGTTGACGAATAACTGTAAAAACCTGCAGAGGGGTATCTGCCTCCTATTAATCCAAAATATTTTTGTGAAGCTACAGCAGTTGTATTTTTTGATCCGTCTTGTCTGTATGCATCCAGCACTATACCTCCTTCACGACCTAATAGAGAATTCTTTGAATGGCCATAGGCATCAATAAGTGCCTGAGTACCACCAATGACAGTCCCTCCTTGTCTGTGGTCAATTAAAAAACTCATGGAAAAATTCTTGAAAGAAAATTCATTTGAAAAACCGAGCATATAATCAGGGTTATAGTTTCCAACAAATTGATCCAGACCGTCTGTTAAAATTGGTGTGCCGTCATCTTCAACGAGTTTTCGTCCCTGAGCATCTTCTTTCCAGCCTCTGACATACATGTCGCCATAGCTGCTGCCTTCATCAACTTTGATCAGATAAACATTATCACCCTCACCAATAACAATTGACTTTATCGTTTCGGTAAGTTCTTTTACCTTATTGATATTTTTAGAGTAATTTAATCCCATATCCCACCTGAAATTCTTCCCTGCTATTGGAGAAATATTTGCAACAAGCTCAACTCCATGATTTTGAATTAATCCGGCATTAATATATTTCTGGTCAAATAATGAGGCTGCCGGTAATCCAATTAATAAAAGTTGATTCTTGGTTTGGGTATTGTAATAGGTAAAATTCAGACCTACACGGTTATTGAAAAATTTCCAGTCTAATCCGGCTTCATAAGAAGTTGTTATTTCAGGCTTGTAAGTGCCCAATGATTGAATATTAGGTGTAATAATTGCACCTCCAATACCTACTGAGTAATAGTTTCGATCAAGATATTGAGTTCCACCATAACCTGAATTGGCCATAGTCAGGCTAGCCTTTCCATATGATATCCATGATGGTAATTTTATCATGTCTGATACAATTGCGGATAAACCAACTGATGGATAAAAGTAAGATTGGCTTGCTTCTGGCAATGCGGATGACCAGTCATTTCTTGCTGTGACATCTAAATACAGATAGTTATTATATGCAAGAGTTGCTGTACCGTATAGTGATTGAACACGAGGGGTTCTTCCGTCAGCTGTCGTAAAGAACGGCGACCTCGCATTATGCATGTAGAAAAAATTTGGTTTATTTAAGCCATTTGCGCTACCGGAAATGCTTTCATATTTACTCTCCTGTAAAGAAGCTCCTAAATTCCCTGTAACATCGAATTTTTTTCCAATGTTGCGCTTAAATGATAATAAGGCATCTACATTGATTCCCTGACTTCTGGTTGTGCCATAATCATAGTTCGATCCAACCTGGCTAAAGTATGAATCTGCATATACTTTCCTATTGTTGTTTTGAATGGTCTTGTCAATACTTCCACGAACCTGAAGATTTAGCCAATCATTAAATTCATATTTTGCTGAAACTAAACCAAGAATACGGTCCCGTTTTTGAAAATAATTTATTCTGTTTAATGCCCAATATGGATTTACAAGTACTGAAGATCCAGGTAACCAATAGCTTTGTTTTTCAGTACCTGTATTATCAATATAGGAGTAGTTTTTCATTTCATCCAAAGGAATAGATGTAGGGGCGCTAAAAATTGATGGCAATACATAGTTTCCTCCTCCACCGGGGACGGGTCTATTATCTACATCTTCGTAGATATAACTCATCTTTGTAGATACTGAAAGTTTGGATGAGATATTGTTGTCAGTTTTAAGGTCTACATTATGTCTTGTTAAATCATTGTTTGTCAAGATACCCTGTGCCATTGTATTCCCATAAGAGAAATAGGTCTGCATTTTTTCACTACCTCCACTAATACTGAGTGTATTGTTTAATGTTTGGCCGGTTCTGAAAAAATTCTTTAGATTATCTGGCTGCCCCTGTAATGGCACACTTTTCCCATTCCAAAGAGTAACATTTTGTCCTGTAGCTTTTGGCCCCCAGCTACGCTCAGAATTCGAGCCGTAAATACCAGCATCTCCCTGACCATATTCATATTGTAATTCTGGCAGTACTGACGCTTGATCCAGACCCAGACCACTAATGAAGTTAACGACTGTTTGATTTGCTTTTCCTCTTTTGGTGGTGATAATAATGGCTCCATTTTGCCCCTGACTGCCATATAAAGCTGCCGCTGATGCTCCTTTCAGGATAGTCATACTTTCAACTTCATCCGAATTAAGCATTCCAACGTTCCCACTTAAAGGGACACCATCAATAACATATAAAGGTTGATTACTATTGGTAATAGAACGATTTCCGCGTATCAAAACCTTAGAATCTCCACCCGGACCGGTCGCATCTTTGGTTATTGTAACACCGGCAACTTTTCCCTGAAGTGAATTAATTAAGTTAGTCTCTTTTGCTTCATTCATTTTGTCGCCTTTGATGTTTTGAACAGCATAAGTCAACGATTTGGCTTCCCTTTCAATACCAAGTGCAGTTACTACAATTTCTCCTAAGACCTGTAGATCTTCACGTAATGTTACATTTAATGTAGTTCTGCCATTAACAGCAACTTCCTGGGATATATATCCTACATAACTGAAAACCAAAATGTCAGCATCAGACACATTTAGTGTATAATTTCCCTGTAAATCAGTCGCTGTACCCAGTGCGGAACCTTTGACACGTACACTCACCCCAGGAAGTGACTCCCCTTTTGAGTCGATAACCTGCCCTTTTATGATAATTGGCGGAGCTTCTGCAATCATTGGGGTTAGATCTGTAATCTTCGGTTGCTGAAAGAGTAGAGGTTTTCTTTTAACAATTACAATGTTGTCATTAATTGTATAAGTCAGCGGCTGATCTGTGAAGCAGCGGTTAAGTACACTTTCAACCGTTGAGTTTTTGAATTTTACATCCACAGGTTTTGCTTCTTTCAGCATCGCTGCGTCATACACAAATTCATATTTACTTTGGCTGCTTATTGACCAGAATATCTGTTCAAGAGTAGCGTCTTTCTGAGATAAAGTAATCTTTTGGGCATACCCTGCAGCACTGGCCTGGAGTATGGTAAAGATCATTAAAACAATAGAAAGTTTCATAATCAGAAGTAGTTTATAGGCGGTGGAATATTGCACACTGCATATCCTATGAGAAGGAATTTTCATACATTTGTATCGTTTAGGTTTATAAGTTTGTCGATATCACGTTATTTATAAGCGGGTAGGCCTGAAACTGTCCCAAAGACAGATTTGAACCGGTGCGTTCGTAGCGCTCCGGTTTTTTCAATTACCCCTTTTTAAGTATGGATCAGGGCATAACTATTATCCTCCTTTCTCTCCCAAGAGAATCTCCGGGGATAATTTTAAAATGTATTGAACCAGTTGATTCCAGGACTTCAAGTACATCAGATACATTTCTGGAACGGGATATTTTTCCACCAAAAACTTTCTCGGGAATATTGCCTTGATACTCAACTTCCAAATTGTACCATCTGGATATCTGACGCATTATGCTTTGAATTTCTTCATTTTTGAACATGAAAAAACCATCTTTCCAAGCTGTTGCTTCATTTACATCAACAGAAACCACATCTATATTCCCATTCATTACTCTTGTCTGTTGTCCCGGTGAGATGATTTTACTTTTGTTCTCTTTTATAACTCTAACAGAACCTTCAAGTAAGGTAGTATTCGTACTGGTTTCATCGGGATAGGCCATTATATTAAAATGAGTGCCTAAAACTTCTACTGTTTGACTTGCGTTCGTGACCCTAAAGGGCATTCTGTTATTGTGGGCAACCTCAAAATAGGCTTCTCCGCTTATTTCTACCCTTCTTTCATTACCAGAAAATCTAACCGGGTAACGTAATGATGAAGCAGAATTTAACCAGACTTTACTTCCATCCGGCAGGTTTACCTGATATTGTCCGCCAGGAGGTGTTTCAATAATATTGTATGAAAGCGATTGAGAAGAGTTATCTGAGTTGGAAATAGTATATACCAATTGACCATCAGCAGTTTTATGGATCTTTATTCCGGATTGCTCTGCAAGCTGACCATTTTTAGCATCAGTTAAACTGATCTTACGTCCATCAGCTAATGTTAAGGTAGCTATATTTCCGCCAGGGGATATGTCATTTTTGACCTCGGAAATTGCGTGTGTCGTATTAGATTTTTTAATATTATTCAGGTAAAACAATGTGCCGACTGAGATAATAATAATTATAGCTGCTGCAGATATGATTCGAGGCCAAAGAATAACTTCACTTGATTTTCCGGTCAGACTAGTCATTTTCTGCCGTAATTCATTTTGTGCTTTTCTCAAATCTGCATCTGTAAGCTCAGATACCTCGTCTTCGTGCAGGTGATGAAACCATTTTTGAAGCAGGAGTATTTCCTCCGGTGTACAGCTTCCCGTCTTATATTTTTCAAGCAATTCCTTTGCTTTATTCATGAGCATTAAAAGATTTTATTTCTTTATACTCCTAAGACGGCAAAGTCAGTATGTGGTAGGTACAGGGAATGAAAATAAATATTAAAAGTTGTTCATGTATTATCTATAAAAGATATAGAACAATCTTAAAATTTAGTTGAAACTAACATGATCAGGTAAATTATTAGCCCTAAACGTACACGAAGAATACGTAATGCTTTCTTAATTTGAGTTGATACGGTTTGTTCGGATATGTCCATAATACCGGCAATTTCTTTATGGCTAAGCCTGTTTTTTCTGCTTAGCAGAAATACTTCCCTCATTCTGGGGGGAAGTGCCTTTATTTCTTTTTCGATTAAGTTTTTTAAATCATTCTCACGAATCAGAAAGTCTGTATGGATTCCGGCATCTTCTATAAAATTCTGCAATGAAGCGAAATACCTGGCTTCAACTTTTTTATGGGAAAAAAGATCCAGGGCTTTGTTTCGGACAGATGTAAAAAGATATGATGTTAGAGAAATTTGCAATGAAAAATCGAATCGCTTTTTCCAGAGAGTTGTTAAAACCTCCTGGATAATATCTTGTGCTTCTTGTTTGTTATGCAGTTTTTTATGTGCATATATGAATAACAGGCTATGGTAACGCTCGTAAATTTCGGTAAATGCTTTTTCATCTCCTTCATTCAAAAGAGTTGTCAGTTCCCGATCAGATAGTGTTTTATAATAAGACATTATTACTATAGGTAAACGAATATAGCAAAAGTCTAATATAATAATAAAGTAAAAATATAACCCGTACGATTTTAGTTAAATGAAACAATTTTGTACGGACAAGAAACATCCACGCTCTTTAAAATTCTAATTATTCCTATGGAGTTTTGTAAAAATTTCATAGAAATTTTGCAAAAAAACAGGTTCCTGATTTAGGAACCTGTTTTTTTAAAATTGCCTTACGGCATAAGTCTGCCGATAAATTGATAATCTGTTATTTTAATGCCTCATTAACGGCCTTGCCAATATTTCCATTAGGCTCCTGAATACGAAGAAGTCCGGAAATTGTAGGTGCGATATCAGTCATGTTATAAGAGTTATTTGTTTTTCCCTGTTTGATGCCCCAGCCCATGAATACCATTGGAATGTGTGTATCTGCCGGATTCATAGTGCCATGTGTTGCACCGGTAGACCTTTGTGAAGAACCTGAATACCATGCCGGTTCTAAAATGATCTGAATCACACCGCTACGCTCAGGATGGTAGCCATTAATTATTTTTTCTTTGTAGACTGCAGGAATAGTTGCATTCTGGGCATTGGCAATATCCACCACGAAGGCAACTCCCTGTTGTTTCTTCAGAAATTCAATAGTGCTATTCTTAATTGCACTTTCGCTTAATTTGTTTGTCGCAATGGCTGCATTGTTTAAACTTACTGCATAATTACTGAAGCTTTTTGCAATGTCTTTTACCTTGAATTCAGTCTCTAATTCAGCATTTAGTTGTTTTAACACATTTGAACTTTCAAAAACTCCTGTAGCTATCTTGTTATCAGCCAGGAATCCTGAGTTATGTTGTACTGCATGATCTGCAGAAAGAAATACAGTGTAATTTCCTTTACCAACCTTGGTATCAAGGTGACTGAATAATTTTGCCAGATCGCGGTCAAGCCTTAAATAGGTGTCTTCTACTTCAATTGAGTTTGGTCCGAACTGATGTCCGATATAATCCGGTGAGGAAACGCTGATCGCCAGAAAATCTGTGATAGCATCGGCACCAAGTCCTTCATTATCAACAGCCGCTCTTGCAAGATCTAATGTTAGTGAACTGCCGTGTGGTGTGCTGGTTATTATTCCCATTCCGCGGCTAAGCATCTCTGAGGTTTTTACGGGTAAAGTTGAGCTTGACATGCCTGCAAACTTACCTTCATATGGAACATCGTCCTTGGTGCTTTGCAGATAGGTATTTATTGGAAACAAGGTATTCCAGTCCTGCTTTAAATATTTTTCGGGATATTTTTGATCGTTAAAATTGCTTACCCAGGTTGGGAGTGTCTTCATATAATATGTACTTGTTATCCAGTTGCCTGAACTTCCATCATACCAATATGCAGCATTTGCTGTATGTCCTCCGGGTAATATAGCACCTCTGTCTTTGGAAGCAATGGATATCACTTTCGACCTGAAATTTGTAGCCAGCCTTAGTTCATCTGTCATAGATGTAACCAGCATATTTTTTGGCGACATTTTCCCTGCCGATTCAGAGTCGCTGCCAACTGTCGATACAGTGGAGTCGGCTGCACAGTACATTGTTTTTCCGGTAGCTTGAATTATCCAGTCATTACCTGTAATACCATGAATTGCAGGAACTGAACCCGTATATACTGTGGTATGTCCTATTCCGGTAACACTAGGAATATAGTTTATGTAAGCATTTTCGCAGGAAAATCCTTCGTTAAGCATTCTTTTAAACCCACCGTTGCCGTAACGCTCATAAAAGCGATACAAATAATCCCAGCGCATCTGATCAACCATAATTCCTACAACTAATTTTGGACGAGGAACATCTGAACTTTTTGCCGGGCTTGTTGATTTTGCCTGCTGAGCATTTAAAGAAATTCCGGAAAAGAATAATAAGGTGATAAACAGGATTTTAATTTTCATTTGATTGCAATTATAAGATTGTTTCTATAAAAGTTGGACTTAGAAATTGATTGTTAATGGCTTCAACCGTATGGATGAAACTTTGGCAAATATCATATTAAAAAACAAGGTAATTTGTAAAGAAAACAATACTTAATTGTTAATATTTTAATTGCTTATTCAGTAAAATAGGGCTGATTGTGTTTATTGCAATTAAACAGATGCAATTTCTTGATTTGAGTAGTTATTTTTCATGATCACATTACCGATATATATTGCTCCTTTTTCAACCTGTAAACTATTAGTATGTAATTCCCCCAGGATTTTGCCAGAGCTTTTTATATCGATTGATTCTGCTTTCACTGTGCCATTCACTGTTCCATAGATTACGATCTCTCGGGTATGCACATTGCCTTCAATAAGGCCATTTTCTCCTACTATAAGTCCCTCGACAATAAAAACATCTCCTTTGATATTACCATCTATCCTTACAAAAACATCAGATTCTATTCTTCCCTGAACATTGCATCCTTTACTGATCAAAGTTGGTGTTGATGTGGATTTTTGAATTGCCATCAGCTTAGTTTAAATTCAGGAAGTTGCGGGGATTGACCGGCTTTCCATTTTTACGTACTTCATAATGGAGATGATTTCCTGTGGAGTGCCCGGTTGAACCAACCTGCCCAATAACCTGACCAGTGTTCACCATTTGTCCTTCCTTAACATTGATCTTTGATAAATGTCCGTATAAAGTTTCAAGATTATTTTTGTGACGGATTCGAATGCATTTTCCATAGCCCTGAAACCAGCCGGCAAGGATTACTTTTCCATCGGCAGTACTTTTTACTGCATCTCCTCTTCTGCCTTTGAAATCAAGACCAGAGTGGAACTCAACCCTTCCTCTTCTAACCGGATCACTGCGATAGCCAAAGGTTGAATTAATAATATAATTACCAGGGTAGCCTATTGGAGTAAAAGCTACCCCCATAAGTATCTCTTTTAGTCGGTCGTCATATAAAGCATAGGTCTCTTCTAAACTGAGCTCATCAACAGCCTGGTCATTTCCACCTATATTGCTAACTGCAAATCCTTTTATACCTCTTTTTTTGAGGTATTCATTGATCTTTTTAAGTTTATTTTCAATGTTCTGAATGTAGTTTCGTGCTTGCACGGTGTCGGTAGGTGCAGGAATCTGACCTTTTAAGCGTGCGATCTCTCTGCTATAGGCGAGCTTTTCTTTTTTGTTCTTACTTATCTCCAACGAAAGAAAAACGATTGTGCCTGCAAGTAATAATATGGTAATTCCAATTGAAAATGCATAGTGTCTTAATCTGTTGATATGTTTTGTTTTAACACGCAAAGATTTGGTTTCTCCTTTATTAGAACCAACAATTAAAACTGTACTGAAATCTGATTTTGAAAATATCATTGATGTTAATATTTTAAAATTATTCTTTCGGGAAGAGTCTTTGAATTAGAAGGCTATGTTACATTTTTTTATTGTTTTTTTAAAACATTTTATCATTTTAATTGTATGTTTAACTTAAATCGATGATAATAGCCTTTTTTAGAATGAATTTATTATTTTGCCAATTCTCTTGGCAGGTATAAATTTTAATATCCGGTTAATAAATTATTTTTAATTCTGCCTTGAATACAAAAAATAGAAATTTAATTAACGAATATATAAACTCTAATAAAAAATAGAATGTTTGCAATCCAGTCGTTTTCCAGCTTAATTGAAAATAGTAACGCTAACTTAAGCAACACCTCGAAAGACCTTTTAAATGGTTTGAAGATTTTCCATGAAAGCCAGTGGTATATCTGTGGGAATTTAGCTTTAAACGAAGGCCAGCTGCCTCATAAATTCATAAATTCATCACCCTCTGATCTGGATTATCAATTGCTTGTAAAAGCAGCCTTGTTGTTGGTTGCTGATTCTGTTGAGCAGCCTCTGACTGTTACCACAGGATTCCCTTATTCAACCTATAGAATTTACAAGGATATGGCAACAGATTTTCTGAAGAAGACCCATATCATTGAGTACGATGCATCCACTTTTAGCGGGAGCAGTAAGAAATCTGTAATATTAGATGTACAGAATGTTGAGGTAATTCCTGAAATCGTAGGATGTACTATTGCACTTAGAAAAGGTGAGCAGCAGGCAGAAGGAAATTTCTTCGTTCTGAGCTGTGGATTTGGAACTTTTGAATCTGTACTTAGTATGGAATCAGGTATTGTTGAGCAAACAATGGTTAGTACTCATGGTATTAAATATGCTGTGAATATGATGATGAGTGAGCTTGAAAAGAGCCATTATCTTAGTTTTAGAAATGCACATTTGATGGATGAAGCATTCCAGAAGGGACATATAATACTTAACCGTAAGAATGTTGATCTTAGAGATATCAGAAGAAATGTGCTTAGATCTTATTACAATGAAGTGCTTTCTCCAAACCTTAGAAATGTGATCACCGATGCAAATCTGATGAAAACCAATAAGGTTTATTTATGTGGGGGAGGTATGTATTACCAGGATCTGGTTGATTGCTTTAAGAATGAATTCGGTGAAATTGCACAACTGGAGTTTGTAACTGATCCAGCCAGCCTGGCAAGTAAAGGATATGCCTTAAATTCACTTCGGGTTTCAGGAGGTAAAAGACAATCTTCTGTTGGATTGGATATTGGTAATGCAGCAACTGTAGTTAGTACTTTAACAGAATGATCAGTAAGGCAGTAGATTTTATTAGGAATATTTTCGATAAAAAGGGCCGCCAAAAAGAGACTGTAGCAGATTTTCATACTACGATTATTAAGGTCGATGATAATTTTATTTCAGCAAGCTCCATCATGCTTGATGAAAAGCTATTTGGCAATATTTTCTCTTTAAAAGAAGTAAATATCGCAGCCTCTTCAGAGATCTCAGGTAATATTATATCACGATCATGTATTATTAGCGGTAATGTGACCGGTGATATTCGTGCTACTGATTATGCGGAAATAAAAAGTACAGCAAATATTGCTGGCAATATTCTGGCCAGGGCCATTATGATCGAGCCCGGAGCTATAATAAATGGTTCGATCCGTATCGATGGTGCTATTGATGAACGTGAACTGATAGAAAAGGTTGAAAGCAGGCTTAGGTATAATAAGCAAGTGGAGACCTTTACTGTCCCTTACCTTATTGCTGAACAAGCTGTTGTTGAGAAGGAAGCCGAAAATGAGTTGCTGCCAAAATCCGTTCCCCAGGCAGACAGGCCATCAGAGGCTAATAAAAGAACTATTATTCCAACTACTAAAGGTAAATTAAGTAAACCTGCAGATATGGAAGAGAATAGTAAGACTTCAACAAATAGTTGGTATTGATCGGCACAAAGAGATGGATATTGAATTTGACAATCCTATTATATCATCAGGGCTTCTGATAATTTCCTAAAGCTTAATTTTGAAGAATATCTCCGGATCTGATTTTCGGAGATGTTCTCCAAAGATCATGCAAAATTTTAAAAACATACCCTTACAGCTTTCTGTCCTCGACCTTGTACCTGTTCTGTCCGGTAAAACCGCAGCAGATTCATTCAGGAATAGTCTCAATCTTGCTCAGAATGCAGAAAAATTCGGATTTAACAGGTACTGGATGGCCGAACATCATAATATGGATGGTATTGCCAGTTCAGCAACATCTGTTCTGATAGCTCATATTGCAGCAGGAACATCTTCTATTCGGGTAGGTTCGGGTGGCATCATGCTGCCAAATCATGCCCCATTAATTATTGCAGAACAATTCGGAACACTTGAATCCTTATATCCCGGAAGGATAGATCTGGGATTAGGCCGTGCACCAGGAACAGATCAATTAACAGCCATGGCACTTCGCCGGAATCTGGATGGTTCAGGAGAGGATTTTGCAAAAAGTCTGATGGAATTAAGAACCTACCTGTCGGCGGATAACGCAGATTCAGCGGTAAGGGCAATCCCCGGAGAGGGGCTAGCTATTCCGATCTGGTTACTTGGATCAAGTACATACAGTGCGCAATTGGCAGGAATTCTGGGTTTGCCATTTGCATTCGCAAGCCATTTTGCCCCATCTTTATTATTTACTGCTTTACAGGTTTACCGGGATAGCTTCAGGCCTTCTGAATCACTGCAACAACCGTATGTAATGGCAGGAGTGAATGTTATTGCCGCGAATACTGATGATGAGGCTGAATATCTTGCAACTTCTCTTTATTCCACTTTCCTGAACGTAATTAAAGGTACCCGGAAAAAGCTTCAGCCTCCTGTGGAGGATATGAGCTTGATCTGGAATGAATCAGAGCGATATGCTGTTATGCAAATGTTGAATTATACGTTCATTGGTTCCGGGAAAAATGTTCAAAATAAACTTGTTGAATTTGCTGATGCTACTGGTGTAGATGAACTTATGGTAACTTCTCATATATTTGATCATGAAGCGAGAGTTCGTTCCTATGAAATGATCGCTGAACTTTGCCCGCAAAATGTTCCGGCAAACAGCTGATCCTGAAGGTTTTGCTGCACTCATTTAATAAATAACAATGCTAACCGAACCAACCTATAAAGCGGCATCGGCCGTTGCCTCAATTGCAGAGAAGCATTTTTCATCTCACCTGGAAGAAGCTATGCGTAGCGGTGAACATGACCTTGCAGCTTCTCCATCTGCCCGTCAGATTGAAGCCATGCTGGATACTGCATTTTGGGCCAGTTTGAGGCGTGAGGAAGGCAATTCTCCGAAAATATCCATAGCCTTTGTATCTCCTGAACAGGCAGGTTTTCCTCTGGTATTTGAAAACAGACTTCCATTTAACCCCAGAGTACTTACCAAGCTTGGCCCCGGTGTTGAGCGGCCAGGAATTCATCTTGGTGTTTGGTATGATGAGAATGGCTTATTTATTTGGGGAACAACCCACAAAATTCCTAATTATTGTTTCGTATTGGATGTTTCAGAGCCTGGCCTTCTTGTGATCAAGCATAGGCGAATGAATGGATTCGGTAAATTCACTAATATCGTGGTCCTGATAGGTGATCAGATCAAGATTGTGGATGAGAGCAGCAGGAATCTTCCTGATTGTCCGGTTCTGCTTACTTCTCTGCTCGGATTTGCTTCAGCATCTGAAGATAATTCAGTGAATGTACTGATTCAGCTAGCCACTTCTATGCGGGCACATAAACATGGAGGTTCATTACTGGTAGTGCCATCAGGAAGTGAAGCCTGGCGTGCTTCCATTTTGCAACCCGTAAAGTATTCAGTTTCTCCGACTTATAAAGGTCTGACCGATCTGATGCAGGAAGATCAAAGTAAATGGACTTCCAGTCTATGGCTTGGAGAACTTAACCGGGAAATTGAGAGTATTGCCGGACTAACAGCCATCGATGGGGCAACAATTATAAGCGATAAGCATGAAGTTCTTGCTTTTGGTGCCAAGATAGGACATATAGATGGTCAGCCTAGAGTTGAGGAGATCTTATTGACGGAGCCGGTTATCGGTGGGGATGGGCGCATTGTAAACCCGGCAATCAGTGGTGGTACGCGGCATATCTCGGCCGCACAGTTTGTACACGATCAAAAAGATGCCATTGCATTAGTGGCTTCTCAGGATGGTGGGTTTACAATCTTTACCTGGTCGCCTTGCGATAATATCGTTCATGCTCACAGAATAGATAGTTTGCTGCTTTAATTAGTAAATCACTAGTGTCCGGATAAAATTTTATATGATCAATTAAAATTAAAATCATCCCGCTCATGCCGGGAGAGGGCACTTACTTTTCCCTTCAGCTGGAAAAGGAAGCAAAAGAGCCGCGGCTTCCCGGTATTTCTTGTAAAATCACACTTTATCCTATCGGTGTAATCCAAGCCGTGTTAAGGGAAGTGAAATATATGAATGGATCTGCAACACTTCTCTGGATTACTTAAAGGCAGTGATTTATGATCATTAATGCAAGGATAAAACGCGCCTTTACTGCCAAATCCCAGGAGGCCGATATATGCAATAAGCAATACCGGTAATTTATGAACGGTTGTTACCCATTCCACTGTCCCAGCTACCATTCATATCAGATAAACGGAACCGAAGACAATCCCCAGTGCCGAAAAAATCAAAAAACAGATGCAGTTTCTTTCAAATAACACTTCCGAGCATTAGATTTTGGGATCATATCCGGACGGCTTTCATATTTTGATATCCCCCAAAGGCAGCGATCACTTTTTTTGATGTGTGGTGGTCTTGTGACAAAAGGCACCTAGGGATTGAAAAAGGCTTTTGGGCACTTTTGGCCTTCAAAAGTGCCGAGCCCACCCGGCGATAGAGGGTGGCAAGGTTACAGGGGGCTTGCTTTTCGAATTTAAAATAATGCACCATATTTAACAGCGTAAATAAAGATTTTTTAATTTAACCGGACAGCAATAATTAGCAAATTTGAAAATTAGCGAATTAGCAAATGGGATTTGGCTTATTCAGCATTGTTTATTATTAATCAGTAAATAATATTGAGTTCTCAAATTTCTTTTTTACAACCCATATATTTCGCTTTGATTTTTTACTCAGGAATTTGCTGACTTAAACAATGAAGCGTTCCAAAGCCCCAGATCAGGTCTATGGCACTGATTGGAATAATGGTTCTGTCAGGGAAACATTCCGCAATGATATTGAGTGCTTCACGATCTTTCGGGTCGTTGAACACAGGAACGAGTACAGACTTATTTAAGATCAGGAAATTAGCGTAGCTGGCCGGCAATCTCAATCCATCAAAATCAAGTCGCCCCGGCATAGGTAAGCTAACAATGTTTGGTGCCTTCCCGTTTTCTAATTTTGAATCCTGAAGGCGTTTTAAATTTTCCTGCAATGCGTTATAATTACTGTCTTTGGGATCAGATTCTACAACAGTGATGATCGTGTCATCATTAACAAACCTGCACAGATCATCAATATGTCCATGTGTATCATCTCCTGTTATTCCGTCGGCAAGCCAGATTACATTAGTAATGCCAAGAAATTCTTTGAAGATAGCTTCATAATCTGCCTTCGTAAATCCAGGATTTCTAACCTGAATATCTGGATGCATCAGGCATTCTTCAGAAGTTAGCAGAGTGCCTTTGCCATTTACATCGATGGCTCCTCCTTCAAGAATTACCGGCTTCCCTTTATACAGAACCTGAGTTAAAGGGATATTTAAAAAGGATGAAACAGCTGAGGGTACGTTTCTATCAAGTTGAAAGTTCTTGTATTTTGCCCATCCATTGAAGTTGAAATTTAAAGCCTCTCTTTTTGATCCGTTTTTAACGATTATCGGACCAGAGTCGCGCATCCAGCTCCTGTTTGTCTTTTGAATGATAAATGATACCTTATTAAGCTCTACTTGAGCTTTTTTAAGCATTTCATGAACCTTTTCCTTTGTTTTTTGATTGGCTACGACAAGGAAAACTTCCTCATAGGTCGCTATTTTTTTAATGAACTCAACAAAAGCCCATTGAACCGCCGCAAATTTTCCCGGCCAGTCATTCCCGTTATATGGGAAACACAGTAATATCCCCTGCTGTTTCTCCCATTCAGCGGGAAATCGTCTTTCTGTACTCATATTAAAGGATCGCTCTTTTTGTGATGTCGCCAAATGCATCAATCCTTCTGTCTCTGAAGAACGGCCAGTTTTGGCGTACATTCTCCTGGAGTTTAAGATCAACCTCCGCGATCAGGATCTCCTCCTGGTCAAGGGATGCCTGTGCCAGTATCTCGCCCTGAGGACCGGCAATAAAAGAAGAACCCCAGAATTGAATTCCTTCGGTACCAGGTACATATTTTTCTAATCCGATGCGGTTTGCTGCAGCTACATAAACACCATTTGCCACGGCATGCCCCTTCATCACATTCATCCAGGCACCATGTTGTTTTTCTCCATATTCATCTTTCTCTAATGGATGCCATCCAATTGCTGTAGGGTAGAATAATACCTCAGCTCCCTGTAAAGCTGTTAACCTTGCAGCCTCCGGATACCATTGGTCCCAGCAGATAAGTGTACCTATTTTCCCTTTTTTGGTAGGGAAAGTTTTGAATCCGATATCTCCTGGTGTGAAATAGAATTTTTCATAAAAATGAGGATCATCAGGAATATGCATTTTGCGGTATAATCCTGCTTCTGATCCATCTGTATCAATAATATATGCGCTGTTATGATAAATACCTGCCATTCTTCTTTCAAAGAAAGGTACAATGATCACCACTCCAAGTTCCTTCGCAAGAGCGCTGAAGGCAATAAAAGAAGTACTGTAAAGTGGTTCAGCTAATGCAAAATTGTCTGTATCCTCAGTCTGGCAGAAATAATGACTACTGTATAGTTCCGGAAGTGAGATAACTTCTGCTCCTTTTTTGGCGGCCTCACGAACCCAGGCAATGCATTTTTTTAAATTGTTTTCTGCAATATCATTCAGGTTTAGCTGTAGTACAGCTATCTTGTAGGTGCTTTTTGACATGTTGAGATGTTATAGGAGCCGTAAAAATGCAAAATTAGTGATTTTATTTAATAAGGCTGACAGGGTTTGAAACGCATCAAGCCTTAAAATCTTTTCCGCTCAATCAATTACTTAAAGGTCAATCCTATTCCAAGACGAATGCTTCCTAAATCAAAGCTGTTATCCAGCATGAAATTTGCCGGGAAGTCGATTTTCTGATAATTATAACCCGTTTGCAGACCTAAATTTAAGCCCTTATTAACAGAAAAGGAGTATGAAAGTCCTGCACCGGCAGTCAATCCTTTATTCATATTATTGAAAAGTTTTACGGCATATCCACCATAAATATCTGCTTTTAAACCACTAAGGTCCGGGTTCAGATAGTAGGATGCATTTAGCGTGATTGGAAGCGTGTTGTAATTAGCTCCGTTGGCCTTACGGTAATTATCAGTTCCTAATGCGAATCCAATTCCTACATGTTCATCCAGGAGCTTTGTAATTCCTGTCCTGGTTCTGAAACCACTAAATTTTGAATTGTCAGCCAGGGAAGTGCTGCTATGAATCAAAGCACTGACCTCAGTATAATTGATCAGGCGCCTTTGTTGTGATTGTGCAGTCAGGCTCAGCAGGCAAATTGCAGAGATGAAAACTATTTGTATTGTTATTTTCATATGATTCTTTTCTTGTTAATTGATGATAAAAGCGAATATAATCACATTATAGGAAGTCTTTAATGCTTTTTCTATAATTTTGGCTCACAGGAAGGTCGATACGGATCTTTCTTTCCAATAAGGATGGCATTATCGTTTACATCATTAAATTCTGGGAGTAATGGCAATTGTTATTACATTGAAAATCAGAATGATGCAATTCTGGTAGATGCAGGGATCACCTGTCGTGAAACAGAAAAGCGAATGGAGCGTCTTGGATTATCGATGACCAAGGTTAGGGCCATTTTTGTATCCCATGAACATTCTGATCATATCAGGGGAATTCCGGTAATTGCTAAAAAATATAAACTGCCGGTTTTTATCACGGAGGGGACTTTGAAAAAGTCCGGATTCAGTTTAGAAAGTCATCTTTTAAGAACTTTTAAAGCTCATGAGGCAGTTCAAATTGGAGATCTTGAAATCACAGCTTTTCCTAAGTTTCATGATGCCTCTGAGCCACATAGCTTTATTATTAGTTGCAATGGAATAAAGGTTGGGGTGTTTACGGATATTGGCATCCCATGTGAAAACGTTATCCGTTATTTTTCTGCCTGTCATGCGGCTTTCCTTGAAGCAAATTATGATGAGGATATGCTGGAAAACGGGCGATACCCCTATCATTTAAAAGCAAGGATCAGGGGAGGGCATGGTCATCTATCCAATAAGCAGGCGCTCGACCTATTCTGCAATAATGGGACGCATATGAGCCATCTTCTGCTTTCACATCTATCCAGAGATAATAATAATCCTGATCTGGTTCTTGAATTATTTAAGAGTAGATCGCAAGGTACCGAGATCATCGTGGCATCCAGAGAAATGGAGACTAAAGTCTATCATATTATTCATCCGTCCATTGTTCCTATCGAAAAGAAGGCAAAGATTGAATTTGTCCAATATTCTTTATTTAGTTGATCTAAATGAAAGATCCGCAGGATAAATAATTTCTGTATCCTGATTTTTTCCTGTTGATTTCTACTATCCCTTAAATCTTGTTGAAAGATCTTCGCCTGTTTCAGCTGAGTTTTTTGTTTTGGTTTTGTTGAAAAATAATCAGGAAAGACGGAGAACATTTCAAATTTCATCGTGTTATATAAGGATAATTCTAATATTCAAATGCCCTTAGAAAGGCATAGGATTTCCGGCGGACAAGGTCCGGGCCGGGAGAAATAGGAATATCTTAAAATTGTTTATTGGATCTTTCTGTCAATAAAACACCAGCCATAAAGTTGGCAACAAAGAGTAGTATTTTTTATTGGTCAGAGCATTTAGCATGTGAGATAAATTCAAATTTATTAACAATAAAACTAAAAATCATGGCAAATTTAAAGCAATTATCATCTGATATGCCTAACTCTCATCTCCACGAATTGTTTGTAGATGAACTTAGGGATATCCTGGGTGGAGAAAGGCAATTGTTGAAAGGCATTAAAAAAATGGTCTCAAAGACAACTAACAAGAATTTAAAAAGAGCATTTGATGATCATTATACTCAATCGGAGCATCAGATAGAACGTCTGGTTCAAACCTTTCAGAGCATTGGTTTGACAGTTCGTGCCAAAAAATGTAAAGCAATGGAAGGTTTGCTTGAGGAGGCAGATGAGATCATGGAAAACTTTGAGGTAGGACAGGTACTGGATGCTGCTCTGATTGCGGCAGCTCAAAAAATTGAACACTATGAAATTGCGAGCTACGGATGTTTGGTAACCTATGCCAAACTCATGGAGCATGCCCAGGCGGAAGAATTACTGGGTGAAACCCTGGCGGAGGAGAAAAGTGCGGATGTCAGGCTGACCAAGATCGCTATGGCAGAGGTTAATGTGCTTGTTTGATTTTATATTTTCTATGAAATTCCTTTATTCCGCGTGGAATAAAGGAATTTTTGTTTTTGCCTTATCGGTTTAGAAGGACGTTTTATTTGGGGTTCGTTATCCTATAGTGGAAGAATATTATTTCATTGCCCCCTAATAGCTGAATATATTATCTTAGCATAAAAATTTATTCGCTTTACATGTTATTACATATCCTGAACATTATTTTCTGCCTCTCTTTCCTTGTCTTTGCCTGGTTTAACCTGAATGACAGCGATTCCTGGCTTTGGGTACCAATTTATATGGCGGCATCCATTTTATGCGGACTTGCAGGATTTGAATTCTATTACCCGTTCACCTATCTTTTTCTTATCGCATTTTACCTGATCTATGCGCTGATCTTATTCTTCGGAAAAGACGGTGTCCGTGATTGGATAACTAAGTATAATACTCCAAGTATCACAGAAAGTATGAAGGCAACTAAGCCATACATTGAAAAGACCCGTGAATTTTTCGGTTTGCTTATCATTTCAGCAGCTCTTGCCTTAAATTATTTTGTGTCAGGTGGAATTTGATCCTGAATTCCTTTTTTAGGCTTAAGATTCTTGCTAATTTTTGTTAGATTTCGCAATATTTAATTCCTTCTGATATTCAATTTTGTGGGCATGTTTGATTACGATGCAGAAAGATTCAGGGCGCTCATTAATGAGCTGACCCGTTCCAATGTTACTGAGGAAACCTGGCAATGGTTAAGTGAAAAATTCCTGGCTCCTGAAACTTCAGCTGTTAACTCAGCTTTTGCTATGATGCCGAGGAAAACTGGAAAATTGCCTCTGAATATCAGCACGGAACTTCACGATGAACTTAAAAAGATCAAATCAGGTTTTACTTTGGAAGGCTGGACCATTGACAGGCTGGGCAGGCTTTGTTTACTCTTGCAGCTTGATCCCTCCGACAAAGACAAATATGTTAAGACCATTGAGAATTTATTCCTCGCTGCAGAAGTAAATGAGCTCGTGGCACTTTATTCCTCATTACCTTTGTTTGCCTGGGCGGAATCATGGAAATTGAGATGTGCGGAGGGAATCAGGAGCAATATCGGACTCGTACTGGAGGCCATCATGTATAATAATCCATATCCTTTTATTTACCTTGATGAAAAAGCATGGAATCAGCTGATCCTGAAAGCTTTTTTCACTGATAAGGACTTAAACAGGATAGCGGGAATCGACGAACGTGCTAACGCTGAACTTGCCGCAACACTTGTTGATTATGCCCATGAGCGATGGGCGGCACATAGAAAGATAAATCCTCATCTCTGGCGACTAACAAGCAAATTTATTGATGAAAACCTATTAAATGATCTTAAAAGATTATTTGAAGAAGGAAGTTTGAGAGACAGGCAGGCTGCAGCACTTACCGCATATCGGTCAGATTCTGTTTCGGCTAAGAAGCTCTTGAATGCATATCCTGAACTGTTAAAAGCAATAGAAAACAAGGAACTTAACTGGGGCAGTCTTGCTCCCGAAGAATAGATATTTAATTTTAATATTATGTGTTGTAGCCATTCATTTGAAGACAGAAGGCCCCGGGTTGAAGCAGAGGCTATGAACCTGGATATCATCAAGGGTATGAAGTTTTTCGACCCTCATGTTCATATGAGTTCAAGAACTACGGATGATTATCAGGCAATGGCTGATGCAGGTATTGTGGCATTGATCGAGCCTGCATTTTGGTTAGGTCAGCCCCGCACGGGTATTGACAGCTTCCGTGATTATTATAGCAGTCTCGTTGGCTGGGAACGGTTCCGTTCTTCGCAGTTTGGAATTAAACATTATTGTACCATCGGATTAAACTCCCGTGAAGCAAATAATGAAAGACTTGCTGAAGAGGTAATGGAGCTCCTGCCACTTTTTATTTATAAAGAAGGTGTAGTAGGGGTAGGTGAGATAGGTTTTGATGACCAGACCGCTGCTGAAGATAAATATTACAGGATGCAGCTGGAACTTGCCAAAGAAGCAGGCCTCCCAATTCAGATACATACGCCCCACAGGGATAAGAAAAAGGGCACCCAGCGAAGTATGGATATTGCCATTGAACATGGTATAGATCCCAAAATGGTTATTATCGACCATAATAATGAAGAAACTGTGAAGGAAGTTCTCGATCGCGGATTCTGGGCCGCCTTTACCATTTATCCCTTTACAAAAATGGGGAATGAGCGGATGGTAGAGGTCGCGAAGCTGTATGGACCAGAGCGTATTATGATCAACTCTGCAGCAGATTGGGGTATCAGCGATCCATTGGCTGTACCAAAAACTGCTGCCTTAATGAAATTGAAAGGGATTAGCGATGAGGATATCAAAATGATTACCTATTCTAACGCTATCGCAGCATTTGCACAAAGCGGGCAGATCGATGAAAATGATTTTACTAGTCCGCAAACTGTTGATCAGACAGAAAAATTCGAAGGAAACACGGTACTTCGTGGCGGGCAGCAACCCAGAACGGATAAGTCTTCTATCATAATCAGCTAGGCAGATTTGAAAAGGATCGTTAATTTCCTGCGTTTGATGCGACCGGCCAATATCGTAACTTCTGTTGCGGATGTTCTGGCGGGGATTGCCATTTCCGGGTACTTTCTGAATGTTGAAACAGACTATTTCCCCGTACTCTTGCTTTGTGTGTCTACGATCGGGTTATATGGGGGTGGAATTGTTTTCAATGATGTTTTTGATGCTGAGCTGGATAAGATTGAACGTCCTGAACGGGCAATACCCAGTGGAGCAGTAAAGTTAAATGAAGCTATATTTCTGGGCACTTTTCTTTTATTAACAGGAATTGCAGCGGCTTTTTTCCTCTCTGTCCTGTCCGGAATACTTGCAGCTTTGATTGCTTTTTTTGCACTTCTTTATAATAAATATGCAAAACACCATTCATTTCTAGGTCCCCTGAATATGGGACTCTGCCGTGGATTGAATCTTTTACTTGGGATCAGTATTATTGCTTCTTCTCTCAATGAATGGTATTTTCTCGGAATCGTACCTCTGATCTATATTTTTTCTATAACCATGATCAGTCAGGGGGAAGTTCACGGTTCAAACAGAAATAAGCTTTATTATGGGGCTTTTCTGTATCTCATGGTAATCAGTAGTATGCTTTACTTATCCTGGGCCAGAGGGCAGGTATTGATTGCGCTATTTTTCATCATTCCATTTGCCTGGATGATATTCAAGCCCCTTTTTAGAGCAATTAAGGAACCGCTTGGAAAAAATATTGGTAAGGCAGTTAAAGCAGGAGTTATTTCTCTGATCTTAATGGATGCTGCATGGGCTGCTGTTTTCGGATCACCTATTGCAGCCATCTGTATCGCAATCCTGCTTCCAGTTTCTCTATGGCTAGCAAAACGTTTTGCCGTTACTTAATTGAAAACTATCTTTATCATCAGATTAAAATAACAGGTCTGGCCTATTATTCTGCAAGAGCACATTCATACTATGAAATACCTTCAACAATCATTTACTGTAAAATTTGAATACAAAGTATATTTTACTTCCGGACTTTTTAACACATCGAATACGCTGTTCAATGATTTTTTGAAAGGCCCCGGTATCATTCGTAAAATTCTTTTTGTTGTTGATGAGGGTGTAGGTATTGAAACAGTTCAGCAGTTGAAAGAGTATTTCAGTTTTCATCATGCTGTGCAATTAGTTCCTGAAATAGTGATCGTTCCCGGAGGGGAAATTGTGAAGAATGATACCAGATATTTTGATCAGATCCTGGAGGCTGTGAATAAGCATAAGATAGACAGGCATTCGTATATTGCTGCTATTGGCGGTGGTTCTGTACTGGATCTTGTCGGATATGCTGCTGCTGTGTCCCATCGTGGCATTCGGCATATACGAATACCCACAACTGTTCTGTCTCAGAACGATTCCGGCATTGGCGTCAAGAATGGCGTTAATTATTTCGGAAAGAAAAATTTTCTTGGAACTTTCGCTCCGCCCATCGCAGTGTTTAACGATGAACTTTTTATAAATACCCTCTCTGAACGCGATTACAGGTCGGGTATATCTGAAGCAGTGAAGGTTGCACTCATTAAGGATCCTGATTTTTTTGAATGGATTGAAAACAATGCTGATGCTTTGGTTGAGCGCGACCGCGAAGCGATGAATTATCTGATCTGCAGATGTGCCGAACTCCATATGCAGCATATTGCAGGCCTTGATCCATTTGAAACAGGTTCTTCCCGACCACTGGATTTTGGTCACTGGAGTGCTCACAAACTTGAGCAACTTTCAAATTTCGAAGTACTCCATGGAGAAGCCGTAGCCATGGGAATGGCACTTGATACAGTTTATTCCAACTTGTGTGGATATTTGTCTGAAGCAGAAAGCCAAAGAATTATCGATCTTTTAAATAAGCTGGGTTTTGATCTGATACATCAAATGATGGATGTAAGTGATGACAGATCACCGATTTTGCTTGGCCTGGAAGAATTTCGTGAACACCTGGGTGGTGAGCTGACCATCATGCTGCTTGAAAAAATTGGACAGGGAATTGAAGTTCATGAAATAGATCCTGAAATTCTGAAAAAAGCTTCCCATTTACTACGAAATAAGCTATGAAACTCGCATCCGGTCATTTAAGCTATTGCACCAATATACATTCAGGTGAAAGCTGGAAGGATCATTTTGATGCAATAAAGAAAAATTTCCCCGGCATAAAAAAGCAGATTAGCCCTGAACAGATGATGGGTATAGGTTTGCGTTTGTCAAACTCAGCCAGTACCGACTTACTTGATCCGAATGAAGTACAGGTTTTTAAGACCTGGCTGAATGATAATAATGCCTATGTTTTTACGATGAATGGTTTCCCTTACGGGGATTTTCATCATGCAATTGTGAAGGATCAGGTTCATGCTCCCGACTGGACAAGCGAAGCACGATTTGAGTATACGATCAGGCTTTTTAAAATTCTGGCTGAACTCTTGCCTCAGGGTATGGAAGGCGGGATTTCTACTTCTCCGCTTAGTTACAGGCATTGGTTTCCAACAGAAGAGTTGTCTGAACAAGCAAAAAAGACGGCAACTCACAATATTATTCTTGTTGCCGAAGAACTCTATAAGTTCAAAATGGAGAGAGGGATACGGATGCACCTGGATATTGAACCGGAACCCGATGGGATGCTGGAAACCGGTGCTGAATTTATAGCCTGGTTTGAGAATATGCTGATTCCCATGGCAAAGTCAATTTTGTCGGAGCGCTTACAAATTAGTGAGTCAGATGCTGAAGAATGTATCAAAGAGCATATCTGTTTATGTTATGATGTCTGTCATTTTGCGATAGGCTATGAACAACACTCCGAAATTTTGGAACAGCTGGATAAAAAGGGAATCCGAATAGGGAAAATTCAGATCAGTGCGGCGCTAAAAGCGGATATGCCCGAGGATGCAAATTCCAGAGCAAGCATAGCTGAAGCATTTTCAAAATATAATGAACCCACATACCTGCATCAGGTAGTTGCCAGAAATGCTGATAGATCCCTGATTCGGTATAGAGATCTTCCGCAGGCACTCAATGACTCGCAAAATCATACAGTTAATGAATGGCGGGCACATTTCCATGTCCCTGTATTTGCAGAAGACCTTGGCCTGCTGCGATCCACACAGTCGGATATTGTTGATGTATTGGAGATTCAGAAGAACAGACCTTTTACAGATCATTTGGAAGTTGAAACCTATACATGGGAAGTGCTTCCTGAAACATTAAAGATGCCGATCGATCAGAGTATCATCAGGGAGTTGAACTGGGTCAAAGACATATTAGAATAAATACAATGTGATGAAGAAAACAGTTGTAATTGATGTTGTAGGACTTTCAACTTCGGTCATCGGAGAGCATATGCCATTTTTGAGCAATTATGTAAGCCGGAAACATCTCACAAGAATAGAACCTTTACTGCCGGCACTGACCACAGCTGCACAGTCGACCTATCTCACAGGTAAATGGCCATCAGAAACCGGTATTGTAGGTAATGGCTGGTATGACCGGACAGATTGCGAGGTCAAATTCTGGAAGCAGTCCAATAAGCTGGTTAGTGGTGAAAAAATATGGGAAATTGCAAAAAAAGAGGATCCATCTTTCACCTGTTCAAAAATGTTCTGGTGGTACAACATGTACTCTACCGCCGATTATGCTGTCACTCCAAGACCGAATTACCTTGCTGATGGCCGTAAGATGCCTGATTGTTATTCTCATCCGGCAAGTTTACGGGATGTGCTGCAGGAGAAATTGGGTGAGTTTCCTTTATTTCAGTTCTGGGGGCCGGGTGCCAATATTAAATCGACTCAATGGATTGCAGATGCTTCTATGCTTACAGATGATCTGTATGATCCTACTCTTAGCCTGATCTATCTCCCTCATCTCGATTATTGTCTTCAAAAATTCGGACCTGATTTTACTAAGATCCATAAGGAATTAAATGAAATAGATGATGTACTTAAAGGACTCATCACATTTTATGAAAAGAAAGGGGCAGAAATTATCCTCCTTTCTGAATATGGAATTTCCCCTGTTAATAATCCGGTACATCTGAATCGTCTTTTCAGAGAGCATGGTTTACTGGAGATCCGTATAGAACGGGGGCTGGAATTGCTGGATCCTGGGGCTTCAAAAGCATTTGTGGTTGCCGATCATCAGATTGCTCATGTGTACATCAATGACCCCTCTGTCAGGGAAAAGGTAATGGAATTGCTGAAAGGTGTTTCAGGTGTGGAGTTAATTCTTGATAAAAAGGAACAGGCAGCTTACCATATCGACCATGAGCGTTCCGGAGATTTGGTTTTGATGGCTGATGAGGATAGCTGGTTTACGTATTATTTCTGGCTGGATGATGAAAAGGCTCCTGATTATGCACGCTGTGTAGATATTCACAAAAAACCGGGCTATGATCCTGTTGAGATGTTTATGAGTTCAAAACTTAGAGCCGGATATAAACTATTAAGAAAGAAGGCTGGTTTCAGATATGTGATGGATGTGATACCGCTGGATGCAAATCTGATAAAAGGCTCCCATGGAAGAACAGGTGTGAGGCCTGAATATCAGCCAGTGCTGATCACAGATCATAAACCTGACAATGAGAGGGTTTATGCAAATGAAGTCTTTAATGTTATACTGGGCACTCTGAAAAATCAGAACAAATAATAACCTTTAATTTTATTTTTTGCATTAATAAAAATTCTGTTACCTTAGGATTTGACAAAATGTAATCTTGGTGAAACAACAATTTAATAAGCTTCCGGATATTGTTGCGCGCCTTGCCCATTTTGGTTGTGAGCAAACATACAGGGAACTTTTTGATCTTTTATTCTTGCCAGCAAAGAAATTTGCATTTTGTATTCTCCATTCCAATGAAGAAGCAGAAGAGGTAGCTGAAGACGTGATGATAACCTTATGGAAACAGCGCAAGACTTTAGTCGAAATAAATAATGTTCACGTCTATGCACTGGTTATTGCAAAAAACCTCTCACTTAATGTTCTGAAGAAAAATTCCAGGAATAAAACCACCTCACTTGACGATACTGATATAAGTTTTTTCTTTGACAGCTCAAGTCCTGAACAGATCATTATCGATAATGAGTTGAAAATGAGGCTTGAAAATGCAATTCAGTCATTGCCCCCAAAATGTCAGCTTGTATTTAAACTAGCCAAAGAAAATAACCTAAGCTATAAGGAAATTGCCGAAATCCTATCGATTTCAGTCAAAACAGTTGATGCCCACCTGGTAGCAGCCACTCAGAAATTAGCCAAAATCTTTAAGTCTGAGTTTCAAATTAAATAGCTGTTAAATAAATATTAATTCTGACTAGGGAATTTTTAGTTTTTTATTGTCCTTATAGAAAACCATAAAGGAAGAGTCTGAATTATCATGCACGAAAATCGCATAGTTGAATTATTAACCCGAAAAATTGCGGGGGAAGCTACGCCAGATGAACTGGGTGAATTGTCATATCTATTGACAAAATACCCTGATGCAGTATATTACGAGGCTTTATTGGAGCAAGTTTGGGATTTAGGTCATGATAGTGGGCAGGAAGACCTCGAAGAGGCTTTTGAAAAACATAAACTAAACAATCAGGATGATCTTGATTTTGAAACCAAAGGAAAAAGCTTCTACAGTTTTTTCAAAAGTAATGTCCTTCTTCTTACCACTGCCGTACTCATCATTTTTTCTACAAGCCTTTATTTTTCTAAATATTATCATTCAAGCAATAAAGTTGTACGTGTAGATATATATGCCGGAAAGGGTATACGTAAGGAAGTAAAACTTCCTGACGGCACTTTTGTAAGGCTAAATAGTGATAGTAAGCTTTCCTATGATCTGGATATGCAGAGGCATGATCAGCGGGATGTGTCATTGACTGGTGAGGCATTTTTCAAAGTAGCTCATGATAAAAAGCGCCCATTTATTGTAAAGACCAATAAGGTTGCTATCAAAGTTTTGGGTACTGAGTTTAATGTCAGAGATTATCCGGGCGATAAAGTGTCGGAAACTACTTTGATCAAAGGCTCTATCGAGCTGACCATTAATGATCGTTCTGATCAAAAATTTCTTCTTAAGCCATCAGAAAAATTGGCATTAGTTAAAAGCAGTAAAAAAACTTTAGAAAAGGGTATTAGTTCAGTATTGATGATCGATAATATCTCACCTATAAAATTGGGTGATCAGGAATATATTGAAGAAATCTCATGGACAGAAAACAAATTCGTTTTTGAAAACGAATCTTTTGAAGATCTGATACCAAAATTAGAACGCTGGTATAATGTGAAGATCATCCTGAATGATACTACCATTAAATCCTACCGTTTTACTGGTGTTTTTATAAAAGAGAATATTATACAGGCCTTAGAAGCCATGCAACTAATAAAATCCTTTCACTATAAACTAAACGAAAATGAAGTAAAAATTTACTAAACAAAAAAGCAGGAAATGCGCCAACATTCCCTGCCTTTAAACATCCAATCGTAGGTCTAACTACATAATCAGATTATTAACCTTGTAATTCACAAAAGTATGAAAAAAAGAGAACTATACAATAAAGTTCTGTTACCCGGATTCTCAAACAAAAAACTCTTATTAATGCTAAACTGGACAATCACTCTTACTTTCTTTTTTGTCTTGAAAGTATCAGCGAGCAGTTATTCACAGAACTTAAAGGTCGACCTGGATTTCCAAAATGTGAAATTTAAACGGGCCCTTTCTATTATTGAGCAAAAAGGTAATATTCGCTTGTTATACAGCGAACAAAATCTCCCTACAGACAGATCAATAACCTTATCAGTTAAAGACACACCGGTAATGGATGCTTTGGGTATGATCTTAAAGGATACCAAACTTGGATTCCGTGTTCTGGAAAACGGATTGGTGGTTATTTCTCCCCAAAACAGTGACGTTAAAGACATCAAGGTAAGCGGTACTGTTACCGATGCCAAAGGTGAAACACTTCCTGGAGTAAGTATTAAATTAAAAGGCACTAGTATTGGTGTTACCTCTGATTTAAATGGTAAATACTCAATTAATGTTCCTGATAATGTAAGTACCCTTGTATTCACATATATTGGATATGTAACTCAGGAAGTTGCAATTAATGGACGCAGCTTAGTAAATGTACAGTTAGCCGCCGCAAACACTGCATTAAATGAAGTGGTTGTTACGGCTCTGGGTATGTCAAAAGAGAAAAAGAGCTTAGGATTCTCTGTAACTGAAGTTAAAGGAAGCGACCTGGCAGCTACCCAGCAGTTAAATCCGGTCAATTCATTGATGGGAAAGGTTGCAGGAGTGCAAATTGACCAGAGTGCGTCCGGTCCTTTCGGAAATTCAAGAATTGTGATCAGGGGAAATTCAACCTTAAGCCAAAATAACCAGCCAATATTTGTTATTGACGGAGTGATCGTTGACAATGAATCTGTTGCAGGTGGTCGTGATTTTGCTAATGATCTGTCAAATCTGAACAGCGAAAACTTTGAAAGTGTTTCGATATTGAAAGGTTCTTCTGCTGCTGCATTATATGGATCAAGAGCAATAAATGGTGTTGTACTCATCACAACAAAAAAAGGTAGCAAAGCTAATGGAATAGGTGTTGATCTTTCTCAAAACTTCATGGTTTATGATCCATATAAAGGTCCTGAATTTCAGAATGAGTTTGGCGGGGGCAGTGTTGGTGCATTCTTTACGGATGCCCGTGACCCTAACTATCAGTCAAATCAAATGTGGACTACAAAGGTATTCCCTATAAATCCTATTACCAAGGAACCTTATATAGATCCGGCAATTGATCGTGAAAATGAAAACTGGGGTCCCCGGTTTGCTAATCAGCGAGTTCGTAATTATGATGGTACCTGGACAGAGTATAAAGCTGTACCTAATAATTACCTTGATGCTTTTCAAAATGGTACTTTAGGTACTACAAGTTTAGCATTCTCAGGAGCTGGTGATAAAACTACCTACAGATTTTCGGCAACTCATGACGATCAGAAGGGAATCTCTGTTGCGAATAAGATGAAGAGGGATAATTTTAACTTAAGGATCACGCATCAGCTGGCTAGTTGGTTAAGCACGGATGTAAGTGGAGCATATACTACAAGTGATAATACAAATCCTCAGAATCTTGCATGGGCACCATATACAGATACATTTGCTGGAGATAACTGGGGAGTTGCCTATACCTGGATGTTCCCGCGTAATTATGATACCAAATATTGGAATCAACAATCAAGATACACAAGTCAGGTATTAGGTGGGGCGCCAAGAGGGTCAAATCCACTTGAAACCAATAAAGTTATGGCCTCAGAATTTTGGTTTAACATGAATAATACTGTTGCTACTATGGATAGCAGGAACTTCATGGGTCGCTTTGCTTTAAATGCAAAATTGACTAAATGGGCCAATTTTACTGTCGAGGGTAACCTGAATAATAACTATGACAAATATGAGAATAAGGCACTCGGTCAGTTCACTGATTTTAGAGGAGGTTCTTATACCTTAAATCAGTCAAAGAAGGAGAGTAGTTTTGTTAAGGGAATACTTTCATTCAATACGATTAAAATAGCGAAGGATTTAGGGTTTAGTGCTTTTGCCGGTGGTGAAATGTACAACTCTATTAGTTCCTTTACACAAGGAAATACTTCAGGCGGACTGATGGTTCCGGGTAGTTATTTTATTTCTAACTCAGTTAATTCTCCACTTGTTAGCGGAGGTGTAAATTATAATAAAAAGATCAACTCTGTTTATGCTAGTGCTGATTTTGATTATAAAAGTCAAATTTATCTGGCTACAACATGGCGCGGTGACTGGTCTTCATCTTTAACCTATAAAGATGGAAGTGGTAATAATTTTTACAATTATCCTTCAGCAAGTCTTTCATGGATAGCATCTGAAACTTTCAAGCTTCCAAGCATCATAACATTTGCGAAGTTACGTACAAATATTGCTGCCTTAGGTAAAGATACAGATCCATTTGTGATCAATCCAGGGTATCGGTTTGCAGGAAAGGTTATCGGACTTCCGGGTGAGCCTACAAGAGCTGGATTCAGTTCGAGCAGTACGTTATCTCCGAATCTAAAGCCTGAAAGAAAGATTTCTAAGGAAGTTGGAATGGAAATGCGTTTCCTGAAAAGCCGCTTAGGTTTTGATGTTACTTTATATCAGGATAATACCTATGATCAGATTGTTGATATTTCAACACCAATTGAGTCTGGAGTTTCAGGGGTTAAGATCAATGCAGGTAATATACAGAATAGAGGAGTTGAAATCTCTTTGGATGGAACTCCTGTTCAGACAAATAACTTTGTTTGGAATTCCAGGTTAACCTTCTCCAGAAATAAGAATTTGATCGTTTCCCTTGCAGAAGGAAGAACAGATTATTTTCTTGGCGGGACGGCTTTTGACGCAAGTTCATGGGCAGTTGTTGGAAAATCTTATGGTACCATCCGTTCTATAAATCAGTCATTAAAGTATACTAATCCTGCAAATGCAGCTGATCCAAAAACTGGAATGACTGTACTTGCCTGGAGGAATGATGCACGTGCTGCATTCCCACAAAGGAGCAATAAGTTTCAGGACATTGGTGATATCAATGCTAATTTCAGAGGTGGATTCTCCAATGATCTGAATTACAAGCAGTGGTCACTGAATGTGTTGTTTGATGCAAAAGTAGGAGGCGACATGGCCATGTCATCTTTGAGGTCAGGAACACATACAGGGGTGCTTCCTAATACATTGTTCGGTAGAGATGCTGAGCATGGAGGAATTACCTGGACCAGTAAATATGACGGTATTACTTATGATGACGGTATGATCATTGACGGGGTGTTTCCTATAGGTCAAAAGATCACTCAGCCTAACGGAACTGCTGCTGATGTTGGTGGTATGACCTTTAAAGAAGCGTATGCAGCTGGATTGGTTGAGCCAACACATGCACCACAGTTCTATTATCGTTATGCTTCTTCTTCTACTGGTGTTACTGATTTTTGGATACGCGAAAGTACATGGGTTGCACTTCGTCAGATTGCAATCTCATATACCCTTCCAAAAAGCATTGCAACCAAGTTAAAGGTTAATGGAATTTCTGTAAGTGTAATAGGTAGAGATCTTGGGTATTTGTACAACTCTTTACCTTATGATTTCAATCCTGCATCATTAAACTCCAATTTAACTTCAGCAGTAGGTGAGGAAGGGTTTTTACCAATGATTCGGTCAATTGGCGGTTCAGTAAAGGTCCGTTTCTAATAATCTTTATTGGTATTAATACACATTTTAAAAAAATAGAAATGAAAAGGAAATATATATATATCATCATAACAGCATTAACAACCTTGTTTACGAGCTCTTGTACTAAAGATTTTGAGACAGTGAATGTTAATCCCAATGTTGTTACCGATGTAGATGTAAGGTTACTCTTTACCTCATCATTGGTACCAATGCAAACTTCCCGTGGAGGGGAATATTGGAACGAAGGGTTTACACATTTTTTGTCGGCATGTCAATTAGTGACCGGGCAAAGTTATGCTGTAGCAACTACCGGAGTAAATAGTCGTTATAACCTTTTTTATTCCAGTGTTCTCCCGAATTTAGTGGAGATGAGAAGATTAATTGCTCTTAAAGCGGATAAAGAGAAATATGAGCAGATAAACGCTATTACCTATATCCCTCAGGTAATGATGGCTTTAAAGGTAAGCGATATGAATGGCTCAATGCCTTATACCGAAGCTAATAAAGGTAGAGATGAAGCTAAATACAGTCCTAAATATGACAATCAGGAAACTTTATATACCGTATGGTTAAAAGAATTGACTGATGCTATTGCTATACTTCAAAAGAATTCAAGTAATCAGGTTTCATTTAGCAATAATGATGTCTTTTTTAGAGGAGACGTTACAAAATGGATCAAGCTTGCTAATTCTTTGAAATTAAGAATTGCTGCCAGGTATCAGAACCACGATGCTACCAAAGCAACTCAAATTTTCAAGGAGGTAATGGCAGATGCAACAGGTCCTTTCAGTTCGAATGCTGATCAGCTTGTTCATACTAATCCGGCTTATTATCCTTTCGGGGTTGATGGTTACAATATTGATATTTATAGCCGTCACTTTGCGGTTGGAACTGCAGTAGAATTTCTGAAATCATCAAGTGATCCTCGTCTTGGGATATACTACGATAAAAACTCTTTACAAGGAAGTTATAAAGATACTCTTGTGAAATACAGTAAGACCTTACCGTCATGGATAAAAACAAATGATGCAAATATTATGTATCAGGGTGGACCGGCTGACTTCCAGTCAAATCCAGCTGTCAGTACTTATTTCGTAAATCCGTTTAACGGCGGTGGTGCAAACAGATATCAATTGATATCTACTGTTAACCGTAAATTCTTTGCTCCAACTGTGGATAGAGGAAGTGGTACAGTAGTAGATGTTATGTTCTCCTATGCAGAAGTTTGTTTACAGATTGCAGAGTTTATTCAAAAGGGTTATGGTTCTGGTGTTAACACTAAAGGAACTGCAGCTGAATGGTATAATAAAGGTGTTCGTGCCTCAGCAAATTCAATGAATGATATTGCTATTGCAGCCGGTTCAACATCGTATACAAATATTAATGCCCTTGTTGATGCACACCTTGCCAATCCAAAAGTTAAACTGGATGGGACTAACGATCTGGAAAAGATCTATATTCAGGAGCTTTTGAATTTTTACCGTGAACCAAACGAGGCATTTACATTAGCCCGCAGAACAGGTTATCCAAAGACCAGTTCTACTTTGTTAGCACGCGAACCTATTAGTGATGTTCTGCCAAGAAGATGGTGGACACTTGATCCAGGTCAGGTTAACAGAACAAACTGGACTGCTGCCATGACAGAGCAAGGCTTTACTCCAAACGATTTTACTGTTAGTAAACTTAACTCCGAAAGAATTTGGTTTGATAAGAAATCGCCAGATT
Source organism: Daejeonella rubra (assembly GCF_900103545.1). GTDB lineage: Bacteria > Bacteroidota > Bacteroidia > Sphingobacteriales > Sphingobacteriaceae > Daejeonella > Daejeonella rubra. Next base: position 87,322 of record NZ_FNHH01000014.1, read on the forward strand.
ATGGTAAAGGAAACTAATGTTTAAATTAAATTAATAATGCTAAAAGGTGGTTTGAGAGGTTTTTATTATCCCTTTTAAACCACCTTTCAGTTAAATATTAGAGGTCTTTTAGGTCTCCTCATGTTTATTAATAATACTTATCTTCATATTTCAACATAATACCCAATGTCAGGACGTAAACAATTTATACAACAAATTGGCTTAATGGCAGGAGCTTTTTCCGTCAACAGTTTGTTCAATCAATTACATGCTGCAGAAATTTCCTCTGCGAATAATAAGGTAAAGAACTTATCTCCAATCAATGTAGCTACCGATGAGGATTACTGGAGTGTTATTCAGCAAGCATATACTGTAAGTCCTAATATTATTAATTTAAATAATGGAGGTGTTAGTCCTTCGCCTCGTGTTGTTCAGGAAGCAGTTGAACGATATAATAAATTAACTAATGAGGGTCCCTCTTATTTCATGTGGGAGATCCTGGATCAGGGAAGAGAGCCTTTACGTGAAAAACTGGCTTCTTTGGCCGGGTGTAACAAGGAAGAGATCGTTATTAACCGGAATGCTACCGAAGCATTGAATACAGTGATTCTTGGGCTGGATCTTAAAGCCGGTGATGAAGTTATAGGGTGTAAACTTGATTACCCTAATCATATGAATGCCTGGAAACAACGTGCAATGCGTGATGGAATCGTATACAAACAACTTAATTTTAATTTTCCTGTTGAAAATGATGACGAGATTGTAGCAGCTTTTGAAAATGCTATTACTCCGAAAACAAAGATCATTCATGTTACCCATGTAATTAATTGGGTGGGACAGATCCTTCCGGTGAGAAAGATCAGTGATATGGCACATCGTCATGGGCTGGAGGTTGTTTGCGATGGCGCACACTCATTCGCATTACTCGATTTTAAAATTCCTGATTTGGGATGTGATTATTTTGCTACCTCGCTTCATAAATTCTTAAGTGCCCCCATCGGTAGTGGAATGATGTGGATCAGACAGGATAAGATATCTAAAATCTGGCCGTTATTGGCTAATGGCGATCCCAGAGGCACAAATATCAGAAAATTCGAAACACTTGGTACCAGAAGTTTTCCAATTGAACAAGGTATTGGTGAGGCCATTAATTTTCAGTTAGCTATTGGTAATAAAAGAAAAGAAGAACGCGTAAGGTATCTGAAAAACTATTGGGCAGAGCAAGTCATAAATATTCCAAGAGTGAAGATCAAAACCTCTTTGAAATCAGCATACTCCTGTGCTATTTGTGGGGTAAGTATCGATGGAATCGGTCCGCGTGAGCTGGAAAGGATATTGTTTAACAATTATAAGATCCATACGGTTCCAATTGATTACGAAAACGTTAGTTGCGTTCGTGTTACACCACATGTTTACACACGTTTGCCTGAGCTGGATAAATTCGTAAGAGCTATCGGAGAGATCGCAGCAAAGAAATAATTTTTCATTTTTTTTCCTCTTAACTGTTGAGCATTAAAAGAAATTTTTGCTCCCGGTGAATATTTATGCCTGAAATTCAGAATCAGATCAGATGATCTGATTGCAGGTAAAGAGGATATTTGAACATAAATCCACATTGGCTTATTTAATTATTATGTATAAGTATCTGAAAAACAATATTTTGTGATTTATTCTAATACGCAAATAATTAAAAAAACAGTAATAAATCCAACATAGAATTATCCATCAAATGGAAACAAAAACAACATTAACACCTGGTCATGGTGAGGACTTGAATAAAAATAAAACTAAGTTGCTTAATGCAGCAGTTTTGGTTGCTTCGCTAGGATACTTCGTTGATATTTATGATCTTTTGCTCTTTAGTATTGTACGGGTTCCAAGTTTACAGTCACTGGGCCTATCTGGTCAGGATTTAACAGATAACGGTATTTTTCTGTTAAATGTTCAGATGATAGGATTGCTCGTTGGAGGAATATTCTGGGGAATATTGGGGGATAAAAAGGGCCGTTTATCAGTACTTTTTGGTTCTATTTTTCTTTATTCTGTAGCAAATATCGCCAATGGTTTTGTAGATACAGTTGAAAGTTATGCGGTTTGGCGTTTCATTGCTGGTTTTGGCCTGGCAGGGGAACTGGGGGCTGGAATTACGCTGGTTGCCGAGATCATGCCTAAAGAGAAGCGGGGATATGCAACTACCATTGTTGCAGCGGTCGGTGTAAGTGGCGCAGTGGTTGCTTATTTTATTGCCCAGTATTTTGACTGGCGTACATCTTTTTTTATTGGTGGAGGCTTAGGACTTTCTTTATTGCTGTTGCGCTTTGGAGTTGCCGAATCAGGTATGTTTGGCAAGGTCAGGGATGATCATGCCAAAAGGGGGAATTTCTTTTCACTTTTCACCAATGCTGACAGGTTCTTTAAGTATCTGAGATGTATCATTATTGGTGTACCCCTTTGGTTTGTAGTGGGCATTTTGATTACTCTTTCTCCTGAATTTGGAAAGGTTTTGGGAGTAGCTGGTCCTGTGAACGCAGGTGCAGCGGTTGCCTGTTGTTATGCCGGACTTGTTTTAGGGGATATTGCCAGCGGTATTTTGAGCCAGTATCTCAAGAGCAGGCTTAAAGTGGTTTATACCTATCTTTTCCTTTCGATCATTTCTATTTCATCTTACTTCCTGCTCCACGACCTAAGCTTATTTGCTTTTTATTCTATCTGTTTGTTCCTGGGTTTTTCAGTCGGATATTGGGTGATCTTCATGACCATTGCAACAGAGCAGTTTGGGACGAATATCAGGGCAACCGTAACTACTACAGTTCCCAATTTTGTAAGGGGAGCCGTTGTGCCGCTTTCCCTCCTTTTTCAGTATTTAAAGGGATTGTTTGATGGATCGCTTATTCATGCCGGAATAGCAGTGGCTATTTTAAGTCTGGTTCTTGCATTTTGGGCATTGAGTAAGATGCAGGAAACATTTTCCAAGGATCTCGACTATTTAGAATAGAAATAGTACATTATTCAATGCCTTTTGGCTATTCTTTCTGTGCTGTATTTGTATGTTCTGATGACCCAAAATGCAAATCTTGTCTATGCTCGATTAATTAATGTTCCATAAACTTCAGACCTGATTTTAGTCGCAGACTGGAAATCAGTAAGAATAATATTTTTACTACCTTCACTAAAAGAACACTACCGGAATTTCAGGTACCTAATGTGGCATAATTGGAAATGAAAAAACAGTTATGATTAAGGCCTTCATGGATTCGGTAGTTTCTAGTAATAATTTTTTCTGAATCAATTTTGTCATTTATAAATCTCATTCAACAAATTATTCTCTGATGAAAAGTAAATTAACTTTCTTTTTAGTGCTTAACATATGCCTTTTTGGTGTAGTAAATACCTCAGTCGCACAAGATCCGGAAGCTAAATTGGGCTGGAAATTAGGTGCACAAGCATATACTTTTAACCGGTTTACATTTTTTGAAGCCATTGATAAGATCGATAGCTGCGGTTTAAAATATGTGGAAGCTTTTCCAGGTCAGGCTATTGGTGGAGGTATCGAAGGTAAGATGGATTACCATATGGATGCTGCAAAAAGGAATCAAATTCTGCAAAAATTAAAGGAAAAAGGAATCAAGATGGTTTCCTATGGGGTAGTTAATGCTAAAGGTGATGCTGACTGGTTGCAATTATTTGAGTTTGGAAAAGCGATGGGTTTGGAGAACTTTACTTCTGAACCAGATGTAAAAGATATCCCCTTAATATCAAAATTATGTGATCAGTTCAAAATCAATCTGGCCATTCACAATCATCCCCAGCCATCACCTTACTGGAATCCTGATATTGTTATTGCAGCAATTAAAGGACAAAGCAAACGTGTTGGTTCTTGTGCTGATATTGGCCATTGGGTGCGTTCCGGGCTTGATCCGGTAGAATCTCTGAAAAAATTAGAAGGACATGTTATTCAGTTACATGTAAAAGATTTAAATGAAAAAAATAAGAAAGAGGCACATGATGTTCATTGGGGAACAGGTGTCTCTAATATTGATGGGGTGATCAGGGAGTTGAAAAGACAGCGTTTTAAGGGTGTATTATCAGTAGAATATGAGCATAACTGGTATAATAATGTTCCAGATGTAACTGCAAGTGTGAAATATTTTAGAAATGCTGTAAAATAGGGGCATTTTGTTTTAATACAGATAATTTCTCGCTGGCATGTCTTAGCATTGGCTCTAAATAGCTGATTGAATGAAGAGGAAATTGGATGATATAATTTTACTGCAAAAGAAATATAAAAATCAAAAAGAAAGATATGGCAAAATCTGGTACAACAGACCGCAGATCATTTATTAAATCAACAGGAGCAGTTGTTATTGGTAGTTCGATCGGATTAAGCGCAGCATTTCCAAAGACTACCTTCGCTCAGAGTAAAAGTGTTTTAAAAGTCGCTTTGATAGGTTGCGGTGGCAGAGGTACCGGTGCAGCAAGTCAGGCAATTAAGGCCGATCCTAATGTGATCATTACAGCCATGGCGGATGTGTTTCAGGATCGTCTGGACAGCTCATATGACATTCTTATGAAGGCGCATCCCGACAGGGTAAAGGTGCCAAAGGAGAATAGATTTGTTGGCTTTGATGCCTACAAACGGGTAATGGAGTCAGATGTAGATGTGGTTTTATTGACTACTCCTCCGGGTTTTCGTCCCGATCAGCTTGTTGCAGCCGTAGAAGCAGGTAAACATATCTTTTGTGAAAAACCCGTTGCTGTTGATGCTCCGGGAGTGCGTAAGGTACTGGCAGCTTCAAAAAAGGCTAAAGAAAAGGGCTTGTCACTTGTTTCAGGATTTACATTCCGTTATGATCTTCCAAAAAGGGAGCTTTTCGGGAGAGTACAGAATGGTGAAATTGGCGAAGTTAGAATGGTTAACTCCACACGCAATGGTGGCGGACTCTGGTATTTCCCCCGTAAACCGGAATGGACGGAGATGGAATATCAGATGCGTAACTGGTATTATTATGACTGGTTGTCTGGCGATTTTATCGTAGAAATGGTAGTCCATAATCTGGATATGATGACCTGGGCATTGGGTAGTCAAATGCCAATAAAAGCTTTTGGAACAGGGGGCCGACAGTCGAGGGTAGAGAAGCAATGGGGTAATATTTATGACCATTTCGCTATTGAATTTGAATTTGCAAATGGTGTTAAAGGATACAATTTTTGTCGTCAGCAGGATGGATGTTCGTCCAGAAATTCAGTAGAGATCATTGGTTCGGAAGGCACAGCATTTTATCAGGGACAGACCCATAAGATAAGCGGGAAAAATAATTGGGACTACCAGGGGGAAAAGAAGGATATGTATCAGGTTCAGCATGATGAGCTTTTTGCTTCGATCCGTTCTGGAAAACCAATGAATGATGGGGTAATGATGGCTAACAGTACCATGTTAGGAATTTTGAGCAGAATGGTAGCCTACAGCGGACAAACCATTACCTGGGAACAGGCAATGAATTCCAACCAGGTTATTGGTCCTGATTTTAACCAATATAACTGGGACTTAAAATGGCCCGTTCCTGAACCTGCTATCCCTGGAATTACTAAAGTTTTATAATAATTGTCTCGCAGAGACTCTAAGTGAATGATAATATGCGAAATATCATTAGTAATTAAAATTTTTTGTGTCTTAGCGTCTTGGCGAGAGTTTAATAATTTGTTAGAGTTGTCTCGCAGAGACGCAGAGACGCAAAACGAATGATAGGAGACAAAATATCATTAGTAATTAAAATTTTTTGTGTCTTAGCGTCTTAGCGAGAGTTTAATAATTTTGTTAGAGTTGTCTCGCAGAGACGCAAAACGAATGATAGGAGACAAATTATCATTAGTAATTAAATTTTTTTGCGTCTTAGCGTCTTGGCGAGAGTTTAATAATTTGTTAGAGTTGTCTGGCAGAGACACAAAGACGCGAAGCATATGACAGAAAACGAAATATCAAATATAACAGTAGACACTGCATATCAAATACATTATACACTTGGTCCAGGTTTACTGGAAACAGTTTATGAAGAAATAATGTATTATGAATTGCGTAAACTGGGATTGAATGTTGAAAGACAAAAAGGAATTCCCATAATTTGGAATGAGTTAAAAATGGAAATTGGTTTTAGAGCAGATTTAATCGTTGAAAGTAAAGTGATTGTTGAATTGAAATCTGTTGAAAAAATTGCGCCAGTTCATCCTAAACAATTACTTACATATTTAAAGGTAACTGGAATCAAACTTGGGTTGTTAATTAATTTTAATGAACCATTTATTAAAAACGGAATAACCAGAATTGTAAATAATTTATAAATCTTAGCGACTGTGCAAGATTGTATTTATTGAAAAACATGGTTAAATATTTATAAAGCATATCTGGCAGAAACTAATATAAAGGCAGTAAAGAAAGATTTTTAAATTGAAATAATAAATTATGAACCGATCATTTAATAAAGGACTATTGGTACTGTTTGTTTTGCTGATGAGCAGCAAACTTTCTTTTTCACAGGAAACACTTTTTGAATTTGGTACTTCCAGAAGTATGGAAGCCGTTCTTTCTGGTGCTAAAGTAAAAGATACCCCATTGAAATGGGTTAATGTAAATACAACCAAAGAAACCTGGAAATTGATGAAAGACGGAACACTTTCTAATACAGGACTTCCAATAGGAGTGATACGTTCTGCAAAGCAATATGAGAATTTCATATTACATGTGGAGTGGAAGCATATGGAAGCAGGAGGTAATTCAGGTGTATTTGCCTGGAGTGGTGCTAAGCCTGTAGGAACAAACCCACTTCCTGATGGGGTAGAAATTCAGATGCTTGACCTTGAATGGGTTGACCTCAACTTAAGAAATGGAGTAAGGCCTCCAATTGCTTATGTTCATGGTGAACTTTTTGGTGTTCAGGGTGTATCGACAGTTGCGGATAATCCCCGGGGTGACAGGAGCAAGTCAATTGAAAACCGTGTGAAAGGTAAAGGTGAATGGAATACCTATGATGTTGTTTGTGTTGACGGCGTAATCAAACTATCTGTAAATGGAAAGTTTGTAAACGGTATCAGCAAATCCAGTCAAAAGAAGGGATATCTCTGCCTGGAATCTGAAGGTGCACAAATCTTCTACCGTAATCTTAAAGTTATTGAACTTGCACCAGGTGTTACTTCCGCTGCTGAAACTGCTGCATTATTGCCATAATGCTCTGAAACTAAGTTCTGGAGTATTAAATTTCTGATCAAGCTATTTCCTATATTCGTGTTCTAATCCTTTCAATGCATTTTTTGTCATTGGAAGGATTTAATATTTTATAAAACTACCCCGTACTAAGAAAATTATTCCTTTTAATGAAGCATTACATTCTTCTTCTGTTAGTCCTGATCATTGGTTCCTGCTCTCCAACTAAGAAATCAATAAAGATTCTATATTTTTCTACCGATAGCAACAACCAGAATGCTGGCAAATTAAAAAATGCTGCCATGAAAAATGGCTGGAAGATTATTGTAACTAAAAACAAGCAGTATTTTCATGAAGATTCCCTTTCTAAGATGGATGCTGTTTTTCTGCCTTTTACATCCTTGAATGAGATGGGCTATCAGGAACTTCCAGCCTTGAGGCGTTATCTGGAAGCAGGTCGGGGAGGAATTGTGACGATACAGGATACTGCTTTAGTCCAAACTCAATGGCCCTGGCTGCAATCATGGGAGGAGCGCAAAGATGATACTGAGTGGCTGCAGGATAATGGCTGGATTGCCAGGATGAAGCCTGATTTTAGCGAGGAAGATCTGAGGCAAACAATATCGCGCAAGCTCTCGAACAACAAGATCCCTGATTATGCAGGTATTAAAACCCTGAATGTTCCGGATAGCAGCAGATATACACGCACAGTCTTAGTGCAGGGTCTGGATGAACCAATGGGTATGGCAATTCTTCCAAATAATGACGTTTTGCTTGCTGAGCGGAAAGGCAGCCTTAAGATCTATAACCGATTAACGAAGCAGATAAAAACCATATCGAATTTTAATGTATTCAGTGGCATAGAAGACGGACTTTTAGGTTTGGCAACTGACCCAAAGTTCAGTGAAAACCATTGGATCTATTTTTATTATGCTGTAGCCGGCGATAGATCGGTGAACCGCTTATCAAGATTTGAGCTGTTTGGAGATAGCCTCGTTCAGACATCCGAAAAGGTTTTACTTGAAATACCTACACAGCGAAAATACTGCTGTCATTCAGCCGGGTATATTTCGTTTGATGCGGATGGGCTTCTCTATCTGTCAACAGGCGACAATACCAATGCAGAGGAAACAGAAGGCTATACTCCTGTAGATGAACGACCGGGAAGGGCATTGGCCGACGATCAGGCTACAGCAGCAAACACGAATGACCTAAGAGGTAAGATATTGCGGATCAGGCCTTTGGATAATGGATCCTATGCCATTCCTAAGGGTAATTTGTTTCCGGAAGGTAATCCAAAAGGCCGACCCGAGATCTATGTTATGGGATCCCGGAACCCATATCGCTTTAGTGTGGATAGAAAGAATAACTATTTGTATTGGGGTGATGTGGGGCCTGATACCAAAGTCCCGGGTCAGGATGGTGAGCTGATGAGCTATGATGAAATAAATCAGGCAAGAAAACCAGGCTTTTATGGATGGCCATATTTCCTTGGGAACAATGAGGCTTTTCCGAAGTATGATTATGCAACAAAGACGGAAGGTGCTAAAAAAGATCCTTTAAATCCTGTTAATGATTCCCCGAATAATACCGGGGAAAGGGTATTGCCAGTAGCCCAGCCAGCTATGATCTGGTATGGCAAAAAGACCTCCAAACATTTTCCGGTTTTGGGAAATGGAGGTGCTTCAGCTATGGCGGGACCTGTTTATTATAGTGACCTTTTTCCAAATGCACCTTATAAGCTGCACGACTATTACAATGGCAAATTATTCATTTATGAGTGGATCCGTGGATGGATCATGGCAGTAACTCTGGATGAACATGGCAATTATCTCCGTATGGAGCCATTTTTAAAGCATTATAATTTTAAGGCTCCGGTCGACATGCAGTTTAGTAATGATGGTGCCTTGTATGTTCTTGAATATGGTACGAATTGGTTTTCCAGGAATACGGATGCCAGATTAGTGCGTATTGAATTTGTGGAAGGGAACAGAAATCCTGTGGCAGAGATAGAGATCGATAAGCAATATGGCGCTTCCCCTCTAGCGGTTCAGTTTTCTGGTAAAAAAACACTGGATCACGATCTCACTGATAAATTAACTTACACCTGGACTATTGAAAATAAGCAGCTCCATGGAGTAACCGCAGTTCATACATTTACTAGTCCCGGGGTATACAATGTAACATTGACCGTAACGGATGATAAGGGAGGCCGGGGGCTGGCTACTTCCCAGGTTTTTGTAGGAAATACTCCGCCTGAAGTTCGAATTGAAACAGGTGCGAACCGCAGCTTTTATTGGGATAACTCGATCCTGGATTATAATGTGGTAATAAAAGATAAGGAAGATAAAGCAATCAATCAGGAAAAGATCAATGTTTCATATGGCTATATCGCCCGTGGAAAAGACGTGGCAGTAGTTTTAACGCAGAAGCAGAATTCCGGTAGCTTAAAGTACCTGAAGGGTCAACAACTGGCTGCAACGTTAGATTGTAAATCCTGCCATTCATTGGATAAGGCATCTGTTGGACCTTCATATTTTGCAATTGCAGAGCGTTATACCGGAAAGTATGGTATTGCTGCAAGCCTTTCAGATAAAATTATACAAGGCGGAGGTGGCGTATGGGGAGAACGGGCAATGATTCCGCATCCTGCTCTTTCAAAGGATGATGCTTCAGAAATAGTTAATTATATCCTTTCATTAACGGATAAATCGGCTATTAAGCGTCCATTGGATGATGCTGTAGTACTAAGTGATCATATTGGGAAAGGAACTGAAGGAAGTTATCTGCTTAATGTGAGCTATACCGATCAGGGAGCAAATGGCATAGAACCTTTGCAAAGTCGAAGTCATATTACTTTGAAGAATCCTTATGTTCAGGCAGAAGATTTTGATGATGGAAATGTACGGGTAGCGACTAACACTACCGCTTTTCTTTCTTATGCAAGGGCAATCAATCATTCCACTTATATAAGCTTCAATCAAATTGACCTTACACATATCAAGCAGTTGAAATACCGTGCGGAACCGCAATCCGGAGGAGATATTGAAGTCCGATTAGATAAACCGGACGGCCCACTGATCAGTGCAATCAAAATTCCGCCGGGAATTGCAAAGGATCCGGAAAGCTGGAAAGAATTCCGAAGCGACCTTAATGAAACAAAGGGTGTTCATGATCTGTATTTTGTTTTTAAAGCTCAGGGTGAGAAAAAACAGAACCTGTTTAATCTGGACTGGATCTATTTTTCAAATGAAAGGAAATAGATCAGCAGGTTGCTGTTTGCTTTTTTAGGCCATGATTAATTCCTGCTTCCTGTTTTTTTGTTGATCATTCAGGGATATGCTTCAAATGGCCCATAACCATTGAAATATTACATTAGCGGCCATGAATTTCCAGTATTTTTCCTAATATTTAGCTTTTAATATCGAAAGAAAAAATCTATCCTATCAAATTACACAATTAATAATGCAAAGACTACATCTCATCATTTTCCTGCTGCTTATATCACAGGTTGTCCGGGCTCAATCAGCCGATCCGGAATATGCAGTAATCATTAAAGGCGGCCATGTGATCGATCCTAAAAACAACATCAATGAATTGATGGACGTTGCGATCAATAAGGCCGGTAAAATTGCCGCAGTTTCAAAAAATATTGATCCCAAAACAGCATCGCGGGTAGTAAATGCAAAAGGCCTTTATGTTACTCCGGGAATCATTGACATGCATACTCATAATTTTGCAGGTACTGAGCCTGATAAATATCTAAGAAACAGTTATTATGCGAATCAGCCGGATGGATTTACATTCCGCGTGGGAGTTACAACCGTTGTGGATGCAGGAAGTGCAGGATGGAGAAATTTCGAGAAGTTTAAGGATCAAACCATAGACCGGGCAAGAACCAGGGTTTTGGCTTTCCTGAATATTGTTGGAGAAGGCATGACCGGAGGAGCACCTGAGCAAAACAATGCCGATATGGATGCCCGCTTAACAGCAGATATGGCATTAAAATATAAGGACCTTATTGTGGGTTTCAAAGTCGCGCATTATAATAAGCCAGATTGGGTGCCAATCGACCGGGCTATTGAGGCAGGGAAAATAGCGGGAAATATTCCTGTGATCGTTGATTTTGGAGGAGGTGGTCTTTCATTGGAAGAGCTTACTATGAAAAAGTTCCGTCCCGGCGATATTTACACCCATACTTATGGTGGCGGAGGTAAGGATCGTGAAGCTATTACAGATCCGGCCACGGGTAAATTAAGGCCCTTTGTTTTTGAAGCCAGACAGAGAGGGGTGATCTGGGATGTAGGGCATGGAGCGGCAAGTTTTTCATTTAGTCATGCTATTCCTGCAACTAAAGCAGGGTTTTTCCCTGATGTGATCAGTACCGATCATCATGGGGGAAGTATGAATTCAGCAATGAAAGATATTCTCAATGTGATGAATAAATTTTTAACTCTTGGGATGGAAGTACCGGCGATTATCAACTCAGTGACATGGAAGCCTGCACAAGTAATTCACAGGGAACAATTGGGCAATCTTTCTGTAGGATCTGAGGGTGATGTTACAGTATTGCGTATCCGCAAAGGAAAGTTTGGAGTGTTTGATCAAATGGGTCAGCGGCTTGAAGGTAAGAAACGGTTTGAATGTGAGGTAACGGTCAAAGGCGGGCGGGTTTTTTATGACCTGAATGGTTTAACAAGTCCACTTCCGAGAGTGGCTGGCGGACTTCCAAGCCTGTAATAATATTGAATATGAAAAGAAGAGAATTAATTAAAGGTTTGAGTGTTCTGCCATTGGCAGGAGCAGTTTCAGGATCTAATATACAGTCGGCTTTCGGAGCTGTTCCTTCAATACCGCAAAAAGCCGCAAAAAGCATATATGAAGCCATCGGCGTTCGCCCGCTGATCAATGCAAGAGGTACAGTCACAGTAGTTGGAGCAAGTCAGATCATGCCCGAAGTTCAGCAGGCAATGGATGATGCGGTTCGCGAATACGTACAGATCGATGAGTTAATGGATGCCGTTGGCGAACGTTTAGGAAAATTGACAGGTGCCGAATTTGGCTATGTTAGCTCCGGCGCCTCAGCTGCAATAACTGCGGGTACTGCAGGATGTGTTACAGGTGGCGACCCGGATAAACTTTGGATGATTCCTGATCTTACCGGCATGAAGGATGAAGTGATCATCCCAGCCTATTCCCGCACTGCTTATGATGCTGCGGCGAAGGCTGTTGGTGTTAGGATGGTGGAGGTTTCCACTCTTGAAGACCTGAAGCTGGCTATTGGTCCGCGTACTGCCATGATCCTTGTACTTGCAGGATCCCGTTCCGAAAACGGACCATTATCTTTAAAAGAAATTTCTTCGGTAGCTAAACCACTGGGTGTCCCTATTCTGGTTGATGCTGCTGCTGAAGGTTTGGAAGTTCCAAATCCTCATCTATCCCAGGGTGCAGATCTTGTTGCTTACAGTGGAGGCAAATACCTCCGTGGGCCGCAATGTGCAGGATTACTTATCGGTCGTAAAGATCTGATCATCGCTTCCCGTATCAATGCGGGACCTCATCATGGTTTCGGCCGCGGTTTTAAAGTAGGCCGTGAGGAGATCATGGGGATGTTAGCTGCTGTAGAAATGTGGTTTAAAAGGGATCATGCAGGCGAATGGAAGACATGGGTATCATGGGGTAACCACATCATTAAACGTCTGTCAACTATTCCGGGAGTAAGCACTGACCTGAATGAGCCAAAAGCGCGTTCAAACAGGGCACCTTCTGTGACGGTAAAATGGGATAAATCCGTTATTCCGTTGACAGGAGAGGATATGGAAAAACTTTTATGGGATGGAAACCCGCGGATCGCAGTTAGTGGAGCTGGAAGTTTTCTGCCCTTCCCTCCAAACCTGCAGTCAAATATTAGTGTGGCCACTACATCGCTTCAGGCGGGTGAGGAAAAGATCATAGCTGAGCGCATTTTTGCGATCCTTTCCAAACCCCCAATGATCAAAAGAGCTGCCGGAGCAGCGGCGTTTAACCTTAGCGGACAGTGGGACCTGAAAATGAAGTTCTCTGCAAGTACTGTAGATCAGACATTGATCATTGAGCAGATTGAGAATAGTTTTATTGGAACTCATATCGCAAGTATCGGATCCCGCGATCTGGATGGCACAATACATGGCAGGGATGTTTCGATCAGAAGCTCCTATACGAAAGATGGAGTACGAATTAATTTTTCGTTCACCGGAACAACAGATGGAACTACGATGCAGGGCAAGGTAAGCCTGAGCGAGTATGGTGATGCAGAATGGACAGCAAAACGTCATGATTACCGTCCCGCAGGTTCTCCAAGAGCCAGAGGATAAACATTCAATTTGATGAGCAGTATACAATGGGCGCTTTATTCCGGAAATAAATTAATATGACAGGTTTACGTGTTGTTTTGGTCCTCATTACTGCTGGTTTATGTTTAATCAGTGGAACCAATAAGCTTATTCAGCAGCCCTGGAAAGCTCCGGTTTGGACAGACAGTCTGTATAATCCGTATAATATTGAACCGCTGACTCTTCCACAGGCACAGGAGGTTTACAATTTGTATTGTATTCGATGCCATGGGGGACAAGGACAGGGTTATGCTCAGGAACATACTGCTCAGGAAATGCCTGATTTTAAGCAGGATTGGTTCAGGCAGCAAAGTGATGGTGCTATATACTGGAAAATACGTGAGGGCAGGGGAATAATGCCCGGCTATAAATTAAAATTATCTGATGAGCAGCAATGGCAGCTGGTGGAGTATATCCGGGATCTTTCAAAGCCATTTGACCAGCAAAAAAATCCCTTTAAGTCGTTAAAGGATTGATAATAAATATTTTTTTAACTTTAAGTGACTCAAAATTTAAAAACATAGCTATGAGGAATATTATTTCTTTTTGTATCGCCTTAGTCCTGTTTGTTTCAGGAATTGAATATACACTGGCTCAACCCGACTCGAAAGATATTATCTATGCAGGTACTTCATCCGCCAGAGGAAGTAAGGGAATTTATGTGCTGGAGTTTGATCGTACTCTTGGGAAACTCAAAGAATTGCAAACGGTTACCGAAGGCAGTGGCCCTGGTTTTCTGGCTTTGAGTCCGGGGAAAGATTTTTTGTATTCGATTTACGGCAAAGGCACAGGTACTGATGGAAACGGAGCGGTAATGGCTTTCAAAATAGATCCGTTTACAGGCTTTTTAAAGAAATTAAATGAACAATCAGCTGAAGGAAAGGGGCCTGCACATATTAGTATCGATCCCAAAGGGAGGTTTGCCTATGTTTCAAATTATGGAGAGGGGAGTGTAACTGTTCTTCCCATCAATTCGGATGGATCGCTGGCAAAAGCTACCGACCATGTGAGACATACCGGAAGCAGTATTGATCCCAACAGGCAGACTAAGCCCTATCCTCACTCAACTATTCCTTCCGCTGATGGGAAATTTATTTATGTATGTGATCTGGGAACTGATAAGATTATGATCTATGAGGTATTGGATGGTGGCAAGTTAAAGCCTGCAAAAGTTCCTTTTGTACAGGAGGTGGCCGGATCGGGACCGCGTCATTTTAAGATCCATCCAAATGGTAATTTTGCCTATTCTGTGGATGAGCTATCCAATACCATTGTTGGGTTTAAAGTTGATAAGAAGACTGGAGCCCTGACCATTCTGGAACGTTTAAGTATGCTTCCTGATGGCTATAAAGAAGTGACTTACGCTTCTGATGTGCATTTTTCGCCGGATGGTAAATTTATTTATGCCTCAAACAGAGGGCATGAGAGTTTAGTGATCTACGAGGTGAATGCAAAAAACGGGAAACTAAGTACGATTGGCCATGAACCCACAGGTGGAAAGCATCCGAGGAATTTCATGATCGACAGAAAAGGAGAGTTTGTGCTGGTTGGCAATATGAACACCGACAATGTGGTGATCTTTAACAGAGATGGTAAAACCGGGAAGCTTAAACCTAATGGTGTGCAGTATACTATTCCCGGGATAACCTGTTTGATACAGTTGTAATACCCAAGTAACCTCTGGTCGGTGTGAGCTGGCGCACGCGCAATGTCATTAAGTTAACGTGAGTTCGATATAAGAAATCAGATTTTCAAGAATTATTTTTAGTTTATAACTATTTGATAATCAATAAGTAAGCATATTTTATTATATTTAAGTGTCGAATTTAAAACAAATAATCTATGCTTACTCTTGATAAAATTACAGAAATTTTCTTCCTGGC
>NZ_FNHH01000012.1 GCF_900103545.1 Daejeonella rubra
GAATCCTTCAGAATAACAACGGGTTTTCTTGATTTGCTGTAAATTTGCTTTCATATAACTTGACTTTTATGGTCAACCTATATCAGGGACGTACAATTATCCTGGTTCTTGACTCTTGGCTCTTGGTTCCATTCTTCAGTTGTCAGTTATCAGGCAGGTGTGAAGTGCAGCTCGATTTAGTAAAAAAAAATAGCCGCCATAATTAAATGGCGGCTATCAATATGATTATAAGATTAAACAGGGAACTTAAGCCAATTTTGCTTGTAAGTTCTGGTCAATTGCATCAAGGAATTCTTCAGTGTACAAGTAATGATCACCATGACTTACTTTGTTTCCGTGAATACAAACAGCAAGATCTTTGGTCATTTTTCCGCTTTCTACAGTCTCGATACAAACCTGCTCTAATGCATGGCAGAAATCAATTAATGCCTGGTTATTATCTAATTTACCGCGGAATTCCAAACCTCTGGTCCATGCAAAGATCGATGCGATCGGGTTGGTTGAAGTTGGTTTTCCTGCCTGGTGATCACGATAGTGACGGGTTACAGTACCGTGAGCTGCTTCAGCTTCCATAGTACCGCCATCCGGTGTGATCAAAACAGAGGTCATTAATCCTAAAGATCCGAAACCTTGTGCAACAGTATCAGATTGAACATCACCATCATAGTTTTTACAAGCCCAAACGAAATTACCATTCCATTTTAATGCAGAAGCAACCATGTCGTCGATCAAACGGTGCTCATAAGTAATTCCTGCTTCAACAAATTTGCCTTTGAATTCACTTTGGTAAACTTCTTCGAAAATATCTTTGAAGCGGCCATCGTATTTTTTCAGGATCGTATTTTTTGTAGAAAGATATAATGGCCAGCCTTTTGATAAGGCCTGATTGAAACATGCACGTGCAAAACCGAAGATACTTTCATCTGTATTATACATTGCAAGGGCTACACCATCACCTTTGAAATTGTAAACTTCGAACGACTGAACATCTCCACCATCTTCAGGACTGAATGTAATAGTTAATTTTCCTTTTCCTTTTGTAACAAAATCGGTTGCACGATACTGATCGCCAAAAGCATGACGACCGATACAGATCGGAGCAGTCCAGTTTGGAACTAAACGGGGAACGTTGCTCATTACAATAGGCTCACGGAAAACAGTTCCATCAAGAATGTTCCTGATCGTTCCATTTGGTGATTTCCACATTTGTTTTAGTTTGAACTCTTCAACCCGAGCTTCATCAGGTGTGATCGTAGCACATTTGATACCAACACCATATTGTTTGATTGCATTCGCTGCATCAATGGTAACCTGGTCATTAGTCTCATCCCGGTATTCCATTCCAAGATCGTAATATTTAATATCCAGCTCAAGATATGGAGTGATAAGTTTATCCTTAATAAACTTCCAGATAATTCTGGTCATTTCATCACCGTCTAATTCAACTACCGGATTTGCAACTTTAATTTTTTGTACTGACATATACTTAATAATGAGGTTTTTGGAATTTCTCCAAAGATAGGAATTTTGAATACACCTGAAAATCTGAAAGACAGGAAATTTCAGTTAATTTATAAATGGTCAAATAAAACCAATTGAATGCTCAGTTGTTTGATATTGTAAGCCTTTAGCATATAATAATGGAAGCAAAACGTAAAAAGACCAAGGGGATAAAGCCCGACAGAACCGATCGGGATGAATCATTAAAGGAAGATCTGAACATGGAGATCAATATCGATGACCTTTCCTTTGATCTGGAGAAGAATAGTTATGAAATGGATGTGATCGGTGATGATCCTGAATATGTTCATCATGATCCTTATGATACTGCGGTTGAAAATGGGAGGGATGCTTTCTCTGATTTTGATGAAGCAAATCCGACAGCAGTAAATGAATATGATAAAAATGCGAGCCTGGAAACAGATCTGGATGTTCTCGGAATGCATGTAGAAATTGAAGAGGATATTATTGCTGAGGAGGATAGCTTCTCAGATACACCAGAAGATAACCGTGATGATCTCGATCTGGAAGGTTATCCTAAGAATGATAGAAAATAATTTAGTTTCTATCTGTGCGATCAATAATCCAGATCCAGATTAAATCTGCGTTTAAACTCCTCCAGGTTTGGATTCTTTTCCAGCATATGCTGATATTTTTCAGATGAAGTGTACAGGCGTCTCTTTTGAGTCTGCTCCATTTGTCTGGTTTTAAGGTCAACGCTGAAGTTTTTTAGCTCTACACGCAGATAATTCAGAAGATCAACTTTCTCAGAACTGAGCAGATCTTCTTGTATCTTGTTTTCGATCACCAATTCAATCAGGAAATTGTCAAGCAGGACAGGAGGATTGGCTGTCATGATGGTGAAGATATTTATTTTGCCTTCTTTTTTGATCTTTTCTGCGTAAGCATTCCAAAATTTAAGCATGG
Source organism: Daejeonella rubra (assembly GCF_900103545.1). Taxonomy (GTDB): domain Bacteria; phylum Bacteroidota; class Bacteroidia; order Sphingobacteriales; family Sphingobacteriaceae; genus Daejeonella; species Daejeonella rubra. The sequence goes on from NZ_FNHH01000012.1 coordinate 2,428, forward strand.
TATCAGAATTAAATTCTGCCTTGCTTTCACCACTCAGATATTCAGCCTGAATTTCCTCTTTTTTTGAATAGTTTGCTTCCAGATCATTCAGATTGGGAATCAATGAACTGTTGGTACCTACTGAAAATTTGGGTATAATGATCTTTGCTGCCGGTTCTTCAACCATGGCCTTTGGGATTGGAGGAGCTATTGGTTCTTCAAGAGGTTTTTCCTGTACTATAGGTTCCGGAGCAGGTAAAACTATTGCCTGAATGGGGGCTATTATCTCCTGAACAGGCAAAACAGGCTCAGAAACAACAGGTTCCTCTACTGGTTTAAGTTTTTTTTTTAGTTGACCGTCCTGTATGGCCGGAATTCCTGCTGCGGAAAGATTGATGGCAGCGGGGATATGGCATAGCTTTATGAGTGTTAGCTCGACCTGAAGCCGCTGATTTTTGCTGGTTTTATAATTAAGATCGCATTGATTACTGATGTTCAATGCTGAAATTAAAAAGGAGAGTGGGGCAGACTGCGACTGAATATTATATTTCTGACGTATTCCTTCACTCACTTCGAGTAATTTTAAGGTAGATGCATCTTTGCAGACCAGCAGATTTCTGAAATGTGATGCAAGTCCGGTTATAAAGTGGTTTCCATCAAATCCATTGCTCAATATCTCATCAAAAACAAGGAGTGCATTGGCTACATCTTCAGAAAGGATCGAGTCTGTGAGTTTAAAATAGTAATCATAATCCAGAATATTCAGATTATCAATAACTGATTTGTAATTGACATTCTTGCTTGAAAAACTTACGATCTGATCGAACATGGATAAGGCATCACGGAGACCACCATCGGCTTTTTGGGCTATCAGATGTAATCCGTCCTCATCGTATGCTATTTCTTCTTTATTGGCGATCTCTGCCAAATGTTTGGCAATATCTTCAACCCGGATTCGGTTGAAATCGAAGATCTGACATCTTGATAAAATAGTTGGCAGTATCTTATGTTTTTCTGTTGTGGCCAGAATGAAGATCGCATAATTAGGTGGTTCCTCCAATGTTTTCAAAAAGGCATTGAATGCTGCCTGTGAAAGCATATGGACCTCATCAATTATATAGATCTTGTATCTTCCTGCCTGAGGTGGGATCCGAACCTGTTCAATCAGGCTCCTGATATCTTCAACTGAATTGTTTGAAGCTGCATCCAGTTCATGGATGTTAAATGAATTGCCATTTTGAAATGAAATACAAGAATGGCAAACTCCGCAAGCTTCGGCATCAGGGCTTAAATTCTCGCAGTTAATTGTTTTAGCAAGAATCCGCGCACAGGTAGTTTTTCCAACTCCGCGTGGTCCGCAGAAAAGAAATGCCTGAGCCAGCTGATTATTTTTGATAGCGTTTTTTAAGGTGCCAGTTATATGTAGCTGACCTACAACAGTTTGGAATGTTGCTGGTCTGTACTTTCGTGCTGATACTATGAAATTATCCATCGGCTACTAAATTAGAAAGAGGAATGGGTTAAACCAAACTTAGTGTAAGATTTTTTAAAGAGGAGTCAGGCTGTTTAAAAATAAGTCCCTGGGATAGACTTCTGGTAAAATGGATGGATTTTTTTTATAAACATTTTCAGAGTTAAGTTGTTTAATAGCAAAATACCTAATTCTGGGTATAGAAGAAAAAGCAATAAAGCCTGACTTTTGTAAGGGAGAAAGATATATGAAGACTATTACAGAATTTTTTAAATTTACCATTGGTTTTATAGTTTATGTAGTTAAACGCAATACTTAAGAGGCGTTTGAATTACTGATTCCTTACGATTGAAGAAGCATTCTGCTTTAAATATTCCTGTACATTTCCGGATTCTTTTTGATAAGTCAAATCATTCTTATTAAAGCATTTGATAAATAGAAAATTATATCTATTTTTGCGTCCCGCTTTGAACCCTGTTTTAAGGGATTTGCGGATAAATAAATTAAAAAACAAAAAGCAACAATGCAACAGTACGAAACAGTGATCATTCTGACCCCGTTGTTATCTGAAGAAGCTGCGAAAGAGGTATTAACCAAATTCAACAAGCTTATGACTGATAACGGAGCCGAAATTGTCCATGAAGACAATTGGGGTTTGAAAAAACTAGCGTATCCGATTCAAAAGAAGACAACAGGATACTATCACCTAACTACATTCAAAGCTCCGGGTGAGTTTATTAACAAACTTGAAGTTGAATACAAGCGCGACGAACGCATTATGCGTTTTCTGACTGTATCATTGGATAAGCATGCGCTTGCATTCAGTGAGAAGAAACGTAGCGGAGCCTTCAACAAAAACAAGGAAACTAAAGCTGAGGAGGTAGCAAAATAATGGCAAAAGATCAAATCCAATACGTAACTGCTCCGAAAGTAGACGAGAGCCGCAAAAAGTATTGCCGTTTCAAAAAGAACGGTATCAAATACATCGATTACAAAGACGCTAACTTTTTATTAAAGTTCATTAACGATCAGGGTAAAGTTTTACCACGTCGTTTAACAGGAACTTCATTAAAGTTTCAGCGTAAAGTGGCTCAGGCTGTTAAGCGTGCCCGCCATATCGGTTTATTACCTTATGTTACTGATTCATTAAAATAAGAGGGAGATAAGCGAAATGGAACTAATTTTAAAACAAGACATCAAGAATCTCGGCGAGAAAGATGATGTTGTGAATGTAAGACCAGGTTTTGGACGTAATTACCTTATTCCTAAGGGTTACGCTACTCTGGCTACTGAATCTGCAAAGAAAGTATTAGCTGAAAATTTAAAACAAGCTGCTTTTAAGCAAGATAAGATCAAGAAGGACGCTGATGCGATTGCTGCCAGACTGGAAGGTGTTAAACTTTCTATAGGTGCTAAAGCTGGTGAAACCGGTAAGATCTTTGGATCAGTTAACACAATTCAAATAGCAGATGCATTGAAGAAAGAAGGCTTTGACGTTGATCGTCGCCGTATTACTTTTGATGTTGAACCTAAATTTGTGGGTGAATACACTGCAAACCTTAATCTTCACAAAGAAGTGAAGGTTAAAGTTCCTTTCGAGGTAGTAGCAGAATAATTTCCAATCTCCGGATTTTCACCGGAGATATTCAGGAAAAAATTATATTTTTATTGCCTTCTGAATTATTCAGAAGGCATTTTTTTTGTAACAAATTATCCGGCACATAATTTATATTGAATTGAGAAAGTTTGGCAGATTGATCGGCAAATTACTGACCTGGTTTTTTGCGGTGACATTTTTTTGGGTGCTGTTATTTAGATTTATCAATCCTCCAATAACTTATTTAATGATTCAGCGGGGCTTTGAACGCAAAGTCGATGGAAAGGAATGGAAAATTGAAAAGTCCTGGTTAGACATGGATGAACTTTCTTCTAATCTGAAAAAGGCCGCTATTGCTGGTGAAGATGTTAACTTTTTGAAGCATTGGGGCTTTGATTTTAAGGCAATGGAGACTGCTTTTGAGAAAAACCAGAAGGGTAAAAAGGTTCGTGGTGGAAGTACCATTAGTCAGCAGACAGCGAAGAACGTATTTTTATGGCCTGGAAGGTCATATATCAGAAAGGCATTTGAAGCCTATTTCACCATACTTATTGAATTACTTTGGGGTAAAGAACGTATTCTGGAAGTTTATTTAAATGTGATAGAGATGGGTGATGGGATCTATGGTGCTGAAGCAGCTTCTCAGAGATATTTTGGAAAATCAGCTCAGAGCATGAGCAAATCGCAGGCTGCATTGTTGGTTGCTGTTTTACCCAATCCCTTACGCTGGAATCCAACAAGGCCAACCCGTTTCATTTATTACAAACAGGGGCTGATTCTCAGGAATATGAGAAGACTTGGTGAATTACCTTTCTAAGTATCCCTGTTGATTCTTTGTAAGATGCTTAGCTTTAAATACTGAATACCTGTGCATGCCAGCTATCCTTTAAAGGAATCTCCCAGAAAGTCTGCAATTCATTACGATTATTGATGAGGTTATTAAAAACGAGTGTATTTTCATTTACACGACCGCTTTTAATCATGTCCTCGAATTCTTCCCTGCTACAGTTTATTACTTCCTCATTCTGTCTATAGGCAATTCTAAACCTGTCGAAAAGGTTAAGGTTAAATTTCTGTTCTATTTCCTTCATCAGATTCACAGATTTATCAATGCTGCATCCGGTTGCACCTGCTACCTGTTCATCGACTGAAAGTATGATGAATTGATGGTGAAGAACTTCGCCTATTGCAGCCAATGCATGACCATGTGCCAGCCACTCTGCTGTGAAATTATTAAGCATTTGAAGGATAGTTATTTCTTCCTCCTGAGTTAAGATCCGGTTGGCCTGGTATATCCAAACCCTTGAATTTTCAGAAATATTCATATGCAAAAATACAGAATTTTGAGGAGGAATTATTTTTCATGTTTCTGTTTAACTGAAGTTTCCATGCCAAAGGTTCTAACATTCAATGCTTGTAAAAATACCTGAATGTGGGTATTTAGCTTTATTTCGGGATTTGTATATTTGATAATCAGAAATTTTTTTAACCAGACATTTAATGCTCTCCGGAATATATACATTGATAGTTGTATGTACGAGCTGATTTTTGATAATTTATTTTCAAACTCGTTGAATTTTATAAATAAATAATAATTTTTTTCATTTTAAATTAACCTAATTACCTTCGATTAATCAAAAAATAAAACTCAATAATATGAAAAACCACTACTTACTTTTCATTTTGCTACTGATCGCAGGTATGGTCAACGCACAGGATAGAGATAGCCTTAGCACAGAAAATTCTGTAGCTAATCCAGGTAATAGTATGATCAAGATCAATCTTTTGGCTCTTCCTCTTAAAAATTATTCACTTAGTCTGGAACATAAGTTAGGCCGTAAGATAACTGCTGGACTAGGTTTCAGGTTTATGCCAAGCGGGGGACTACCCTTAATGTCGACCATTAAGGACCTGATTGATGATCCTGCAACTGATAAACAACTTGATCAGTTCGAAACCAGTAACACTGCCATTACTCCCGAAATCAGGTTTTATATGGGAAAACAGGCAATGCGTGGGTTTTATCTGGCCCCTTTTGCCCGTTACAGTACGTATAAAGGAAGTCTTCCTTTTGAGTTTGATGTGAATGGTACAACACAGACTATGCCTTTGAGTGGCAAGTTAAATACGCTTACAGGTGGTTTACTTATTGGTGCACAATGGAAACTTGGTGGAAGAGTTTATCTTGATTGGTGGATGCTCGGACCTCAATATGGCTCTGCTGACGGAAAACTTGATGGTAAAAGGTCATTGTCTGCTGATGAACAAAGGGAACTTAGAGCGGAATTGCAGGATCTTGAAATTCCTTTCGCCGAAACTACAACAACCGTGGATGCCAATGGTGCCCGTTTAGATATAAAAGGCCCCTGGGCAGGTGTTAGAGCAGGCTTGAATCTGGGAATAAGGTTTTAATCCTGCTTTTAGCAATTTCATTTAATTTCCGGTATTTGTTTTTACATTAGGGCTTTAATAAATTTAAAGCCCTAATGTATTTTAAGCATATGAGGTATACCGGAGTGCTGCCAATCAGCAGCATACTGATTTGTCTTTCAATAATTTTCTTAAGTGCCTCAGGCCGGCAGTATGATTCTATACATCAGTTTGCGGAAAGAGTCCTGGTCAGGCTTAATAAAATGCATCATCCTGAATCTGAATTGTTAAAGATCAGGAAGTGTGAGCTGTTATTGAGTGATGAAGGATTTCTGAGGTACCGCAAGACCTATATAAGCGGAAAGCAGGAATATTATTCTCTTAACATTACCCGGGTCAGCAGCATTGATTACATCGGAGATACTGGTTCCGGAAACCTGCTTTTAAAGACCATGGAGGATGATGTGATCGTACAGACCTTTAACGACCGTGATGGCAATGTTGATTCTATGGCAACCCATTTTCGTTTAGATCTGCATACCGTTGAACCTGAAGATCTTGTGGCTTTGCAGGATGATATCCTTGGAATGAAACTTTTACTGAAGAAAAATTAAATCAGCATCCTTTTCAGAAAAACGAATATTCATAATTTATCAGTAAACCTTAGCGTCTTGGCGAGCCATCCTGTCGATACGTTTTCCTGTGGTCGTTATTCCCACCGTACCACAAGCTAACTTGCCTTAAAAAAATAAACCAACCATAAAACAAATGTCATTCCGAATCCTGCCCTTCAGCAGGTAAGGAAACTTAGTGAGTAAGGCACAAATTTGGCTCTATGGATAGGTGAAGAAAGAATCTCGCTAAGACGCAAAGACGCGATTGCAGGTTATAAAACGAATGATCATAAATAATCAGTAAACCTTTGCGTCTTAGCGTCTTGGCGAGCCATCCTCTCGATACGTTTTCCTGTGGTCGTTATTCCCACCGTACCACAAGCTAATGTGCCTGAAAAAGATAAAAATCCATCTAAAACGAATGTCATTCCGAATCCTGCCCTTCAGCAGGTGAGGAAACTTTGTGATTAAGGCACAAAATTGGCTCTATGGATAGGTGAAGAAAGAATCTCGCTAAGACGCAAAGACGCGATTGCAGGTTATAAAACGAATGATCATAAATAATCAGTAAACCTTTGCGTCTTAGCGTCTTGGCGAGCAACCCTGTCGATAAGTTTTCCTGTGGTCTTTGTTCCCCCCGTAGCACAAGCTAACGTGCCTTAAAAAAATAAACCAATCATAAAACAAATGTCATTCCGAATCCTGCCCTTAAGCAGGTGAGGAAACTTAGAGAGAAAGGAGAGCCAAGAACCAAGAGTCAAGATGATGAATTGGTAGTTTGAAATTACCGGTATTTTTTCAGATCAGAATAAAATACCCTGTTCTGGGTATTCCATTATTAGTATTACTGATTTAAATTTGATCTGAATGATGAATATTGGTCCATTGACCAATCAAAACATTTATTGAGAAAAGAATAATACATGGTTAACCTTTAATTAAGGCAGTCCGGAAATCTAATTTTCGAATTGCCTTTTTTTATTGACCATTCTAGAGTCCATTTGCTCTCACCGTGATCTCAGCAATATCCAGAACCTTCACTTCTTCCTCTTTATTGAAGTTTTTAACCCCATCGCTTAACATGGTCATGCAAAAAGGACAGGAAGATGCCACGATATTTGGCTGAAGCGCTAAAGCTTCATCTATTCGCTCAATATTGATGTCTTTTGTCCCTTTTTCAGGCTCTTTAAACATCTGCGCTCCACCTGCACCACAACATAGCCCATTCGACTTACAGCGTTTCATTTCAACCAGCTCTGCATCCAGAATTTCCAGCGCCTTACGTGGAGCTTCATATACACCATTGGCACGTCCCAGATAGCATGGATCATGGAAAGTGATCTTCTTTCCTTTAAATGATTCACCACCTTCGGCCTTCAGTTTTCCTTCATCAATAAGCTGCTGAATTAACTGGGAGTGATGGATTACTTCATAATTACCACCAAGTCCGGGGTATTCATTTTTTATGGTGTTAAAACAATGAGGACAGCCGGTTACGATCTTTTTTATCTCATAGCCATCCAAAACCTGAATATTGGTCATGGCCTGCATCTGGAAAAGGAATTCGTTGCCTGCACGTTTTGCAGGATCACCGGTACAACTTTCTTCTGTACCAAGGATCGCGTAATTAATGCCGACATGATGCAGGATCTTACAGATGTCACGGGTGATCTTTTGGGCACGTTCATCAAAACTGCCCGCACATCCAACCCAGAATAAGATATCTGGTGTTTCACCTTTTGCAGCCATTTCGGCCATTGTTGGGATGTTGATTGATGTATCCATTTCTGTTGTCTGTTATCGGTTGTCTGAGGTCTGAAGTCTGAGGTATGAGGTATGAGGTATGAATTAGGTTGCCTGTTATTGGTTATCTGTTGGCTGATAACCCGATAGCTATCGGGTGACAACAGACAACTGATAACATTAAATTTTCGCCCAATTAGCCCTATTTGCCGGAGAGTACTTCCATGGCGCTCCGTTATTTTCAATATTTCCGAACATATTATTCAGGCTGCCGGGTGCCTGTGCTTCTTCCATGACGGAATATCTTCTTAATTCGACAATGATAGCAAGAGGATCAATATTCACGGGACAAGCATCTGTGCAAGCATTACAGGTGGTACAGGCCCAGATCTCTTCCCTGCTGATATAACTGTCCAGTAAAGATTTACCGTCCTGATGATCTTTGCCATGCTTATCTATGTTATTTCCCACTTCTACCATGCGGTCGCGGGTATCCATCATGATCTTGCGGGGAGAGAGTAGCTTGCCTGTCATGTTCGCCGGACAAACAGAGGTACACCTTCCGCATTCCGTACAGGTATAGGCATCCATTAGGTTTTTCCAGGTCAGATCGGAGACATCCTTTGCACCGAATCGTCCTCCTTCCGGTACAGGCTCCGGGATATATGCCGGATCAAGCATGGCTTTAACCTCATTGCTTACCGAAGCCATGTTCGAAAATTCACCCTTAGGCTCCAGGTTCGAATAATAGGTATTGGGGAAAGCCATAATAATATGGAAATGCTTGGAATAGGGGAGGTAGTTTAAAAAAGCGAAGATCCCGACAATGTGGAACCACCAGCAGAATCGTTCAATGGCAATGAGTGCTGATTCTGAATCGGGCAGGATTGGCAAAAGAAAACTGCTCACCGGGAATGAACCGGCAAGGATATAATGTGATGAACCTAATTGCTGTAATTTTTGATCTGCCGCATTCATAAACAGAAATGCAGTCATCAGAAATACTTCAATGATCAGAATGATATTTGCATCAGATCTTGGCCATTTGGTCATCTCCGTGCCAGTAAAGCGTTTCAGTTTAATGATATTTCTCCGGGCATAAAATGCAACAACTCCGAAAAGCACTAAAGCGGCCAGAACCTCGAACGAAGCGATCAACACATTATATAAGCCACCAAGAGGAGCCGCGAAGATGCGGTGAGTGCCGAATAAACCATCGATAATGATCTCCAGTACTTCCAGATTAATGACTACAAATCCGACATAGACAAAGAGATGCAGGATAGCAGCAACCGGACGCTTAACCATTTTTGATTGGCCAAAGGCTACTTTGAGCATTGTGACAAGACGTTCTGTCGGTCTGTCGGAACGATCTGTATCCTTTCCGAGATTGATATTCCGGATGATCTTACGAACATTCAGGCTAAACAGGGCTATTGCAGCAGCGGTAATGATCAGGAAAATGACTTGTAGAACCATATTGGTATAGGTTTATTCAGCTAAAATAGGAATTATACCGGAAATGCAATTACTATGCATGCATAATATTAAATTAGAAACAATTTAATTAGGGTACTCAGACCTTGAGTGGTGTTTTTAATACGAAATAAAATTCCTGAGTTGAAAATTCCTGAATAGGTTCGTTCAGTGGATCTTAAGGGGTTAGGGGCGATTTCCTTTCAGGTTATACGAAAATTGAAGCGGATTCAATCCAACTGATGCATCTGAAACTCTTATAGGCTATACTTCGTTTTTAAGCTTTTAATTTTTTCTTTCATATTCCAGTCCGGGACCATCACACATCGACCAGGTTCCAACAAGTTTATTATCTGATTTTAATGATAGATTTTCAGTTTGATGTGCATAGCAGTTCCCAATAATTTCGTTATTGGTATCATGAGTTAATTCAAGCAGTTTCCCATCTGCAGTAGCAATAAATTTAAAATTCCCTGATGCATCATAATTAATTCCGCCTCGTTCTCTATGCTTAATAAATGTTCCGTCAGCTTTCAATAAATAATATTCCTGCCATTCCATGTTTTCTCCGGTTCTCTCTGAATTTGGAATTTGGCCGGTCATTTTTACCAAAGTCCATTTTTGGGGATATTTATTTATATCGAAATTATTATCCTTTGAGCAGGAAAATAGTGCACATAGTATGAATAATACTAAAAATGATTTCTTCATATTTCTTTTTTAACAGCTAACAATATTAAACATAATAGATTGCTATAAATTCCCTATTATGGGTTATCTTAACGATCAGTGTATGATTTCAGTTACATAAGTTCTGATATTCCCACATATCTTTTCAATTGCCAGAAGGCCAGGATCGAGGCCAAAGGGGCTTCAATAGATTTAGCAGTCAGCTGCAGAGAAGCAAGTTGAATGAGATGAACAGAATTCCGGTAGATGTGCTAATCTGGCCGATAGTATTGAAAGTGTAGTATAAAGCAGATTTCTCCTAATCTCTAGCATTCAGGTAATTAGCCCATATTTTTTGATGTTCAGATTGTTTCTCCCTGATTGGGAAAGCAATTATTGCTGAAATTTTTCAAATAATATTTTCATAAACGAAAAAAGACACTACATTTGCAGTCCCGAACAAAACGGGTATGGTCCGGTACCATAGCTCAGTCGGTAGAGCAAAGGACTGAAAATCCTTGTGTCGCTGGTTCGATTCCAGCTGGTACCACACTCAGAGGCTCCTTAATTGGGGCCTTTGTTGTTTAATTCCAGCTCGTAAAGCCACTTTTGCTAGTAAGTGTCTTAAGAAGTGGCTAACACACTCCTTGACACAAGCCGCTAAGTCACCTCCGGATTCTGTCGCTAAACCACACTTTTTGTCTCCCGTAATGGCGACAGATTAATAGAATAAAGCTACAAACCTAATATATCGATTTATAAATGAACGAAATTAATTTTAAGTTGCAGATGATTTGTGTAATGTAAATTAGTCTGAAGGCTAAAGCTAGAGACTCTATTCTTAACTCTCCAGTGGAATTTCTGATTAAATTCATAATTGATTTAAGCATTCATTGATGGTGATCACCTGGTTTAATACCAATAGTATTTATTCGCATTAAAAATATTAATTTTTAATGCGAATGCTATTTCGGAGATATGCTTTAATGTCATAATTTCCTATTGACATTAAAAATTTAATTTTTTAATGCTTAATATTATATTTGTATATGGCATACCCAATCAATCCCGACAGGAACCTGCCCTGGAACGGACTTCCGGACTTACCTATCGATAAGGAGCTTTATCAGGATCTCGATATCTATGAACAATTAGGGAACGCAAAAGCCGCCCTGGCGCGTTTGCATGGCCGAAGTATTGTTATTCCTAATCAAGGACTGCTCATCAATTCGATTAGTTTGCAGGAAGCAAAGGCATCGAGCGCGATTGAGAATATTTTCACCACCGACAACGAACTTTATAAAGCTTTTAGCGAACAAAATATCAGTCAGGCTAACGGACCGGCCAAAGAAGTATTATATTACCGTGAGGCGCTCTGGGACGGCTTTCAGTACTTAGGAGAGAATCAGCGGGTGGATGTCAATTACTTTATCAAAATTTACCGGATTGTCAGCCAGTTTTCTGATGGCATCCGCACACCGATTGCACAGACCGTGATCAAAGAAGGCGGAACCGGCCCAAATGCCGGAAAAACGTTTTATACACCACCGCGTGGAAAAGGCGTTTTAGAGTTCAAAATGGGAAATCTGGTTGATTTTCTAAATGACGACACGAAATATCCGATCGATCCGCTGCTGAAAATGGCTATCGGACACTATCAATTTGAGGCCATACACCCATTCCGTGACGGTAACGGGCGTACTGGCAGAATCTTTAATATCAATTACCTGACTCAAAAAGGTCTTCTAGACTATCCGATTCTATTTTTAAGTAAATTCATTATCGATCATAAAGATGACTATTACTCCGGGCTTGTGGGTATTACGCAGCGGGGAAGCTGGAAAACCTGGTTGATGTATATGTTGAAAGCGGTGGAGGTCACATCGAATATAACCTACGACAAGATCAACGATATTATATCAGCTAAAGATGCTATCCTCTCGGCAGTAGAAGCCGATACAGATATTCAGCGTCCGGATCAGCTGGTCGAAGCCATTTTTACCCAACCGTTCACTAAAGTCAGACATTTGGTAGAAAGCCGGACCTATGCCGAGAATACGGCCCGGCGATACCTGGAGCTGCTGACCGGTATGGGCATATTGGAAAAGCGCGAAGTCGGTAAAGGTTTTTATTACCTGAATCTTGAGTTATATCGAATTCTCTCGGCTTAGCAATTTCATTGGACTGGGAATTCCGGTGATTTATTTGTAGCGAAGCACTAATAACGATCGTGGTCTGGTAAGAGCATTACAAGCTGAGTAGCTTTTCGTTCCTACGGTACTCTTTATATCTGATTCCACTATGGTAAAACAGGATATATGATCGATTATTAAGTTTAGTGGTAGTAATAATTTTTGGTTCGGTGTACATCTGACGCATAAGTGACGCAATAATAGTCAGTAGCTTAAATAATGGGTTAAAACTGCGTTTGTATGGTCTGGTACCATAGCTCAGTCGGTAGAGCAAAGGACTGAAAATCCTTGTGTCGCTGGTTCGTCCCGATAGCTATCGGGACCAGCTGGTACCACCGGAAAGCCTCAGAGAAATCTGAGGCTTTTTTGATTTTCAGGGGTACAAAATTGGGTACACTAAAGCCTTTTCAATACTTTTAAGCACAATCAAATGGCTCAATTTGCCCATTCCTTCAAATATCAACCCTTTGAGAGTGGCTCAGGATGCCCAGATTAGTCCAGATTATTCACTTACACTCAACCGGCTCAAATTGAAATCTGGCAATTTCGAAATTGATAGGTTTATTGGTAACAAAATAAGATTTCCCAACATAGGTTTCAATATCCCCAACCCCGAGTATCAATTTATCACCCTTTTTCAAAAAGGCTAATGGGTTTTTGAAAACAGTCTTATTGATGGTGCCACTGGTGTATGAATAGTCAACAAATAAGGTGTCGCCCCTGAAATTTCCTGCTATCTGCCCCTGATTAAGAATTTTTTCTAAGGTATTTGGCTTCAACTCTCCAAAATTAATAATCAGGTCACCCGTTACTTTACCCTTCTCATCTGTTCTAATCTTCATAGTGGCAGTATCTGTTTCGTATATAGCCGTATAACACTTGTCACCATAATTTTTCTCATTTTCCAGACTGTCAGCTAATTGTTTAGCATTGTCTTTTGTCCCCTGATTACAACTTACAAGCATCAAGGAACCAATAAAAGCGAAGAAATAGAATGTTTTTTTCATACTAAGTAAATTAAATTAGTGAATTCTAATAGCAAACATTAAAAATGAAGCCTAAATATTCTATAAGTATTGTATTATAGATACATATTTAAAAATATAACAATTCATTTCAGTTCTCAAAATACCGATATCCGCTGTTGATATTAACAGCAGCAAGAGGAAATAGTTCTAAATTCATTCTTAAATTCATTTACTATCTTATTATCTATAACTGTTTTCTTAATATGGCATCATTTGAACTGAACCTTTACTGAATGAAAGGAGCATTTTAAAACTCAAGAAGTAGCATAACTTACGGAAATAATAAATATTACATTTATTAATAAATTTTCTGATAGGATATATGGTTTAACCAAAACGAGATCAAAACCCCTTGTCCGATTTTTTCCCATTTCTTATTTAAAAGTATACCCGATGGATAAACCAGGCCATCCAAATATAAAATAGGAATTTCCGTAAGCAACTGAGGCATTTGCACGAAGCATAAATCCGTTTCTGGACTGAAGACGGTACCCTGCGTTCAAAAATCCTACTGCGTCAAATCGGGCCCCGTTTGGATTGCCGTTTATATCCTGATCTTCGCTGATCCTAACTGCAGGGGTAATTCCAATCCCTGTTTCAAAACCGCTTCTTTTTTTACCGATAATATAATTAAGTCCAAGAGGAATGGTGATATAATTGCCTGAAATTCCCCCTCCGGCACGAAGTCCAAAGCCATCATTTCTATCCGGCTTTAAGCGCATATCGAAGTTGCCGGAAATTATCGGGCTATTTCCCAGGAACTCGACAAAAACCGCTTTTTTGAATTTTCCTGTTGCTGCAGGTTCCTCTTTCACGGCACTGAATGCACCTGATTTAGCCTTTCCGGAATTGAGGTTAAAGCCATATTCAACCCGCAAGGCTAGCTGTGCCGGCCTTTTGATCTCATCCAGGTAATCGTAGATACGGCCCGTCATTTTCTCATACCTGAGACTGATATCAAAACCGTTTTTAGTCTCTTTGCCAATTCCTGCTGCATATATAATAGGGTAGGTAAAAGCCTCACTCTTTGTTCCTATGGCAATTCCGGCTTCAGGGGCAATATAGATTCCGCTTGTAGGAAAAAGCTTTAGACCCGCCTTAACCGGAAAATAGGCGATGTTAGTTTCTATAAACCCTGATTTTAACGAATAATGATTATAACCCACCGTAAGCATTCCCGTGCTTGCAGAGCTTATGTTTTTTTGAATGCGCAAATCGGCCCCAACTACTACATCATAACCGCTTGTTAAAGCTGTGCCAGCGTTTAAAGCCGTCCTTATGCGCATAGGTCCTAATTCTTTTGATACTTTTTCAATTGCTTCGTTTTTTCCAAAGTTTACTCCCAGGCCAAGCCTGATGGTATTTCTGTGTCCGTCATAAAATGACATCCACATGCTTTTGATTTGCGGAGTTAAGCCATATGCATATTTCAATTCGATAAAAAAGAGCTGATTCAGTTTATATTGTGAGCCAACCTCGGCCGATAGGCCAAATCGTTTAAATTTATCCTCTTCGTAATCCCAGGTGCCATCGGCAATGAAGTCAAGTTTTGGGCCTGCCATCACATTCCATTTTTCTTTGATATTATATTTTAGATGAAATGGTAGTTCGATAAAATGAAAGCTTTCTGTAAATGAAAATATCAACTCTGTTCCCAGATTGAATTTGCTTGTCAAACGGGTATCCGCAAAGAATCCTCCATAAAGTTCGAGCCCTGTGTACCCGCTTTTGCTTCCATCATTATCCGTAGCATTTATAGTGCTTTTATTCAGCCCGCCTTTAAAACCAAAACTGATTCTCTTTTCCCCGTCTAAAGATAAAGCCAGTGGGAAAAGTGTTTTTTTGGAATTTTCCTGCGACTTAGAAAGATTTGAAACGGTCTGTCCCGATTGAGGTTTTACCAGCTCCGGACTATCAGCGGGCTGGCCTGAAGAATCTGTATTGCCCGGGGCAGTCAGTGTACTCTGAGTGGTGGTAGGTTTGTCTCCATTTATTGTCAAACTATCTGCAAAAACTTTAGGCGATGGATCAGCGTTTTTATCCGGCATTGAACCGCTAAGAGTTGTTTTTTGATCTTCTGGTTTAGCAGAGTCGGCAGCCTGATCGACAGTGAGCGCTTTTGGTTCCACACTATTTGGCTTGGCAGCTGTCTTTTTCTTTGCATTAACAGGAATTATCTTTTTGGAGATCAGAATAGTTTTGTTTTCAATGCTGTATTCCAAAGGCTGGTTTTTAAAAACAAGAGCCAATACATCTGATAATGGTGCATTCTGAAAGTTCAGAGTAAGGGGTTTAGATTCAGCTAATAAAGCTGGATCATAGAAAAATCCATAGCCTGTTTGTTTTTGGATGGCCGAAAAAACAGTTTTCAGCGGTACGTTGTTGCCGGTAAAGGTAATTTGAGAGTATACTGAACAGGTATTAAATAAGATAAATGTTAATAACAGGTAAATGAGTTTCATAACGGGCTTTTGGCTTTAGCAAAGATGGCTTTTGAACTTATTAATTATTTGGCATGCATAGATCAAGGCATAACAACAAGCTCCTTCCCATTAATTCTAAAGTGGACCTGGCTTTTTCCAAGAATTGCAAGAACCTGTTGAATAGTTAATTTTTTGTCGATAGATCCTTCAAATTTTTGCTTCGTCAGCTCTCCTTCATATCGCACTCTTATGTCATACCATCTTTCCAGTTCGTGCATCACGGTCTTTATACCGGCATTATTAAAGTGAAAGTATCCTTCTGTCCATGCAATGGCTTGGCTGGCATCACTATCAGTTACCTGGAAGGTTTTGCTTAACCTGGCTTGCTGTCCGGGCTTAAGCAGCTGCGAATTATTGTTGCCAGGATCGGTGATACGGATACTTCCTTCAAATAAAGTGGTAATGATGGAAGGTTCATTGAGGTAAGCCTGGATATTGAACCGGGTGCCAAGTACTTCGGTGACCTGCCTGCCGGATTTAACACGAAACTTACGTGACTTATTGGGTGTTACTTCGAAATAAGCCTCTCCATTAAGATCAGTATCAAAATCATTATCCGAAAAATTTATCGGAAATTGTAAGGATGAAGACGCATTTATCCAAACCTGACTTCCATCCGGAAATCTGATCTGGATTTGACTGCCTATTGGAGTTTCTATCTTATTTGAAGCTGAGATGGAACCTTTCACATTCTGGGAATTCAGTAGATCGTATTCAAATTTTCCATCCGCTATTTTGCTTATCGTAAATCCAGTTTGTCTGATTACTTCCCCAATGGCTGCGTCTGAAAGGGATATTTCAGAGCCATCCTGAAGGGTCAGCATAACTTTATCCGCAGGCCTTGATATGCCTTCTTTAATTGGATTTGGCATTTTTACTGCCTTCAGATCAGCGGATCGCTGCATAAAAAAGTAAGCTCCTGTTGAAATAATAAAAATAACAGCCGCAACAGAAGCAATTCTCAGGATCCAGGTTGAGCGAAGCGGGTAAATTTTTATTTCCTTTTCATCAGAATGATCCATAGCCTCTTTTAATCGCAGTCTTAGCCTGGAATCGACCTGATCTTTCATGTCCAAACTGTTTGAAGGAATTTCTACATCTTCATCATTAAAAGAGCTATACCAGCGATTGACCTGCTCTTTCTCTTTGGGTGTAGCTGTTCCTTCAAGATAGCTGGCAATAGCATTTATTAAATTATCCGGTAATTGAGTAGCCATATATTATGTATGTCTGTTATGAATGGTTTTACACCTAATTGATAATTCGAATTTTTGGAAAATAATTTCCACCCGTAAATCAGGTTTAACAGGCTAATAATTATTAAAGCGATAGAAAAGCAGCGCCCATTTTTTTTATAACTAAGCGAAGCTTTTTCAAAGCCCGGTTCAAATGGTTTTCAACTGTGCTGGTAGAAAGATTCATTTCTGATGCAATCTGTTTTATCGGCATATTATCCTCACGGCTGTACTTGAAAGCAAGCCGGCAACGCTCAGGAAGATTTTCTACTTCCTCATTAACAGCTTCCATCAAACGTTTATAATGCAGAGTTTCAGAAATGTCATGGGATTCAACCGATTCTGATAGGGATATGTGCTGCAGATAATTCTGTTTAACAGACTCTTTACGTATGCTTCCCAGTACCCGGAACTTTACAGCAGTGGCCAGATAGGCACCCAGATTATTTATCTCTGATTTGTGGCGATTGGACCACAGGCTGGAAAATACATCATGAACAGCATCCTCCGACTTCTGCTGGTCCCGAAGTCGATTATAAGCAACAGCATATAAGGTCTGCCAGTAGCGATTATATATTTCATTAAATGCCAACTGATCTTCAGACCTGAGAAGACTTAATAATTCCTGGTCTGAAAATGCTTCCCCTTTTCTCACTGGTAAGTGTTGGTTAGAATTAATGGATCAATCAGTTGCAAGTTTAGTACAATTTCCATGATAAAATAGTTCACACTCTTATTTCCCGGGTCATGCTAATTTGTTAAGCATGGATGGGGCTAAGAGTAAGAGTATTAAAATTCAGGAAACGTTGCTTTTTTGATTCAACTCTATATTTAGAAGGAGCGCTTCGGCCTGGCAAAAGGTGATGGAGGTGTTTTTTATATAATTTTCATGCCACATATTAGCAAATTCTTCCAACCTTCTTTATACTTTCCAGATACCAAGTAGTGTCCATCTTCGTACCATGTTCGTACAACATTGCCTCCACGGTACCAAAAATGGGGTGTTCTATGAACAAGGCACGAAGGAGGTACAGAGAAAACGCAATATTTCCACTGTTGATACGCTTCACTTAACTTTATAGTGTTGTTTTAAATAAATATAAATTTTTGGCTGTATTAAAAAAACAGGCAGGATTGTATTTGCGCAGTGTCCTCAATCCAAATAGTTTTACATCGTCTGTTTTGAAATTTCCAGCAAATTTCTATATTTAGTCATTCTTTACCTATTTAAGGAGATTTAATGACTCTTCAAACCATTCTCGAAGCCCTTTATAGTCCGGATGATGACAGGGTGATTGAGATGATAAACCATTCTACCCCTGTCACAGAATTTAACCTGAGGGAAAAAATGTTTTTTATACATTCCGGATTCAGATTCAAACTCAATACAGGCAAAGAATTTGACCTGTTGATCGACCTTACTGATTTGAGCCATGCATCCGTGATCAGACAACCATGTTCAGGCCATGCCTCATTCCCATTGATCCTCGGACTGGTTTTATTCCGGAAGATTAAATTTATTGATGCTTTCTCAAAACTGCTGATCGGCGGTATTTCCGAATGTAATACCAAGATCTATCCCATAGATGCTGAGCTTGAAGATATTACAAAAAATAAACTGGAACATCCTGAATTCTGTATTTTCAGAGATGCTGATAATACCCTGATTAAAACATTTCCCTTATCCAGAAAATATCCCAATAAGCTTTTCCAAAAGGGAGATATGTTTTTCAGGAACCGAAAGGATACGAAACAAAACAATAATTTCACCCCTTCGGGGTTTGGTTCGCCTGGATTATAATAAGGTCACCCTTTCAGGGGTTGCCATTGATTGCGATTAATAATTCTGAATCGGATTTATCAGGATCATAAAGGTTAAAATAATTTTAGCCTTTTAGTCTTTATTAGGTTCAATTTCTATCTGAAGCCCTGATTGTTGTAATTATTTTTATGTGGTTAATTTTGGGATTTAACCTAAAGGTGTGTCATTATTATTGCAATGTTCATTTAGGAATTAACCCTGAAGGGGTGTTATTATTATTGCAAAGTTCAAAGCAGGGTTTAACCCTGAAGGGGTGATATTATTTATTTTTAAATCTACCACCAAAACCCTTGCCTTTTCTATGGTTTTGGCTTATTATTCTGAATGAGATATATTAGGTGTGCCTATTCTTTCCTTAATAATTAATTAATAGGTAGCCTCAATTTTCGAAATAATTACCTCTCGCGAAATATTTTATCTATACTTATATGATGAAATTTATTCCGGTATTTATCATCTGCTAAATCAGCTTAATTAAACTATATGGCACAATGGTTCAACTTTGATTTCAGATTTGTTTTTACTCTGATCATTGTCTCCTTCACAACTCTATTATCAGCTCAAAACAACCAGAATCTAACTTATCAGGAAATTCCAGGAACCAAACCACGTAATATCATTTTTATTCTTTCTGATGATCACCGCTATGATTTTATGGGATTTACCGGAAAAGTTCCGGGACTTAAAACCCCTAATCTGGATCGTATTGCCAATGAAGGAGCACATTTTCAGAACGCATTTGTCAGTACAGCCCTCTGCTCACCAAGCAGGGCATCTATCTTAACTGGACAGTATGCTCATACGCATACCGTAGTGGATAACCAGGCTGCAGCACCTAAATCGCTGGTTTATTTCCCTCAATACCTTCAAAAGGCAGGATATCAGACTTCCTTTTTCGGGAAATGGCATATGGGAGGTGGGAATAGTGATCCTCGTCCGGGATTTAACCGCTGGGTGAGTTTCAACGGTCAGGGAGAATACTATAATCCGAAGATCAATATCGACGGAAAGATGGTCGCTTATACTGACAGCACCTACATTACAGATATTTTAACCGACATGACCATCGACTGGCTCAAGCAGCGTGATAAGAAAAAGCCATTCTTTGTTTACCTATCCCACAAAGCCGTTCATGCTGAATTCAGGCCTGCAAAACGTGATAATGGAATCTACAAGGATATTCAGATCCAATATCCTGTGTCGATGTTTTCAACAGCAAGGGCAGATAGTAAAAAGTTTACTCGTGGAAAGCAGGCTGATTCAAGTGCCTATGAAATTAATTACAAAGACATTCCTCGATGGGTGAGAGCACAGCGTGATAGCTGGCATGGGGTGGATTATATGTATCATGGGCAGACTGATTTTGACAGTTTCTACATTGATTATCTCGAAACTCTGATGGGTATTGATAACAGCGTAGGCAGGGTTTTGGAATACCTTAAAGAAAATGACCTCGACAAAGAAACACTCGTTATTTACATGGGAGATAACGGATTTTCATTTGGTGAGCATGGCTTGATCGATAAGCGGCATGCTTACGAAGAGTCGATGCGGGTTCCATTGATCGCCCGTTCTCCGGCTCTGATCAAGGCAGGAACTAAAGTGAAGGAGATGGTTTTAAATATAGATATCGCCCCCAGTATTCTGGAAATGGCCGGAGTTAAAAAGCCAGCTCAAATGCAGGGTAATTCATTTCTCAAGTTAATGAAGGGTATGCCCGAAGCGAACTGGAGGAAGGAAGTGTTTTATGAATATTATTGGGAGAACCCATTTCCCCAAACTCCAACCCAGTATGCTGTGCGTACAGACCAGTATAAATTTATTCGCAGTCATGGAGTTTGGGATATCGATCAGCTCTATGACCTGAAGAAAGACCCCTATGAGATGAACAACCTGATCCGGAATCCTGAATTACAGGACCTGGCTAAAGAACTGAATAAAAAACTGTGGGATTGGCTTGATAAAACACAGGGATTGTACATTCCGCTGAAACCGATCACCGATAAAAAGGGCGATCATATATTCAGAAATACCTGGTAATATTTTATTAAAACGTTGATCAACAATTAATTATATTAAATATTATGCTTAAACGATTTAAATTTATAGTTCTTACTATTCTGAGTGTTGCACATTTTTCAGTTTCCTATGGGCAAAGCAAGCCCAATATTGTCATTATTTATACAGATGATCTGGGAGTTGGCGATATCAGTGCCAATGGTGCTAAAAAGGTAAAGACTCCGAATATTGATCGCATAGCCTCACAGGGTTTACGATTTACAAATGCTTACGCTACTGCAGCAACCTGCACTCCCTCTCGTTTTTCATTGCTTACCGGTAAATATGCCTGGAGAAAAGCTGGAACAAATATCGCTCCGGGTGATGCGGCTCTTATCATTCCAACAAACGAAGAAACCATGCCAGGGATGCTTCAAAAGGCAGGTTATCAGACAGCGGTTGTCGGGAAATGGCATTTAGGTTTAGGTCCGGAGGGTGGTCCAGACTGGAACTCTGAGATAAAGCCGGGTCCATTGGAGATCGGTTTTAATTATTCCTTTATTATGCCTGCAACGGGCGATCGTGTACCTTGTGTGTACATGGAGAATTACAGGATCGTGGATCTTGATCCTGCTGATCCGATCAGGGTATCCTATAAAGAAAAGATAGGGAATGAGCCCACAGGAAAGGAAAATCCTGAGCTTTTGAAGCTGAACTATTCTCATGGCCATGATGCGACCATCATTAATGGAGTTAGCCGGATTGGATGGATGACAGGAGGTAAAAAAGCTCGGTGGATCGATGAAGATATGGCGGATGTATTTACCAATAGAGCAGTCAATTTCATTGAGAAAAACTCAAAAAATCCATTTTTCCTATATTTCGCTACTCATGATATTCATGTCCCAAGAGTTCCGCATTCACGTTTTGTAGGTAAAAGTGGGATGGGTGCACGCGGAGATGCAATTTTGCAGTTAGACTGGACCGTTGGAGAGGTGTTAAAAACCCTTGACAGGTTAAAAATTGCTGATAATACACTCCTTATTTTTACCAGCGACAATGGTGCTGTTGTTGACGATGGTTACGAAGATAAAGCCGTAGAATTATTGAACGGTCATACACCATCCGGGATATTGAGAGGCGGAAAATACAGTGCTTTTGAGGGTGGTACAAAGATCCCGATGCTGGTAAGATGGCCTGCAAAAATTAAAGCCGGCACAGTTTCCAATGCCTTGTTCAGTCAGGTTGATTTTTATGCATCCCTGGCTGCTTTAACCGGAAGGAAGATCAGTTCTCAGGACAGTTATAATAGTCTGAGTACTCTGCTTGGCGGCAAGACTAACCGGGAATTTGTCATCCAGCAGGCGGTGAATAGTACGCTTGGAATCATTCAGGGCGATTGGAAATATATTTCTCCAGGTCCTGGTCCTGCAATTAATCAGCAGGTTAATATTGAATTAGGAAATAACATGAAACCACAGTTGTATAATTTGAAAAATGACAGTGCTGAAAAGAATAACCTGGCTGATCAGAATCCTGGAATTTTGAAAAAACTTATGGCCAGGCTTGAGGAGGTCAAAAAAGACTGATCGGAGCTGAGATTGAAACGCTAAAAAATAGTTTTACTAATTTCCCAACAGAATTAAAATTGTTAGTTTTCGAGAATGTGTGCATGTTTTTTTTGTGGATTATTCTGATGATTTTCTGGTCTTTAAAGCGACAGGATTCTCCGCTTAGCATCTACAAAAAATAATATATAATCGTTATAAATTAGCGCGATTTCAGAATTGTTCAATTTGTCATTTGATTCATAATATATTGAATATCAGCGTTTTGTTATTTTTGTTATTTCAATATGATCATCCTGACTGTAACAAAGATATAGATCCAACATTTACATTTAATAAAGCTAGCTCTAAGCAAAGCTATTTTAGGCTTAAACGGGCTTCATTAAGGCCTGCGGCTTAATTATTTTTTTTTAATTTTAAACACTGCAATTCAGCAGAAATTAAAATTATCCTTAAATCTTTTTTATGAAAAAAAAACTACTCATGTTTTTTTTGAGCGCTTTTCTACTGGCGTCACAAGCGTTTGCTCAGGAAATAACAGTAACCGGTAAAATTACTTCGGCTGAAGATGGTTTGCCGCTTCCGGGTGCCTCTATTAAAATTAAAGGAACAAATATCTTTGGTCAAACCGATCAAAATGGTATGTATTCTATCAAAGCAAGTCCGGAGAATGTATTGGTATTCAATTATATCGGTTCTCTTCCCGAAGAAAGAACGGTTGGTACATTACGTGTGATCAATGTTCAATTGAAAACTGATTCCAAAGTTTTAAATGAAATTGTGGTCACAGCATTTGGTGTGAAACAGGAAGTTAGAGGTTTGGGCTTTTCTACACAGAGTGTAAAAGCAAAAGAAATTGTTGACTCTAAACAACCAAACCTTGTCAATGCCTTGCAGGGAAAAATTGCAGGTGTACAGATAACCAATTCCAGCGGTTCAGCGGGTGCTTCATCAAACATAATGATTCGTGGGGGAAGTTCACTAAGCGGGAATAATCAGCCTTTATTTGTTGTGGATGGTATTCCAGTGGATAACACTACGCCCCTGGGCCAGGGAGGTTTGGGTGCTGGTAGTGCTCCTGCTTCGAACAGAGCAATAGATATTAATCCTGATGATATAGAGAGTATCACGGTCTTGAAAGGACCTGCTGCTGCTGCATTATACGGTATCCGTGCAGCCTCTGGAGCTATTGTGGTTACCACTAAAAAAGGTTCTGGTGGTGCTGCGAGAGTAAATTATCAAAATACTTTTTCACTTGATCAAGTGAACAGAATACCGACTCTTCAGGATAAATACAAGCAGGGTGAGCAGGGAGTTTATAACGCAACTGCTTCAGATTCATGGGGTCCTGCTTTTTCTTCAGGCGAACAGGTTTATGATAACCTTGGCAATTTCTTCAAGAATGCTTTTGCTCAGAACCATGATGTTTCAGTAAGCGGCAGTTCAGATCAAACGCGTTATTTTACTTCAGCATCATTATTGGATCAGGGTTCGATAGTTGATAATTCTGATTTTAAAAGAAAATCTTTCAGGTTAAATGCGGATACCAAAATGGGAGAGAAACTTACTGTTGGTGGTTCTGCAAACTATGTACGTACAGACAGAACTTATGTTCCTCAGGGAAGTGCCAATGGAGTGATGGGTGCCTTATACTGGCCAAGGAATGAGGATATGAAAAACTATCTGAATCCAAATGGAACTCAAAGAGTTTTCAATGTTGCTGATAATGATAATCCATACTGGACAATTCAAAATAAGCCGATCATTAATAGTATCAACCGTGTAATTGCAATTGGAAATATTGACTATAATCCCTTTAGTTTCTTAAATGTTGCATACCGTTTAGGAACAGATTATTACAGTGAGAATTTCAAGGCCATCAGAATGCCTGGAACTCTGGAATCTGATGCAGTAAGAGGTGCAATTGCACAAACTTCCGGAGATAATCAGATAACAACATCTACTATCATTGTTACTGCTAAGAAAACTGTTGCAAAAGACTTTAAACTTAGTCTTGCATTAGGTCAGAATCTTGAAAGTGCAAGTAACAGAACTACAACATCTACCGCGACCCGTTTTATTGATCCAACTTTTCCAAGTATCAATAATACTGTTGCTGCCGACCGTACAGTTTCAGAGAGATTGTACAGAAGAAGGATTTTCGGATTATTTGGTGATTTAAATGTGGATTGGAAAGGAATGGCATATGTTAATCTTAGAGCAAGAAATGACTGGTCATCTACACTGCCTGTTACAGATAACTCCTTTTTCTATCCTTCGGTAAGTGGTGCTTTAATCCTTACTGATATTTTAAGAGAGATGGGTATTAAGCCTGGTGATGATACCTTTTCTTATGGTAAGATCAGAGCGGCTTATTCTGAGGTTGGAAAGGATGCACCTGCACACGTAACCACTACATCACTTGCGTCTGTAACCAATACTTTTACCATCAATCCAAGAGGATTTATTACAAACGCGAATAATCCTTTCGGTAATCCTACCCTTGTACCTGAGTTTACAAAGGCTTTTGAAATCGGTACTGATCTGAGATTCCTGAAAAACCGTATCGGAATCGATGTTACTTATTATAACAGTAAATCCAGCAATCAGATATTAGCAACAAGAGTACCTCCATCTGCTGGTGCTTTTCTTACCTATCTGAACGGTGGATCAATACAAAATGAAGGAGTAGAGTTTGTATTCAATGCACAGGCTATCACTAATCCAAATTTCAAATGGTCTGTTGATCTTAACTTCGCAAAAAATACTTCAATTGTAAAGGCACTTCCAGGTACATTAGATCGTATCGAATTGTCTGATGCATGGGTTTCTGCGAATGCAGCTCAGGGTGCAGCTTTCCTGAACGGAAGTTTATTCGGAATTAACGGTAATGTTTGGAAGCGTAATGCAAGCGGACAATTGTTATTAGCTAATAATGGTTATCCTCAGGTTCAAACTGCTTTAACAAATATTGGAGATAGAAATCCTGATTTTACTACTGGTATTACCAATACATTCACGCATAAGAATTTATCATTTGCTTTTATGGTTGACGTACGGGTAGGTGGTAAGGTATTTAATGCAACTGAAAACTCTCTGGTTCGCTCTGGTTTAAGTACTAAAACACTTGACAGAGGAACAAAGGTGTTCGATGGAGTTATTGAGTCAACCGGTGTGAAAAACACTATTTCTGTTCCGTTAAATCAAAACTATTACCAAACAATTTATGCCAATCAGGGATATGACTTTGTTGAGGATGGTGGATGGTACAGACTTCGTTATGCAACATTCAGTTATAAAATGCCGGCTAAATTCCTGGAAAAAATAGATGTTAAAGGCTTAAATTTTACTTTAACCGGAAGGAATCTGCTTTTGATCACCAACTATTCAGGTGTTGATCCGGAAGTTTCAGGTAGTGGTGCTGGTGTTGGTGGTTCCGGATCTTTTGGTTTTGATAACCTTGGAATTCCGGCCACACGTGGTGTGGATTTTGGTTTGAGATTAACGCTTTAACAGGAAATAGATGATAAAGCAGGTGCAAAGGCTTATGTTTTAAAATTATGCTTCCTTGCATTCTCCTGCGTTTAAATAAAAATGAATATGAAAATTAGATATAAAAAAATCACTTACATTTTTTTCAGTGTCCTCTTGCTGAGTACTTCATGCAAGAAGTACCTGGATGTAAATAAGGATCCGAATAATCCTTCTAAAATTTCGGCTGCTAGTCGTTTAGTAGGTGCAATAACCACCTCTAATGGTTCAGCAATGTGGAGGGGAAGCCGTGAAGTAACGGGTTTAACTCAATATGGAGTAACAAAGCTTGCTACAGGGGCCAATATGGCTGCAGAAACATGGCGCTTTACTTCATCATATTTCCTTTGGCAAAATGCCTATGTATTTACTATGCCTAATTGTGTGGACCTGATCGTACTTGGAGAAGAAGAAGGCAGTCCGCATTTTGTTGGTGCAGGTAAAACTCTGTTGGCTATGAACTTTGGTTTGTTAACAGACCAGTATGGGTCAATTATTGTCGATGATTTTTATGATGGTGCAGCTCAGCTTAATCTGACGCCTAAAATGCAGGATCAGGAGACCGTCTACAAGCGTATCGATCAGTTACTTGATGAAGCTATCGTAGCATTCAATAGCACCTCTAATAAAACTGGTTTAAATGCAAATGGGGGTGATATTATGTTTCAGGGAGATATTAATAAGTGGAAACGCTTTGCATGGGCATTAAAGGCCAGATATCTGAATCACCTTTCAAAGAAAACAGGAGTTTATAGTCCTGCAAAGATCATTGAAGCCTGTAACAATTCATTCAATGCCGATGGTATGGATGCAGAGTTCCCTTATTTAGCTGGTGGCTTGGAAACAGATCAGAATCCATGGTATAGCTGGGGTGGATTTGTGCTTCCGGCGGGGGTAACCGATCCTAATAGTGCCTTGTTTAATCCAAGGTATTTTGCCTGGAGCCAGTTTTTTGTGAATATGCTGACCAGCTTCCCGGTAACAAACGCTGCATATCAGGATCCACGGATCAGCAGGATCATGAAACCTGCTGCATCAGACGGACAGTACAGAGGTTTAAGATCTGGTGGCGCCTTAACAGGTGGTCAGGGAATTCTTGCAAATGGTCAGGCAGGTGATGTTACCAAGAAGAATGGTAATGACTTTGGAAGGTTCAGTAATAGTGGTTTTTATACTAGTGAAAAATCACCAATGCCTTTCATTACTTATTCTGAAGTGAAATTAATTGAGGCAGAAGCTAAATTAAGAAGTAATGATGTTAATGGTGCCATTGTTGCTTATACCGAAGGTGTAAAATCAAATATGCGCAAACTCGGAGTTACAACTACTGAAATAAATGCTTATTGGGATGCGATACAAGCTAATGGTTTGAATGCTCAGTTTAGCAATCTTACTCAGGGATTAAGCCACATCATGAGACAGAAGTATATTACTTTATGCCTGAACCCTGAAACCTGGGTTGATATGCGCAGATCTGATTTTAGTCAGGCTATTTATGGCCCCTCTCTTGTTCGCCCTTTAAATTTAAATACAGTAGTATTTGATGCAAACAATCCAACTCAGTGGATAAGAGCTATGGTTTACGAAGGAAATGAGCAAACACGTAATCCGCAAGCGGTAGGTGATAACTCTGAAAAGTATCGTTTACTTACCCCTTTATGGTGGGATAAGGCTCAATAGCCTTGTTGCAATCAAAGTAGTTTTTCTATTTTGATTGAATAAAAATAAACAAGAAAGCTCCGTATTCGGGGCTTTCTTGTTTTAAAGAAATTCTATTCTTCAGAACTTTAAGCATTCAAAGGATATTAATCGAAAGGGTTTGTCTCTTTATTCATGGTCTGGCAGAGGACTATTTATTATGCCTGGATCCTTATCCTTTTGCAAATCCGGTCAAAACCTTTATTTTTAATAAACACACGAAAATTATTTGCTTTGACCAACAGGTTCGGATTTACAAAATTCAGTATTCAGGAGTTTGAGCAATGGATAAACTCATTGCAGCTTGCCCGGACTGTTATAAGCATCCAGCAACACCATACTTTCAGCCCTGCTTATGTTCATTTTAAAGACTCCAACCATTTTGAGCTGCAGCAGGGTATGAAAAACTACCATGTCAATCATAATGGCTGGTCTGATATCGGTCAGCATTTCACTACTTTTCCTGACGGGAGTATTCTGAGTGGCAGATCTTTGGAGAGGTCGCCTGCCTGCATTACAGGACAAAATGCCAATAGTATTTGTCTGGAGCACTTGGGTAATTTTGATTCCGGAAAGGATGCAATGACCGCCGAACAGCGCGAAGCCATAATCCGGATGACCGCCATACTATGCCGGCGTTTTAATTTACCTGTTCATACTCAAAGTATCATTTATCACCATTGGTTCGACCTGAGTACAGGGCAGCGGAATGATGGTGTAAGGAATAATAAAACTTGTCCAGGGACTAATTTTTTCGGCGGTAATAAGGTCATGGATTGTAATACCCATTTTTTGCCGCTTGTTTCACAGTCATTTCCTTTTTCAATTCAAAATAAGCCCGACTTGTTGAAATATGTGAGTGTTACTGCTTCAAAACTGAATGTCAGGTCAGAGCCAAGGCAAACAGCAAAAAAGGTTGCGGGACTTGATCCTGCCAGCATAGGATCGGTTTTGAGGGTTTATCAGGAAGAAAATGGCTGGTATAAGATCTCCAATTCACAGGAACATTGGGTTTATGGAAAGTACACAATGAACGTATCAAGAGCTGCGGTAAAAACAGCTAAACTTCATGTCCGGAATGGGCCCGGAAGGTCTTTTGATAGGGTAGGAGCACTTGCAAAAGGCCATGAGATTTTTATTGTACATGAAGAGAATAACTGGTGCAGGATACATATGGATGAGAAATGGGTGAGTAAAGATCATCTGAAATTTATTTTAAAGGATTTAACCTGATTTAAATGAAGAAAATATTGTCTATTGATGGCGGGGGGATCCGCGGACTAATACCCGGACAGGTTTTGGTAGCTCTTGAGAAAAAGCTGCAGCTGAAAACAAAGGATCCGGATGCCCGTATTGCCAGCTATTTCGATTTCTTTGCCGGCACAAGCACCGGAGGTATTTTAACCTGTCTGCTGCTTTGTCCGGATGAAAACAACCCTCAAAAGCCAAAGTTCAGCGCTGAGGAGGCCGTAGATCTCTATAAAAATAACGGTGACCGGATATTCAACCTTTCTTTTTTAAGTAAGATCTTAAATTATAAATCCTTTTTTAATGAAAAGTATGCTTCCAGACCTTTGGAGCATATTCTAAATCAATATTTTGGAGATATTAAACTGAGCGAGCTCCTGAAACCATGCCTGATCACCGCCTATGATATCCAGGAAAGGAAGACGCATTTTTTTGCAAAACATGATTTTCCGAAGAAGGGTGATGGAGGTGATTTCTTTATCCGGGATGTATGCCGGGCAACTTCTGCAGCGCCCACCTATTTTGAAGCAGCATTGATCCGTTCCATCAGCGGAGTTACCTATCCGATGATCGATGGTGGAATGTACGCCAATAACCCATCCTTATGCGCTTATTCTGAGGTTCGGAATTCGAAAGGCGATCCCACCTCTAAAGATATGTTCATTGTTTCTCTTGGGACGGGCAGTGAGAACAGATCTTACAACTATCATTCGGCAAAAAACTGGGGTGCAATGGGTTGGATCAAGCCCTCCATAGATATTATGATGTCGGGGGCGGCAGAAACCACGAATTATCATTTACTGAAGATGTTTTCAGCAAACGGCAATGATAAAAATTATTGCAGGATCCAGCCTTCAGACCTCAGAAATGCCGATCCTGAAATGGATAATGCGAGCGAGCAGAATGTGCAGGCATTAATTGAGCTGGGTATTAAAACTTCTCAGGATTGCTCGGATGAATTAGACAAAATTGTAGACATGATCCACCTGGATATGGATATCGTTGAGTTTGATTAGACAGAATCTGTATTTTTTTTAATAAATTGTAAATCAATTACTTAGTTAATTTTCCTGGCTGCCGCTTATTGCTGCCTTCTTTCTTTTGCAGGTCATCACCCAGATCTTCCCTTGCCTGATCAGCAATTGCCTTTAGTTCTTTCACGATTTCCGGGAAATAGGCCTGCACATCATAGCGCTCACCCGGATCTCTGCGAAGGTCGTAAAGTGCCTCATTCATCATCACATTTTCAGGTGCTGCACCCGGAAAGCCATTAACACCCGGTGCCTGATCAAGATAGGAGCGTGAAGGATGCTGGAAAACGAGTTTCCAGTTATCGCGACGGACGGCCTCCAGTGAATTTTTGCGATAATAGTATAAAAAATTCTTCCTTGGGCTTGCCAGGAGGTCGCCTTTTAGGATCTCTCCAAGATCAAGGCCATCGATCTTTTTTTCTGGAAGCGGTGCTCCGGCCAGTTTAGCGATGGTAGGCAAAAGATCGATTGTGGAAGCTAACTGGTTGGATACTAGTCCGCCTGGAATGGTGCCTTTCCACTTCATAATACATGGAACCCTTTGTCCCCCTTCAAAAGAAGTGCCCTTACCTTCTCTTAAACCCGCAGTATTACCCGCATGGTTTCCGAAATTTAACCAGGGACCATTATCACTTGTGAAAATTACCAGGGTGTTTTTTTCCAGTCCTTCTTTTTTAAGAGCGTCCATGATCCTTCCAACGTTATGGTCAACCTCCTGAATCATATCTCCATACAATCCCTGCTTGCTTTTCCCCCTGAATGCTGCAGAAGCATTGATCGGAACATGGGGCATTGGATGCGGAATATAGGCGAAAAACGATTTCTTTTTGTTGCGGCGTATGAAACTGATAGCTTCATCTGTCAGCCTGCTGGTCAGCAGAGCCTGGTCTTCCAGGGTACGGACGGTGTCAACAGGTGCAGAATTTCGGATCAGAGGCAGTGGAGGAAAGCGATATTTATTAGTTCCGGTTTTTGCAGGAAGCCCATCGTAATTAACCGGCCACATATCATTTGAATAAGGAATGCCGAGATATTCATCAAAGCCCTGATTTAGGGGCAGAAATTCCTGAGCATCACCTAGATGCCATTTACCGAATATTCCTGTTGCATAATTTTTCTGTTTAAGGAGGTCTGCAATGGTCATTTCTTCTTTGGCTAAACCGATGGGTGAAGCCGGAAATAAAGCGCCGGAGATGCCTACCCGGTTAGGATAGCAACCTGTAAGAATTGCGGCGCGTGAGGCACTGCAAACGGCTTGTGCCGACAGGAAATTAGTAAAACGAATGCCTTCGGAGGCTAATCGGTCAATATTTGGAGTGTTTATATCGAGTGCACCATAACAGGAGAGATCGCCATAACCCATGTCGTCCATGAAGATCAGAATGATATTGGGACCGGAAGGTGCTGCTGTTTTAACCGGGGTACTGGATTGATTTAGTGTGAGTACTATCAGGGCGATTAACAGGATTTTTATTTTTCTGATCATGTTACTATGAATGTATAATAGGATTGAAGATAAAATTAATATGGGATATTAGGAAGGGTTAGGTTTGCTAGTGCTCCATTCGGTCGGTGCTGGCGCACGCGCCAGCAAGAATTATAAATTAAATAAATTCTACCATTCCCCCACATTTTTCACAAGCGGAACTATATATTCCATATATTCCATTATTATTTATTTCTATAAGTCAAATTGTCTTTTTAAATTGTAGTCACAAAGGCACAATAAGTAGAATTGCAATTAATCTGCCGGATGGTGGCTGTCTGAAAATTAAGATTTTCAGAAAATTTTATCTGTATATAATGGTTCTGCAGCATATTGGCGGAACCGGAAATTGAATTCATAAGGAAAAATACATTGAGATCATTAAAATTTCAGTGCACTATATATTGTTTATTTAAGAATCTTTTCATTTTAACGGCTGTATAATTTTTGAAACCAACAGATACCAAAAACCCGGAATACTTCCACAAGGTTGTGGATTGTCAGTATGCCTGCCCCGCACATACTCCGGTACCTGAATACATCAGGCTGATCGCAGCAGGAAAATATACAGAAGCTTACATGGTCAACTGGGAATCCAACGTATTCCCCGGAGTGCTTGGCCGCACCTGCGATCGTCCCTGCGAACCGGCATGCCGGCGCGGAAGGATCGAGGAAGAACCCGTGGCTATTTGTCGCCTGAAGCGTGTAGCCGCTGATAATAAAGACGATGTCAAGGCATTCATGCCCGCAATTCCTTCACAAATGAATGGAAAGCGGATAGCTCTGATTGGCGCAGGACCAGCATCCTTAACGGTAGCACGTGATCTTGCTCCCCTTGGCTATGAAATTCATTTGTATGATGAGCATGAGGCTGGCGGCGGAATGATGCGCAGTCAGATCCCCTCGTTCCGTTTACCCACTGAAGTTCTGAATGAAGAGGTAGGCTACATCCTGGATATGGGCATTCATACCCATTTCAAAACCTATGTTTCCAGCTTAAATGAAATTCTCGACAAGGGATACGATGCGGTTTTTGTAGGCACCGGTGCACCTCGCGGACGGAACCTCAACCTTCCCGGACGCGAAGAGGTCGGTAAAAATGTACATATCGGTATCGAGTGGCTTGCAAGTGTAGCCTTCGAGCATACGCATAAAATCGGAAAAAAGGTGATTGTTCTGGGTGGTGGTAATACTGCTATGGACTGCTGCCGTACCTCACGCCGTTTGGGTGGTGAGCAGGTAAAGGTAGTCGTACGCAGTCCTTTTTCTGAGATGAAAGCTTCCCCATGGGAAATTGAGGATGCCATGCATGAGGATATTCCAATTCTGGAGAACCATGTGCCCAAATCTTTCGTGGTGGAAGATGGCAGCCTCAAAGGTATGTTTTTCGAAAAGGTGATGGCCGAATACGATGATAGCGGAAAGCGTCAGCTTGTCCCGGCCGGTGAACCGGATGTATTTATTGAAGCGGATGATGTACTGGTAGCTATCGGACAACAAAATAGCTTCCCATGGATCGAAAAAGAAACGGGCGTAAACTTTGACGAATGGGGAATGCCATTTGTTGATCGTGCCACACATCAATCATCCAACAAAAAGGTATTCTTTGGAGGTGATTCTGCTTTTGGTCCCAAGAATGTGATCACTGCCGTAGCCCACGGGCATCAGGCGGCTATTTCCATAGATCTTTATTGTCAGGGGACGGCCCTTACCGAGCGTCCTGCGCCCTTTACCAATCTTGTCAGCAAGAAAATGGGTATCCATGAATGGAGTTACGATAATGATGTGGTAAACGATCATCGTTTTATAGTGCCTCTGGCTGAGAAAAAAGCTGCTCTTTCTGATCGTAAACTCGAAGTGGAGCTAGGCTTTGACATAGCTACAGCAGTTAAGGAAGCCCATCGCTGCTTGAACTGTGATGTTCAGACTGTCTTCGAAAAGGATAAATGTATTGAATGCGATGCCTGTGTTGATATTTGTCCGACCTCCTGCATCACCTTTACCCTCAATGGAGAAGAAGAAGATCTCAGATCCCGCCTGAAAGCTCCGGCATTTAACCTCACACAAGACCTCTACGTATCCGATACCCTGCCCACCAAAAGGGTAATGGTTAAGGATGAAGACGTTTGTCTGCATTGCGGCCTTTGCGCTGAGCGTTGCCCTACATCTGCATGGGATATGCAGCAATATTTGTATAAAGTTACCAAAGCATGCCACTAAATGCCTAATTCTAAAGTCAACAATTTTGTCATACGTTTTGCAAACGTAAACGGTACGGGTTCTGCAAGTGCAAATTATCTGTTCGCCAAAGCTATTTTCAGGATGGGCGTTCCTGTAACTCCCAAAAATATTTTTCCTTCCAATATCCAGGGCTTACCCACCTGGTATGATGTCCGCGTAAGCGAAAAAGGCTATCTGGGCCGTCGTGAAGGGGTAGATATCATGGTTTGTGTGAATCCCCAGAGCATGCCCGATGATGTTCGCTCGGTGAGGAGCGGAGGATACTTCATTTATGATAGTACCAAAGCTTTGCATCCGGAGTTGATCCGTAATGATGTGACCTATATTGGGATGCCATTGATGGAAATGTGCCTCCGGGAATTTACTGATCCGCGGCAGCGTCAGTTATTCAAGAACATCATCTACGTAGGTGCCCTTGCAGCATTGCTCGATATTGAGTTTGAGGTATTGGAGCAATTGCTTGCTGAGCAGTTCGAGGGTAAAGAAAAACTAATCGGATTAAACATTAAGGCCCTTAAACTAGGCGTTCAGTACATAAATGATAATTTTTCCTTCCCGCTGGAGATCAGGCTGGAGAGGCGCGACCTTGTTGGGGATAAGATCCTGGTGGACGGTAATTCAGCATGCGGACTTGGAGCCGTGTATGGTGGTGCGACCGTTGTGGCCTGGTATCCGATCACTCCATCCACCTCGGTCGTTGAAGGATTTGAAACCTATGCCAAGAAGTTAAGGATCGATCCGGAGACAGGCAAAAAGAACTTTGCCATCGTACAGGCAGAAGATGAACTGGCCGCGATCGGCATGGTAATAGGCGCAAACTGGAATGGGGCACGTTCATTTACCGCAACCAGCGGACCCGGATTATCATTGATGAACGAGTTTTTGGGATTGGCTTATTTTGCGGAAATACCAACCGTATTGATCGATGTTCAGCGTACCGGTCCCTCAACGGGGATGCCGACACGTACCCAGCAATCTGATATTTTACTGGCGGCCTATGCATCCCATGGAGATACCAAGCAGGTTTTAATCTTCCCATCCACCCCGAAGGAATGTTTTGAAATGACTGCCGAATCTTTTGACCTGGCAGAATTATTACAAACACCAATCATCCTGATGACCGACCTGGACCTGGGTATGAATGACCATATGTCCGAGCCATTTGTATGGGATGATAACAAACAATATAATAGGGGTAAGGTTTTGGATGCCCAGCAGCTGGAAGAATTGCCGCGATTTGGCCGTTACCTGGATGTGGATGGCGATGGAATCACTTACCGTACCATCCCTGGAACGCATCCAACCAAGGGTTCATTCTTTACCCGCGGGACTTCCAGAGATGAGTATGCAGCTTATACCGAAGATGGAAGCGTATACGCACGAAATATGGAAAGGCTCTTAAAGAAATGGGATACCGCAAAAAATATCGTTCCGGCGCCTGTTCTGTATCAGTCGGAAAATAAGAGTCCCTACGGACTGATCTTCTTTGGAACATCCACTTATTCTGCGGAGGAGGCAATGGATGATATGG
This sequence comes from Daejeonella rubra, assembly GCF_900103545.1. Lineage (GTDB taxonomy): Bacteria > Bacteroidota > Bacteroidia > Sphingobacteriales > Sphingobacteriaceae > Daejeonella > Daejeonella rubra. The sequence continues at coordinate 37,439 of NZ_FNHH01000012.1, forward strand.
AGGCCTCTGGAATCGTTTTTGATGCAATGAGATTGAAGTCCTTCCCGTTCAATAAAACAGTTGAAGATTTTATTCATTCGCATGAGATGGTATTCATCATTGAACAAAACAGGGACGCTCAGATGCGCAGCCTGCTGATCAATGAGCTGAATGTAAACCCTCAGAAAATGATCTCTGTTCTGAACTTTGACGGTATGCCGATCACTGCTCAGTTCATCACAAGCCAGATCAATAAAACTTTATCCCCGGCCATTAATTAACACAGCAGCTACTAATAAATTTATGACCTATATACGTCCAAAATTCCGTCATCCTGATTTGCCAAAGAATGATCTCGGATATACTACTAAGGAATACGAAGGCTCTCTATCTACTTTATGTGCCGGCTGCGGACATGATTCTATCAGCGCAAGCATCATAGAGGCCTGTTTTGAGCTTTCCATACCTCCGCATAGGATTGCTAAATTATCTGGTATCGGCTGCTCATCTAAAACGCCGACCTATTTCCTTGGTAATTCGCATGGTTTTAACTCGGTTCATGGAAGAATGCCTTCTGTTGCTACCGGTGCTAATATGGCCAACCGCGAACTTACTTATATTGGTGTGTCGGGCGATGGGGATACAGCTTCCATTGGTATGGGACAGTTTGTCCATGTGATCCGCCGTAACCTGAATATGGTTTATATTGTGATGAATAATGGCTGCTACGGACTGACCAAGGGACAGGATTCTGCGACAGCTGATGAAGGATCAAAAAGCAAGGCAGGGTCTGTGAATCCCTTTCAGCCGATCGACCTCGCCGGACTGGCACTGGAGCTTGGAGCAAGCTTCGTGGCGCAGAGCTTTTCGGGAGATAAGCAGCAGTTGATCCCACTGATCAAGGCGGCTATCAGTCACCAGGGATTTGCCTTCATCAATGTTATTTCTCCATGTGTAACCTTCAATAATAACCCCGGATCTACCAAATCATATGATTATGTGCGGGAGCATATTGAATCAACCGGAAAAACTGACCTGGTACCTGAAAAAACAGAGATATTGACCAGCTATGAAAGTGGTACCGGTACGAATGTGATGATGCATGACGGGACGTATATCCGACTGGAGAAACTCGCTTCCAACCGTAATCCATTCGACCGAATGGGTGCCATGAATGCCCTGCAGAATGCCAGGAACAGAAGTGAGATCCTGACCGGATTGCTTTTTGTTGAAAAGGAAACGGAAAACCTGCACCAAACGATAAACTCATCGGACAGGCCGCTCAATACCCTGATGCAAGAGGAATTATGCCCTGGCTCTTCGGTACTGGCGGATATTAATGATGAATTGCGATAAGGCTTTTTTATAGCCTTGGTTTTGACAGAATTTAATAATTTTGGTTTCCAAAGGGGAAATTAGCTCAGCTGGTTTAGAGCACTACCTCGACAAGGTAGGGGTCGCTGGTTCGAACCCAGTATTTCCCACGGATGAGGTCTTAGAGAATTCTAAGGCCTTTTTTTTGGAGTTTTCCGAGGGATTGCTTCCTTCCCGGATCTACCGGAAACAAAATTTTAAAGAATTGTGATTTTACAAATGAATCACCTGCTCTTTATTGCCCATTTAATAGCCTTTTATGTTTCTCAATCTCTTTTAATTTCAGAACCAATTACTTACCTTTGACGTTAGTAACGTTTAGCATTAGTAAATGATTGTTTCATTCGGCAATAAAGAAACCCGTCAGATTTGGGAAGGAGAAAGAATTCGGGGGCTTCCTGTGGAATTACAGGAAACTACCAGAAGAAAGCTCAGGATGCTTAACAACTCCCAAAATATATCGGATCTAATGATTCCACCCTCAAACAGGTTGGAAAAACTGAAGGGAAATTTAAAAGCCTTTTACTCCATTCGAATAAATGACCAATGGAGAATTATCTTTCAATGGAAGAATGGAAATGCTGAACTGGTGGAATTGATAGACTATCATTAAAATATTAAAGATGGAAAAGTTAAAAAATATTCATCCCGGTGAGATTCTGATTGAAGAATTTCTAAAGCCATTATCAATTAGTGCTTACAGGCTTTCAAAAGATATTGGGATCCCACAAACGCGGATTTCCGAAATAATCAAAGGAAACAGGCGCATAACTGCAGATACCGCCCTAAGGCTATCCCGTTATTTTGGAAATAGTGCCAAATTCTGGCTTGGTTTACAGGATGATTATGATATCGAAGAGGAAGAAAGCCAAAAGAAAACGGAATTGAATGCCATCAAACTGCACAGGGATCACGCAGCCTGACAAGAAATAAATGCAATTCCTCAGGTTGATGTTTTTACCGACCGATTTTATCTTTCCTGCGGTCGGTGTTGTCACCGTACCGCATTACTTTCCCCTCGGTCGCTATTATTACCAACCGCATTACTTGATATCTTGAGTTTAAGGTCCTGGTATACTCCTGGTGGTCTTAATGCTGTCTTATGTTTCGGGTTTAATAAAAAGTATTGAATTTTTGAATCACAGGCACTTACAAGCTGGGTTTAGCTCAATATTTTCAGTTTGGCTTAGGATATCCTGCTGACAATGAGCATATTTAATAAAGGATGATAAATAAGCCACAATACCCCAGGGTTTGGTGGGCTTGTGGTAGTTTTGATACCATTATATACAAGTTAGCGGTCATGCTCGAACGTCATTGTAAACTTGTGGTACCTATATAAGATAAACAGAAAATCAATTACAACAATATGAAACGAGGCACATTTATATTTTCAGCACTTGCACTCTTTCCATTGAGTATGTTTGCTAAAATTAAAAACACCATTCTTATGAGGCCAAAAAAGGGATTTAAAGTAAGTGCCGGTGAAGCCAGATTTGGAGAGCACTTTAAAATGAAAGGTGTTACACTAAACACTTTAGACCTCAAAATATCAGGGAATGACACTGAAAACGATTTAGCTGTGTTTGAGCAAACCGGACTTACACCGAATGGTGGGCCTCCATTGCATATTCACCCATTCCAGGACGAATGGTTTTATGTCATTGATGGAGAGTATCTATTTCAAGTTGGTGACGACAAATATCAAATGAAATCAGGTGACACCATTTTTCTTCCAAGAAATGTGCAACACGCCTTCATACAGTTGACAGAAAAAGGAAAGATGATTGTTTCCTATTTGCCATCAGGAAAGATGGAAGCATTTTTTAAGGTTACCGACAAATGGACTTCCCCGCCGACAAAAGAAGAAATTGCAAAGGTTTTTGCAGACCATGACATGAAAGTTGTTGGCGCACCACTGACAGCTGGCAAGTAATGTAAAAAGCACGAACTGCCAACAGCACATTTGCATCAGGCGGGGGGGGGGCGTGCTCCGCAGACAGTTTTTTGGTAGCCAAAAGTTTTGTGCTCCGGAAAAACATTTGTGCTGAGAAGCCTGCCTATTGCAAATCTGCAAAACATTGGCGCCAGGCATGACAAAACACATTTTAAATTATAAACAAAGAAAAAACATTATAAGAAATGACTGAAAAATCAACAATCGGACAATTAAATAAGTCTGACACGTTCAGACAAGCTCAAACAGATATGTGTAAAGGTTATGCGAATGGCTCCATTGGCATAATTGTTTCAGGGCTTATTTGGCTCATTTCTGCAATTATATCTTTTCAATATTCTGATAAACAAGCTGTCTGGACACTTTTGATTGGAGGAATGTTTATCCATCCTGTGGGAGTGCTTCTAAGCAAAATAATTGGACTAAGTGGGACACATACAAAGGGTAATCCATTGGGAAACCTGGCTATGGAAGGGACAATATTTATGATCATGTGTTTACCTCTCGCTTTTGGACTTTCATTACAACATACGGAATGGTTTTTTCAAGGTATGCTTCTGATTATTGGTGGAAGATATTTGACGTTTGCGTCTATTTATGGCTTAAGACTTTATTGGATTTTAGGAGCCATTTTAGGACTTGCTGCATACTTGTTATTTTACTTTAAAGTACAATCTTTTGGTTCTTTGTTAACAGGTTCGCTTATTGAAATTTCGTTTGGACTTTTGATGTTTTTCTCTTTCCGAAGAGACAATTTAAAGGCTTAGAGTTAACATCATTAACCGAAATGCCTGCTATCAAGCACTTACCCAAATTGGCGGTTCAGTGGTTAACCTGCCTTGCCGGCAGGCAGGTCAAGTTTTGTTCTTTTATGAATTTTGTGCCTGGCTGACAGTTATTGCTTCGAAATCGCAACCTTCGGGTAGTTGCGGAACGAAATCAATTGTTCTATGGACAACAGAGACACAATCAAAAAGACAGAAAAATGGAAACAGAAAAACCATTAGTAAACAAAAAATATTTGCTGGAAAAATTTCCAGGGAAAGGCGGTTGGACTTATGCTGCTATTTCCGAAGTTTTGCGAGACAAACATTCGCCTTTTGGTTGGGTTAAGGTAAAAGGACACATTGACAACTATGAGATTAAAAACTATAAGTTAATGCCAATGGGCAACGGAAAACTTTTCTTACCTATTAAGGCAGACATCAGAAAGAAAATAGGTAAGAAGGAAGGTGACTGGGTTAATGTAGTTTTATTTGCAGACAAGGCACCGACAGAAATACCAGAAGAATTTTTAGAATGTTTAAGGGAAGACCCACTTGCACACAATTCATTTTTGACTTACACAGATGGACAAAAGAAAGAATTTTTAGATTGGATCTATTCAGCCAAAACGGACGACACAAAAGTTGAGAGAATTGCTGAAACCCTTAACAAACTTGTGAAACGAGAAAAACTCAGGGACAAGAAATGATAAAATTGATAGAACAGAAAGAACAACGAACCGCTAACATTCATTTTGCAAAAGCGGGGATTTCGTGATTATTTGAAAGTAAAGTTTTAAATCCAAGCTCTGTACTTTTTTCCTGTGGTCGGTGTTGTCCGTACCGCATTACTATATATCTTGAGTTTAAGATCCCGGTATACCCTGGTGGATCTCAGCTGCTTCTTGTTTTGTATTTTGACTTTAATAAAAATTATTGGATTACTGCATCACACGCGTTTGCTAGCTTGGTTTTATCCAAATATTCTCAGTATGTCTTAGGATATTCTTCTGACAATGAGCATATTTAATGAAGGATGATAAATAAACCACAATACCCCCGGATTTGCTGAGCTTGTGGCAATTTATTAGCCATATATGCAAATTAGGCGTAATGCTATGGCGACAGTGCAAACCCGAACCGACAGTGCAAAAAACAACTTTGACAAATGATAAAGCAGACCATTTTAGTAACCTTGACAGCATTAGCAATTTCAAGCTGCAATAATTCAGACAACAAGACAATGACTTCTCAAACGACAACAGAAAACCAAACGATACAAGACAGCACAAGCGGTTACGCAACAGTAAACGGACTGAAAATGTATTACGAAATTCACGGGCAAGGCAAACCGCTTATTTTAATTCACGGTGGCGGTTCGACAATTCAAACGAATTTTGAAAAAATCATTCCGTTGCTTTCTAAAAACAGAAAAGTAATTGCAGTTGAATTACAAGCACACGGGCGGACAAGCGACCGAAACGCAGACCTCACATTTGAACAAGACGCAGACGACATTGTAGCTTTACTCAAACATTTAAACATTGACAAAGCAGATTTCTTTGGTTTCAGCAACGGTGGGACAACGACTATACAAATTGCAATCAGACATCCTGAAATAGTTGACAAAATGATTTTAGGTTCAGCTCTTGCCAAACGCAACGGTGTTCCTGACTGGTTTTGGGGTTTTATGGCACAAGCCAAATTGGAAAATATGCCTGCACAACTGAAAGACGGCTACAAAAAAGTTGCTGCTGACACAAATGGTTTACAAGTAATGCACGACAGAGATGCAAACCGAATGGTAAACTTCAAAGACATTCCAGACGAACAAATTAAAGCAATTACAGTTCCGACCTTAATCATAATTGGCGACAAAGACGTTATTACTCCCGAACACGCTTTGGAACTGCATAGACAAATTGCCAATTCGGAATTTGCAATTATTCCGGGCGGACACGGACAATACATTGGAGAAATTACAACCATAACACCAGACTTTAAAGAAAGCGACCTTGTAGTTCCAATGCTTGAAAAATTCCTTGATAAAAAACCTACAAAATAATGCTGACCGACACGACCGAGAAAGAAGCACATACGCTTAACAGCACATTTGCAATAGGCGGGGTTTCGTGCTCCGCAGACAGTTTAGTGGTAGCCGAAAATTTTGTGCTCCGCATAAAGTTCAGCAATAAAAATCCCGCCCATCTCAAATCTGCAAACCGTTGTGCGTCATTTTAGAAAACATAAATGCTAATCGAAAAATATACATCAGATTGGGTCAAACATTTTGACGACATAAAAAGTCAAGTTGAAACTGTTTTAAACGGACTTGAATTTAGCATTGAACACGTTGGTAGTACATCCGTTCCAAATTTGGATTCAAAGCCCATAATCGACATTGACATTATATACTCTGTAAAACAAGATTTTGAGAAAATAAAACAGGGACTTGAAAAAATTGGATATTATCATAATGGAAACCAGGGTATTGAAGACAGGGATGTATTTAAAAGAAATGGTAAATTGACAAATGAAAAATTAGACATAGTAAAGCATCATCTTTATGTTTGTCCAATTGGCAGTAAAGCATTGGAAAGACACATTTTATCTCGAAATTTTTTAAGAAAAAATGATTGGGCCAGGATAAAATATCAGCAAATAAAATACGAATTAGCTGAAAAAGCCAACCAGGACAAAAAAGTATATGCTGCTTTGAAAGAACTTAATGTCAACGATTTTATCGACTTAATTATAGAAGAAGAAAAGGATCGCACAACATCGTACTGGCGATAGTGGTGCGGACAGTTATTAACTCGACATTGGTGTTTTTATTTGGCATTTGTGAATATTTTGAGCTGACGTTTTTCAAATGCCCCAACATCGCCAACCCGAAAACCGTTTTAGAGCTTTTAAAAACGACATCATGCTTAAAGTATGACATACCTCTAAAGAATAGAAATAAACTATGAACTTCGATAATCCACCATTCTCAATTCCAATAATTACAGGTCTAATATTTGTCATTGCAGGTATTATTATGATAAAATTTCCACCAAAAAAGATAAACAGTCTATATGGGTATCGGACATTTAGCTCAATGAAATCACAAGAACGATGGGATTTCTCTCAAAGGTATGCAGCTAAAGAGTTGATGAAATTTGGATTCATTCTGACAGTGTCTTCTTTAATAGGTTTGGTTTTTGACCTAAGAGAAAACATAGGGGTAATAATTGGACTTGGATTTATGCTAATTGCAATAATATTTCTTCTTATAAGAATAGAAAATGCTATTAAAATAAGATTCGGCAAAGATTAATTACGCCATATAACACAGACGTTGTTGCTATTGCATTTTACGAGGATTTTCCTGCGTTCAGTGTTGTCCGTACCACATTAATGATATCTTGAGTTTAAGGTCCGGGTATACCCTAGTGGTCTTAATTGCTGTCTTATGTTTCGGGTTTAATAAAAAGTATTGGATTTTTGAATCACTCGCACTCGTAAACTGGGTTTTGCCCAAAATCTTCGATTTTTCTTTGGATATCTTGCTGACAATGAGCATATTTAACAAAGTATTTCAGGCGAGCTAACAATAATGTGGAGGATAAAAGGTAACATAAAATAGGTGACAAAAACAGAAATAGCAATAGCATTTTCAAACGGAGAGTTTGACAAGACAGACGATTTCATTGCAGATGATGCCGTTTGGGAAGTAGTGGACGAAGATATATTAAAAGGGAAAAGTGCGATTATTGAAAAGTGCAATCAGGTGGTGCAATATTTTAAATCCGTTACTACCGACTTTAAAACGCTGAATGTTATCTCAGAGGATAACAAGGTTGTTGTAAATGGAACAGCCGAGTTTATTAGGGATGGTAAACGGGTTTCTTTTGTTTCGGCTTGCGACTTATATGAGTTCAACGATCGTAGTCAGATTCAAAAAATCACCTCTTATTGCATTCAGGCGAAATGAATTTTTATAGGATAAATCCTCTTTATTGAATGAGTAAAAGGCAGATGAACATTTAATTCTGAATTTTGTTATTAAATTTTAGAGCTTATGAACAAAGAATATTCTAACGGTGAAATCATCATTAAATGGCAACCCAAACTTTGCCAGCATTTCGGTATTTGTGTAAAATCTTTACCTCAAGTTTATAAACCGAAAGAATCTCCCTGGATTATCATTGAAAATGCTTCATCAGAAGAATTGAAAGCCCAGGTAAGTAATTGTCCATCTGGAGCTCTGACTTATACTTTAATCAAATAAAGCGTCAGGGCTAAACCTACAATAGCAGATATTTAATAATTTCTTAATCAAACATGTAAAGCAATGGCAACACAAGTTAAAAACCCATTTACCTGGGTAGAAATTTATGTAGATGATATGAGCAGGGCTCAGAAATTTTACGAAACACTATTACAGATCAAATTAAACCAACTTCCTGTGCCGGAGGGGTTGAGCGAAATGCAAATGCTTAGCTTCCCATGGGCAGAAAACGAAATGGGCATTAGCGGAGCATTGGTTAAAATGGAAAATATGAGTCCTGGTGCGGGTGGTACTTTGGTTTATTTTGCATGCGAAGATTGCTTGGTAGAAGAAGCCAGGGCAGAAGCAGCAGGAGGAAAAGTATTGCAGGCAAAAATGTCCATTGGCGAATATGGATTTTGCTCTATCCTGTTGGACACAGAAGGAAACTCAATTGGATTGCATTCGATGAATTAAGATCATCCGCTTAGCGTGAAAAATAAAGCTACACTGAACAACACAGACTTCATTGGCTAAGAGAGTCAATAATGAAGCCCTATTGAATGGAGCCGGATTTCCCCAGTTGCCTGTGGTCTGTGTTTTCACCGTACCACAGTTAATATTGCATTCACCCGAAAAATAACTCCCTGGAAAAGGTATGAACTTAGAAATAAAAACATTCAACGAAAAACTAAGTCCGGGTGACAAGGAAATTTGCGACTTGCTTGCCTCGACAATTGACACTGAACTGTCCGGAGCTGAAAGTAAAATCTGGCATGCCCATCCGGTATGGTTTTTAAATGCGAATCCAATTGTTGGATACAGTAAACAAAAACCGGGGCTCCGCCTAATGTTCTGGAGTGGAGCTGATTTTAATGAGGAAGGATTAAGTGTAAGAGGTAAAAAGTTCAAAGATGCTTCAGTGTTCTATAATCATGTTTCCGATATTGAAATCAATGATTTGAAGCGATGGCTACAGAAATCAAGAGAAATTCAATGGGATTATAAAAATATTGTCAAACGAAAAGGACATTTGGAGCGATTGATTTAAATCCATGTATTATGAAAAAGGATAAAATCATGATTTGGGCAAGTGTTTCAATAGATATTGAAAAAGTTTGGAATTTTCCTTCGGTCAGTGTTTTCACCGATCGATTTTCTTTCGCTTAGTATTTTTTCTGACCGATTTCGCATTGAATCACACATGATTCATACAGAGTAATATCTCATCTCTACGCTTTACGTTTACCTACACGATCATTCTAAACCAATTATTTTTATCAATTCGTATTGATAATTGTTTTGTCTTGTTATATTTAGGCTCCGCATCCGGTCATGTCCGGGTCATTTATTGAATGAAAGATAATCTAGAAGGTCAAAGTGCATTAAAGAGGGGGCAGACGCAAGTTGCAGCAACCGGATTTTTAAGTTTGTTCTCCCTGATCGGGATCATGTTTTACGGATTGACTTTCTTTTATGATTTCTGGGTTCAGGAGTTTGGATGGACACGGGCAACTGTTACTTCGGGGAATGCCTTCGCTAAGATCCTGGTTGGACTTTTTGGTTTTGTGGTAGGCTACCTTATCGATCGTTTCGGTCCACGGAAAATGATGCTTGCAGGTATTTTGATGGCCGGCTGTGGGGTAATTGGCCTGGGTTTGATGACCTCCCTCTGGCAGTTTTATGTGTTTTATATATTCAGTGCTTTAGGTTACATGTGCGGCGGACCATTGCCTAATCAGGTTTTAACATCCCGCTGGTTTGATAAAGCAAGGGGTAAGGCCATGGGCTTTGCATATTTGGGTATTGGAATAGGGGGAATGCTTGCTCCGCAGATCGCAAAAGCGCTGAATGTTGAATTCGGTTTTCGTCATGCACTCGTTATCCTGGGTATCACCATGATCGTATTGTCATTTCCCATGGCCTGGTTCGTGAAGGATAATCCTCCGGTTACAGGAGATGCGGCTGTATCAGATATCCCCGAAGAACCGAAACGGGAGATCAAAGATATTCTGAAGACCAGGGCCTTTTACTTATTGCTGATCGGAAGTATGTGCTCTATCGGGGCAGTAAGTGCTACCAGTCAGAATTTGAAATTATTTTTTAGTCTCGATCTTAAATATTCTCAGACACAGGCAGCCAATGTGCTTTCATTGATCCTTGCTGCCAGTATATTCGGACGCTTATTTATGGGTTGGCTGGCCGATAAAATTGAAAAGAAATATGTCATGCTTCTAATCTATTGCCTGGTTGCCTCTGCGATTCCACTGCTTTATTTTGCCACAACTCCGGGGGTAATCTATGTCTTTGCCATCGTTTTCGGAATAGGCTTGGGAGGAGATTATATGATCATCCCATTAATGGCCGCCGAGCTGTTTGGCGTTAAAGTTATGGGGAGGGTCATGGGCATTGTCTTAACCGGTGATGGACTTGCTGAAGCAATTATGCCATGGATGGTAGGATGGATCAGGGATATCAGCGGAAGCTATGCTAATGGTTTTTCGGCCCTGATCGTGTTGGCTGTGATAGGGATAATAACGGTTATTTTTACGCCTAAGAGGATGCCGGTGAGTTAAAGCGAATATGAAATCACCTATCAGAGCGGAAAGTAGATTTCGTATTCGCATACAAGCCTTGCTGGTGCGCGCGTGCCGCGCGTTCTGGTTAATTATGCAGCACACGCGACACGCGTGCGCTAGCTGAGTTTATTGCTGCAGATTTCTCTTCATGCTTCCATCAAAAAGAATTGTGTCAGCTTTTTATATTTTCAAAAAAATAATTGAACAATTCCAAAATTTTATCCTAATCTTTGCAAAGAATAGAATGAAAAAGCTTTTAATCACCGTTTTAGCTGTTTTTTACCTGGGTGTTTCATCCGGGGCGACCGTGCATTTTCATTATTGTATGGGCGAGCTGATCGAGTGGGGGCTTTCAAATGATTCTTCAGAAGGTGCTGATGACTGCAGTAATTGCGGTATGAAAAAGGGAGTTTCTGAGGATTGCTGTAAAGATCAAAAGCAGGAACTTAAACTTAAGGAAAGCCAAAAAGCTCCTTTAAGTATATATCAGGCAAAGATCTTTGTCCTAGAGCCGATCTTTTATCACGAACTTCAGGTAAAGACTCTCTCTCCAATTTCTGAACAGCATACTTCTATTAATGCAGTTTCGCGAACAGTAAAGACCCCTGTCTTTATTCGTAACTGCAATTTCCGTATCTGATAAATTTCTTTCTGTCTGGCATTTCTATGCCATAAATTCCCTTTTCAAAGCCTGAATTGATTGAGCATGCTCAATTCAAACTCGTCTGAAATCTTTAGGGATAATTATCTATCATTAATTTTTTAATTAGGATCTGGCATCTCCTTCAGGCAGCTGTCGGATTCCACTACACACATATTAATCCAGTATAAACATGAAAAAGTTAATAAACACAAGCGCTATTCTGATCATTTTATTTTTTGCGGCATGCACAAGTTCTGAAAAACCGGCCGAAACAAGCGCAGATACAGCAGCGCATAACATGACTGGGGCAGTCTATACTTGTCCGATGCACCCTGAAGTGATCAGTGATAAGCCCGGAAGTTGCCCGGTTTGCAAAATGGACCTCGTTGTAAAAACAGATGATGCCGGACATGCTGATTCAACTGTTACAGACAGCAGTCATGCTGATCATCAACACTAAGAACTATGGTTGAGAACATCATTTCATTTTCCTTGCGTAACCGGTTCATTGTGCTGCTTTTTGCTGCCGGAATCTTTACCTGGGGACTATTCTCGGTAAAAACGAGTAAGATCGACGCTATTCCGGATCTGTCTGAAAATCAGGTCATCGTATTTACAGAATGGATGGGTAGAAGTCCGCAGATCATTGAAGACCAGATCACTTATCCATTGGTAACCAATCTTCAGGGATTGCCCAAAGTGAAGTATGTACGGGCAAATTCCATGTTTGGGATGAGTTTCATCTACATCATTTTTGAAGATAATGTGGATGTTTACTGGGCAAGGTCAAGGGTGCTTGAGCGACTTAATTCCATTGGAAATGCCTTGCCTGCTGGTGTCAATCCGACAATGGGTCCGGATGGAACCGGTGTAGGGCATGTACTCTGGTACACGCTGGATGCAAAAAGCATGGATCTGGGGGAGCAGCGTGCGGTTCAGGACTGGTATATTAAATTTGCGCTTCAGAATGTACCCGGGGTGAGCGAGATCGCTTCATTCGGTGGTTTCCAGAAGCAGTATCAGATCAGTATCGATCCCGATAAACTCAGTTACTACAAACTGAATATTCAGGATGTGATGCGTGCCGTGAAAAGCAATAATAATGAGGCCGGGGGCAGGAAGTTTGAGATGAGTGGTATTGGATACATTATCAAAACAACAGGTTATTTGAAGTCGATTGAGGAGATAGGCAACCTTTCTGTTCGGACTCAGGGTTCTATTCCGGTCAGGATCCGCGATATAGGAACTGTTCAGATGGCCGGAGAAAGCCGTCTGGGCATATTTGACTATAATGGGGAGGGTGAAGCGGTTGGCGGAATCGTGGTTTTACGCTACGGTGAAAATGCCAATGAGGTGATCAATAAGGTGAAGGCAAAAATGATGGAGGTAACCAAAGGGCTTCCCGAGGGCATGAAATTCAATATTGTGTACGACCGCGGTAAGCTGATCGAAGAATCTATCTCATCTATTAAAACCACATTGATCGAAGAGATGATCGTTGTATCGCTGATCGTGATGATTTTCCTTTTACACTGGCGTAGTGCCATCAGTATCATCATCCAGATCCCCATTACCATCGCCGCAAGTTTCATTGTGCTGAATGCTTTTGATATTTCATCGAATATCATGTCCCTAACAGGTATTGCATTAGCGATTGGAGTGATCGTGGATAACGGAATTATCATGGCTGAAAATTCATATAAGAATCTGGCGGTCAGGCAGGCCGAACTAAATGAACAAAGAAAAGGAGGAAGCGCAGATGTGGTTTAAAAAGAAAGGATCTGAGTCCCGAAATGGGAAGGATCAGGATTATGTAAGGCTTTCTACTGAAGAAAGACTGAGCATTATTGAAAAGGCATGCAAGCAGGTTTCCAGGGGAGTATTTTACTCCACCATTATTATCATTGCTTCATTCCTGCCGGTATTTATGTTAACAGGACAGGAGGGCAAGCTCTTCCATCCGCTGGCATATACCAAGACATTTATATTGGTTATCGATGCCATTCTGGTGCTAACTCTGGCTCCGGTGATCATTTCATTTTTCATGAAAGGCCGCTTTCGGCAGGAACATGAGAATCCGATAAACAGAGGCATGGAAAAGGTTTATCTGCCGGTCATCCGGGCCTGTATCCGGAACAGGAAAACGACTATTGGTATTAATATTATTGCCCTGATCGTGAGTATTCCGATGCTGATGAGTCTGGGACGCGAATTTATGCCGCCCCTGGATGAGCAGTCAATTCTTTTTATGCCGGTTACTTTACCGGATGTTTCGAATGCAGAGATCAAACGGATCCTTCAGGTTCAGGATAAGGTCATTAAATCAGTCCCGGAGGTTGATCATGTTCTGGGGAAGGCAGGCAGGGCGAGTTCGGCAACTGATAATTCACCGATCAGCATGATCGAGACCATTATTTCACTTAAACCAAAGAGTGAGTGGAGGCCTGGCATCACCAAGAAGGATATTATTAATGAGCTGGATGCAAAGCTTCAGATCCCCGGAGTGGTAAATGGCTGGACTCAGCCGATCATCAACCGGATCAATATGCTTTCAACTGGTATCAGGACAGATGTTGGAGTGAAGGTTTACGGACAGGATCTGAAACAGATCAGTCATATTTCTCAGGAGGTTCAGACCTTGCTGAAGAGCATTGAGGGAGTAAAAGACCTCTACGTGGAGCCTGTGACAGGAGGAAAATACCTTGAAATTGAGATTAAGCGCGATCAGCTGGAGCGCTACGGATTAACAGTTGATGATGTGAATGCGACAGTAGAAAGCGCAATTGGCGGTGCCCCTTTTGCCTCAACAGTTGAAGGCAGGAAGCGTTTTAATATTCATCTGCGTCTGGGTCAGGAGTACCGGAACAGCATTGACAGGCTGAAGCGTATTCCTTTGAGTTCGCCCGATGCAGGAACAATACCCTTATCGGCAGTGACAGATATCCATTTTGTGGATGGTCCGCCGATGATCACCTCCGAAAATGCGATCCTGAGGGGAGCGGTGATGTTCAATGTACGCGACCGTGATCTTGGGCATACCGTTCAGGAAGCGATCGATAAGCTGAATAAAGACTTGAAACTACCCGGAGGCTATTTTGTAGAGTGGAGCGGGCAATATGAGAATCTGTTACGCGGACAAAAAACGCTGATCTATATTCTCCCCATTGTATTTTTTATCATTTTCCTGGCTCTTTATCTGGCTTTCAGATCAATCAGGGAGGCTTTTTTAAGCCTGGTGACCATTCCATTCGCACTGATCGGTGGAGTATTCCTGGTGTATTTCTGGGGAGTTAACCTTTCTGTAGCGGTTGCTGTGGGTTTCATTGCCCTGTTTGGAATTGCAGTAGAAACGGGGGTGGTCATGGTTATTTACCTGAATGATGCCATGAATCAGCTGGTTGCCTTGAAAGGGAATTCAAGCGAGACCATTACGAAGGAGGATCTGCGGGAATATGTGATCAATGGTGCAGCAAAAAGATTGCGACCTAAGATCATGACAGTTTGTGTGGCCCTGTTTGGACTAATCCCGGTATTATGGTCGGGCGGTGTGGGAAGCGACGTAATGCAGCCCATTGTGCTGCCCATGATTGGTGGGGTGCTTACCTCATCTACGCATATTCTATTGGTTACACCACTCATATTCCTGATGACGAAAGAATATGAATTGAGAAAATTTGGAAAACTGGAGGTACATGATGTTAAACATTAAAAAAATATTTTTTACGATGCTGTTCATAGGTTCCGGCCTTGCTTTCGGGCAGGTTACGATGAGCCTTGAACAGATATTTGTGGAAATCAAAGAAAAGAACCTTGGCCTGATGGCATTTGACAGCCGTATTCAAAGTAAGGATGCAAAGGTTGCTGGTGCAGGTGCATGGATGGCTCCGATGGTGGGTGCGGGTACATTTATGACTCCATATCCTTTCCAGGGAATGGTAGGCGACAATGATCGCGGTGCATTTATGATCACTGCGGAGCAGGATATTCCTAATCCAGCCAAGATCAAAGCTAAGAAGGAATACCTGGAAACCCAGTCTTTAACCGATGTGTTTGGTAAATCTGAGCAGTTCAATCAATACAAAGCGAGAGCAAGACAGTTATATTTTGGCTTGCTGATCGATCACCGGAAGATCAGGTACCAGGAAGAGAATAAGCAGATCATGGAGACCATGAAAAAGCTTGCAGCGATTCGCTATCCTTTCAATCAGGGAGGGCTGAATCAGGTTTTTAAGGCTGAAGGCAGGGCTTATGAGTCTGAAAATATGATCTTGATGACGGAGGCCGGCATCCGTTCAAAGAAGATTGCGCTCAATGCATTGATGAACAGGGCTGCAAACATGGAGCTTGAGATAGACACCACTTTTAGAGTTGATTTCGTTCCAAAGGCCGATCTGGATACCTCTTATTTTGCCGGAACACGAAGTGATATTTTACATATGGAGCATGATATTCATGCTATGGAAAAGAATATTCAGCAGATGAGGCAGGAAGCTAAGCCTGATTTCAGAGTTCGGTTCGATCATATGTCTAATTATTCGGCGATGATGCCCAGACAATTTACAATTATGGGTATGCTTTCAATTCCGATCGTTCCATGGTCGTCAAAAATGTATAAGTCGGAGATCAGATCCATGAATTTTGAGCGGGAGGCCATGCGTCAGCAGAAGGCAGCCATGTTAACAGAAATGCTGGGGATGAGCCGTTCCATGGAAAATGATCTCGCCGTTATGCAGCAGCAGCTTGCTAATTATGAGAATAAGATATTGCCGTCTCTTCAAAAATATCTTAAGGTTTCGATCTTGTCTTATCAGGAAAATAAATCGGATCTGAATACAGTGATTGATAGCTGGGAAGCCCTGAACATGTCGCAGATGAATTATCTGGACCAATTGCAGAAGTTTTATCAAATGATCGTTGAGTATGAAAAGAATATTGAAAGGTAGTATTGGGGTTTTTCTTCTGCTCGGATTTCTGCTT
The DNA here is from genome assembly GCF_900103545.1 of Daejeonella rubra. Taxonomy (GTDB): domain Bacteria; phylum Bacteroidota; class Bacteroidia; order Sphingobacteriales; family Sphingobacteriaceae; genus Daejeonella; species Daejeonella rubra. The sequence continues at coordinate 53,964 of NZ_FNHH01000012.1, forward strand.
TTGGGCTGTGATCAGGATAAGAAAGCTTCCAGCGAAAGCAAGGCTCAGACCTATACTTGTCCCATGCATCCGGAGATCCTTCAGAATGGCCCCGGCACCTGCCCGATCTGTAAAATGGATCTGGTACCGCTGCATAGTACAGCAGCGCATGGTCCGGCGGATGATAGTTTAAATGCACTGGTAAAACCGACGAACGAGCTGGTGATATCTGGTATTAAGACGGTCAGGCCGGAAAAGGGTTCGCGGACTGCTGAAATGAGCCTCAAAGGAGTCATAAATTATAATACCAATAACTGGAAATCTGTTTCAGCACGGGTTAGCGGCCGTATTGAACGTTTATATGTTAAGTATAGTTTTGAGCAGGTGAGGAAGGGGCAGAAGATCATGGATATCTACAGCCCTGACCTGGCAAATGCCCAGCAGGAACTCTTATTCCTTAAAAATAATTCAGAGTTGATTCTGCTTGAATCAGCTAAGAAAAAATTATTGTTTCTTGGTTTCACACAGAGTCAGATCGATCAGGTACTCCGCAGCGGAAAGATCAGCCCGACGGTTTCAGTATACAGCCCTTATTCAGGATATGTAGCTGAGTTAGCACTTAATGCTGCAGCAAGCTCTGGTTCATCGGCACAAGCCGGAGGTACAAGGATCAGCTCATCTTCTTCAGCAGGGATGAATGAAATGAATTCGGGTGGATCTGCGGATGTTGTTCCTACAGTGCAGTCGATCAGTACAGGCCAGGCTCTGCAGATCAGGGAAGGGCAATATGTTACTGCGGGTCAGAAATTGTTTGATTTGATCAATACAGAACAGGTTTGGGCGGAGTTTTTTGCCCGACCAGATCAGTTGCAGGAGTTTAAACGAGGGATGAAGGTAAGCGTCCGGTCGCTGGATATTGCTGAACAGAACTCAGATGTTCAGGTAGATCTTATCCAGCCATATTATCGTGAAGGTGTTAATTATTCCCTGATCCGAGCAAATTTACCCAATAGTAATAGAGCCTGGAAGGTTGGTCAGCTAATTTCAGTGAGTAAACAAAGCAAGGCTGATGGCAATTGGGTTCCAAGAACGGCAGTGCTGCAGCTTGGGAAGAAGTATGTAGTATTTATCAGACGTAATTCGGCATTTGTCCCGGTTTATATTCAGGTGAACAAGCTGACAGATGAATGGGTGGATATCGGGAATAGTTTAGGCCCCGATCAGGAGATCGCCATCAATGCCTGGTTTTTAGTTGATACAGAGAGTTTTATAAAAGCGGAGCGTTTATAATGAATAGAAAAATTTTAGTCGGCCTTATCCTGATCTTTTTTGGATACATGGTTGTTGCTTTACCATCCTGTAAGGATCCGGAGCATGATAAACATGCGGAAGCAGGGAAATATACCTGTCCGATGCATCCTCAAATAGTAAATAATGGTCCCGGTTCCTGCCCAATCTGCGGTATGGACCTGGTACCTGTTAATTCAGCAGGCGGTAAAAATGAATTGTCTCTGAGTGATAGTCAGATTCAAATGGCCAATATCCGGACCGTTAAGATCAGCAGTTCTTCTTTTAGTACTTCAAAAGTATTGAACGGGCGTTTGATCGTAAATCCGGAGCGCACCGCCCTGGTTTCAAGCCGATATTCCGGCAGGGTTGAAAAATTATATGTCAGGGAAACCGGTGGCAGGGTAAATAAGGGGCAGGCACTTTTTCAGGTGTATAGTGAAGAGCTTCAAACCCTGCAGCAGGATTATTTACTTCAGTTAAAGCAGGTTGCTGCCTTCCCGGACGAGAAAATCTATAGTTCTATGCGGGAGGCTGCAAAAAATAAATTGCGCCTCTTTGGTGTGAGCGATACACAGATCAGGTCTTTGGAACAGAGTGCTAAAACATCGCCATTACTGACAGTTTTTTCGAATGCATCCGGCACAGTTACAGAATTGAATATTACTGAGGGACAGTATGTTGCTGAAGGAAGTCAGGTCTTAAAGCTTGAGAATTTTGATCAGCTATGGCTGGAAATGGATGTTTATCCCAATGAAATTGCAGGATTAAGTATCGGTACAAAAGTAAAAGCATCAATCAATGGCATGAACGAAAATGAGCAGACGGTTCAGATTGATTTTATATCCCCGCAATTAGACCCATCAACACAGATTCTTAAAGTAAGGGCTCCCATTCATAATCCGGGAAATTTACAGGCAGGGATGCAGGCAACTGTATTTTTACCTGTTTCTGAAATATCTGATGCAATGAGTCTTCCTTTGGATGCAGTTGTCAGGGATGAGAAGGGTGCCCATGTATGGGTTAAAACTTCAAAAAACACTTTCTCACCGAAAATGGTTAAAACGGGTGCAGAAAGTTCAGATCAGATCATCATTCTTTCCGGATTGGAAGATGTAAAGGAGGTGGTTATAAGTGGTGCTTATTTATTGTCGAGTGAATTTATTTTGAAAAAGGGCACTGATCCAATGGCGGGACATGATATGAGCAAAATGTAAATAGTATGGAAATATATATCAAAAACATGGTATGCAACAGGTGCATCACGGCAGTTCAAAATGAGCTGATAAAACTTGATCTGCATCCCATATATGTACAAATGGGTATTGTGAAGTTGATGGAGGAAAAGCTGGATGAACAAAAGCTTCAAACTCTGAACGAGCGTTTGAATGCACTTGGATTTGAACTACTCGATAATGGTAAGACCAGGTTAATTGAACAGATCAAAAGTCTCATCATTGAGAAGATCTTCCATTCAGAATTTCTGGAATCAAAAGTAAACTGGTCTGGGCTAATTTCTGATAAGGTATTTCATGAGTATAATTATTTAAGCTCCTTATTTTCTTCCGTTGAGGGTATTACCATTGAACAGTACATTATTCGCCAGAAAATTGAGCGGGTTAAAGAACTTTTATTCTATGATGAATTAAACCTCGGAGAAATTGCCAACAAACTGGGATACAGCAGTATTGCTCATCTTTCTGCTCAGTTCAAAAAGGTCACAGGCCAAACTCCTTCTCAGTTTAAAAATACCAGAGCTTCAGACCGGTTGAGGAGATCCATCGATGCTGTTTAATCATTATAAACACAAAGTAGTATAACTATTTCCTGCAATTCTGTAAAGCTTTAAGCAGCTGTACCTCATAATTTTGTATTGTAAATCAAGATTATGAAAGAAGAAAAAGGATCTCAGTTAAAAGAGGCTTCCACAACGACGATCAGAGCTGTATTTCCGGTAACAGGAATGACCTGTGCCGGCTGTGCGATTAGTGTAGAATCTATTTTTAAGTCCACAGGGGGAGTAATCGATGCAGGAGTAAATTTTGCAAATAATACTGCATGGGCAGAATATGATCCTCTGAAAACCAATCCGCCGGCTTTACAAAAAAGTATTCAATCCATTGGATATGATATAATAATCGATGCTGAAAATTCAGCAGAGCTGCAGGAAAGTTTACAGCTTAAAAACTACCGTGACCTAAAAAGCCGGACGATCTGGGCTTCAATTCTTGCCTTACCAGTATTTGTAATCGGAATGTTTTTCATGGGCATGCCCTATGGAGCCTGGATTTCTATGATATTAAGTGCTCCCGTCGTATTTTGGTTTGGACGCAGCTTCTTTATCAATGCCTGGAAGCAGGCAAGGCACAGGATGGTGAATATGGACACTCTGGTGGCTCTGAGCACTGGAATTGCTTTCATATTCAGTGCGTTTAATACGATCTATCCTGAATACTGGCATAACAGAGGATTACATCCGCACGTGTATTATGAGGCTGCATCAGTTATTATAGCATTTATTTCTTTCGGAAAATTACTGGAAGAGAAAGCTAAGTCAAACACGACAACAGCTATTAAAAAATTGATGGGATTACAGCCTAAAACAGTCAGAATTCTCAGCGATGGCAAGGAAGAAGAGATTCCTGTTTCGCAGGTTGTGCCCGGCCAGATCATCGTTTTGAGACCAGGAGAAAGGGTCTCCGTAGATGGTATTACTGTTTCAGGATCATCCTATTTGGATGAAAGCATGATCAGCGGTGAACCGGTGGCCGTGTTGAAGGTCGAAGGCGATAAATTATTTGCGGGTACAATTAACCAGAAGGGGAGTCTTCAATTTAAAGCCGAAAAGGTGGGTGCAGATACCATACTTGCACATATAGTAAAAATGGTTCAGCTCGCTCAGGGAAGTAAGGCTCCGGTACAAAAACTGGTGGATAAGATCGCCGGAATATTTGTCCCGGTAGTGATTGGTATTGCAATTTTGACATTTACTGTCTGGATGTTAATTGGAGGTGAACAAGCATTTACTCATGCTTTACTTACTTCGGTGACTGTACTTGTGATTGCTTGCCCCTGTGCTTTGGGGCTTGCAACTCCAACAGCAATTATGGTGGGTGTTGGTAAGGGTGCTGAAAATAATATCCTTATTAAAGATGCCGAAAGTCTTGAATTGGGCTATAAAGTCAATGCAGTAATTCTTGATAAGACCGGTACCATTACAGAAGGCAGGCCAATTGTTACCGCAATGAATTGGGCTGCTGAAATTAAGGATCAGGATGATTATTTAAAGGTTTTGTTCAGCCTGGAAATAAATTCTGAGCATCCACTTGCTGATGCGGTAATTAAGAAGCTAAAAGAGGACGGAATTTCAGGTTTTCCACTGGATTCATTTGAAAGTATCACAGCCCGGGGAGTGAAAGGTGTATATAATGGGATTGGATTTTTCGCAGGGAATCTTCACTTTCTTGAAGAGCAAAATATAGTTTTAACTACAGATCAGGAAGATTATGTACAGAAAAAGCAACATGAAGCAAATACAGTAATCTATTTTGCCGATCAGACAAAGGTTCTTGCGATCATTTCTATTGCCGATAAAGTGAAGGATTCATCAAAAGAGGCCATCCGCCAACTGCATGAAATGGGTATTGAAGTCCATATGCTTACCGGGGATAATGAGCAAACAGCTTCTGCTGTAGCAAATGAAGTTGGAATAAAAAGCTACAGGGCTGAGGTTCTGCCCTCAGATAAGGCCGATTTCATTAAACAGCTTCAGTCTGAAGGAAAGATTGTTGCAATGGTAGGAGATGGGATCAATGATTCTCATGCCCTGGCACAGGCAGATGTTAGTATTGCGATGGGCAGGGGTTCAGATATAGCCATGGATGTTGCCAAGATCACCCTGATTACCTCCAATCTGCAGTCCATACCCATGGCATTGAAACTTTCAAAAAAGACTGTTCAGACTATTCGTCAAAACCTGTTCTGGGCCTTTATTTACAATATTATTGGGATTCCGCTTGCGGCGGGTGTATTGTATGGCTACAATGGGTTTTTACTCGACCCCATGATAGCAGGTGCAGCAATGGCGCTCAGTTCGGTATCTGTTGTTAGTAACAGTCTCAGATTAAAAGCTTTAAAACTCAGGTCTAATTAATTAAACAATGACAATAAAATCAGAAATAATGGAAGAAATAAAATTTAAAACGAACATTAAGTGTTCAGGATGTCTGGCTCAGGTTGGTCCGGCATTGAATGAAACTGTCGGAGAAAATAACTGGCAGGTTGATCTGGCTTCAGCAGATAAGACACTAATTGTAAATGGAGATCTTAAGGAAGTTGAAATAATAGCAGCTCTGAAAAAGGCAGGATATACAGCCGAAAGGATTTAAATAGCTTAAAAAAAGGAAGGGCACGCTAGCGTGCCCTTCCTTTTTTTAATTGTGAGATTGAATTTATTGAGTAATTGTGATCGTTCCAAGATCCTTTACAGATCCTGTAACTACGGCAACATTCTCAATAGTTTTATTGATGTACGGACTTACCGGTTGAATCTCAATTTTATAAGTTCCAGCAGCTACACCTGGGAACCAAAATTTACCAGTAGCATCACTAACAGTTCCAAGAGTATCAGTTCCTGCGATCGCATAGATCTTAGGGTTTGAAGCTGAAGGTGTTATTGTACCTGTAATTGCTCCCGAAACAGCATTAGGAATTGCTCTGATTACCGGTTTTAAAATGTATTTACCACTTCCTGTCTGAACAATAGATTTTGCAGCATCAAAGTCAAGTAACATAGTATAGGCAACACCTGCTTCCAGGGTTTCCTGTACTTTTAATTTTACACCTGAAGTTTGTCCGCTCGGAGTAGTCAGATCATACGTTACACCATCGATCTTAACTTTATTTCCTGTATTATTTAATACAAGTCTCACTTCCTGGATATTTCCTGAAGGTATATCCTGAGAAGCAATAAGCGTATCCTTACCCATTCTGAAATTAAGAATATTAAAAGGGGTAGGACCAACAGCAAGAGTGCTTGTACCATCAGAAGTTAGAATCTGAATTTCTTTTACACTTAAATAAATTGCTTCATAAGCACCGGGACTATCGGTGATCTTCACATTCATTTTGGTCATACCGCCATCGGTATTCTTCTTACAGGCAGTAAATCCCATTGCAAGGCCTATAAAGCCTATGATCATTATTTTTTTCATAATATTATTTTTAGATGTACACTAATAAATCAATAACCCTGCCATTGCATTTTTTGATCTAAAATAAACTGGCTTGGTTTATGTTAGCATAGGTCATAACTAGATGAATATCAATATGAAAAGATTAATTAACTCTGCATCAATCCCACTACTGGCCATTGGGCTTTTTTTAATGGGCTCTTGTACTAACAATGCTACAAAATCTGCTGAGCCAGAAGTTGTTGTAATGGATTCGGTCTCAAAGGATCTTGAAAAAACCACCAGCGAACTGGAAGATAAAAACGCAAAGCTTGAGGCTTCGTTAGAAAAAATAGATAAAGAATTTGAACCTTCAGCAAAATAAAATCATGAAAAGTAATAACAATTTAAAGATGAGTTTTATGCCTTTGATCTTAATGATCGCTCTGGCCATTGCTGTTCCTCAACAGGATAAAAAGGATTCTCAAAACAAGGGGAAAAGTGAAGCTAAAAAGGCTGATGATGATAAGAAGAATAACAATTCTCAAAAAGGAAACGATCAGGGTAAGGAGAAGGGTAATCAAAGTAATGGGAATAATAACCAGAAATCTGATCATAAAAATGATCAAAGCTATGGTTCAAAGGATGATCATTCAGATAAAGGATCTGATAATAAAGACTGGAAAATTAAGCGCGGCAATGGAAATAGTAGAGTTTTAAATGGTAACAGGGATATTGATATCAATTGGGATCTGTCAAATTTCGCTATGCGCAGGACTCCTAAAAATCAAAAAAAGATAAGTATTTGTCATAAACCAGGTGCTTCTGGCTCGGGTAATCCTGTCAATATCAGTATTTCAGAAAATGCTTTGAACGCACATTTAAACCATGGCGATCAAATTGGAAATTGTTCTGTGAATTATTCAGATCGATGGTCAGATAATTATATTAAATCACGTGAAGGAGTTTATACGGTCTATGAACAGACTTATGAAACGATGACATACAGTGAAGCACTATTGAAGTTTGCAGCAGAAAAACTTTTGGGAATCAGGACTAATCTGAATACCAGCAGAGTTAATTTGAGCTCTCAGGAAGTTGAACGCAGAGAAATGCTGATCCTGGATCTGCAAAATAATGTGACCAGCCTGGAAGATCAATTGCAACTTAGCAGACAAAAAGTTGATTCTGATGTAAATATCATCGTTCAATTGTAAGCAGAAATAATAGTCGGATTATAAAAAGGCAATTCATATATTGAGGTTTTTAATTCTCAATATATGAATTGCTTTTTTTTGTTATTATTTTTCATGGGTCAGTATTCAGGCTTAATGAGTCCGGGAACTTTACCCGTAATTATTGAGGGCCAGCAACCCAACCTGTCGATAGATAATACTGGTATCATCAGAATGGTGTATGGAAACCAGGATAGGATCTATTGTATTACATCATCAGACAACGGACTTAATTTTTCAACGCCAGCTCTGGTTGCTGAATTGCCAAAAATGCATTTGGGGAGTAGTCGCGGACCTCAGATTGCCTCTTCAAGTACCAGAAGTTTAGTTAGTGCCATTGATAAAAACGGAAATATACATTCTTATATACTGAATCATTTAAAAGGCGTATGGACAAAGGTCGCTAATGTTAGTGATACACAGGGTTCGGCTGTTGAGGGACTTATGGCTCTTGCATCCGATAAGAATGATAATTTTTATGCAACCTGGCTTGACATCAGGGACGGTGGGAATAACAATATTTATTTCTCTTCCCTGAATTCCAAATCTCAAAAATGGAGTCCGAACACATTGGTTTACAAATCACCGGATAAACATGTTTGCGAATGTTGCAAACCCAATATTGTAGCAAATAATGGCAGGGTGGTAATTGGTTTTCGTAACTGGTTAATGGGAGCAAGAGATATTTATTATGCTGTTTCAACTAATAAGGGTAAATCATTTACTACAGCGGTTAAATCTGGGAATGGTTCATGGCAATTAAATGCTTGTCCGATGGATGGAGGGAGTCTGGCTCTTAATGCATCCGGGAAGGTGTCTGCGGCCTGGAGACGAAATGGAGATGTATATTATTGGACAGAAAAGCAGGTTGAACAGAAGCTGGCACCAGGAAGGGATGTTAGCATGGCTCAAAATCAGAATAGCGTGTATGTTGCCTGGCAAGACAGCAAAAAGATACACTTAATGAATCTAAACTCTAAGCAAATTTCCGAAATCGGAACTGGAACATCTCCTAAAATATATGTGTTAGATAATGGAAAAGCGATTTGTCTTTGGGAGGATAATAAGGTTGTAAGGTTTAAAATAATCTGATCAGAATAAATCAATTTCATTTAAGATTTTTATCTCTTCAGGATCAGATACCCTTTGTTAAGTCCAGTTATGGTTTTCCCGTTAATGATGCGGTTTGTTGTGATCAGGTAATAATACACTCCATCTGTTAGGGGTGTGCCAGTGTTAGTCAGCATTCCTGTATTAGCATAACCCTTAAACACCCGGTCACTTTCATTATAGCCATTTAAACGAAACACTTCATTTCCCCAGCGATTGAATATCAATACCAGGTTATCCGGAAAAGAAACTATGTTTTCTATTTTGAAGAATTCATTCCCCAGGCCATCATTATTGGCCGAAATTAATGGGTCTGGTTTGATATCCGGGTTAATGGGAACTTCATTTTTTACTGTTACAGGGATGGAAGCTTCCGGTGGATAAATGTCACCTATAATTACTACAGCTCCTGACCCAATTCTAACCAATGGATCAGAGCTTGAAATGATATCAATTATCACATCTTCATCTCCTTCCTGTTCGTCATCGGTTAATGCTGCAATAGTTATTTTTTCAGTGGTGCTTATTTTACCACGTGGAATCCGGATGTCCTGAAACTGGTCCAGCAGCACATAGTCGCGGTTTTTTACTGCTCTCCCCCTGTAGGCAACCCGGATAATTACATCATCCTTGAATGGTCTGAGTAGGCGCGCCGTTACTGTTGTTTTTTTACCCTCATTGACTGTGCTGAGCGAAGGAGTTAAGCTGACAATAGTAAATGGAAATACCTCTATTTTTAGGGTAGCGGTAGCACACAATCCCGAAGTATTACACACTCTGTAATTTATAGTTTCAATGCCCCAGAAGCCTACATTCGGTTTATAGACAAATGCTCCGTTTGCCCCAAAGGTTATGGTGCCATTTTTAGGATTAGAGGTAAGCATAAAACTGATTGTTTCATCCTGACGGTCGAAATCATTTAATGCAACACTCCCGGATATCTGGATCTCTTCATCGGTTTTGAAATAATCATCTACTGCAATTGGTGCACAATTTCCCGCTAGTAAATCAGCCGATACAAGGGTCGTGCATCCGTTTGCATCAGTCACAAGTAGTTCATATCGGCCCGGAGCGAGGTTATTAATAGTGTTTTCAGTTTGTGGCAGGCCGGTCCATTTGAGCGTATAAGGTTTAGTCCCTCCTGTAATAGTAGCAGCGATCATTCCATCGGTAGAGATCTTACAGGTGGTATTTTTTACTGTTAAGGAAGCTTTTAATACCTCCGGCTGATCAATTAAGATACTCTGCGTTTCCGTACATCCGTTTGCATCAACAACGGTAAGGGCATAGGTGGTATTAGGAGCAAGATTTTTTATGTCTTCTGTACTTTCATTGTTAGACCATTTATAGGTATATGGCATAGTACCACCGTTAACACTGATATTGATAGAGCCGCTTGGACTTCCAAAGCAGGTAGCATCAGTTTTAACAAATGAAATTTTAAGAGGCTCATTCGGTTCCCGGATGGATATCGATTCAGTAAGGATACATCCATTCGAATCTGTTATTATAAGAGTATAGGTGCCTGCTTTCAGATTGCTGATGTCTTTGATTGTCTGCCCGTCTGCCCATTTATAGGTATAGGGGGCCGTACCGCCTGAAGCTGTAATTTTCAGGGATCCATTCTGGCCTCCGAAGCATGATACATCCGTCCTTGTAAATGTTAGGCTTAAAGGTGCAGCAGGCTGCGATATCCGGATGTCAGGAGATATTACAGTTATACATTCAGGATGAGCTGCATCCCGTACATATACCTGATAGTTTCCATTAGTAAGCCCGGTAAAATTTGTACCACTTTGCCAGTTTTTGCCCAGATCTATGCTGTATTCATAATTCCCGAATCCTCCTGACGCCGATTCAATCTTAATTGAGCCATTATTAGAACCATAGCAGCTTACATTGATGGATGAAGCACTTGCTGTAATTGCAGAGGCAGGTTGAACCACTACTGCATTTCCTGTTCCTGTATTTGAACAGGAAAAGGCATCGCTAACAGAAGTAATTGTATAAGTTTTTGTAGCGTTCGAAGAAACATTAAAGGTATAGGTATTGCTGCCTATACCGCTGATTGTTTGAGGAGTTATTCCATCAGTATAGGTTATGGTCCATGGAGCTGTTCCTGTTAATTGAACGCTTAAGGTGGTAGTTGCCCCATAGCATGCTGTTTTCCCACCGCTAAGTGTGGCAGTAGGCAGAGGATGAACAACGATAGTGTATATACTTACAGTACCTGCACACCCATTGTAAAATGGTGTAATTGAATAGGTTACTGTACCTGCATTCAAGCTATTATTGGTAATTGATTGTGCCGGAATTGTATTTGTTCCGCTAGTTAAATATCCCTGCAGATTTGGGCTTGCTGTTGCTGTCCATGTAAAAGTAGTTCCCGGGATATTTGAAGTGATCACTACTTCTTTTGAAGCAGATCCTGTACAGATAGCTTGTGTTAATATGGCATTGCTGACTTTAGGCAAGGGTTTTACTGTGATCGAATAGCTGAAAGAGGGTCCGGTACATCCATTTACTATAGGAGTGACTGTTATAGTTGCAGTTTTTGCTGATGTTGTATTATTATCAGCTTTAAATGCCGGTACATTTCCGCTGCCGCTTGCTGCAAGTCCGATCGTCGTATTGGAATTGGTCCAGGTAAAAGTAGTACCTGTAATGTTACTGCTGAAATTGGATGCAGATACAGCGGATGCGGCACATACGGTTAAATTACCAGGTGTTACAACAGTTGGTGTAGGATTAATGGTAATAGTATAGGATGATGATGGCCCAATACAATTGTTCAATGTTGCAGTTACAGTAATTGTAGCGGTAATTGGAGCTGTGGTGTTATTGATAGCAATAAAGCCTGGCACCTTAGTGTAACCACTGGCTGCTAATCCGATTACCGGGTGCGAGTTGGTCCAGCTAATAGTTGCCCCCGGAGGAGTACTGTTAAAAATGGTTTCCGGTACAGCAGATCCTTTACAGAAGGTTAGATTTTCCGGGACTATTACGGTGGGCAATTGATTTACTGTTATATTGAATACTCTTGAAACACTGACACATGAATTTATACTCGCAGTTACTGCATAAGTTCCTGACATAGATGGATCAGAATTTAATCGTGTAATAGATGGACCTGATCCGGTAAAACCTTTCGGTCCGGTCCATTGATAGGTGGCAAGCGGATCCGGGTTTTGTACGGAAAGAACTAAAGGTTCACCCTGGCAAACAGGACTTAAAAATGGATTAACTGTTGGTTGTGGAGGAGCACCGGGACTTGTTATTGATAATGAAGGCCCTGTAAACAGGCATCCGCTGGCGTTTCTGACCACTACTGAATAACTGCCTGCTGCTAATCCAGTGAAGTTGCCGCCATTTTGGATAAAAGTGTTTCCTCCATTGATCGAATATTCTAAAGGTTCAGTTCCGGATGCGGTTATGGAAATTGTTCCGTTACTTAAATTACAGGCTGTTTCATTGGTAACAGCAGTTGAAGTGATTATAGGAATGGGATTTACGGTAATTGTATAACTGGATGATGGCCCTGTACACCCATTTAAAGAAGGGCTTACGGTAATGACAGCCGTTATTCCGGAAACAGCTGTATTGGTTGCGATGAAGCTTGGAATATTCCCGGTTCCACTTGCAGGAAGCCCGATCGCAGGGTTTGAGTTGGTCCAGATCAGGACAGTTCCCGGCGGACTACTGGTAAAGTTAGTCGATGGAACAGTTGTTCCGGCACATATGATTGAACTTGCAGGAACAATGACTGTTGGCAATGGATTTATGGTGATGGTAAAATTGTATTCTGCACCTGTACAATTATTCAGCGATGGAATTACGGTGATAGTTGCTGTGATGGGGGAATTAGAATTATTGACTGCAGTAAATGCAGGGATATTGCCGTTTCCGCTTGCTGCAAGGCCAATTTCAGGGTTTGAGTTACTCCAGCTGATAGTAGCTCCAGGTGGAGTACTATTAAAACTGCTTGATGGTACAGTGGATCCTTCACAAAAGATCTGGCTGGCCGGGACACTAATTATTGGAAGGGGACTAACTGTTAGGCTGAAGTTTTTTGAAATACTCACGCAGGAATTAACCGTAGCAGTTACGGCATAGGATCCTGACATGGAAGGGTCTGAGTTTGATCGTATAATAGAAGCTCCGGAAGCATTAAATCCAAGAGGGCCTGTCCAGGTATAGGTAGCCAGAGGATCCGGATTCAGGATCGAAAGAATTAAGGGTTCACCCTGGCAAACCGGACTGACAAAAGCATTGATCTCAGGTTGGGGTGGGGCTCCCGGACTGGAAACTGATAATGATGGTCCTGTAATGATACAACCAGTCGGATTACGCACCATCACCGAATAACTTCCCGCTGGTAAACCAGTAAAATTACCTCCATTCCTGACAAAAGTAGCTCCTCCGTTCACAGAGAATTCCAGAGGTTGAACACCATCAGCCGTTATTGTGATTGTTCCATCATTTATATTGCACTTTGATTCATCTGTGGCAATAGCTTTTATGATCTGTGGCAGAGGGTTAACCGAAATAGTATAGCTTAATGATGGACCTGAACACCCGTTAACAATCGGAGTAATTGTAATGATTGCGGATATTGCTGAAATGGTTGAATTCAATGTGATAAAGGCTGGAATATTTCCGGTCCCACTTACAGGAAGCCCGATCGCGGAATTTGAATTGGTCCATATATAAGTGGTCCCAGTTATGTTACTTGCAAAATTTGTAGCGGGTATGGTCGATCCTGCACAAACAGTAGAGTTACCCGGCCCGCTTACTCTAGGCAGTGGATTAACTGTGATGGTATAGGTTATTGGATTACCGGCACATCCGTTGATGGTGGGAGTTACGGTAATGCTTGCAGAGATGGCAGCAGCAGTGGTATTGAGTGCTGTAAAAGAGGGCACATTCCCTGTTCCGCTGGCAGCGAGTCCGATAGCGGTATTGGAATTGGTCCAGGAATAAGTGGCACCAGCTGGTGTACTGCTGAAGCTGCTTGAAGCGATGGTTGTACCTGCACAGCTGGTGATATTGGCAGGAGCCAGCATGACCGGCAAAGGGAAAACGGTAATGTTATAGCTGGATGTAGGACCTGTACACCCGTTAATGATTGGAGTTACGGTAATGGTCGCAGAAAGGTTGGTAGTTCCGGTATTGATGGCGGTAAATGAAGGCAGATTTCCGGCTCCGCTGGCGGGCAGTCCGATGGCGGTATTGGAGTTGGTCCAGGTATAAGTAGCCCCTGTCGGGTTGCTGCTGAAACTGCTTGCCGGAATGCTGGAGCCAGCACAGGCATTGAAACTAAGAGGAACCGTAACGGTTGGCAATGGGTTAACGGTGATGGTATAGGTACGGGAAGGTCCGGTACATCCGTTGACCATAGGAGTAACGGTCAGGGTAGCACTAATGGGTGCAGAACCGGGGTTAATTGCAGTAAATGACGGTATGTTTCCAGTTCCGCTGGCAGCGAGTCCGATGGCGGTATTGGAATTGGACCAGGAAAAAGTGGCTCCTGCAGGAGTACTGGTAAATAAGGCAGCGGGAACGGTTGCTCCGGTACAGATCACGGTATTTGCAGGTAGATTAACAACAGGCAATGGATTAACGGTGATGGTATAGCTTGCCGGCGCACCTGTACATCCATTCAAAAGGGGTGTCACGGTGATGGTTGCTGTGATAGGAGCAGAGCCTGAATTCAGGGCAGTAAATACAGGCATATCACCTGATCCGCTGGCGGACAGTCCGATGGCTGGATTGGAATTGGTCCAGGTATAAGTGGCCCCGGCCGGAGTACTGATGAAGCTTCCTGCGGGAATAGAAGCTCCGGCGCAGTAGATCATATTGGCTGGAACGGTTACCACCGGCAGTGGATCAACGATCAGAGAAAAAGTTTTTGCTGTACTAACGCATGAGCCAATACGTGCTGTTACGGCGTAGTTGCCAGACATGGCCGTTGTGGCATTGGTTCTGGTTATGGAAGTTCCGTTGGCAGTGAATCCTAATGGACCGGTCCAGCTGTAGGTAGCCAGAGGATCGGGGTTAGCGATGGTAATATTAATAGTCCCGCCCTGGCAAATGGGAGAGATAACGGCAGTGATCTCAGGTGCAGGCGGAGCTCCCGGGCTTGATACAGATAAGGTTGGTCCGGCAGTAGTACATCCGGAAGCATTCCGCACCATCACAGAATAACTGCCTGCGGCCAGTCCGGTGAAAGCACCTCCGTTTTGCAGGAAGGTACTTCCACCATTGATTGAATACTCTAATGGGGCAGCGCCAGTTGCATTTATAGTAATGGTTCCGTTACGTGCATCACATACAGATTCACTGGTTGCACTGGCAGAAACGATAACCGGCAGTGGATTAACCGTGATGGTATAGGTTATTGGATTACCGGCACATCCGTTGATGGTGGGAGTTACGGTAATGCTTGCAGAGATGGCAGCAGCAGTGGTATTGATTGCTGTAAAAGAGGGCACATTCCCTGTTCCGCTGGCAGCGAGTCCGATAGCGGTATTGGAATTGGTCCAGGAATAAGTGGCACCAGCGGGTGTACTGCTGAAGCTGCTTGAAGCGATGGTTGTACCTGCACAGCTGGTGATATTGGCAGGAGCCAGCAATACCGGTAAAGGGAAAATGGTAATGGTATAGCTGGATGTAGGACCTGTACACCCGTTAATGATTGGAGTTACGGTAATGGTCGCAGAAAGGTTAGTTGTTCCGGTATTGATGGCGGTAAATGAAGGCAGATTCCCTGTTCCGCTTGCAGCGAGTCCGATAGCGGTATTGGAGTTGGTCCAGGTATAAGTAGCCCCTGTCGGGTTGCTGCTGAAACTGCTTGCCGGAATACTGGAGCCAGCACAGGCATTGAAACTAACAGGAACAGTGACGGTTGGCAATGGGTTAATTGTTACAACAGCAGCACTGGATGTGACTGAACCACAGCCGTTAGTGACTATAATATCATACGATCCGGCATCGGTACTTGCAACTGAGGGGATATTAAAGGTATTATTATTTGCCCCGGAAATAGAAACACCATCTTTTCTCCATTGATAACTGCTTGATAATTCGCTGCTTACAGTAACACTGAGATTTAATGGCAAGCCCAAACAAACTGCCTGGCTTAAAGGGTTATTAATTACAGGTAAATTATTAATTGATGCTGTTACCGGTGTTTTATTACTTTCGCAGGTAGTTCCGGTATTGGTAGTTACTGAAATGGAAACTGAATATTGAGTGGTAGTATTTAAAACGGGAGTTACATACTGTGAATTTTCACTTGACTGCAATAAAATGCCATTATTGTCATACCAATTGTATTTTTCTCCAATTTGCGCTCCTGAAGCAGTTAAGGTTATTGTACCACTGCTACAACGTGCCTGAGAAGGAACTATAGGTGCTGGAATATTTGCCGGACCAGTACCTGAAATGGTAAAATCACTGGCAGAGCCCAATAAACCGGATAATAGTACAACATACCATTTATCTTTTACAACTGTAAACGGAGTTATTGGGTCGTTATGGTCAAATTGGCCGCATATATTTAGGTTATTTAAGGAGGAACAACTTGTGGGTTGTGTGTCAAATCCACCCCATACCCATATATTGACTCCGCCTGTTGCAAGAGTGGTGGTTAAATTGATCTGACCATTTTCCGTGGCTTTAAATATTAACCATTGTGCATTACCTAGTCTTTGTCCGGCTGTCGAACATGAGCCATAATTTGGTCCGCTCGGTGCGTTTACGCCGCTATTTGCAGGTAATCTAAAAGTTAAAGGTGATTCGCACGTATAAAATCGGGTGGATGAGTTAGTGAAGCATTGCGCTGTGCCATTCTGTGCATTAGTTATAAATAAAATAATAAACAGGAAAAACTTTATCCAGACACTAACAGGAGCAAGAATAAAATTAAAAAAGTTTTTCATACTGCCTGCTCGAATTCATGATCGAGTGATATCATGACTATTAGCCTTTCTTACGGGAAAATGGTGATAAATGTTACTGGAATGGCCTTATATAAATTATTAGAATTCAATTTTTCGGACTTGATAATAACTTGTCTCAATAATTAAATAACTATTGATTTTAGGATTGTTAACGATAACAGTTTTCGATTTAATTAATATCAGGATGTGTTTTTGATACGGGTTTTAAAAAGCGGAAATAACAGATTAAAGTCAGGAATAGGATAGTTGGACACAAATAAATTGAACCTGTTCCAAAAAAATCGAAATGATTCCTAAACTAGCTCAATAAAAGTGATGAACTTTGAAGATTTTTAAGATAATCGGAAGTTAATGACGATGTCAGAAAGTCGATCACAAAAGGATATTGCTTTGCTTTTTCAGAGTGATCTTCATCAATTGAAAATGAAGTGATGATAATCTTTGTCTCTGTAAAAAATGGCCAGATATCCAGAGAGAAGTGATGTAGAAATTCCCATCCATCCATTACGGGCATATGTAAATCTAATAGGATGAGTCGTGGATAATTGCATGCCGGATCAAAGTCTGCCTTTAAATAATTTTTGCAATACTCCAATCCTTCACGACCATTTAACAAAGTGGTAACTTCATCTGAGATGTTTGATTTTTTCAGGATTTGCTTTTGAATCCATAATGTAACTTCGTTATCATTGATACAAAGCACATTTTTATATCTATCAGTAGGCATAAATGTATTGGTTCAGTAGATGTACATATATACGAATTGGCATTTGAAATGTTACGTATATTTAATATGTAAGTTGGATATTGAGTGCATCTGGTTTAGTTATCAAGGGCCCAATAAATTGAATATTAATTAACTTATTCCCTTATTTTATTAGTTTTGGCAAACACTCCTGAATGAAAAGATTTTTACTGCTGGTATTTTTTTTCTCCTCATTGGCAGCATCCGGGAGTGATGATCCTCAATCAGTAAATCCGAGAGTCTTTAAATTGCCTAAAGGGCTTAGTGCCAAAGATTACCTGCCAAATACACTGATTGTTAAGTTCAGAAAGGGTGTATCAACCGGTGATATCCGTTCTGCAACATCTTCATTTGGATTAAATAGCCTTAAGCTTAAATCCGCTGTGATACAACAGGTTAATCAGGTTTTTAAGGATGCATTGTTGTCAAAGTCAGGTCAGTTGCTTTCAACCCTCAAAACAACTGACAGTATTGGTCTTGACCGTGTGTATGAATTTAATTTTAATTCAGATAAGACTATTGTAGAGGTCATTAACGAAGTGCTTGCGAATGGGATGGTTGAATACGCAGAGCCAAGTTATATTTATCATACAGCCTTTATTCCGAATGATCCATTTTATACAGGATATCAAAGCTTTCTTAAGCAAATAAAGGCCGAACAGTCCTGGGATCTGATCAGGAACTCATCGAATACTGTTATTGCCATTGTCGATTCTGGTTCGGATATGGATCATATAGATCTTAAAGCGAACATTCTCCTTCCAGGAAAAGATCTGGTTGGTGCCAGTTTTAGTACTCTCCTGGAGGATGATGATCCGGATGTTAAAAGTGATAGTACCGATCATGGTGTTAGAGTCAGTGGAATGGCATCTGCTGTTTCAAATAATGGTATTGGAATTGCAAGTGTTGCATCCAACGCTAAGCTTTTGATCGTAAAGGCAGGTGCAGATAATAATGGTTCTACCATTTATAGAGGTTATGAAGGAATTAAATATGCAGCGGATAATGGCGCACATATTATAAACTGCTCATGGGGTGGACCCGGAGGAGGGTCTTATGGTCAGGATGTGGTCAATTATGCCTTGTCAAAAGGATGCCTGATAATTGTTGCAGCAGGCAATTCGAACACTTCAGTACCCGAGTATCCTGCAAACTACCCTGGAATAATGTCCGTAGCTGCTGTGGATATGAATGATCGTAAGAGCAGTTTTTCAAACTATGGTAGCCATGTATCAATTGCTGCACCCGGTGAGGTCTTTACAACTACCAATGGGAATAAATATGATGTAGCAAGGGGGACTTCCCTGGCTGCCCCGATGGTTGCAAGTGCTGCAGCATTGGTCAGATCAAGGTTCCCGCTTTTTGATATGGTACAGGTAAAGGAACAATTAATGGTTACATCCGACAATCTTGACGCAGCTAATCCTGCATTTTCCGGATCTCTTGGAAAAGGTCGTTTAAATGTTTTTCGTGCACTCACTGAGGCAGTTCCCGCAATCAGGTATCAAAACATTACAATATTAGATAAAGGAAAGGGATCGAGGCCTTCCGGTGATACATTGCGCATTTTCCTTGATCTTAAGAATATTTTGTCGCCTGCAACGGGTGTTATTGCTAAGTTAAGTTCTGCCAATCCCAATATTCAGATCATTGATCAGGAAGTTCTTATAGGTAATATGGCCACCATGCAATTAAAGACCATGATGGGCCCCTTTCGTGTTTATATAAAACCCGGAATTTCTGAAAATGCACTGGTAGATTTTATAGTCTCTTATTCTTCCGGTGGTTCTTATGCTGAAAATGAAAAATTTCAGATCAGGGTTGCGTTGGATTATCTGAATATTGAGGTTAATCAGGTATCCACTACTATAAGTAGTAATGGCCGTATCGGATATAGTGATCCGGATTCCAGGAACGGATTAGGTTTTATATACAAAGGTGATCCCTTATTATTTGAAGCTTCATTAATGATCGGTACCTCTGCAGTTAATGTTTCAAATAATACCAGGAATGATAAGGGTGGTGCCGATGAACATTTTATAAAAAAGAAAATTGTTTACAAGGATCCTGATCCGCTTGCCGCATTTTTGAGTCGTTCAGAATTTGATGATTCCGGGAATCCAGCCCGACTGAACCTGTATGTCAGGCATTCTATAAGGGCTTTCTCGGCTGCTCCCGATGATAAATATGTTCTGGCCGAGTATGAAATTGAAAATACAGGTAAAACAGTTTTAAATGATATTTACGCTGGTCTTTTTACCGATTGGGATGTAGATCCCTATGGAACCGACATTACCAAATACGATGTAATCAACAGACTGGGATATGTTTACGGAAAATATGGAAACACACCTTATGCCGGAGTCAAACTGTTGAGTCCGATAGGACAACCCTTATATTATCCGATGAGTGCCCAGGTTTTAGGTGATCCGCTTCAGACCGGAAATGGTTTTAGCGTGGCCGAGAAATATCAAACCCTTTCGAGTGGTATTAAGGCAACAAGCCTGGGCGAGAATTCTTCAAATGGTTATGATGTGATGTTTGTCTCCGGTTATGGACCTTATACTATTCCTGTGAATGGCTCGGTTAAGGTGGCATTCGCCTTGCTGGCAGGCGATAATTTGACTGATATTCAGGCATCTGCTATTTCCGCACAAAAAAAATACGAAGAGCAAAATAACTCAATGGCAGAAATTTTGGAGGATGGATTTGTACTGGAGCAAAATTATCCTAACCCTGCTGCCGATCAAAGTACGATTGAATTTGGAATCGATAAAGCAGGATTGGTCTCACTTTTACTTTATAATTCAATTGGTCAACCTGTTAAAGAATTGCTCAATGGAAGTTTGCAGAAAGGTTCTTATGGTGTAAATGTTGAGCTCACAGATTTAGACCCCGGAATTTATTTCTATAAAATGTTGTTTGATGGCAAAGAAAAAACATTGAAGATGATCATCTCTAAATAGATCCCAAAATACACTGTACGGTCAGTGGATCATAGAAAAGGATCGCTCCATTTTTTATCTGTATAAACGTTTGTTCCTGAAAGTGTTTGCAAAAATGCGACAAGAGCACTTACTTCATTTTCAGTTAAGTTTAAACTCTGCCCGATTCTATTTGGTGCCAGCCGTGCATCCAGATTCGGATTTTGATTCTGATTTAAAGCAATTGTATTATAGTGATTAATCGCTGCCCTCACTGTTCGGTTCGCTCCGGTATGCATCATAGGACTGTTCACTCTTCCGCCAACTCTGGTTAGGTCTCTTAATGAAGGAGCACGTGTAACTGTCAGATCCCTGTTTGCACCATTGATAACTCCGATAATTCCATTGTTTCGGCTGTTAGGATCGATATCAAATTCAGGGGCATTATGACAGGCATTGCAGCCAACACCGCCTGCTATTCTGCTGGAATTTGCATCAAAAACAGGAGGTGTTATAAATAAATTTTTCCCCGAGTTTTCTTCGGCAGTGAAATTAGGAAAGTTTTGATTGTCATTAGCAACTTGTACTCTTCCTGCGTCATATTTGGAATCAAAAGATTGAATGCTTCTGATAAATTGTGCGAGACATTCCTGTAAGCGTGACTCTGTGACATTTACATCATTATAGGCAAATTTAAACAGTTCATTATAATATGGTATTCCTTGTAGTTTGGTCAATAAAGTACTAAAAGCGGGTCTACCATTCTGACCGCTAAAACCCATTTCGGAATGATCCATCATAGGCTGGGTAGTTTGCAGTTCCAGGCTTGCCGCCCGCTCGTCCCAGAAAAATTTTTGCTCTACAGCAAATCTTGAATTGACCAATCTCATTGAATGTCTTGCAGTTACGCCGCCAAGAATCGCGCTACTTACCAATGCAGAATCACTAAATGCAAATTCTTGTTTATGGCAGCTGGAGCATGATACCGAATTATTTACACTTAAACTTTTGTCATAAAATAGTACCCTTCCCAAAGTTGCTTTCGCATTTAATATCGGGTTGGCACCGGTATTGTCTTTTATGATATAGGCAGGTTTGATCTGTCCTGAATAATTACTCAGACTATTCAGATCTATATTATCTCCAAAAGCAGCCTTTATCGCAGGGAAACTCAGCTCCGGAGTGCTTTGACTATCGCTTTTACTACAACTTGCGGCAATGATTACCAGAAAGCATATGGTAAAAAGGACTTTTAGGATATTCTTCATAATCTAAAGTTTAAGGATCAGGAAAGGAAAGGCAGAATTGGGTTAACTGGTAGTTAAAATCTTTACGGTTTTTATTGATATACGTAATCTTCTCTTGCTTAAGTTTAAGGTTCCTGAAGACCTATACAAAGGGATCTGTACCTCAGATAAAGGAAGATTTGAGAAATTTGAATAATTACACTTGTACAGCTGATTTTTAACCGATACTATTATAGCAGGTTCTGCAGCGGGGTTCGTAACTTTCTTTTTCACCCAGTAAAATTTTTGATTCACTGGCTGCTGTACGGTAAGAATAGGTTGCGGGACCGCCGCATTGCAGACAAACGGCATGAACCTTAGTCACTAATTCAGCAATCGACATCAATGCAGGCATGGGGCCGAATGGCTTACCCTGAAAGTCCATATCCAGGCCTGCAATCACCACGCGTATTCCGCGATTTGCAAGTTTGTTGCAAACATCAGGTAATTCATCATCAAAGAATTGAGCCTCATCAATGCCAACCACTTCGGTATTTGCACCTAATAAAAGAATGGAGGCAGCATTTTCAACAGGAGTGGAATGTATAGAGTTCAGATCGTGAGAAACCACAGAGTTTTCATCATAGCGCGTATCTGTTTTGGGCTTGAAAATTTCAACGTTTAGTTTGGCTATTTGTGCACGGCGAAGCCTTCTGATCAGCTCTTCTGTCTTTCCGGAAAACATGGAACCGCAAATAACTTCAATGCTGCCCCCTAGTTCTTTTCTTCGCTTAAAATTATGCTCACTGAATAACATTCTGCTCGTTTCCCCGCTTTTTTTCTGGTATCAAATATCTGAATTTTCTGCCGGATTGACGGTGTTAGGGATTAAATATTAGTCCCTATTCTAGATAAATGTCCTTATATTTGGATATGCGCAATTTTCTTTAGCGCCATTTTAAGGCTGATCTGAGTCCAAAAACCCATTTTTGAAATGATGATGAATAAGAAAGAAATTTTTAAGAAAGTCGGTGGTATTATTTCTGAGCTTAATGAACAATTTGAATATCTCTCCCAAAATCCGGATAATTTAAATGAGCTTGAATTGGAGCTTTTTGCAGCGAATGCTGATTTTCTATCCGACCATATTTCAATCCTTTTAAAACTAAATAAAAGTTCCGGCGAATTAAAAAAGGATAATACTATTTCTGAAATTAAGAATGAGGAAACCAGAAATGTAGTTTCAGTGAAAAGTGAATCGCATGAAGAGGAAGTTTATGAAGAGGAGGTGGAAGAGGTAACTATCCCTGACTGGAAGTTCGGAATAGAAAATGAAAGCCTTGTATCTTTTGATTTTGAAGAAAAGTCTGCTGATGAGCTATTCGACAGACCCCTTACGGAAGAAGAAATGCGGGTTATTGATGAGAAAACAAGATTAAAAACGGTACCGCTAGAAGAATCTGTTGTGGATTTGGATAAAAGTGAAGCGATGGAGAACCTTCAGCATGTAATTTCTGAGGAACCGATTGTAGAATTTCAAGCCAATGAAACCATTGAAGAGCCGGTGTCTCATTCTGAATCAGACCTGCATCCACTTACTTTAAATGAGATACTTTCTGCTCAATCCTCACAAAATACTGTATCCAGCCAGTTTAATCAAAGGCAATCCAAAGACCTTAAAGGACTCATCAGCCTGAATGACAAATTACAATTTGTAAGAGATCTTTTTAACGGATATAGTCTGGCATATAGTGAAGCAATAGAGCTTTTGAATCGTTTCGATAATTTTGAAGCCGCAGATAATTTTCTAAAACAAAATTATGCGTTAAAGAATAGCTGGGCAGAAAAACAGGATGTTGCTGATAAGTTCTATGAGATCCTTAACCGTCGATTTTCTAAATAATACCCATACGGTTTGAATCGAATTTTAACAGAATAAAGAGCAGGATCGTAAAACTCCATAGCGATGAACCTCCATAGCTAAGAAATGGCAATGGAATTCCAATCACCGGAATCAGTCCGATGGTCATTCCAATATTGATAAAAATGTGAAAAAACAGGATGGATGCCACTCCATAGCCATATATTCTTGAGAAGGAAGATCGCTGTCGTTCTGCAATATTTACGATTCTTATCAGTAAGAACAGGTAAAGCCCTATTACAACAAAGCATCCTGCAAATCCCCATTCTTCACCTACCGTGCAGAATATAAAGTCAGTGCTCTGTTCAGGAACAAAATCATATTTAGTTTGTGTACCCTGGAGATAACCCTTGCCCCAAAGACCTCCGGAACCGATCGCAATTTTTGATTGATTCAGGTTATATCCAATTCCCCGTGGGTCGTTTACTTTACCAAGAATAACGTCAATACGGTTCTTTTGATGGGGTTTAAGGATCTCATTATATGCGAAATCAACTGAGAATATAAATAGTATAGAAAAAAGCACTCCAAAGCCTGTTACAGTGATCATTTTTCTGTTTTTCCGATAGAAATAGATCATGATCCCTGCAAAAACAAGTACACCGACAAGCACAATATATTTATTATAGAGAACTGTAAGAACGAATAGTAAGATTGAAAGACCTTCTATTACCAGGAAGTATCCAGAAAGTCCTTCGCGATATAGCACAAAGATCAGTGAGCTGAAGGTTAGGGCAGAACCTGCATCCGGTTGCAATAGTATGAGCGCTGTTGGCAAGAGAATAATAAACGCTGCTACTAATTGTGTTTTAAGATCCTGCACTTTTATTGTCCCTGAACTGAGATACCTTGCCAGCAGGAGACAGGTGGCAAATTTGGCAAATTCAGATGGCTGTAGCCTGAAACTTCCAATAGGTATCCATGCCTGATTGCCACCAACATTCCGGCCAATAATGAGCACGAGAATGAGCAGAATGATTGTTATTCCATAGAAAATGGGAGAAAAAGTATTAAAGAACTTGCTGTCCAGCAGGAGAATAGCGAAACCAATTATTATTGCAGAAATTATAAAGATCAGCTGTTTGCCATAATTGGTATCCAGATCCAGAATGCTGGGATTCATAGGGTCATAAACAGCCGCATGGATGTTGAACCATCCGATCACGCAGAGGGTTAGATAGGTTAATATGATGAACCAGTCTACATTAAAAAAGAGGCTGCGTTGATTATTCATTATTACTTATAACTCTATTTGCCTTATTAGGCTTTTTGGTATTATTACTAGTACTATCTGTTACGGGTTTTTTAACTGAGGGTGAATTGCCAACGGCTCCCGGTAATAAATTCGCCTGCAGCAAGCGATCTACATACGCCTGAGGTCTGCTGATGGTCTTTTTAATATATTTTTCAACCATTAAGCTGGCTATTGGCGCCGACCAGGTTGCTCCAAATCCTGCATTTTCAACAACTACGGCTATAGCTATCTTTGGATTATCACGCGGTGCAAATGCTACAAATACAGAATGGTCTTTTCCATGTGGATTTTGTACGGTTCCCGTTTTGCCGCACATTTCAATATCGATGATCTTCGAATACCATGCAGTACCGCTGGGTTGGTTTACCACCGCACTCATTCCATCTATAACTACATCGAAATATTTGGAGTCGATACCTGCATTGTTTTTTTTGAGGTATTCTTCCTTAATAACTTTTTTATCACCTATGGCCTTGATAAGATGTGGTTTATAAAAAAAGCCACGATTGGCAACGATAGCCATCACGTTGGCCATTTGTAAAGGTGTAATACCTAGTTCCCCCTGTCCAATGGATAGAGAAATTGTATAGGCAGATCCCCAGCGATCATTTTTGAATCGTTTTGTATAGAGTTCATCTGTCGGCAGCAGTCCATTTCGTTCTCCCGGAAGATCAATTCCCAGTGCAGTACCAATACCAAAAGAAGAAACAGCATTCCTCCATTTTTTAAATGCATTTACAGGGCGCATACCTGCAAAATCGATCATACGACTGTAAGTATAGCCATAATAGGTATTGCAGGATTCTGTAATAGAGGATTTCAGATTTACTGACCCATGAACGTGGGTGCATCCCATATATCCTCTTCTGCCATAACGATAGCCCCCGGGGCAAAAGAAATATGTATTTTCATTGATCAAGCCGAATTGCTGAGCAACTAATGCATTTACTACCTTAAATATGGAGCCCGGTGGATATTCAGCCTGAATTGGCCGAACGAACATTGGCTTGTATTTATCATTCAGTAAAGCCATATAATTATTGCCACGCTGCCGGCCTACCATGAGGTTTGGATCATAACCCGGACTACTGACAAAAGATAGAATTTCTCCAGTGGAAGGTTCGATTGCCACGATACTGCCGATCTTATTTTGCATCAGCTGTTCACCGAATTTTTGCAGATCCTTGTCAAGTGAAGACATCATATGTTCCCCTGATACAGCCACCGTATCATACTTCCCACCCGCATAATTTCCTTTAGGTCTGTTCAAAGCATCCACCATAAGATTTTGAACACCACGTTGTCCTCTTAATAATTCCTCGTATGATTTTTCAATTCCTGTGATGCCGTGATAATCTCCCTGGCTATAGAAGCCATTAGATTTTTCGATCACTTTTTGATTTACTTCCCCGATATAGCCCAGGAAATGGGCAGCAATACTATCAGGGTATCGGCGAACTGTGCGGTTTTGAACAAAAAAGCCCGGGAAATTGGTCAGTTTTTCCTGAAATGATGCATATATCTGCACAGAAAGTTGTTTTTCAAATATGGATGCCTTGTAGGGAGAGTAGTTTCGTGCTTTTTTAAAACGTCTGTCAAAACCGGCTTTATCAATTCCAATCAGTTTGCAGAATTCAAGTGTATCGAAAGCCTTAACCTCACGAGGGATAACCATAAGGTCGTAAACAGGTTCATTTTGTACCAGGATCTTTTCATAGCGGTCTAAAATTACACCCCTTGCCGGGTAAATTGGTAACCGTCTGATCACATTATTTTCTGCAGAAAGAATATATTCATCACTGATCACCTGAATGTAAAACAGACGGGCAAGCAGAATCGCTATTATAGCGATGAATATTCCCTGAACCACAAACTTCCTGGCAAAAAAACTATTCATTAACCTGTATGAAATTATGTATTAGTCCCGCTTTATTCATTTTGATATTTCAATCGCTTAATGTTGGTTGAACACTTTTGTAACCAAAGCTTTTTTATCAAACGCAAAAGTAAGAAAGAATTGTTCAGCAGTTGTTAGCTGTATTTAATTATTTGGTCATTTTCACTCGGCTATGTGTAATTATGCTTCTGGTTTGATTGATTCGCCAATGCTTATTTTCCATTTTATTCCGGTGATGTTAAAAATTGTCATATTACTTATGTTTACCCGAATCTCCACGATTTTCATTTAGAATTTCTTTTAAATGGGCTTCATGGCTGATCTTTATTTAATATATAGCAATAAATCAGTAAAAAGTACCATTTAACCCATGAATTGTGCCACTCTATTGGTATAAGTATCTGTAAATTTGCAGGATGAAGGGTGAAATTCCTGTTTATAATATCACTTCCTTTGCTGAGTTCAGGAATGAAGATATTCTGGTTAGCCGTTTAGCTAGCTATTGGGCATCTCATAAAGACCTTTATAATTCACACCGTCATAATTTTTATCACTTTGTGATGTTTACTAAGGGCAATGGGACTCATACGATTGATTTTCAAACCTTTCCTGTCAAAGAGTTTCAGATCTATTTCATGATACCCGGACAGGTTCACAGTTGGGATTTTGAAGGTAATGTAGATGGGTATGTTATCAATTTTTCAATTCCATTCTTTCAATCCTTTTTATTAAAACCGGATCTGCTTGAAGAATTTACTTTTTTTAGCGGATCTGTAAATGATTCCGTACTTCAAATACCAAATGAACTGGAATCGAAGGTTAGAGGGATATTTGAAGAAATATTATCTGAGGGTACAGAAAACCGACCATTCAATCTTCACTTGGTCCGGGCCCTGCTCTTACATGTTTTTATTCTGGTTTCCCGCTTAAATGCTGCTCCTGCTCTCGAAACCGGTACATCATATAATCATACCCTCCTGAAGAACTTCAGAAAACTTATTGAGAACAACTATGCTAAACTCAGGCTTCCTAGGGAATATGCAGAACTGCTTTATATAACTCCCAATCATTTAAATGCCTTATGTAATGATTTACTGGGTATTCCAGCCGGGCAGCTTATCAGAGACAGGTTGTTCCTGGAAGCGAAAAGGCTATTGGTCAATTATGATCTTACAATCAACGAAATTTCCGATCGTCTTAATTTTAATGACAATTCCTATTTCAGCAGATCATTTAAAAAACATGCGGGGATCAGTCCCGAAGAATTCAGAAGAAAAAATTTAACTAAATAATATGGAAAATACTCATAATAATACCGGTATAAAACCAATTTCACAGACCTATGCTGTGTTGAATGCGAAATGCCCCCGTTGCAGAAGAGGAGATATGTTTATGAATCCTATGTACGGCTTTAAATCACAGAAAATGTATACAAGCTGCTCTCATTGTGCCTTAAAATATGAACGTGAACTGGGATATTTCTATGTATCGATGTTCATCAGTTATGCTTTAAATGTAGCTCAGATGATCACTGTTGGCATATTGACTTATTTTATTACGGGAAATACTGAAAGCCCATGGCTTTATATGGGTACTATTTTTCCTGTTGTGCTAATTCTGGCACCATTAAATTTCAGATATTCCAGAGTTCTACTTCTGCATTATATGACCCCAGGATTAAATTATATTCCATCCATGAGTGAGAATAAAGGATCTTAAAGATTAGCGAACTTTTTTGCGGAAGAAGGCAAATTCTGTGATCAGTATTAGAAAAACTGTAAAAAGCGTACTCAGAATCACACGAATTAAGGTGTATCCGATTTCGGTGAATTTAAAATTTTCGAAAGTAAACAGAATAAAATGATGAGAGAATGTCAGAATAAAGGCATAGAAAATAAACCATCGGAAGCCCATGATCCCAAGACTTGGTTCAGGCTCATTGTCAAATCCATCACGTTGAACAGTAAGGCTGATAAAAACGATCCTTACAAATGCCATTACCGTACAGGCAGCGGCATTTAGTCCCAGTGTGTCATAGAAAACATCAATTGTTAATCCTGTTAAGAATGCAAACAAGAAGAGTAGTCCATTGGGAATTCCAAAAGGAAGAATAAGAATAAATAGAATATACATATAGGGTATACTCAGGTTATAATAGCCAATGTTTTTCAACAGAAATACCTGAGTGGCGATCAGCAAAAGAAAACGGATACTATTGGTGATTACTACTCGTCCCATTATTCGACTTTATTTTGAGCTTCTAAAGACAATTGTTCTGCGGATAAAAGATTATTGATCACATAGACATATTGTAATGTCGCAAAATCAGTATCTAATTTCACTTTAATATCAAGAGAACTATCGCCATCCTTGGCTCTGGTTTCTGCAACATAACCAATATTAGTTCCTTCCGGAAACAGAGAAAATTCTGATGTAACTACTCTGGCGCCTTTTTTTATGATCAAATGACTTTGAATATCCTTTAGATAGGCAAATCGCGGATCATAATTCCCATCCCCCCAAACCAGGGAGCCGATATTGCCATTTACATTAGCGCTAACTTTTGTTTCGGTATGAAGTAATGAACGTATGGTTGCAAAATTTTCATTAACATTTAATACAATGCCTACAATTCCTTTAGCAGAAGTAACACCCATCCCTTTGGCGATCCCATGTTTAGTGCCACGGTTAATGGTCAGATAATTATTCTTCTGATGTACGGAGTTGTTAATGACTCTTGCAACAGTATACGTGTATTGTTGTTTTAATGTGGTATCACGGACTGTAATCTGCTTTATACTATCACTTTTAAAGGAAGTAGCGAGCTGATTTCTAAGTTTGGCATTCTCTGCAGCCAGGCTGTCATTGGTTTTCCCAAGTGTCAGGTAACTGCTGATTTCATTTACCCGTTCATAGGACCGGCCAATCAGCTGATTTGAAGAATTCCAGACACTTGCACGCTGGTAAGAATTGTTCTTAATAAGTAGGATCAGCGAAATGGTGAAAAATATAATCAGTAGAAAAAATGCGTTGTACTTACTGATGAAAAGCCAGAGGTTACGCATGCTTGGAGTTATAAGTTTTAAGTTGTAAGTCTATGGTTATAAGTTATAGGTTGTAAGTTATAGGTTTTAAGTTGTCTGTTGTTTAAGGTTTAAATAAGGCTTAATTTATAACATTCGATCTGTTGCATGTATAGTTTAATAAATTTTGATATTGGAAATATTATTCATCTTTCGAAGATAAACTTTATAATACTTACCACTTATTACTCAGCACTTACTACTTAAAACTTATTACTTAAAACTTACTACTTAAAATTTACTACTTACCACTTAAAACTTACTACTTTCTATTGCATCAAAAATTTAAAAGTCCCAATATTCTTCAATGCGATTCCAGTTCCGCGAACAACTGCACGCAATGGATCTTCGGCAACATGAACAGGTAGTTTTGTTTTAGCTGCAATTCTTTTATCAAGGCCACGTAATAATGCGCCTCCGCCTGTTAAATAAATTCCTGTTTGATATATATCTGCAGAAAGTTCAGGAGGAGTGATCTCCAGAGCTTTTAAAATTGCTTCTTCAATTTTTGAAATTGATTTATCCAGACAATGTGCTATTTCAGTATAGGATACGGTGATCTGTTTAGGAACTCCTGTCATAAGGTCACGCCCCTGGACAGCATAATCAGAAGGTGGATCTGAAAGTTCGGGCAATGCTGCTCCAACTTCAATTTTGATCTTTTCTGCTGTACGGTCACCGATCATGATATTATGTTGTCTGCGGATATACTGAACAATATCACTGTCAAAATTATCTCCGGCTACACGGATAGACTGATCACAAACAATACCTGAAAGTGCAATAACAGCTATCTCAGTGGTACCACCACCAATGTCAATGATCATATTTCCCATCGGTTCTTCCACATCTATTCCAATACCGACAGCAGCAGCCATAGGCTCATGGATCAGGTAAACTTCTTTTGCTCCTGCGATCTCTGCCGAGTCACGTACAGCACGCTTTTCAACTTCTGTAATACCAGATGGGATGCATATTACCATACGTAAGGAAGGGAAAAACCAGCCTTTACCATTGTTGATCATTTTGATCATACCACGGATCATGTATTCAGCAGCATTGAAATCGGCAATAACGCCATCTTTTAATGGCCTTACTGTGCGGATATTATCATGGGTCTTACCTTCCATCTGCATGGCCTGCTTGCCTATTGCAATAACCTTGTTGGTTGTCCGGTCAAAGGCCACAATTGAAGGCTCATCAACTACAACTTTATCGTTGTGTATTATAAGAGTATTTGCAGTGCCAAGGTCAATGGCAATCTCTTGTGTAAACCAATTAAATAATCCCATTCCTTATTTGTTATCGTGGTGAAAAGTATGCTAAGATAAACTCTTTTTATCAATGATTATTATGATGATGTCTGTTCGGCTTCATAATAATCTTCATCGGTTTTTAATGTTTAAAGTGTCTGATTCCAGTGGTAACCATTCCTACACCTTTGTCGTTTGCCATATCAATGGATTCCTGATCTTTTATGGATCCTCCTGGCTGTAATATCATAACTACACCAGCTTTGGCTGCAATTTCGACACAATCAGGGAAAGGGAAGAAGGCATCAGATGCCATCACGCTACCCTCAATACTGAAGTTAAAAGCTTTTGCTTTGACTATTGCCTGTTGTAAAGCATCAACCCTTGATGTCTGTCCAACACCGCTGGAAATTAAGCGGCCATCTTTTGCCAGGACAATTGTGTTCGATTTGGTGTGTTTAACAATTTTATTTGCGAAAACCAGATCCATTAGCTGTTGCTGCGTAGGCTTGCGTTCAGTTACTGTGGTCATTTGATCAGCAGTTTCCATTAACAAGTCTTTATCCTGTTCAATAACGCCATTCAATAATGTTTTGAATTGCTTTGCAGGAAGCTGAACATCATTTCTTTTTAATAAGATACGGTTCTTTTTCCCGGATAATATTTTTTGGGCGTTCTCCTCGAATGAAGGAGCGATCAATACTTCAAAAAATAGATTGCTTATTTCCCTGGCGGTTTCTTCATCTATTTCGCGGTTACAGATCAATACACCTCCGAATGCTGAAACCGGGTCGCAGGCCAGTGCGGTTTTCCATGCGTCCAGAATTGAATCGCTGGAAGCTATACCACAAGCATTTGTATGCTTTAAAATTGCAAATGTTGGAGTTTCAAATTCATCGATCAGAGCAACTGCAGCATCCACATCCACCAAATTATTGTAAGAGAGTTCCTTGCCGTTCAGCTTTTCAAACATGGCATCCAGATTGCCATAAAAAACACCTTTCTGATGCGGGTTTTCTCCATAACGCAGGGTGCTGGCTTTTTGCTCGCTGTATTTGAATACAGTTAAAGGATCTTCCTGATTGAAATAATTGAAAATTGCTGTATCGTAATGTGATGATACGTTAAATG
Source organism: Daejeonella rubra (assembly GCF_900103545.1). GTDB lineage: Bacteria > Bacteroidota > Bacteroidia > Sphingobacteriales > Sphingobacteriaceae > Daejeonella > Daejeonella rubra. The sequence goes on from NZ_FNHH01000012.1 coordinate 86,142, forward strand.
CCTGACGTGCAAATGATTTACGATGACTTAACAGGGTATATCCGCCATTTTCAGAAAGAATATTACCTAAAGTTTTATAATCATCTTTTGAGGCTATGATCACTACATCATTAAAATTCTTTGCTGCTGCGCGTATTAGTGAGATGCCACCAATATCGATCTTTTCAATGATGTCTTCCTCTGATGCTCCAGAGCTAACTGTTTCTTCGAAAGGGTAGAGGTCAACAATAACAAGGTCGATCTCAGGAATTTCATATTGCCCGATCTGTACCTGATCTTCCTTATGTTCTCTGCGATTTAAGATACCACCAAATACTTTTGGATGGAGGGTTTTTACCCTGCCACCAAGAATGGAGGGATAACCTGTCAGATCTTCTACTGCTATCACATCAATGCCAAGTTCACGAATGAATTTTTCAGTCCCGCCGGTTGAATAAAAAACAACTCCCTGTTCATGAAGTTGTTGGATTAGTGGGGCTAAATTATCTTTATAATAGACAGAAATTAAGGCGTTTTTGATCTTAACAGGGTGGCTCATTGAGAATACGGTTTTAAAGCCGCAAAGATAGTTTTTTTGATCGGTTTGATGTTAAAATTTAGCTAAAAAAGCTAAAGAAAATGGTGAAGGCAGAAAGCTAAAAGCGTTTGGAAAAATTGGTATTTTATTAAAAAAGGCAGGAAGGATTAGAAATTAGCAGGATATTTATTAAAAAAAACTTTCAATTTTATATTGTGCTTTCTGGTTTTAGCTTTCTGCTTTCACCTTTCAGCCTAACTTTTCATCTTTTTCAGCAATTGCTCAACCACTTTAGGATAGTGCAGATGTTCAAGCTGCTGACCCTTGAACTTGATCATTTCAATATCATCACCCTTTTCAATTTTAAAACGCGACTGATGTATAGCCTCACCCTCATCGAAATGTTCATTAATGAAATGGATGGTAATTCCTGATTCTTCTTCACCGGCATCCAGTATTGCCTGATGCACTTTATCACCATACATTCCTTTACCTCCATATTTAGGGAGAAGTGCAGGATGAATATTGATGATCTTATTTGGAAATGCTTTTATCAGGTTCTCAGGAATAAGCCATAAAAAACCAGCAAGTACGATAAGGTCGATCTGTAGATTCTTTAATAGTTTGACTATATCATCGGTTTTGTAAAATTCGTGCTTATCAAAACTGTGGGAGGGGATCTCAAAATTATCTGCACGCTGTAAAACGTAAGCTTCAGGATTATTGGTCAGAACAATGGCGATCTCTGCATCCTGATGTTTTTTAAAATATTCCATGATCTTTTGGGCATTTGATCCGGAACCGGAGGCGAAAATGGCGATACGTTTCTTCAAAGCGATACTAATTTTAACAAAGATATTGTTTTGGGGGTTTTAAGGAAATGAAATCGCAAATTTCATTGAAATACAGGGATATCCCTATATTTTTGAAACAATTGAATCTTGGTCCCTGCCTATTTATTAAACGGATGAAGGATCTTTACCAACAGAAACAAAATGATTCTATGTAGTAAAGATCCATCACTGCCTAAGGATATAAAATTTCTTAGTATTATTGAATAGGTATTAGCGTTTTCCTTACAAATTCCCTCTTAACTCCTGCTCGCGTTCCAATGCTTCAAATAAAGCCTTGAAATTTCCGGCTCCAAATGATTTTGCACCCTTGCGCTGAATGATCTCAAAGAAAAGTGTCGGACGGTCTTCAACAGGTTTGGTAAAGATCTGCAATAAGTACCCTTCTTCATCACGGTCAACCAGGATCCCTAAATGTTTCAGCGGCTCAATATCTTCCTCGATCTTACCAACACGCTGCTCCAGATCATCATAGTATACCGCTGGGACCTTTAAAAATTCGACCCCGCGATCCTGAAGTTTTGTTACTGTGTCAACAATGTCATGGGTTGCAATGGCAATATGCTGAACACCCTCATCACCGTAGAAATCAAGGTATTCTTCAACCTGTGATCTCTTTTTGCCCTCTGCAGGTTCATTGATCGGAAATTTAACATAACCATTCCCATTGCTCATTACCTTACTCATCAGCGCGGAATATTCGGTAGAGATCTGCTTGTCATCAAAGGTCAGGATATTTCGGAAACCCATTACATCCTCATAGAACTTAACCCATTTATCCATCTGGTTCCATCCTACATTTCCCACACAATGATCTACATAAAGCAATCCTGCCGGTTCCGGGTTATAATGACTTTCCCATTTTTGATATCCCGGCATGAATAATCCCGTATAATTATGGCGTTCAATGAATAAATGAACCGTTTCGCCATAGGTATAGATTCCGCTCATGCGAATCTCGCCGTTTTCATCCTCCAGCGTTTGAGGATCCATATAACTTTCTGCCCCTCTTGAAGTAGTCTGTAAATGAGCATCATAAGCATCATCTACCCAGAGGGCAATGATTTTTACGCCATCGCCATGCTTGGTTAATTGTTCGGATATAGGATGTTCCGGAAATAATGGAGTGGTGAGTACCAGTCGGATCTTGTTTTGTATAAGAACATAGGAAGCACGGTCTTTTACACCAGTCTCCGGACCTGCATATGCAAGGTTTTGAAATCCAAAGGCGGTTTTATAAAAATGTGCCGCCTGCTTGGCGTTACCAACATATAATTCGATGAAATCTGTTCCTTTAAGGGGAAGGAAATCAATATTTTGTGTTATATTTTCAACTAATTCTGTTTTCATGATCGTTTTTTAATATGAACCTAAAAGCCGTCTGCCAATAATTGGGAACAGCCCATTTCTCAGGATTTACTTTATTCTATATTCTCCTGCCAGCTTTTATGATAGCTTTCATCCTCAATGCTCAGGGCATAATCCGTCAGCATTAATGGTTTGAAAGGATCGATCATAACGGCCAGCTCTTCAGTTCTTTCTTTGCCAATTGATTTTTCAACAGTCCCCGGATGCGGTCCATGAGGAATTCCGCCCGGATGCAGAGTGATCTGTCCCCTGACCACACTTTTTCTGCTCATGAAATCGCCATCTACATAGTATAAAACCTCATCACTGTCCACATTGCTATGGTTGTAAGGGGCAGGTATAGCGTCGGGATGATAATCATATTTACGAGGACAGAAGGAGCAGATTACGAAATTATGTCCTTCAAAGGTCTGATGGACCGGTGGCGGTTGATGAACCCTGCCTGTGATCGGTTCGAAGTCATGAATAGAAAATGCCCAAGGATAATGAAAGCCATCCCATCCTATAAAATCGAAGGGATGAGTACCGTAAATATAAGGGTAGATTAAACCCTGCTTTTTGATCAGCACTTTGAAATCACCTTTTTCATCGATCGTTTCAAGATCTTGCGGGCGTTTGATATCCCTTTCACAGAATGGGGAATGTTCCATTAATTGTCCCCATTCGTTTCGATACCTTTTTGGGGTGCGTATCGGACTGAAACTTTCTACTATGAACAAGCGGTTATCTTCCGTATTGAATTCCATCTGATAAATAGTACCCCGGGGAACAACCAGATAGTCGCCGTATTCAAAGGGTATCTTTCCAAACCCGGTTTTCAGAGTTCCGCTGCCCTCATGAATGAAAATAACTTCATCTGCCTGACTGTTCTTGTAAAAATAATCGGTCATGGAATGTCGCGGAGCAGCCAGAGAGATATGAAGATCACTATTCACTAAAACAGGCTTGCGACTTTCCAGATAATCATTTTCAGGCTTGATCTTGAAGCCGGTAAGACTGGTATGGCGCAAATGTTTTTCTCTTGCGATCTTTGGTTCTACAGAATAGGGCTCACCCAATTCTTTGACAATTGTTGGGGGATGACAATGATAAACCAGCGAATATAGGCTGGAAAAACCTTCGGTTGAGACCAATTCCTCAGCATACAGTGAACCATCCGGTTTACGGAATACGGTATGACGCTTATGAGGAATAGATCCTAATGTATGATAAACAGGCATAAATTAGAATTTACTGGAATTTATAATTGGTTGATACAAAGGTAAGCTTTTCTTTCAGTGAAACTTGCATGGGCCTGCCTGCGGTAGGCAGGTTTACCGCTCATACAACGAATGAACTTAGCTGGGCGATCTTTTGAACACTGCTGAAGACATAAAAAAATGCAAAAAACTTGCGCTCATGCAAGCCTTCCTGCGGTAGACAAGCTTTATAACCTTTAAAAAACAATAATATTTTTATGAAAATTAAATCATAAAGAGCCTGCATTTCATTTGTTTTATTTAGCTTCAAATTTATCCATACAGTCAAAAATTATTAGTTTTGATAAGCTGCTAACCTAAATTATAATTTCATGAAACTAGTTTCCTATAAAACCGAAGACCGTGAGCATTTGGGCTTATTCATTAAGGGCCATATTTATAATCTGAATTCCTGTGATAAGCTTATTCCTGACTCCATGAATGAGTTTCTGAATGGGGGAGAGGAATTAATGGACAGGGCAAAAAAAGTTGATAATGAAATAAAGTCGGGTAAGCAGGAAGCGAAAGAGGAGATCTTCTTTGAGGTTTTGGCTCCGGTTCCTCATCCAAGTTCTTGCAGAGATGGATACGCGTTCAGACAGCATGTGGCTTCGGCCCGCAAAAACAGAAAGGTAGATATGATCCCCGAATTTGATCAGTATCCCATTTTTTATTTTACAAATCATAATTCCATTCAGGGTGTTGGGGATATTGAATGTATGCCTGATCATTTTGAAAAGCTTGATTTTGAGTTGGAGGCCTCCATTGTGATCGGTAAAAAGGGAAGGAATGTGAAGGCTTCTGAAGCCGATGATTATATAGCCGGTTATATGATCATGAATGATATGAGCGCCCGTACCCTGCAGATGGAGGAGATGCTGTTGAATCTGGGTCCCGCAAAAGGAAAAGACTTTTCAACGGTTATTGGTCCATGGCTGGTTACTCCTGATGAACTTGAATCCTATAAAATTCCGGCAAAGCCTGGCCATACTGGTAATGCCTATGCGCTGGATATGAAATGCTGGGTGAATGGTAAAGAGGTTTCTTCCGGGTCAATGGGTGATATGGACTGGACCTTTGCAGAGATCATTGAGCGTTGTTCTTATGGTGCGGATATTTTGCCGGGCGATGTAATTGGCTCAGGAACAGTCGGAACAGGTTGTTTCCTTGAATTAAATGGAACCGGACTGTTGAATGATCCTGATTTTAAGCCGCAATGGCTTCAACCCGGAGATATTGTAGAGATGGAGATCACCGGACTGGGAAGGCTTACCAATACGATCATTAAGGCAGATACTGACTGGTCTATTTTAAAATTAAAGAAGAAAAGTATTTAGATATCTATGCTAACTATTAATGTAGCTGATCTGAAGACCGCCGAATTGCAGAATTATCTGCAGTATGCGATTGCTCCGCGTCCCATCTGTTTTGTTTCAACCATTGATAGGGATGGCAATGTCAATTTAAGTCCCTTCAGCTTTTTTAACATGTTCAGCACCAACCCTCCGGTTTGTATTTTTTCACCAGCGAGGAGGGTTAGGGATAATACGACCAAGCATAGCCTTGAAAATGTTTTAGAAGTACCCGAATGTGTGATCAATGTGGTGAATTACAGCATGGTACAGCAAACTTCTCTCGCTAGTGTAGAATATCCAAAAGGTACCAATGAATTTATAAAGGCTGGATTTACACAGTTGGCTTCCGATCTTGTTAAACCACCAAGAGTGGCTGAATCGCCCGTGCAAATGGAGTGTACTATCCGGGAAGTGATCAGTTTGGGCGAAAATGCCGGAGCAGGAAATCTGGTGCTTGCAGAGATCAAACTTATCCATATCAATGAGGAAATACTGGATGAATCGGGTAAGATCGATCAGGCCAAAATTGACCTTGTAGCACGTTTAGGTGGCGATTGGTATTGTCGCGTAACAGAAGCTAATTTATTTAAGGTTGAAAAACCTGTGCGTACTCTGGGTATAGGGGTAGACCTGCTTCCTGCATCCATCAGAAACTCCGATATACTGACAGGCAATAATCTGGGGCAATTGGGAAATGTGGAAGCTATGCCTTCTGATGAAGAAATTGAGAAGTTTCAATTTGATCCCGAATTAAGGCAAATATTGAACGCCACTATCGGTGACAACCGGACAAGAGAACGGGAATTGCATCAGTATGCCAGGACTTTACTTGAGAAGGGGAATGTGAATGTGACTGATGCCTGGAAAGTTTTACTTAGTTATGAGGTCTGAGGTCGGAAGCAATACTACGAAATTCAAATTAGTACTTCATTATTCAAATTCTTGATTCTTGGCTCAATTGGTCTGAGGTCTGAGGTCTGATGAATGAGGTCTGAAGAAATGCGGGTAATTTCAAATTTGAACTTCATCATCCTGGTTCTTGGCTCCTGCTTCTTGGTTCATAGCTCAGACCTCAGTCCTCCTACCTCAGTCCTCCTGCTTCATAACCCCAATACCTGCCTTAACTTCGGATATCCTGTTTTACTTACCGGAACTTTTTCTCCTGATTTAAGGATTGCCAGATGTGAATCCTTTTCATAAGGGTCAATCCTGGTAATCTCATTGATCCTTACGATGTAGGAACGGTGAACCCTGACAAAATTATCCTCACCCAACATCTTTTCGAAATAGGCCATGGTCTTATTTTTAAGGAATGAGCCTTCAGGGGTATGGATCTTTACATAATCATCGTCTGCCGCAAGGAACAGAATATCGGTGACAGGAATGATCTTGATCTTGTTGCCTGTTTTGACTACAATGCGATCATTTTTAGGGCTTGAACTTTGCAGGTTTTCAAGCAACTCTTTCGTATTTTGTTTAGGCTCTGATCTTTGTTGCTGATCCATCCATTTCTGCACCGCTTTATCAAATCGCTCCCTGGTAAATGGTTTCAGCAGGTAATCAACTGCATGCTCTTCAAATGCTTTTATTGCGTATTCATCGAATGCGGTAGTGAATATTACGGATGGTGGTTGTTCAATAAGTTCGAGCATTTCAAAGCCATTGATCTTAGGCATTTGTATATCCAGAAATATAAGGTCAGGGTTGTACTGGGCAATAGCCTTGACGCCCTCAAAGCCATCATTACATTCCTGAACGATCTCGATTTCTGGCCAGTTTTGCAGATATTCTATCACTACGGAACGAGCCAATGGCTCGTCATCAATTAAAATCACTCTCATATTTATACCTGAGGAATCTTTACAATAGTTGTAAATATATGGCTATAAGACGTTGTTTCCAATAGGTCTGTCCTGCCAAATAATAAGTGTAATCTTCGTTTTACTCCGCTAAGTCCAAAACCGGTTCCATGCTTGGGTCTTGTGGTATCAGGGTCGTAGGGGTTCTGAACAGTAATATGCAGTTCATTTTCAACGCATTCTCCAAAAATACTGATCGTAACCACTCCTGTGGTATCGTAAAGACCAAACTTGATGGCATTTTCAACAATTGGCTGTAGAAGCATGGGAGGCAGTTTTTTTGCTTTACAGGCTTCATTATAAGAGATCTCAGTTGATAAACGATGACCAAATCTTACTTTTTCGATATCAAGATATAATTGTAAATGTTCAAGTTCGTCGATGAGTGATACAGGCTGCTGATCTTCTTTTTTCAATGTACCACGTAGAAAATCAGACAATTGGTGGATCATTTTACGGGCTTCTTCAGGTCTGCTTCCTATCAGTGCGGTAATGGAATTCAGACTATTGAAGAGAAAGTGTGGTTGAAGCTGCTGCCTTAAGTTGTAGAGTTCAGCATCTCTGGCAAGGGTTTCGGCCTCAAGTTTTCTTTTCTCTGTTTCTTTCTGGTCCAGCTGGGTGTACCAAACAACGCTAACCATGGCCATTAAGCCAATCATGAGCAGTCCGATGAAAAACCGGATGGGTAATGAATTGTATAAGAATTCAGAATAATGAGGATCGTTTAAGATCAATTTGTCAAGAGTCCAGTTATTGACTACCAGCCATAAAGAAGCAAGAATAGAACAATACAAAAGCATCAGCAGGTAGCCGTTCTTTTCGGGCCTGTAATATTGAAGGTTGTTGCCAATAAGGTAGCAGGCTATTGCAAGTAGGCTAATACTGACCGAGCTATCAATAAAGGATGTTTGTGCGCTGAAGCCAAACCAGAGCAATATTGCCGACTGAGATATCATACAAGCTACAATGCATTGTACCACGATCAATGTCAGCTTGCTTTTCGACAATACCGGTTCAGAAGTTTGTTCAGTACTAACCTGCTGTCTTAACACTGTTTATTGATTTTGAGTTTCATTTTTATACCCTGGTTTGGGATCATTAAATCTTAGAAACTTTTAATATCTATTCCGCCGAAGATGGATGTACCTTCGATGATCAGAACTTTATCAGGAATCGCATTTAATTGAGGCGGACGTTTATCTTCTATACCACCGAATATTGCTACCATCTCTGACTGAACAGTCCAGTTTGCAGGTACAATGATCTTAGTGCCACCAAACACCTGTACCACTTCAATTTTTACACGCCCTTTTATATCAGCCTGCATCAGGTTGATCTCTGATCCTCCGAAAAAATTCACGATATCACCTCCCTGGAAGTTCTTTGAAACTATATTTTTCTTTATTCCTCCAAAAATTGAGGCTGAATCAATTCTGTCCCCTGAAAAGTCACCAGTGTTAAAACCTGACTGTGTATCATTTGGCTCTGTGTCAAAATTGAATCCGGAGTCCACTTTTTTATCCCATTCAGAAGATCCCAATTGGGTTTTCTTTTTCCGGCCTAATATCATCCATGTTCCAAATCCAATGATCAGAAACGGCCAGAAAAACCTGCCTAGATCCATGTCTGGCAATATTTTATTACTTAAAAATATGACACCAATTACGATTGGCATAAAAGCCGATGGGCGATTAAATCCTTGACGTTTTCCTATGAATACTCCTATGATGATCAGGAATACCGGCCAGCTGAATATCCAGGAAGGAATAAAGAAAATATCTAATGTCCTAAATAAAAGTATGAATCCTAATCCAAGTAGGATCAAGCCTACTAAGGCTTTACCTGATTTTTGATTTGAGCTTCCAGAATTTTCCATAGCATATTAATTTGAATCAAAAGTATTGTCTTATTCTCTATTGGTAAATATATATTAGGCGAGTTTACTACTCTTCTCGGTGAATGTCGGAAAAATGTCGGTAAAAATTTCAAGGTTAATTAATAAAAGACCATTGTTCATCGATCCTGCTTGAATTTGCCAATATTCTAATTGCCTTTTATTTTGATATATACGTGTTTTATGTTTCCTTTTCCTGATACTCTTTCATCAAATTCAAACTTATTCAGACTTTTGATCAGGGGAAGAAGTTTAGGGTAATTGTAATTTCTGGAATCGAAATCCGGCTTCTTTTTCAGGAGTAAATTGCCCAGATTTCCAAGGTATGCCCAGCCGTTTTCATCCTCCAGATCAGAAATACTATCGCTGATCAGTTTGATAAGTTCCTTGTCAATATTATTCAAAGGAGCTGTATTTTTTTGAGTGGTTTTTTTAGACTTCTTTACAGGAAGAGATTCATCAGGTGCAGACTCCGCTTCTTCAGACTTTAGTATCTCAATGTAAATGAATTTATCACATGCTGTGATAAAGGGAATTAAGGTTTTCTTTTCACCGATTCCTATTACCATCATTCCGGCTTCTCTCAAACGGGTAGCAAGTCTGGTGAAATCGCTGTCGCTGGATACAATACAAAAGCCATCAACTTTGCCTGAGTATAAAATATCCATTGCATCGATGATCATGGCGCTGTCACTCGCGTTTTTGCCGGTTGAATAACTGTATTGCTGAATGGGTGTGATCGCATTTTCAAGAAGTACCTTTTTCCATCCGGAAACGGTTGGTTTTGTCCAGTCGGCATAGATCCTTTTAAAGGTAGGAGTACCGTATTTGGCTATTTCCTGAAACATGGGTTTGACATTGGCATAGGGTACATTATCTGCATCAATAAGTACTGCAAGCCTCAGATCTTTAGTTATTTCCATGTTCATTCAATTTAGTTAAATTTTTATAGCAGGATTGATTCCTTAAATAAAGGTAGGCCTTTATTTATTATCTGCAGATAGCTGACAGGTCAAATAACTATATTTACCTGTTATCATCAGTATTTTGGATCAGGAATATGCTGATCCCAATTATTTTAATTACAGACTCTGTATTCCGGCCGCTTTTTGATTCGGGTCAGAAAATAATAAGATTTAACATGTTAAAAATTGGCATTATTGGATTAGGTGATATTGCTCAAAAGGCCTATTTACCTTTTCTGTGCAGTAAACATCTGGAACTTCATCTTTTTACCCGTGATCAGGATCGCCTTTCTGCTATTGGCAATCAATACAGGCTCAAAAATCTGCACTTCAGCCTTGAATCAATTCTGAATAGTGGTATTCAGGGGGCATTTGTCCATACTGCAACAGAGTCGCATGAGTATATCGTGGAACAGCTTTTACTTCATAATATCCATGTATATGTTGATAAACCGATCACTTATCATTATTCTTCGGCTAAAAGGCTGGTTGAACTGGCTCAGAGCAAGGGATTGATTCTGATGGTGGGATTTAACAGGAGATATGCACCTGCGTACATGGAATTGAAAAAGGTGATGGATCCTAATATGATCATTCTTCAGAAGAATCGCCATTCATTGCCCGCTGATGTACGCACCTTTGTTTTTGATGATTTTATCCATGTTGTTGATACCATGCTATATCTTTTTACCTATCCGGTTAAGGAGATAATAGTCAGAGGGATGCAAAATAAAGGATTGTTACTTCATGTGGTCGTTCAGCTGATCGCAGATAACGGTGCCATTGCCATTGCTGTCATGAACCGTGATTCAGGAACTCTTGAAGAAAAGGTTGAAGTATTTAGCGCGGAGGAAAAGAAAACTGTTTGTAATTTAACTGATCTGAAGATCAACCGAAACAAAACTGAGATCTCAGCCGGAATAAATGATTGGGAATCAACTCTTTCAAAGCGCGGATTTGAGCATATTGTTGCTGATTTTTTACAGGCTGTTGAAAGCGGAGGAAGCACTCGTTTCAGTATGCAGGATGCGTTGCTGACGCATGAGATGTGTGAGAGGATAGTTAGTGAGTTGGTTAGTAGTTAGTTAGTAGTTAGTTAGTAGTTAGTTAGTAGTTAGTTAGTAGTTAGTTATCACCCGATAGCTATCGGGTTGACAGTTATCAGTAAAGAGATATCAGTTATCACCCGATAGCTATCGGGTTAACAGATTGGGTACGGTAGCCAGACAACAGACAACAGACAACAGTTAACTGTTAACCCTGATACTTTCATACGTTTCGATCCAATCTTTCACGCTCATTTTTCTAACAAGTTCAGCGATTAGCTGGAAAGGAATCTGATCCATTTTCTTAAATCGAATACAGCTTTTGCCCATATCAAGTTTCGATTTGGAATATTTGGGATATTCTGAAATAAACCAATCAAGGATCGCTTTATTCAAATAAATTCCCATATGATAAAAAGCAATGAAGTGTTTTTGAGATGCAATAGCGAAAAAGGGGAGTGGTAATTTCGGATCGCAATGGTAACCTGCCGGGTAAATTGAATGTGGCACTACATAGCCGATCATTCCATAGCTCATTTCTTCAGAAAATCCTTTCGGCAGATTGTCCAGAATTACTTTTCTCAGATGATTCATCGACTCTTTTCTTTCTTCCGGTAAGGAATCGAAATAGTCCTGGGGTGTGAGTGCTGTAGATTGCATGACAGGTTTTATTTATTGACTTTCCATTGATGGGATTCGTTTTCCATTATCTCTCTGCCCCAAACAGGAAGTTCAGCTTTCAGCCTTTCTACAGTCTCCTCGCAGGCATCCATTGCAGCTTTGCGATGTGCGGAAGAAGTGAAAACAAAGAGGCAGATTTCACCAGCCTGAACTTCTCCCAGGCTATGATGAACATGCATACAAGTGAGGGGATATTTAGCGAAAATATCTTCACGGATCAGGTGCATTTTTTCCTGTGCCATGTCCTCAAAAGCAGTAAAGTCTATGGATTTTACCTTTCCATTTTCTGTTTCATCCGCCCTTACCTGACCAAGGAAAATACTATGTCCGCCAATGGCTGTTTGGGAACTGTGTTTCTGAATACTTTCAGCAATAAATGTTGCAGGAATTGCACCCTGCTGGAAAATATTTTTTGGTTTTCTTTCTGACATACCAGAACTATTTATTTTTTTGCCAACCGGCGATTCCATCTTTTAAACTATATATTTTCCTTGATTTGCCATAATGTTTACTTAATATCTCGGCTGCACCTGTACTTCGTTTTCCAGACTGGCAGAAGAGCACAATGGTTTGTGCATCTATATCAGGAATTTGTACCTTAAGATGGCTTAATGGAATATGAATATGGTCAAAATCATCAACTGCAGGCATTTCTCCTGTTTCTCTCACATCAACAATCTGGATATCCTTATCATCCATCATTAGTTCAAAATCTTCATGCCTCAGATCGAAATTCGAATTAATGGAGCAAAACCAGTCGTAATTGAAGTCTTTAAATGCATCAGCATCTGCTGGGATCATTTTAGCTGTTTCAGGCATAACCATTAACTCCATTTCAAAGAAGTGGTTATTCAGAGAATTATAAGTAAGTAAGCGGTTAAGCAGCGGCTCCCCAATTCCGGTGATCAGTTTGATCGTTTCATTGGCCATCATCGTTCCGATAATTCCGGGAAGAACTCCAATCACGCCTGCCTCTTCACAATTTAAAACTTCATCATCTGCGGGAGGCAGTGGGAACAGGTCGCGGTAATTAGACGGTATTTCTGCATTGGAGGAAGGTTTGTTAAATACAGCTAATTGTCCCTCAAAACGTGAAATAGCACCATATACAAGGGTTTTGTTTAACAGAACACAGGCATCATTGATCATGTACCTGCTTGTGAAATTATCTGTACCATCGACTATGATATCGAATCCAGAAATGATGTCCAGAGCATTGGCATTACTTAGCTTCTGATTAAATACCACGATCTCAATGTCTGGATTGATCTGTCCCAGAATATCACCGGCTCTCAGGGATTTTGAAAGGCCGATATCATTGACTGAAAATAGTACCTGCCGGTGAAGATTGTTGAGTGAAACCAGATCGAAATCCACAATACCGATGCGGCCAATACCTGCGCCGGCAAGGTAAAGTAATGCCGGACAGCCCAAACCTCCGGCTCCAACGACCAGTACTTTTGCATTTTTTAATTTCTGCTGACCGCTTTCGCCCAGTTCTTTTAATGAGATCTGGCGTTGATATCTTTCGTTCCCTGCTGGTTTGCTCATGGTTATCCTCCTGAAAAAGGTGGTAATAAGGCAATATTAGTATCGCCGGTAAGAATGGTGTTGCCCTGAATGGTTTTTTTATTCATTGCAATAGCATATTTTGTATTGGCCAATGCGGGATACAATTTATGCAGGGTCTCTTGAAGAGTATCGGTGTCAGGTATATCATGAAGTATCAGTTCAGAAGTCCCCGTGATATCTGCTAATTGTCCGAAAATCATAACTTGTACCTGCATATTTACTCTGTTTAATTATGTAAAGATCAGTTTTATTCCTGCTACCAGGAGCACTATTGCCAGTGTATTTTTTAATATGTTCTGATTGAATTTCAATGAACCGAAATAAGACCCGCAAAGACCACCTGCAAATGCTATGGAAACAAAGCTGATCATATCCGGACTGAAAATTAACCCTTTGTACATGTGTCCTGCCAGTCCTGAGAACGAATTTACGAAAATAAATAATGCACTGATCGCAGCAGTCTGTTTCTGGTCGGTCCATTTCAGCAATAATAAAATGGGAGAAAGAATAATGCCTCCACCGATCCCAATCAACCCTGAAAGAAAACCAATAACCGAGCCAATCAGAATGGAAAGCCAAACATTGTTCTTCTGAATCTCATCTGCGGAAATGTTTTTGAAAAATAGAAAGCGTACAACCGGAATAATCAGTAACAGACCTAATATTTTTTTATAAAAATCTGCATCCATGGTGATGAGTCCGCCGGCAAATGCCATCGGTATGGATGCGAGTGCCAGCGGCAGAAATATATCCCATTTAAAGTGTTTACCCCTGTAAAACTGGATGAAAGAAGTAAGTGAAACAAACAGGTTCAGCATCAGGGCAGTGGGTTTCATTACTTCCGGTGAGATCGCATAAATGGCCATTAATGCAAGATATCCACTGGCGCCTCCATGTCCCACAGATGAATAGAGAAATGCGACTATAAATAAGAGCAGATAAAAAATATAGATGCTTTCCATTTGATTAAAATGATGGCAGCAAATGAATTTCTACCAGTTGGCCTTCATTAAATTCTGTTTGATCCTCATCCAGTTTGATAAGGCAATTAGCCTTTGCAAATGAACTAAGTCTGAATGATTCTTGTGCTTTAAGATCATGGACCATGTTTCCGTCATAGTATCCCTTCAAAAATTGAGTCAGACCAGGAGCTTTTTTCTGTGCTGAACTTATCGGAGCCTGAATATGTTTTAAATCTATATTGCTGTTATTCAATATCCCAAGGGCAGGGTAAACATATTCATAAAAACAGCTCATTACGGATCCGGGATTTCCTGGAAGTCCGAAAATGTACTTTTTCCCTTTTTTGCCAAAGTAAATGGGCTTGCCTGGCTTCTGTTTGATCTTATGAAATACTTGTTCTATTCCGTTTGCCTGGGCTGCTCTGATCACAAAATCATAGTCGCCAACACTAACGCCACCGGTAAGTAATACCAGATCACTTTGCTGAAGGGCACTATTTAAAACAGCAGTAAGTGTTTCGAGAGTATCTTCGGACGATAAAATATTAACCTTGAAGATACCAGCTTGTTTTAATGCAGCTTTTAATGCAAATGAATTTGATTCATAAACCTGGCCGTGTTCTAAGGCCAAACCTGGTTGCTGAAGTTCATTTCCGGTTAGTATAATTGTAACTGAAGGTTGCGGGAATACCAAAAGTTCATGGATACCAAGTCCCGCGATAAAACCTATTGCAGGAGGACTCAGGAAGCAGTTTTTTTCCAGGGCCAGTTCACCGGCTTTTGCTTCGGAACCTTTTAGCCTTACATTGAGACCCTTTATAATATTCTGATCTGAGATTGTTAACTCATCATTGTTTACACTGGTCTTTTCCTGCATTACCACGGTGTCTGCACCGGGAGGAACAGCTGCACCGGTAAATATCCTGCGGGCATTTTGTGTTTTTAAGGGAATAGATTCCGCTGGACCTGCCTGAGCTACACCATCGATAAAAAGTTCTCCGTTCTTCTGCCAGCCGTCAAAATTCAGGGCATAACCATCCATCGATGACTGATTAAAGGGTGGTACATCAGTTACTGAAAAGACATCTTCCGCAAGAATCAAACCTGCAGCATCATTTAAAAATACCTTTAAAGGGGGAAGGGGTATAATCGTCTCTGCGATGAGTTTTTTTGCTTCTGAAACAGGTATGAATTCTTTGGGCATCCGGGTTTGTTTAGGACTAACAGATGGTGAATTTCGATAAAAAATTGCTGATTAGCTATTGGGGACTAAATATAAAAAATCTAATTGCTTATTTTTTCCCCCTATCCCCCAATACTGATCATACTTCTATTATGAAGGTCTTCAGTATGGATCTTTTCAAAATCTTTGGTGAATTGTCCGCCCAGTTCTTTGGCTTTGGAAGCGATACTTTCCTGAATAAGCGGTAAAACATCTTCACCTTTTCTTAGTGCCGAAAGCAGGTCGGTTTCTTTTTGAGAGAAGAGGCAGTTTTTCATTTTACCATCGGCTGTCAGGCGCATGCGGTTGCAGCCACTGCAAAATGGAGAGCTCATTGTACTTATTATGGCAAATGTGCCTTTGTGGCCATCAATGGCAAATTTTTTAGCGGTATCATGGAGATCATTCTGCAGAGGGGTAGGGGTATATTTCTGGCCGATCACTCCCAGCATTTCCTCCATGGTGAACACCTGATTGCTTGTCCAGCGGTTACCATCAAAAGGCATGAATTCAATGAAGCGTACATGTACCGGTAAATCTTTGGTCCAGGCAACAAAATCATTTATCTCATGATCATTCATTCCTTTCATCACCACTACATTAACCTTCACATGGAAATTTTTGTTGATCATCAAATGGATGTTATCCATCACCTTCTGAAATCCATCACGGCGTGTAATGATCTGAAATTTATCTGCATCCAGAGTATCGAGACTGATATTTAATGATTTAACCTTCGCCTCCTGAAGAACATCTGCAAAATCATGCAGTCGGGTAGCATTTGTTGTGAGTGTAAGCGAAACGGGCAGTTTGGATAAGCGAAGGATAATATCTGCGGCATCCTTTCTGACAAGAGGTTCACCTCCCGTTAAGCGGATCTTATTTACGCCATTTTGTACAAATATCTTTGCCAGCGATTCTATTTCATCAGGCTGCATAAGCCTTGAATGAGGGGTAAACTCATAATCCTCCTCAGGCATACAGTAAAAGCAACGCAGGTTGCAGTTATCAGTCAGTGATATCCTCAGGTAATTATGAATTCGGTCAAAAGAATCAATAAGCATAGATAAAAGTAAGTTATTTGGATAAATTCCTGTAATTTTCTCTTGTATCAATATCAATACTTCCCTGATCAAAAGAAATACTTCCTGTTTTTTGACTGTATTTTTTGATCAATGATTTAGCGCCGCTTTCTCCTTCCAAAGCAGAAAGCTCAGAAAATAAGCTTTTATGAAAAAGGGCAGGTGTACCCAGGGTGTTCTCATAGCTGCTTGCAATAATTGGCTTTCCTGTTTCCCGGTGTTGTTTTATAAGCTCATTCAGGAGTGATGCGCTCACAAAGGGCTGGTCGCATACCATCAGAATTACAGCTTCTGAATCAGGAGCAATTGCATTAAGTTTGTTTATGCCGCAGGAAATTGATGAGGCCATTCCACTTTCCCATAAGGTGTTTTCTTCGATCAATATATTAGTCTGATCGAGCTCCTTTTCTATCATTTCTTTATTTGAACCTAAAACGACCATCACCGGGCTGACCTGACTTTCAAGAGCAATATCGATACTATGTTGCAGGAGAGTCTTTCCGCGATAGCTCAATAGTTGTTTGGGACTTCCAAGACGCGCTGACCTGCCTGCTGCCAGAATGATGACTGCAATATTTGCTGGTTTACTTTCTTTTGCAGGCATAATTTTAGCTTCTTGGATGAATTGGTGATTTTCTATACTTCAAAAAAGCACCATTTCTTCCTGAAAAGGCAGCCCGGATGCCGGCTGCTAATGATAAGGCGATCTCTTCAGGTGTTTGTGCCCCTATATCCAATCCCAGAGGAGCGTAGATCCGTTCCATTTCAGATTCATTTACAGGCCGGCCTTCATCGGCAAGCTCTTTCCATATTTTTTCAGAACGTACTTTAGGGCCGAGCATTCCAATGAAAGGAGCAGATGTTCTGAGTGCTTTAGGTAAATTTATTTTATCAGTCTTATAATCATGCGACATGAGGATAATGGCTGTATGTTCATCGATCAGCATTTCGAAAAACTCTGAAGGTGCTCTGATCTCATCTGCGAGAGCCGATATTTTAGAATTGACCTTTAATAATTCGGCAACAATACTTACCCTCCAACCGATCTCTTTTAGAAGACGGCACATCGGATAAACGTCATATTGATGCCCCATCAAAACGACATGGATCTCTGGTGGCAGGATCTCAATGAAAACTGCAAGACTCCTGCCATCAGGAGCCTCACAAGTGAATGAACCTGATTTTTTATCGGCTATTCGTTGCTTAACTGCATGATCCACGGAGCTTTCCAGACTTTGATCCCCAATTATTGTCAGGCTTTCAGGTCCTTTATATTGAATGAGCTGACCTGGTTTTATATCCTGAAAGTCGCCGTTTACACTAGATATTGTGATCAGGATATGCGTTTCCCTGCTTGCTTGAATGCAGGTTTTCAAAACTTCAACGGGGTTGTTGGGGTCGTTAAAATCAAGGGGACAAAACAGAACATCAATAATACCGTTGCAACCTAATCCCACACCGATCTGATGAGGATCATCTTCACTGGTATCATAGGTAATGAGGGTAGGGCGTGAGTTATTTATGGCTACTCGTGCACGTTTGAGAGCATCACCTTCCAAACAACCGCCACTTATTCCACCCACCCACGTGCCATTATCTAAAACCAGCATGCGTGCACCCGTACGACGATAAGAAGATCCTTCAACACGTACAACAGTTGCAATTGCTGCCCGCATAACCGATCTATCTATTTCATCATATGCTTTAATTATGGCTTTTATCTCTTTCATTATTACCTGTAAATGTCTTTAAATTGCTCGATTATTACATTTTTGCAAAATATATTATGCTTTTCCGCTTTTTTGAAATTGCAATATTTTATTTAAAACAGTAAATTCAATAATAGTTTTGTTTAAATAATAACAATTATGAAATATCTACTCACAATCTTTTTACTCATTCACTTTTCAGTCATATACGGTCAGAGCGACAATTCCAAATATAATAAAGCATTAGCTGAAAAATTGGGAGCAGATGATTATGGAATGAAAATGTATGTTTTTGTGATCCTGAAAACGGGTACCCGTACTGCGGATAAAAATACAACAGATAGCTTATTTAGAGGACATATGCAGAATATTGGCCGACTGGCTGATTCAGGAAAACTTGTTGTTGCTGGTCCGATGAAAAAAAATGACATGAATTACAGAGGTATATTCATCCTGAATGTGAGTAGTCTTGAAGAAGCAAATTTACTTTTGGACACCGACCCTGCTGTTAAGGCTAATTTGCTTGCTGCTGAGTTATTCCAATGGTACGGATCTGCCGCATTGCCTGAGTATCTCAAATATCATGAGATGCTTGAGAAGAAAAAGTTCTAGCTGATCTGCTGGACCTTTTGTTTCTTCCAGTCAGACTACCTGCACTCTGGAGTTTTACGAGCAACTAAGCTAATGCCTTCCTCACTGCAGGTGCTACCACAGTACCATATAATTCAATAGATCGCAGTACCTTTTTATGTGGCATATCACCCATGCTCATTTGAGCCAGAAAACGGGTGTTCCCGAAGAGCTCATGCTCGTATAAAATTTTATCGATCACTTCCTGCGGACTGCCCACTAAAAGGGCTCCTTTTGCTGATCTGGAATAGTCAAATTGCTGACGGCTTAACGGTGACCATCCGCGCTCTTGTCCGATGCGGTTCATCATGGTAGCATACGATGGAAATAGCTCATCTGAAGCCTGTTGTGAATCATCAGCGATATAAACATGCGAGTTGATACCTATTTGAAGATCTGCAGGGTTTTGTCCGTTTTTTGCTGCTGTTTCACGATACAAATTAATAAATGGAACAAATTGTTCCGGCATTCCCCCAATGATGGCCAATGCCAATGGAATTCCAAGATTCGCAGCCCTGACTGCCGACGCAGGTGTGCCACCTACAGCTATCCATATTGGGAGTGTATTTTGAAATGGTCTGGGATAAATACCTTTATTTTCAAAGGAGGGGCGGTGTTTTCCTTTCCAGGTCAATCTCTCTGATTTATTGATCTGAAGCAGGAGATCCAGTTTTTCTGAGAATAAGTCATCGTAATCATTAAGATCAAAGCCAAAAAGTGGGAAGGATTCAATAAAAGAACCACGACCAACCATGATCTCTGCCCGTCCTGATGATAACTGATCCACCGTTGCGAAGTCTTGAAATACCCTTACCGGATCATCAGAACTTAGCACAGTTACAGAACTGCTTAGCTTAATGTTTTTTGTTTTCATAGCTGCTGCAGCCAATAGTACCGCTGGTGCTGATGCAGCATAATCAGGCCGGTGATGTTCTCCAATCCCAAATACATCAAGACCGAGCTGATCGGCCAGTTCTATTTCTTCAATAAGTTCTTTTATTCGCTGATGTGTGCTTGCACTTCGGTTAGTTGTGCCTGGCAGCATATCTGCGAAAGTATATAAGCCTAATTCCATTTTTTATCCTTGAAAATTGTGTTTTAACCTGATAAGATCGGTAATAAATACCTTGCTCTCGGAAAGGCAAATCTCGTATTTATATTTGTTAGCGGGTAAAGTTATCGGGAACAAATTATAGGGTTTCTGTCAAATTTTGAAATGATGCATTTGTGTTTTCCTGGGCGGTGTTCTCCTTTAGACTTGTAAAAGTAAAACAGAGTATAGAACTTGTGTTTTACAATAGTTACAAGGGCAAAGGCAAATTAAGGTGTTCTCCGGGAATTAA
>NZ_FNHH01000019.1 GCF_900103545.1 Daejeonella rubra
GGTAACCTTTCCCTCGGAATCGTGGCGTACTTTGCTTCGGAATGGGCGGCGTACTTTGTGTCGGAATCGTGGCGTACTATGGAGCGGAATATCCAAAAGTAAAAGCAATATAATCAGAGTAAAAAAAATTGAACCATCTCTGGATCCATATTTAGGTTATGTAAATAAAACAGAATCATATTTGTATCCTGAATACAGGATTAACATTGATAAAGCTTATCGCGACTTTAAATATTCATTTTCTGTAATTGTTGACCATAATGGTAAAATGAAGTTCAAACGGTTCATGTTAAATCTGTTTCCTGAATTTATTGAAACAAAAACTAAAGTTGCGCAAGGAATAATAGATGTTTATTTAAGAAATTTATTAGATGTTACACCTGGAAAAACACTTGGGTTCCCACACTCAAGCGTAATTAATCTACATGTAATTGGAAAAGTAAATTGATTATCTGTGTGCTCGCCATATTCCTAAGGGCAGGTCGAATACTCAGATAATTTAGATTTGCAATCCAGTAAAGCGATTTAATCACTGTATTTATACCCCGAATCACAAAGTATAGTGACAATATTCAATGGTTTTGCCTGTTCCATCAAAAATTTCTTTGCTGCCAGAACGTTCGCTCCTGCTGAATATCCCACGTAAAGCCCCTGATCAGCTGATAAACATTTCTTCATATCCATTACTTCCTGATCACTAACTGTAATAAAATCATCAGCAAGTTTTTCATCCCAGTGCGGAGGGATTAAGCCATAGGCCGTACCCTGAATAATATGTTTAGGCTCATCCACTCTCCCGGTTTTCAAAATTGCTGCCTTTTCGGGTTCTACGGCAATGCATTTAATGCCTGGGTTAATCGATTTCAGGTACTTTGCAGTCCCGATGAATGTTCCACCACTACCTACAGATGCCATAAACACATCAATATCCGCCAGTTCCCGCAAAATTTCAGGCCCGGTATGATTAAAATGTGCACGAATACATGATGGATTATTGAACTGATCTGCATAGAATGCATTCCTGTTCTGAGCAATATCTTTTGCAACATCGACAGCAAGGGCAATATCTGCGCCGGTAACCATCCCTGGCAAACCATCCACCTGCTTAGTAAGTATAACTTCTGCCCCGAATACCTGAAGAATTTTTAACCGTTCCGGACTATTCCCTTCCGACATCACGGCAACAAAAGGATTACCAAACTGCCTGCAAACCAATGCAAGTCCCGCTCCCATATTTCCGCTGGTCATTTCCACAACCGTTTGCCCTCTTTTCAAACTCCCATTCTCATAGGCATCCAGAATAATCTGATAGGCTGCCCGGTCTTTGACACTTCCTCCCGGCTGCATATGTTCTGCCTTGGCACAGATCTTTCCGGACAGGCCGGCGCTGATCTTGTCGAGAAAGATTAATGGGGTGTTATGGATTAGGCTTAAGGTGCTCAAGGTTTATTTGACTCATTAACTCTTCATTTCCACACTAAAGCTAATCTTTGCGTTCAGGGCTTTGAAGACTTTCAGGATTGTCTCCACCCGGGCATCGGTAAGACTATTTTCCAGCTTGGAGATCTGAGCCTTTTGAACACCAACCAGCTTACCCAATTCTTCTTGTGTAAGTTTACGGTCTAAACGTGCCTGTTTGATCGCTTCTCCCAACAGGTCGAGACGCAATTCATTGTCAAAAGCTTCGCGCTTGGGTGTTCCCGGCTGACCGATATGCCTATCGGTGATTTCTTCAAGTGTAAAAGTTTTCAAGCTTTGCTTACTCATTTTTAGGTGTATTGAGTATAAAATATAGTTTTCTCAAACTTGCTGCCTTATTCAGATCATCCTGAGGCGTTTTTTCTGATTTCTTAATAATTCCATGAGTACAAACAATGAGAGTTTCGGTACTCACACGCTTGTCCCAAAATGCAAAAAGCCGGTATTGAATATTTTTGTAAAGAGTTCTAAACTCCCAGATCTCATCGTTTAGCTTTTTAAAAAGCTCCTTATCATTTGAATATCTTGATTTTGTGATATTGTAAATGATCTTAACCCTGACTTTCTCATCCAGAAGTTCGAGAAATTCAGCCGCCTCTTCCAAAAATTCAACGCTAAACTTTGGCTTCTGTAAATTATTATTCAAAGATAAAAGTTTCTTATTAAGGAAACAAACTATTTCCTTAATAAATCTTAGAATAAGCAGCCATAAGCTGAAATAAAAATTCTAAAAGGATGCTTTTAATTAGTTATCGGTTAAATATAGATTTGAATATATTGAAAAAAGTCAAGGATCTATTAGACCCAGAGAAGCCAATCCTATAGACCAGACTAATCAAGCTTCAAAAAATCACCATCTACGATAAGCAGTTTAACGCCGCTTTCAGTAACAGATCGATGCGAGCTTAGTTCATCCGATACGACATACGTTTCTCCTTTTTTGAGGCTTATCCGCTCACCGCTGATCAGCTCAGAGTCGAACTCTCCTTCCAGACAATGAACAATATGACCCTTTTGGCACCAGTGGTCGGCCAAATACCCTTCCGAATACTCCACCAGACGAATCCGCAATCCGGGAAACTGAATTGTTTGCCAAAAAGAGGTTCCTGTTTCTCCCTTATGTTCGGTTTTTTCGATGGTAGACCAGTCAATGGTTTGGAAAGGAATATGGCTCATTAATCCTAAATAAACCTGTTCACCACATTCTCCAGATACTCTTGCTTTCCGCTTCTCACTTCCGGCTCTCCATTTTCGATGGCGAAGGCTCTAAGATCTTCCATTCTCAGTTTGCCGGCTTCAAAGTCTTTTCCTTTTCCGGAATCGAATGAGGCATAGCGCTCTGTACGTACCCTTTTATAATCCGATTTATTCAAAATATTATCTGCTGCGATCAGGGCACGAGCAAAATTATCCATACCACCGATATGAGCGTAGAAAAGATCTGCAGGATCAGTCGAGTTTCTTCGGATCTTGGCATCGAAATTAATACCTCCACCCTGGAAACCACCGGCTTCAATGATCACGAGCATGGCTTCGGTCAGTTCATTGATATTATTCGGGAATTGGTCGGTATCCCAGCCGTTCTGGTAGTCACCGCGGTTGGCATCCATAGAGCCTAATAAACCTGCATCGGCACTTACCTGCAATTCATGCTGGAAAGTATGGCCGGCAAGAGTGGCATGGTTCACCTCAATGTTTAGTTTAAAATCGCCCATCAGGTCGAACTGGCGAAGAAAGGCGATCACTGTTGCCGCATCATAATCATACTGATGCTTGCTTGGCTCGCATGGTTTAGGTTCAATGAAAAAGGTGCCTTTAAACCCTTGCTTACGGGCATAATCTTTTGCCATATGCAGGAATTGGGCAAGATGCTCCTGCTCACGCTTCATATTGGTGTTCAGGAGACTCATATATCCTTCTCTGCCACCCCAGAAGACGTAGTTTTCACCACCCAGACTGATAGTCGCATCCAAAGCCGCCTTTACCTGTGCGCCTGCATGGCTCAAAACATGAAAATCAGGATTGGTTGAGGCACCATTCATGTACCGGCGATGCGAAAAGAGGTTGGCTGTTCCCCAAAGTAATTTAACACCGCTGGCTTCCTGCTTTTGCTTCGCATAAGCGGTAATTGCCTGCAGACGGCGTTCATTTTCTGCTATATCGTTTCCATAATCCACCACATCCACATCATGGAAGCAATAGAAAGGAAGGTTCATCTTAGTGATAAATTCAAAAGCCGCATCCATTTTATCTTTGGCACGTTCTACAGCATCTGTTTTCGCATCCCATGGGAAGATATGGGTTGGCTCACCGAAAGGATCAGCTCCATTACCAACAAAAGAATGCCAGTAAGCACAGGCAAAACGCAGGGTTTCCTTCATGGACTTACCCGCTACGATCCGGTTTTCATCGTACCAGCGGAATGCTAATGGGTTATCTGATTCAGGGCCTTCGTAAGCGATCTGGCCAATGCCTTTGAAAAATTCTTTATCTCCTGTGATGATGTTTGACATATTCGTTTATTTGATTCTTAAATAATTCATTCCTCATTACTCGAATTGGGATGAAAGTTTTGGTTTTGTAATTTATAGAATTTATATGAATTGATAAAGGGTAGGATTCGGGAAAAAATTGTGTTGGGATTGGGAGGGAGGCATGTTTTTATTGTCATTGCGAAGAGGCACGATGATGCAATCTCCTGATTTCAATCCAATTGACATTTGAGATTGCCGCGCTGCGCTCGCAATGACAAAGTAATGCTCGCAATTGACAAAGTAACGCTGACGTACGCGAGTGTGCTTTTTTAATCTCACCCTCCCTGCAATTCAATACTTAAAAACGAAATTTCATAATGTATATTTAAACCAACGAAATGAATAAGCCAAAATGAAAACCATCCTATCCCTGCTTCTGATATTTTCTTTTGCACTAAACCTTCATGCTCAAAGGCCCGCATCAACAAACTATGATGAGTCGAAAGTGCCTGAATATACCTTACCAGCGGTTTTAACCACAAGCAGCGGTAAAAAAGTAAGATCGGCCAAAGTCTGGGAAAAATCAAGGCGACCGGAAGTCCTGGGCCTCTTTGCAGAGAATATTTATGGCCAGATGCCGCTTAAATACGACAGGATCACTTATTCCATCATCAATGAGGACAGGAACAGCATGAACGGGAAAGCTCATTTGAAGGAAGTGCTGATCGAAGTATTCAACCGTAATAAAAGTGTGAAAATTAACCTGACCCTGTTCATTCCCAATCAGAAAACCGGGCCTGCACCTGTATTTTTATTGATCAATAACCGGCCAAAAGAGAATACTGATCCAAGCCGGACTGTAAAAAGCGAGTTTTGGCCAGCAGAGGTATTGATCGAAGGAGGATATGCCATTGCAGCCTTTCAGGTAAATGATCTGGCACCGGATAATAAAGAGACATTCATGAACGGAGCCTTGCAATTGTATCCGGAACAGCTGAATGCCGAAAATGGGATGCGGGCTATTGGTGCATGGGCATGGGGAGCAAGCAGGGTGATGGATTATTTTGAAACGGATCCTCAACTGGATAAAAAACGGGTAGCGGTTACCGGACATTCACGCGGCGGAAAAGCATCTTTATGGGCAGCAGCGAACGACCAGCGATTTGCACTCTGTATCAGCAACTGTTCTGGAAATACCGGCGCTGCACTGGCAAGAAGGCAATTTGGCGAACGGGTGAAAGTGATCAATACTGTTTTCCCTCACTGGTTCAATACCAATTATAAGAAATACAATGATAATGAAGATCAGCTTCCCGTGGATCAGCATATGCTGATCTCATTGATCGCTCCGAGGCCGGTTTATGCAACAAACGCTTCAGAAGATCTCTGGGCAGACCCCAGAGGAACCTTTCTTTCGCTCAAACATGCTGAGGAAGTTTATGAATTATATGGCTTGAAATCTGCGTTGCCGGAGGTTCAACCGGAATTAAATACCCCCATTATTGAATCACCACTGGCCTATCATAACCGCGAAGGAAAACATGATCTGACGGTTTACGACTGGAAGCAATTTATACGGTTTGCGGATTCTCACTATTGGGGAAAGAAGAATTAATTGCAGGAAGCTAACAGCGCTAGCACACGCGCCACGTGTGCTCAAATCAAAAACAAATCAACCAGTAAAATATCACAAATGCTTCTCTAACAGCAGCTTCCATTCCTGGAAAACACTCTCATATTCTGAAACCTTTTTCGGTTCCACGATCTTCAAAGCCTTCAGATTACTGAACGCATTTTCTGTGGTAAATTCTCCTTTTCCAATACCGGCGCCAATAGCAGCACCAATACTTCCTTCATTGCTATGCAGCTCAAGAGGTACCCCGCAGGAATTTACGAATGTTTCTATAAAAAGTTCACTGGAGAACATATTTGCCTGCCCTGCACGGATCAGACTGGGGTTCATCCCATTTGCGCGCATGATATCCAGACCATAGCGGAAAGCAAATGCAATTCCTTCCTGAACGGCCCTGAATATGTGCGGGCGACCATGAAGATTCAAGTCGATATGTTGAAAATGTGCTCCTATATTTCGGTTATTCAGCATGCGCTCTGCTCCATTACCAAAAGGAAGGATCCTCAAGCCCTGGCTTCCCACAGGAATCTGAGCAGCCTCCGAATTCATAGTATCGTAGCTAATTCCTGATGCCACCACATCTTTAACCCAGCGGTTCAAAATACCGGTTCCGTTGATACATAATAGAACGCCAAGCCGTTTTTGCTCAGGAGTATAATTAACATGCGCAAAGGTGTTTATTCTTGACTGCTCATCATGGGTCAACTCATCAGAAACACCATAAATAACTCCCGAAGTACCGCCATTGGCAGCAACCTCTCCGGGGTTTAATACATTCAGGGAAAGCGCATTATTGGGCTGATCACCTGATTTATAAGTAACAACCGTACTGGGATCGAGGGAAAGTTTAGCGGCTATTGCCTTATCCAGCCTACCATGTTCTGAAAATACCGGTAAAATTTGGGGAATGATTGATTCATCAAATCCATAATATCTGAAAACATCTTTGGAAAGTTCATCCTTCCTGAAGTCCCAGAATATTCCTTCAGAAAGTGCGGAAATACTGGTGCTGATCTCCCCCGTTAGCTTCATCGCAATGAAATCGCCGGGGAGCATTGCCTTATCTACTTTTTCGAAATTTGCCGGCTCATTTTGCTTGACCCATGCTAGTTTCGAAGCAGTAAAATTACCGGGAGAATTTAACAGGTCTGAGAGGCATTTTTCTTCCCCAATAGCCTTAAAAGCACCATTTCCAATCTCAACCGCCCTGCTATCACACCAAATAATGGAATTTCTAAGTACATTTTGCTGCTTATCGACCAGTACAAGTCCATGCATCTGATAGGCGATGCCAATAGCTCCGATATCAACCGGATCATATACTTTTAAAGCATGAGCTTTGAGGATGGCCTGCTGTACATTTTCCCACCACAGATCCGGAGATTGCTCAGCCCAACCTGGATGCTCAGCAATAATTGTTGTTTCAGTGTCCGGATACTGTACCGTACAAAGACTCCTCTGCGTAGCTGAATCAATAACTGAAACTTTAATGGAGGATGTGCCGAGGTCGATACCGAGTAGAAGCATATTAAGTGTTGTCTGTTATCTGTTGACGGTTATCGGTTGTGTGTTGTCTGATAACTGACAACTGTCAACTGACAACTTATATTAATTTCTGATATGTCCTTAACCACAGATCCGGCATTTCACCGGCATTTGCAAGTTGATAATCTTCATATCGGCAGGGTACCAGATGATGCCTTGCGTTCCTGGATGATCCTGAAGGATAAGGCACCTGCATCCACCAGCGGTCAGATTTCTTACTCTTCACAAAAACCAACTCATGCGAACCATCTTTCAGACTAGTGCGGTAAGTAATGTAATGCGACTTTGGCAGCATCGGAAATTCTTTTTTCCGGTTATAAAATCCATCTATAAAATACCAGACCATCTGCGAAAGCAGCATGGCCGTTTGCCCCTTCGGATCATGTTCAGGATTGTATTCATAAAATCCGATGGACGATAATTTATCATTCATTCCAGCATAACGCGCAATCTGACAGGCATCCTCCCCATAAAAACCATTGGGACTTGCATTACCATTTCCTGCTGCATCCGAGGAGCGGATCGCTGAGATATCAAAGCTGATCATGTTTGCGTTTCGGATGATCGGCTCAGCCGTACTTACACTCTTAGTGAAATCACCAAGGCGGTGAACATCAAAATATAGTTTGTCCATCACCTTCAAACTTTCCTGGTTGACAAAAAAGGTCTGATAGCCGATATTACTAAAGTTAAAAAGGAAATTGGGCTGATGTAAAAATATTTTATTCAGATAGGAAGCAGAACTGGTCTCGATCGTATCGTCTGAATTTTCATCCAGATCAAAATGGGAATCTACCACCAGCAGATCAACTTTTTGCTCCAGTTCCTCATAAGCCATGAATTGCGGATAGGTGAGATCCTGACCGCCACCGATAATAACAGGCAAAATGTTTTTCTTGATCAGTTCAGCAACCACCAGCTTCAATGCCACATAGGTATCTGAAACCTGATGCCCTGCCTTAATATTCCCAAGATCAACAATGTGGGTAGCATAGTTACCTTCATTCAACCCATAAAACTTCTTCCTGAAAAAATCCGGAGCTCTGGATGTTCCCTTATTATTTACCGAATTACGATCTTCAAGAACTCCGATCAGCGCTATATCAAACTTATGATCATCAAGATCAGGAAAATCAGCATGGTAAACCTCAATTTTTGAACCTAAATGACTGGTATAAAAACCATCTTCAGGAGAAAGGTTATTAAAATCAACAGGACTTAGAAAATCGGATAATGACATAGTTTAGTTTGTTCCTGTTAATTGGTAAACGATAATGAACTTCAGGCTGCCTCCTCAGTGATGTTTTAGAAAAACTGAAGATTATTAGTTTTTGAGCATACTCAAAGCAAATATCAGTTTATTCAGTTACTTTTGAAAGCATTTAAAAAAATTCATCCGGATGATTTTAGTTACCGGCGCCACCGGTTTTTTAGGCTCAGAATTAATCAGACAATTACTTCTTAAAGGTGAAAATGTCAGGGCGATCATGCGTGAAACATCCGTGATTCCGGCATTACTCAAAAACGAGAAAAAAATTGAATGGTTTACTGCCGATATCCTGGATTATTTCGCCCTGAAGGATGCGATGGAGGGTATCAGCAAAGTGTATCATTGTGCTGCTTTTATTTCTTTTGACCCTGCCGACAAAAAAAGAATGAAAAAGGTAAATGTTGAGGGCACAGTAAATCTGCTCAATGTTTCAATGGAAAAAAACATATCCCGTTTCTTACATGTCAGTTCAGTGGCAGCATTGGGCGAAAGTAAAAAAGACGAATTCATCACTGAAAAAGATCAATGGGAGTACTCTCCGGATCGCAGTGCCTATTCGATCTCAAAATATGAGAGTGAAATGGAAGTTTTCAGAGCGGCGGCTGAAGGTTTGAATGCAGTTATTGTCAATCCATCGATCATTATTGGTAAAAATGCAGGTAATGAAGGCAGCGGACAGCTATTTGAAACGATCCAAAAAGGATTAAAATACTATCCTGGAGGAAGTTTTGGCTATGTTGATGTTGAAGATGTGGCAAAAGCTATGATCTTATTAATGGATTCAGACATTTCTGATGAACGTTTCATTATCAATGCCGAAAACTGGAGCTATCGGGATCTTTTCACTGAAATTGCATTGAATTTTAAGAAAAATCCACCCAAAATAGCCCTTAAGCCCTGGATGATGCAATTAGCATACCTGGGAACACGAATTATTGCTGCTTTTACAGGTAAAAAATTCAACCTGACAAGAGATACAGCGACCAGCGCCTTTAAAAAACGAAAGTATTCTAATAATAAAATTAAAAAGACCTTAAATTTGGACTTTAAACCTATTAAGGACTCAATCGGCGAGATTTGCCGTGATTTTTAACACCAATAATATTCAAAACACCAATCCATTGAAGCAGTTTTACATCATAGATTTCGACAGTACTTTTACTCAGGTGGAGGCGCTTGATGAATTAGCCCGTATCTCATTACAAAACCATCCCGATAGGGAAATGATCTACAAGAAAATTGAAGATCTGACGAATTTAGCAATGGAAGGCAAAATGTCTTTCCGTGAAAGCCTGACCGGCAGGGTACGACTTTTAGAAGCGAACCGTGATCATTTAAAGCAATTGATCTCGGTGCTTAAAAAGAAGGTTTCCTCTTCGTTCTCCAGAAATAAAACATTTTTCAAAAAACATTCAGAATCTGTCCTGATCGTATCTGGTGGATTTAAAGAATTTATTATTCCTGTTGTACTTCCATATCATATCTCCAAAGAAAATATCTATGCCAACACCTTTATATTCGATGATCAGGATCGGATTATAGGGTATGATGAAAAAAACCCGCTTTCAAATGAAGGAGGGAAAGTCACGCTACTGAAGGAGCTTGACCTTAAAGGCGATATTTATGGAATTGGCGACGGACATTCAGATTTTCAGCTGAAGGAATTTGGTATGATCAGGAAATTTTACGCCTTTACCGAAAACATCGAGCGTAAAACTGTCGCTGAAAAGGCAGATCATGTTACCCCCAGCTTTGATGAATTTTTATATGTCAATAACCTCCCAAGGGCAATTTCCTATCCCAAAAACAGGATCCTTTGCCTCGTGATCGGAGATGTTCCTGAACTGGCGATTCAAACTTTAAAGAAAGATGGGTTTTCCATTCGACATAAGACAAGTTTTGAAGAAAAATATGTGGCTGATGTAGGCATGATGCTATTAGGCAATGGCGAAATACTGGAACGTGAAAAACTGGAACGTGCAGTAAAACTGAAGACCATCGGTTATCTGGGTAACAGTGAGCCTAAACTATCCCACGGACTATGTACAGATATGGGTATTGTCATTTTTGATGACCCCAAGAACAGCCCCAGAAATCCGGAATTTATTGCCAAACGGATGATTAATTTCATTAATCATGGCCATACGTATGTGAGTGCAAACTTTCCGAACCTGCAGCTTCCCCGTATTATTGGAGCACACCGGCTTATTCATATTCACAAAAATATGCCGGGTATAATGGCTCAGATAAACAAAGTATTCGCCGACCATCATATCAACATTGTCGGTCAGTATCTGATGACCAACCCAAGCATCGGCTATGTGATCACGGATGTGAGTGATGAATATGATAAAAAAGTATTGAAGGCTCTTAAACAGATCAATCATACGATTAAGTTCAGGATTCTTTATTAAGCCTAGGGGGAAAGCAAAAAGCTGAAAGATGAAAGGGGAAAGCTTAAAGCTTAAAATACGGGCTCAAAAAGGAGTTTTAACTGCAATTTTTTAACAAAAATCCTTAAATTGCGCAATTCACTCAAAAAATAGCAAAGTGTCTCAAAAAGTAAATATCTCTATAACGAAAACTGCTAAATCACGCTTAGCGGAAACAGATTTCGATAATTTACCGTTCGGAAAGACTTTTTCCGATCATATGTTCATGGCAGATTACAGCGATGGCGAATGGAAAAATTTCCAGATCCTTCCTTATGGAGAGATAGGTATTAGTCCGGCGATATCTGCTCTTCACTACGGACAATCATTTTTCGAAGGTATCAAAGCCTATAAACATGCAGATGGCAAAGTTGCGATCTTCCGTCCGGATAAAAACGGGGAACGTTTCAACCTTTCTGCACAGCGTTTATGTATGCCTGAATTACCTGTAGAAATCTTTTTACAGAGTATTGCAACGCTGGTAGACCTTGACAGAGACTGGGTTCCGGGAAAAGAAAATCATTCCCTGTATATCAGGCCATTCATGTTCGCTACTGATCCATATCTGGGGGTTAATCCATCAGGAAGTTATAAATATATGGTACTAACCGGACCGGTAGGCCCCTATTTTTCGAAGAACCTAAAGGTTAAAATTGAAACACATTATTCAAGAGCCTGCGATGGAGGTTTTGGTTTTGCAAAAGCTGCCGGAAATTATGGTGGTTCAATGCTTCCTTCATTAAAAGCTACACAGGAAGGGTTTGATCAGCTGATCTGGACGGATTCACGTGAGCATGCTTATATTGAAGAATTAGGAGCTGCAAATGTGATGTTCCTGATGGACGGAACATTAGTTACTCCTTCAACAAGAGATACGATCCTGAAAGGCGTAACCCGTGATACCGTTCTTACACTGGCTAAGAAATGGAATGTGAACATTGAAGAACGCAGAATTTCAGTGGATGAGATCATCACCGGAATAAAAGAAGGCCGCATAACCGATGCTTTTGGTGTTGGAACCGCTGCTACTATTGCACACATTGCTGAAATTGGACATCAGGGTGAACTTTATACTCTTCCGGATCCTGCAAAGCGTGTATTTTCAAACAAGGTTTTGAATACTTTAAATGACTTGCGCTACGGAAGATCTGCCGATGAATTTGGCTGGAATTATCCGGTAGGAAAATAAAAATATCAATTTGAAAGGAAGGCTGCTTAGGATTAAGCAGCCTTTTTAATTAAATAAAATCACAGACCCTTTCCAAAAGGTAGAGCGAATGCCTGTTAACGGTTTTAATTCCTATTACTTCTTCGAATATCCCTCTTTCTCAACCTGTCGTCTCTCCGTTCATCCCTGTCAATGCGTTCGTTTTCCATTTTCCTCAATCTGGCCTTGATCTCCCTTTGTGTGGCTGAATCAAAACCAATGGTCTCGAGTAAAGCCTCAGCAAATCCTTTCCAGATCATATTAAAAAAGGACGAATGCTGGGGACGGTTAAATAGAAAATCAGATGTTCTGACCGGAGCACCAGGCGATGGATTATCATCTTTTATGATAAGAATATTGGCAAAGATCGAGGCGATTCCTTTTCTCTTTAACCTGGTTGTTGCACCACTCATTTCAAGCAGGGTAATTTTCAGATCATTATAATAGCATGTCAGCTCTCCCTTGATCCCTTTTAGACTGCCAGCACCTTTAAAGAGCATCTTTTCAATAAAGCCCGATTTAATTTCAATAAGAGACAAAGGCCTGATAGCTGAATTAAGCATGTCTGCATCAATTCTACCAAGTCGTCCGTCGAATTCAAAAGCTCCCGCAGGATCATTCAGACTGAATTTCATATTCACATCCAGCCTGCCCCGATCCATGAGCAGGGAAGTTAGTTTTACATTACTGTATTTGTTTTTAATAAGGCTCAGTGAATCATTCGTTACATTGGTTATAGTTCCATTAATTCGACTGAAGGTTACTGTACCCTTACGTTGGGAACCCGGATTATATTCCGAATAATCAACCCTTGAATTCTGTAATAAAACTGAATCCACTGTGGTATTTAATTTAAAACGCTGCAAAGCTATCTGAGGAAAATTCATGCCCTTGTTCCTGATCGAATCTGGAATCTGCCTGTTCAGAAAAATTGAGAAATTAGCTCTCTTTAAGATCAATGCCGAGGCAGAAAGTCGCCGGTCTCTGTTAAGAAGCTCATAATTGACCTTATTGAGCTGCAATTCCTCGATATTCATGGTGTATCGGGGTTTCTGAAATTTAAATCTTCGCGAAAACTCCATTTCACCAAAACGCGGTACTATTCGAATGCCATTCATTCGGGCATAGCCTCCTGCAGTTGAAGCTCTTAATTCCTTGATTTGAACACTGTAATTTTTGTCTAATGTGATCGTATTGTATCCGAGGAGTTCTGCATAAATATCGCGGGTATGATAGAGTCGCGACTTATCAAATTGGGATGCAGAATCGATCAGAAGATCGCTGATCTTAATATAGAGGTCTTTTAACGCGGTGACTTTTCCACCTTTCAGGCTATTATCAATGTATTTAAAGTCGGCATTTTTGAAAATAATATCACCGATCTTAACAGATTTAAGATAAGGAGCAAGTCGCTGGAAGGCTGTACGCTTATCCTCTTTTAAGGTGCCGTTATTATTCTTTAAATCAGTAAAATTAACCTCCAGACTAGGATGATCGATCTCAATAGATCTCATTTCCAGATCCCTGTCCAAATAGACCTTCCAGGGCTGTATTCTTTTTAAGATAAGTTCAGCAACTGCAACTTTATACAAATACCTGGGAGCAATACTATCCCTTTTCATTTCGTTGTATACAAAGGTATCAGGGGTAAAACGGATATTCCTGATATTCATTCTTCCTGTAACAAAATTCACCCGGACATTGTCGAAATCAATACGATACAAACCATCAGTAGATTTATGAATGGCTTCCTTAATTCTTTCAGTAATAATTGGTTTCCAATAATAGTTAAGATATACGGCCAGACCGGATACCAATACGATCAGTGTCAGAAATCCAATCAGGATCCATTTCCGGATAAAGGCATAACTATTCTTTTCAGTCATATATCAGTAGAGAACTTAAACTTATACAATTAAAACCAATTTAATAATTGCCGGATATGTCAGCGCAAAATAAAAATATTAAACTCAAGGCTGAAAAAGCATGTCTGCCAAATTGGCATTCCATAGAAAATTGCCTAACTTTGCAAGCTAATTTAAAAACAAATGTTTGACCGCCCATTAAACTTAAAAGATTCATCAGAGACTGCTATGCATGATGAATCCCGTCAGGGTGAAGCCTTAATAATTGAAAGACCAAAACAATATACAGGACGAAAACTCTACATTGAGAGTTACGGCTGTGCTATGAATTTTGCTGACAGTGAGATCGTTGCCTCACTCATGCTGGATATGGGTTTTGAAACTACAGCTCAATATAAGGAGGCTGATGTCATATTTATAAATACCTGTTCGATACGAGATAATGCCGAGCAAAGAGTAAGAAACAGGCTTCGTGAATTCAGCGCGGCAAAAAAGAAACGTCCCGGTATGACCATTGGCGTTCTGGGCTGTATGGCTGAGCGCCTTAAATCTAAGTTTTTAGAGGAAGAGAAGTTGGTCGATATTGTTATTGGACCAGACTCTTACCGCGATCTGCCCAATTTGCTCTCACAGGCAGACGAGGGAATCCGCGCTGTAAACGTTCTTCTGTCCCGTGAGGAAACCTATGCGGATATTAGTCCGGTACGATTGAACAGTAACGGCATCTCTGCCTTTGTTTCCATCATGCGCGGCTGCGATAATATGTGCTCATTCTGTGTGGTTCCATTTACAAGGGGAAGGGAAAGAAGCAGAGATCCGGAATCAATTGTCAGAGAGGCTAAAGAATTATTTGAAGAGGGCTATCGTGAAGTTACTCTCCTGGGTCAGAATGTAGATTCATATAAATGGGAAGACAGGCTGAATTTCGCAGGCCTTCTGCAGCTTGTCGCTCAGATCGATCCGCTTTTACGGGTTCGTTTTTCAACTTCCCATCCTAAAGATATCACCGATGAGGTATTACATACTATGAATAAGTATGATAATATCTGCAATCATATCCATCTGCCGGTACAATCAGGCAATTCACGGGTGCTTGAGCTGATGAACCGAACCTATACACGGGAATGGTATATCGAGCGGATCGATACCATCAGGCGACTAATCCCTGATTGCTCCATTTCAACGGATGTGATCATTGGTTTTTGTACCGAGACCGAGGAAGAACATCAGGATACCCTGAGTATGATGGATTATGTAAAGTATGATTTTGCCTACATGTACACGTATTCGGAGCGCCCCGGCACCTTGGCTGCCAAACGTTTTGAAGACGATATTCCAGAGGATGTTAAAACACGCCGTTTTAATGAGATCCTGAAAATGCAGCAGGCATGTTCCTTAAACAGGCTGGAGCAGCATATTGGGAAAACACACCGGGTATTGATCGATGGGTTTTCCAAAAAATCAGATAAGGATCTGGCAGGTAAAACTGAACATAACATCACGGTTGTTTTCCCGGCAAATGGAAACAACAAGCCCGGAGATTATGTTAATGTGGAGATCGTGCGTTGCACACCAGCCACCCTAATTGGTCAAATTATTAATTAACAAAAAATTTATGCAAATGATGGCCTATCATCATCTGCATATGGATGAATAAGAATATGGATGTTCAGGATATAAAAAACCGGTTTGGAATAATTGGGAATTCACCCTTACTCAACAGAGCTATTGATATTGCCAGGCAGGTAGCACCAACTGATATTTCGGTGCTGATCACCGGTGAAAGCGGAAGTGGTAAAGAAGTATTTTCTCATATTATTCATTCATTAAGTGCGCGTAAACATGGCCCTTTCATAGCCGTGAACTGTGGAGCTATACCAGAAGGTACGATCGACTCAGAATTATTTGGTCATGAAAAAGGATCATTTACCGGAGCCCATGATGCAAGAAAGGGTTATTTTGAAGTAGTTGATGGCGGAACTATATTTCTGGATGAGGTTGCAGAACTACCAATCGGTACTCAGGCTCGTTTGTTACGGGTATTAGAAACGGGTGAATATATTCGTGTTGGCTCTTCCAAAGTACAGAAAACAAATGTGCGTGTAATTGCAGCTACGAATAAGGATGTTTTTGATGCCGTAAGTGCCGGTAAGTTCAGGGAAGATCTTTACTACCGTTTGAACACCGTTCCCTTGAAAATACCAGCGCTGAGAGAGCGCAAGGAGGATATAAATTTACTATTCAGGAAGTTTGTTGCCGATTTTACAGATAAATACAGAAGCCCTTCAGTGCAACTGGACCAGAGTGCACAGCAGGCTTTAATGAATTACAGCTGGCCGGGAAATGTTCGTCAGCTAAAAAATATTGCGGAACAAATTGCCGTTCTTGAAAAAGAAAGGAACTTAACGGCCGAGCATCTGCAGAGTTACATTCCGACAGAGGCTGGAAGCACCCTGCCTATGAGGATTCAGAACCAGAATAAAGAAGATTTTTCTGAGCGTGACATCCTCTACAAGGTACTCTTCGATATGAAGAAAGACATGATGGAGCTGAAAAAACTGGTTGCAGAGATCATACAAAACGGAGGAAATACTTCAAGTATACAATCTAACCAGAATGTGATCAATCAGCTTTACCGCGATATTGAAATTCCGGGAAGCAGTAACCTTCCTTCAGATCCGCATCAATTGGTGATACATCAGCCCAATAATGATAAGTCATACGATATGATGGATGAGGCTGAAGAAGTGGAAGAGTCCTTATCTCTGGTGGATAAAGAATCGGACCTGATCAAAAAGGCGCTGAAAAAACATAAGGGAAAAAGGAAACTGGCAGCACAGGAACTTGGAATATCTGAACGCACACTGTATCGTAAAATAAAAGAATTAGAATTATAAGATCATCTTTGACCATGCATAAATTTCTGATAACAATTAAGTGTTTTATTGTTCTGACAAGCATTCTGATTATTCAGTCATGCGGAACTTATTCATTTTCAGGCGCTTCAATTCCAGCAGAAATGAAGACAATCTCAGTTCAGTTCTTCGAAAATAACTCCGCTTTGGTGGTTCCATATTTAAGTCAGCAATTTACTGAAGCATTGAAAGAGCGGATCCGGAATCAATCCAGACTTAGCATCGTCAGAGCTGATGGTGATGCTAACTTTGAGGGAAGGATCTCAGATTATACCATCAGGCCTGTGGCTATTCAGGGCAATGATCGCGCAGGATTAAACAGGGTTACGGTTACCGTTAACGTAAAGTACACGAACAGCCTGAACCCGGAGCTGAATTTTGAACAGAGTTTTCAGGCATTTCAGGAATTCAGCCTTAACCAGGGCCCAATACAAACACAGGAACAAAAATTATTAACATTGA
Source organism: Daejeonella rubra (assembly GCF_900103545.1). Taxonomy (GTDB): domain Bacteria; phylum Bacteroidota; class Bacteroidia; order Sphingobacteriales; family Sphingobacteriaceae; genus Daejeonella; species Daejeonella rubra. The sequence continues at coordinate 17,283 of NZ_FNHH01000019.1, forward strand.
TCAATCGTCAGCTAACCGAGGATATTTTTAACAAGGCTTTTGCCAATTGGTAAAAAATATTTAGCTTTCAAAAAACTGAGCATATAGTGGAAGAGGTAAATCACCAGAATTTTGGCATCAAATTATTTTCAGAATATGTTGCAGATCCATCAGCAGCAAGCTTCGCCGAACCTGAAGAATTACAAACAGCACTTGAAAAATTTCCGTATTGCCAGCTGCTGCATCTTTTTTATTCTCGCTCTTTAGCTGCTAAGGGATCTGCAGAAAATGCTGATCATCTAGCAAGGACCGCACTCATTATACCTGACAGAACTATTTTATATTCAGCAATAAGGAATCCTGAAAAATTAAATTATACAAATTCAACACCTAGAGCTTCAATCGAAAGCCCCGAAAGTGAAGCAGGTCCGGTCGCAGAAGAAATTATTGATAAAGAGATCAGTAGCGAAGAATCCCTGGCTAAACAAACTTTAAAAGCAGATACCATTGAAAAAGAAAACCCAAAGGATGAAAGCTTAGCTGAAGAAATCAATACTGAAGAAATTCAAAGTAAAGAAACCTTAGTGGAGGAAAGTGATGTTGAAGTAACCAGAAATGATGCCGGTCAATTAATTGAGGAAGAAGAGATTAGTGAAGAGTCTCAAACAGAAGATACATTAGATAAATCAGAAGAACAGGCAGCACCAATAAGTCCGGAGCCGGAAATCAAGGCAGAATCTGATTGGTCGGCAAAAGAGGAACCTCAGGCTACTTCAAAGGAAACTGCTGTTAGCAAGTCTGCCACTAATGATTCAGACCTCATAGAGAATATATTTAATCAGCTGATTGGAGCCATTCCACCACCTGTAACCCCCGTAGCAGTTCATGCGGTTACGACGCCCTTTACTGATGAGGATTTTATTTCCGAACCTGTAAACATGGCCCCTGCTGATAGCATACCTCCTCAGGAGGAAAATCCGGCTCTGGGTAAGGAAGAAAGTATAGAAACAAAGGAAGAAGTCGAATTCAAGTCCGAAGAAACTATAGATGCAAAGGCAGAGGAAGAAGTCGAAATTAAGTCTGAAGAAGTTTTTATTCCTGTTAATGAGCTAGCTATCGCTTCTGAAGAAAATAAAACTAAAGATCCGGAAACAGATCAGAAAGTTTCAAAATACGACGACGATAAAATGCCTTATTCATTTTTATGGTGGCTTAACAAGACAAGAAATGAGCATTCTGACACCTACCAGCCGTATGTAGAATTTAAGCTGGATACTACTCAGACTATAAAAAGAACTTCGGTTGATCAGTTAAGCAGTCAGATCATTGAAAATATATTCCATTTGCAATCACCGCTTGAAGAGGTAGAAAATGCACCTAAAACTGTTCCTTTTCAGGTTCGGCGTAAAGAAGATTCGATTTTAGACAAGTTCATTAAAGAAGAGCCGCAGATCAAACCACCAAATTCACAAAAATTAGATACTGAGAACAAAGCGCGTAAAAGTGCAGAGGATCCAAACGACCTTGTTTCAGAAACACTGGCTCAGATCTATACCGATCAAATGTTGTTTCAAAAAGCGATCGATACCTTCAAAAAATTAAGTTTGAAATTTCCGGAAAAAAGCACGTACTTTGCCGACCAAATTATTGAATTAGAAAAGAAAGTAAATTAATAAATATGTTATATACAATTATTATTCTGGCAATCATTATTTGTTTTCTGCTAGTAGTGATCATTTTGATCCAAAACCCAAAAGGAGGTGGCCTTTCATCAGGTTTTGCCGGTTCTAACAATATAATGGGTGTTCAGAGAACAGGTGATTTCCTTGAAAAAGGCACATGGGTTCTTGCCGTAACATTAATGGTTTTAGCATTGATGGTAAATGTTGTTGTTCCCCGTGGAGGAGTAGTTGATCAGGAAAAAAATGATATTCAAAATCAGATCAACAAACCTGCTGTACCGGTTGCTGCACCATCAAATCTTCCACTTCCTGCAGATACCACTAAGAAATAATTAACGAACTTATAGTAAAGGTCACCTAAAAAGGTGGCCTTTTTTTTTGGAAACAGGCTGACATTCAACTGACAGCTTGACACCGAATAGTATTGAATAAAGCAGGTCCAGGTACCTATTAATGAAAATTTGACAAGAATACTGACCAGAGGTCATTTGGCATAATTAGTGACTTCAATAAGGAAGAAAAATTTAATTAATTAAATACATAATAATAATATGGCATTAAATATCAAACCTAGCGCAGACCGGGTAGTTATAGAAGCTGCTCCGGCTGAAGAAAAAACAGCCTCAGGACTTTATATTCCTGATACTGCAAAAGAAAAACCTCAAAAAGGAACTGTTGTAGCCGTTGGCCCGGGCAAGTATGCAGAGCAAACCGGCAATTTGATCCCTATGGCTTATAAAGTAGGAGATGTGGTATTATACGGTAAGTATGCTGGTACCGAGATCACTCATGATGGTAAGGAATATCTTATCATGCGTGAATCTGATATTTTCGCAACATTATAAGGAGGTCGGAGGTCGGAAGTAAGAGGTCGGAAATCAGACATCAGACATCGTACCTCATTCCTCATACCCCTAATCTAATTAAATTGAAACCCAGGAGCCTGATCCAAACATCTGTTTTGAATTAACTCCAGCATTTAAAATCTTTAAACAATGTCAAAACAAGTTAAATACAACGTTGAAGCACGTGACGCTCTGAAAAGAGGCGTGGATATCCTTGCCAATGCAGTAAAAGTAACTCTTGGACCAAAAGGCCGTAACGTAATTATCGATAAGAAATTCGGTTCACCAGCAATCACAAAAGATGGTGTTACTGTTGCCAAAGAAATTGAATTAAAAGACGCCCTTGAAAACATGGGTGCTCAAATGGTTAAAGAAGTTGCATCAAAAACAGCTGATCAGGCTGGTGATGGTACTACTACTGCTACTGTTTTAGCTCAGGCGATTGTTACAGCAGGAATTAAGAACGTTGCTGCCGGTGCAAATCCAATGGATCTTAAGCGTGGTATCGACAAAGCAGTTACTGCTGTTGTTGCTAACCTGAAGAAACAATCTCAGTCTGTTGGCGAAGACAACAAAAAGATCAAACAAGTTGCTTCTATTTCAGCTAACAATGATGAAATAATCGGAACTCTGATCGCTGATGCAATGGCGAAAGTTGGAAAAGATGGTGTAATTACTGTTGAAGAAGCAAAAGGTACTGAAACTGAAATGAAAACAGTTGAAGGTATGCAATTCGACCGTGGTTATTTATCTCCATACTTTGTTACCAATGCAGATAAAATGGAAGTTGAGTTGGAAAACCCATACATTCTTATCTACGATAAGAAGATCTCTTCTATGAAGGAATTACTTCCTGTACTTGAGAAACAAGTTCAAACAGGTAAACCATTACTTATCATTGCAGAAGATCTTGATGGAGAGGCTTTAGCAACTCTTGTTGTTAATAAGATTCGTGGTTCACTGAAAGTTGCTGCAGTTAAAGCTCCTGGATTTGGTGATCGTCGTAAAGCAATGCTTGAAGATATCGCTATCCTTACCGGTGGAACAGTTATCTCTGAAGAAAGAGGTTATAAATTAGAAAATGCAGATCTTACTTACTTAGGTCAGGCAGAAAAAGTGGTTGTTGATAAAGATAATACCATCGTAATTAACGGTGCAGGTAAATCTGATGATATCAAAGCCCGTGTTAACCAGATCAAAGCTCAGGTTGAAACTACAACTTCTGATTACGATAAAGAAAAATTACAAGAACGTTTAGCTAAACTTTCAGGTGGTGTTGCTGTACTTTACGTTGGTGCTGCTACTGAAGTTGAAATGAAAGAGAAAAAAGACCGCGTTGATGATGCTTTACATGCAACCCGTGCTGCGGTTGAAGAAGGTATCGTTGCAGGTGGTGGTGTTGCTTTCATCCGTGCTATCGAAGCTTTAACAGACCTTAAAGGAGTTAATGAAGATGAGAATACAGGTATCGCGATCATCAGACGTGCAATCGAAGAACCATTGCGTCAGATCTGCCAGAACGCAGGTATTGAAGGTTCTATCGTTGTTCAGAAAGTGAAAGAAGGTAAAGCTGATTTCGGATACAATGCCCGTACAGATGTTTATGAGAACCTGATCGGTGCAGGTGTTATCGATCCAACTAAAGTTGGTCGTATAGCACTAGAAAATGCAGCATCTATCGCAGCGATGTTATTAACTACTGAAGTGGTTTTAGCTGATGATCCTGAAGAGGACAAAGGTGGCCATATGCCTCCAATGGGTGGCGGTGGTATGGGTGGAATGATGTAATCTTCCCCCTCATTTAGACTCAAAAAGAAAGCCCTTCCTGAAAATTCAGGAAGGGCTTTCTTTTTGGGAGTTTTTTGTAAACTGAGATCATGAACCCGATATCAAACCTACCGGGCAATCCATTTCAATTTGACTCCTGCAGAGTGTAAACAGTTTCAAGATTTCGGCCCGGATGTAATAATCTTGTTGCTTTTACTATACAACCATTCCGGTTTAATACTCTCCTAATTAAATATATTATTTACTTTCCAGCCAAAACCCTTTCCTATCCTACTCAGTACAAACAGTGCACTTAGTTTAACCACTTGGAACAATTATTGACATTCGTACAATTAATGCGTTGAAATTCTAAAACTACATTTTTATGTTAATGATGGAGAAACGGAAAAAAACGAAAGGTTCTGCTTTCCAGATAGTTAAACCTTTCTCTCAAACCGATAATAAAAATCTGGCGACAGAATTGAAACTTGCCAACATAGAACTAGCTTTTCAAAATGAAGAGAAAGAGAAAAGGGCTGACGAACTGCGAGTCGCCAATATAGAGCTTGCATTTGAAAAAGAGGAAAAGAGAAAACGAGCTGCTGAACTGATAGTTGCCAAGAAAGAATTAGCATTTCAAAATTTCAAAAAGGAAAAACGAGCCGGTGAACTGATCATTGCCAATAAAGAACTCGCCTTCCAGGATAAGGAAAAAGAAAAAAGAGCTGCTGAACTAATTATAGCAAACAAGGAGCTGGCCTATCAAAATCAACAAAAGGGAAAGAGAGCGGCAGAACTTATCATCGCGAATAAAGAACTTATTATACAGTACAAAGAAAGGGAGAAAAAGGCGGATAAGCTGATCATTGCAAACATTGAGCTTGCTTATCAGGATGAAGAGAAAGAAAAAAGGGCTGCTGAACTAATTATAGCCAACCAGGAACTTGTATTTCAAAACCGGGAAAAAGAAAATAGAGCTGAAGAACTTATCATCGCCAATATTGAACTCGTATTCCAGAATCAGGAAAAAGAGAATAGAGCCGCTGAACTAATTATCGCAAACGAAGAACTTGCATTTCAGAACCAGGAAAAAGAGAATAGAGCTGCTGAACTGATCATAGCCAATAATGAACTCGTATTCCAGAACCAGGAAAAAGAAAAAAGAGCAGCTGAACTGATCATCGCAAATAAAGAACTAGCATTCCAGAACCAGGAAAAAGAGAATAGAGCTGCTGAACTAATTATCGCCAATAATGAACTCGTATTCCAGAACCAGGAAAAAGAAAAAAGAGCCGCTGAACTGACTCTTGCAAATACTGAACTTAAAAAAGCAGAAGAATCTCAAAAAGAATATATCCTGGGACTTGAGGAGATCATCTTTATTACATCCCACAAAGTCAGACAACCGATCACACAAATACAGGGAATTTCAAACCTGCTTGACGAAAAAATTGTTTCACGCGAAGAAATAAAAGAAATAACACTCTTTTTAAAGGAACCAATCAAATCTCTGGATACTTTTACCAGAGAGCTCACAAGCTATATATACCAACTTCAGTATAAAGTAAAAAATAAAAATGGAGCAAATGAATAGCTTTTACATTTAATACAGCTCCTTTTTTACCATTGGCAGTAATTGCTTAACCCATTCAGCATACATTTTACCAGAAGGGTGAAGACTGTCAGCAGATGTCAGGCTTTGGTCGTTTTCGGCAAGCCGTGAACCCGGAGTAATATCGATATAATGAACCCTGGCATTGAACGCCTCCTCCCGATTTATTTTATTAAAAGCATCTATTTCTATTGTAACTTCTACAGGATTCTTTAATTGTCCGAAGGGTGTAACACCCCAGTCCGGTATAGATATGACAAAAACTGTAGCCCTCCCCCCTGCTGAATGGCTGATAGCAGTATTAAGCAATTCAGCAAACTCCTTTCTGTAAGTTTCTTTTGAGAACTTCATATATTGATTATTGACCCCAATGAGCAGGGTCACAAAATCATACTTCTCTTTGAGCTTCGCCTGCTTTATCCCATCGATCAGATTGCTGGTTGTCCATCCTGTATAAGCCACAACATCGGGATCTGACGTTTTAATACCGGCAGCATTTAATTGATCAACAAGCTGAAAAGGAAATGATTCCTTCTGGTAAACAGCATCTCCAACCGTATAGGAGTCGCCAAGTGCCAGGTATGTTTTATCTGAAAATTGAATGATACTTCTGGGAAGGTCCGGTTTTGAACAGGAAAATACTGAAACTAGAACTAAAAGAAGCAGCAAAGATCTCATCATAAAATTTCCATCTCAAATAAATCACTGATATGCTGGCGGAGCTTTAGTTTAACCTCCTCCATCTCAACTTTATAACCAAGCTCTCTTTCCATCGAGGTAACATCCTTATCATCTATGCCGCATGGAATGATATTTTTAAAGTAGCTAAGGTCCGTATTCACATTGAATGCGAATCCATGCATGGTTACCCAGCGACTGCACCTGACTCCCAAAGCGCAGATCTTCCTGGCTTTCTCATTATCAGCGTCCAGCCATACTCCAGTAAACCCCTCATACCTGCCGCTACTTATTCCATAATCTGCAAGTGTAAGTATGATGGCCTCCTCGAGGGTACGTAAATACAGATGTATATCCGTAAAGAAATTATCCAGATCGAGGATCGGATACCCTACCAGTTGACCCGGACCGTGATAGGTAATATCACCCCCACGATTAATTTTATAATAAGAAGCACTTTTTTCCTTCAGGCCAGCCTCATCAAGCAGCAAATTTTCAGGCTTCCCACTTTTACCAAGCGTATAAACATGAGGATGTTCCACAAAAACAAGGTAGTTGGGGACCGGAATTTCGGTGCCGTTATTCCTGTTTAGAGTTTTAATGTTCACTGTTTCTGAAAAAACACTTTCCTGCTTATCCCATGCCGCCTGATAATCAAGCAAGCCCCAATCCTGAAAAATTACTTTTTTATTCTTCATTTGTATCATCTGAAACAAATCCAATCATATATTCATCAAATTTCTCATAATGAACAGTGAACTCCTTATGCGTGGAACCAACGTCCAGTTTTGCCGGAAATGATCCTTTACCCTCGTAATGGAATGGCTTGAGTTCAATATTCTCAACAAAGCTCACATTCTTTTTCCCATGAAGCTTATAAACTGCCTCCTTTGCGCACCAGCAGACATATAAATGCTCGATGCGCTGCTTTTCTTCAATGAATTCAAGTTCCTCAGCGCTCATGAACTTACTGGCAATACGTTCGATCTTATCTTTTATAAGTTCAATGTCAATTCCCACAGCTTTGTTCTTACTGACCATTACTGCGGCATACTCATAAGAGTGGCTGAGAGAAATATAATGAGGGAAATTACTCAGGTAGGGCTTGCCGCTTGAATCAACCCTGCAATCAATATACTCATCGGTATCCATCATTCTGCGAAGCAAGACACGGGTGCTTAGCCAATGCATATTTCTTTTGCCATTGACCAGGCTGTCAAGGTAAGTTCTTTCGTGCTCTTTTAACTGTAATTGAGCTAATAGCTCATCTGCAGATTCTTCGATCTTCCAGATAGCGAAAGAAGTATAGGGGTCAATTTCTTTGTGATAAGCAAGAGCCATTTTTAAAAATAAAATACCTGCAAAACTATCTCAAATTAATCATAATTTAGTCCAAATCTTAAGCTTATTTATGATACTTTCTGATAAAATTATACTGGAGGAAATTGAAAAAGGGAATATAATCATTGAACCCTTCCAAAAGGATTGTTTAGGCACAAACTCGTATGATGTACATCTGGGCAAATACCTGGCAACCTATAGAAACAGGGTTTTAGATGCCAAAGCACATAATGAAATTGATCATTTCGAAATTCCAAAAGATGGTTTTGTGCTTCAGCCAAATACTCTTTACCTGGGAGTGACTCTGGAATATACTGAAACCCACAGGCATGTGCCCTTTTTGGAAGGAAAATCAAGTACCGGCCGACTGGGAATTGATATCCACGCTACCGCAGGAAAGGGAGATGTAGGATTTTGTAATACCTGGACATTGGAAATCTCCTGTGCCCAACCAGTAAGGATCTATGCAGGAATGCCTATTGGACAATTGATCTACTTTGTTGTTGAAGGAGAAGTAGAAACTATGTACAATACTAAGGCAAATGCTAAATACAATAATAAAACTACCAAACCTGTTGAAAGCATGATGTGGAAGAACACTTTCTAAGACTTAACAGCCAAAAAATTCGTATATTATAATCAGATAAGCCTCAGTTTTTTAGTAAATTGAGGCTTAGTATTTTAATTACCCGGGGATTCCAAAGACTGACCATCATGTTGAATAAAAAAACTCATGCCTTTTGGAATTTTCAGGCTTACTTTTTCTAAAGAAAATTATGAAAAAATACGTTGTTATACTATTTTCTATAATAGCATCCATAGTTGTTTTGGGTTTTGTCAGGGATGATGAACCACTGAAAAAAATACTCCAGCAGATCGAAAAATATCGATTACAATACCCGCAGGAAAAAATACATCTTCACATGGATAAGCCATATTATGCCATCGGGGATAATATATGGTTCAAGGCCTATGTGGTTACTGCTGAGAAGAATGAATTATCAGATCTGAGCAAGATCCTTTATGTAGAATTGATCAATGATAAAGATTCTGTGAAACAATCCTTAGCCTTGCCTATAGAAATGGGGCTAACCTGGGGTGATTTCTCTCTTACCGACTCGTTAAAAGAGGGTAATTACAGGATACGGGCCTATACTAACTGGATGCGGAATTTTGGTGAAGAATACTTTTTTGATAAAACCTTTACCATAGGCAATTCCATTTCAAATACTGTACTTACTCAGGCAGATTATACCTACAGTAAAGACCCAAAAGGGCAGAAAGTGATGGCTAGTTTAAACTACGCCGATATGGCCGGTCAGCCATTGGTAAATAAAGAAGTCACTTATCAGGTGGTCCTGGATTTCAGAACTATCCTGAAAGGAAAGGGAATAACAGATTCAAAAGGTAATCTACTGATCAGTTTCGTGAATAATCAGCCTTTTATATTAAAATCCGGAAAGATCCTGACTACTATCCGTCTGGATGATAAGATCAGTGCCAGTAAAAATTTCCCTGTTAAATCCACATCAAACGAGACCGATGTAAAATTTTTCCCGGAAGGCGGAGATATGATCAATGGGATCAGTACACGGGTTGCCTTCAAAGCACTTGGCTCTGATGGTCTTGGTATTGCTGTCAGCGGATACATTTCTGACCAAAATAATGTCAGGATCAGCGAATTTAAATCAGAACATGCCGGAATGGGCTCTTTCAAAATAAAGCCAGTCGTTTCAAATACCTATACAGCACATATTACCTTTGAAGATGGCTCAGAAAAAGCTATTCCACTCCCAAAGGTTAAGGCACAGGGTTATGTATTAACTACTGACAATTCTGATCCGAACGAACTCAAAATAAGGGTCTCCACAACTGAGATGGATCAGCCGGATTCAGAACTTACGCTTGTAGCACAAAGTAACGGACAAGTACAGTTTGTATCAAAAAACAAGATGAATAGCAGTACTTTCAGTGCCGCAATACCCAAATCACGTTTTCCAACCGGCATACTGCAATTAACGCTGTTCTCCCCTAAGAATGAGCCTGTTGCAGAGCGTCTTGTTTTTATCAATCACTCAGATTTTCTTAAAATAAACCTCAGCACCAATAAACCTGAGTTCCAAAAAAGAGAAAAGGTAAAGATCATGCTGGATGTAAACGATCCAAAAGGCAAACCTACACTTGGTAGTTTTTCAATTGCGATCGTGGATGAAACAAAAGTTCCTGTTGATGAAGCAAGCGAAACGAGTATTATTTCGAATCTGCTTCTTAGTTCAGATCTGAAAGGTTTCATTGAGCAGCCAAACTACTATTTCACTGAAACTAATGCAGATAAAGTTCGGGAACTCGACAACCTCTTATTAACACAGGGCTGGCGTCGCTTCGAGTGGAAAAATATCTTATCAAACAACTATCCATCATTGGTTTATCAGCCGGAAAAGAGTATGCAGGTTAGTGGAAAAGTGACCTCCTTGACTGGCAAGCCTGTTATTGGAGGCAAAGTAACTCTATTCTCTTCATCAGGAACTTCATTTTTACTGGATACACTGACCGATAATAATGGAGTATTTAGATTTGATAATCTCTATTTTAATGATAGCACAAAATTCATTGTTCAGGCAAGGAATGAAAAGGACAAGAAAAATGTTGAGATCCTCCTCGATAGAATTCCAGCTCAACTGGTAACAAAAAACAAGAATGAGGCAATGCTGGAGGTCAACGTAAATAAATCGATGTTCGCCTACCTGAAAAATAGCCGTGCACAGTATGATGATCTAAGAAGAAATGGTCTGATCGCCAGAAATATTCTGCTGGATGAGGTTAAAGTGGTTGATACGAAAGTGGCAGTAAAAAACTCATCTAATTTGAATGGAGCAGGCAGAGCCGATGCCATTATAAGAGCTGAGCAGCTGCAAAACTGTTTTGACATAGCCCAGTGCTTACAGGGAAGGGTTGCAGGAATTATGGTAATGAACGGCATGGTTTACTCCACCAGAAGCATGAGCTCCTTCTCGGGGCCTGTACCTATGCAACTGATCCTTGATGGAGCCTACCTGGAACCTGAGTTTCTTTCATCCATAAATCCGAATGATGTTGAGTCCATTGAAGTATTAAAAAGCGGTGCCACTACTGCAATCTATGGAATGAGAGGTGGTGGCGGGGTTCTTATTATAAATACAAAGCGTGGTGAGAATAACAGAGATTACAGAACCTATGCACCCGGAATTATGGGGTACAACCCTAAGGGCTATTATAAAGGGCGCGAGTTCTATTCACCGAACTATGATGATCCGGAAATCAATTCAAAGATCGCCGACCTCCGGACAACCATTTACTGGAATCCGAATGTGATCAGTGACTCGACCGGAAAAGCCAGTGTTGAGTTCTTCAATTCAGATGGAACAGGAAATTACAAAGCTATTGTTGAGGGAATAAATGTTGATGGAACAATAGGCAGACAAATATTCAGATATAGCGTTAAATAAATATGAACACGATAAAAGTTAATATAAAAGATAAAATAGCGGTTCTGTCATTAAATCGCGGCCGTTCAAATGCTATTAACGCAGAAATGGTTGCTGAGCTTCATCAGATGATAAGGAACATTGAAAATGACGATTCGATTGCCGGCCTTATTTTGACTGGCAAGGATGGTTTTTTCTCTGCCGGCCTTGACCTTATTGAGCTTTATGATTATGATGAGGAAACAATAAAAAGCTTCTGGATCGACTTTTTAGACCTGGTAACGGCATTGGTTTCCTTCAAAAAACCAATGATTGCTGCCATCAGCGGACATAGCCCTGCAGGTGGTTGCGTGCTTGCCCTTTGTTGTGATTACAGAATAATGGCTGAAGGTAAATTCATTATAGGACTGAATGAAGTTCCGGTAGGCATAATTGTTCCGGAGAGCGTTTTTCATCTTTATTCATTCTGGCTTGGTCAGCCAAATGCTTATCGCTTCTTATTGGAAGGAAAGCTGTTGAATACTCAGGAAGCATTAAACACTGGTTTGATCGATGAAGTGGTCAACCCGGAAAGTATTTTACATGCTGCTGAGCGTAAAATGCTTACTTATATTCAATTGGAACGTAATACCTGGCAGCAAAGCAAAATGAATATGCGCGAAGAGCTGCTAAAAAAGGTAAGTACAGATCCAACTGAAATGCTAAGGCCTATGCTGGCACAGTGGTGGTCACCATCTACCCGCTCTATCCTGAAAACAATTATTCAAAATCTTCAACAAAAATCGGCCTGATATGTATAATGAACCCATGTTACGTGATGATGCCCTGAGTGGTAAAACAATAATTGTTACAGGCGGAGGAACCGGTCTGGGAAGGGCCATGAGCACTTATTTTCTTAAACTGGGCGCGAATGTGGTGATCACCAGCAGAAAGATGGATGTGCTCCTTAAAACTGCAGCAGAAATGGAACAGGAAGCTGCTGTCAGCAATAAAGGAGGTGCAAAAGTACTGGCGGTTCAATGTGATGTACGTAAGCCGGAAGAGGTGGAGGAAGTTCTGAAACAAACACTGGAAACTTTCGGTCAGGTGAACGGACTCTTAAACAATGCAGCAGGGAACTTCATTTCACCTACTGAACGTCTTTCAGCCAATGCCTTTTCTACGATCATCGATATTGTATTAAAAGGTACTGCAAATTGTACCATGGCAGTAGGCAAACACTGGATCAAAGAAAAACAAGCAGGTACAATTTTAAATATCGTTACTACTTATGCATTTACAGGATCTGGATATGTCGTTCCATCTGCCTGTGCGAAAGGTGGTGTACTTGCCATGACTCGTTCACTGGCCGCTGAATGGGGGAAATACGGCATCAGAAATAATGCCATTGCGCCCGGCCCATTTCCAACTAAAGGGGCATGGGACAGACTCCTTCCCGGAGACATGGCGAAAAAATTTGATTTTAAGAACCGGGTTCCGCTTAAACGTGTTGGAGATCATCAGGAGCTTGCAAATCTGGCTGCTTTCATGATGTCCGATTTTTCGGGTTATATTAATGGTGAAGTGATCACTATTGATGGAGGAGAATGGTTACAGGGAGCAGGTCAGTTTAATGGACTTGAGGCAATTACCCCCGAGATGTGGGATATGCTGGAAATGATGACCCGATCGGCTAAAGGAAGTTAATAATCAGGATGAAACGCGTCAATATATCATCAGGAGCCGTGTGGGAGGACATTGTAGGCTATAGTAGAGCCGTGCGTATTGGTAATCAAATTGAGATTTCAGGTACCACATCCGTTGATGGAGAAATAGTAATTGGCAAAGGCGACCTCTATAGCCAGACTATTTTCATCTTTCAGAAAATAGAAAAAATCCTCCGGGAAGCTGGTGCATCAATGAATGACATCGTACGTACCAGGATGTATGTTACCGATATCAGTAAATGGGAAGAAGCGGGCAGAGCACATGCCGAATTTTTCAGAAATATAAAACCTGCAACAAGCATGATCGAGGTAAGCCGGCTGATCGACCCCGAACTGCTCATTGAAATTGAGGTCACTGCAATAATTCAGGAATAGTCCGTTTTATAATTCGAATCGGAATTACGTAATTTGCAGAATGGGAACACAGGTACAGGAAGAAACACTAACGCTTGAAGAAGTTTTAGCAGCGTTAAAAGTTAACCATCGCCTTATACTCTGGAACGATGACACCAATACCTTCGAACATGTCATCAACTGCCTGATGAAATATCTTGATTATAGCGAAAAACAAGCTGAACGCATCGCATGGACTGTGCATAATGATGGGAAATGCACCGTCTTGGAAGGATCTTTCACAGAAGTTGAGGTTTATCGTAAGATCTTACAACAAGAAGGCCTTAGCGTTAGTGTCGACTAAATCAAAAAACCGGACTCTTAAAAATAACAGCGGGGCAATGAGCTGGTGCTTCTTCTTGGTTGAATTCGAAAGTTCAAGACAATTTCATGAGAACCTTTTTCAACTGCTGCAAGTTTTGAAGTTGTAAAATCATAAGAATAGCCGAGCTGTATATTAGGCGTAAGCTGCATTTCAGCTAACAGGTCTATTGAATCCATTGACCGCAGGGAAGCACCGATCCATAAAGTTTCCTTCAACAGAAAGTTTGCATTAAGATCTACCTGAACAGGTGAGCCATTTACATACTTGACCATTACGCTTGGCTTAAATTTTATATCTTCCCCCAGATCCTTGAGGTATCCACCCTGCAAAATAAAATGAGGCTTGTAGGCTGTATAGGTAGAAGTACTGGTTCCCAGGTCCCGATTAAAAAAATAGGGAGATGAAAATCCAGCATAGAATTTCTGTGAAAAGAACATCAAACCAAAACCTAAACTTCCTCTTAGCGAGTTCTGATCAGCAAAAACAGGGTCAAATGCCGCAGAAGCACTACCAGTCAAACTATATTGACCAACATATTTGCCAATACCTCCATTCAAACCTAGTGCAAAGAAAGTATTATCGCCCACCTCCACTTTATGTGCCAGCGTGCCCAAAACACCATTTTCACTAATCACTTCACCGATCTGATCTCTCAAAAATATAAATCCAACAGAGGTGTTTGATTGTTTTATTGGGCTATGAACAGAAAGAGTTTGAGTATTAGGTGCACCAGTAAAACCAACCCATTGTTGTCTTGCCAGAGCAGTGACATTTATTGCCTCATCCATCGCAGAATATGCAGGATTGATCACCAATCCATTGAACATATATTGAGTGAACATGGCTTTTTGCTGGGCCATTAAAGAAGTATGGCCAATAATGGAAACCAGTAGAGCAAGTAAGATGGGGAATATTGCCCTCGACTGAAATTTCATCTAATCAGATTGTTAAAATCATCAAATCGTCCGGTTCCAATCAGAACCTTGGTTTTTTAAATACTCGAAAATGGACTTTGAGTAAAGAATTGTTAAGCAATTCAACGGCATCCCAAAAACATAGTAACTGACTGTTTTTACGCTTTATAAGCGAAAAAGTTACATTTATGACCAATAGAACAGAATATTCGTATCCATTTAACCCTGACTTAATTCAATAATTTTTAACTTAATTTGTGAGTGCTTGCGAGATATAATATCTACTGGTTCTAAAATAAACAGACATGTTTTTCATACTCTCAAAGATCCTTAGCTTTCTAATATCACCCACCATTATATTATTGGGTATGCTAATAATTTCGCTGCTATCAAAAGTTCCTTCCATACGAAAGCGTTTCCTCATGATTGCTATTGGATTGCTTTTACTATTCAGCAATCCATTCATTATAAATCAATTACTAAATGTTTGGGAACTGAAAGCTGAAACAACAAGTCCGAAAAGCTATGATGCCGTGATAATTCTAGGAGGCTTCATGAGTGCCGACAAGACTAATAATAGCTATAGTTTTGGAGAAGGAGCCGACAGACTTACAGAGGGCCTGATTCTGTATAAAAGAGGATTCGTTAAGAAAATTATTCTAAGCGGGGGAAGCGGCAGTCTGGTAGATGACACACGTGAATCTGTCCTTGCAAAAGCTTTTCTGGTTGACAACTGCGGGGTACCTGACTCTGTAGTACTGATCGACACTGCGTCAAGAAATACATACGAAAATGCCGTAGAAAGCAAAAAAATAATGAAAACGGCTAATTTAAAAACTGCCGTAATGATTACATCCGCATGGCATATGAGGAGAGCTTTGGGCTGTTTTGAAACAGTAGGAATGAATGTTGACATCCATCCAACAGACCGCCTTTACAACAAGCCTCCTCATACACTTGATGATTTCATTATCCCAAACACAAATAATATAATCAAATGGGAAATTTTAATGCACGAAATAGCTGGTATTATTATGTACAAAATAAGAGGGTATAATTAAACCGGACAGCATGTAATCTGCTCAATTTTGAACTGCCTATTTCCGGTTCTGCTTTAATAATTGAACAAGGCCTTCATCATTTACAATGTAAACATCATCGCCACTACTGATATAAACCATAAACTGCCTGCTGGTTGCTTCCATCCAAAGCTTATTATCTTCCCCATTGATACTGAAGTCAAGATCATTAATTCCGAGTTTACTCAGGTCAGTTGCATACGACCTATTTTTCTGGAAATAGTCTTTCTGAAGATAATAGACATGCCACAAATGTTTCTTCTGCTCTTCACTATAAGGAATTGAAAATGTAGTTTCTGATGCTCCGGAAGCTTTTTTACTGAAAAACAGATAAGCCCAGCGCTCCGGAAAATGCATATTAACCACCCCCTGTGGAGACCATACCCAGTTATGCTCTGGAAGGTTTTTGCCATTTGCATCCTTCTTCTTTACATATTTTCCATCCTTAACTTCGGTATCCCATTCCACCCTTGAGAAATTAATTCGCCAGAAATCACCGTCAACGGGGGCATTTTGGTTCTTTGCAAATGGCATAGCTGAAAATGGAATAAATATCTCTGTAGTCCAGCCCTTATCAATATCAGAAGGATCATTAAGCGTTCCCTGTACATCTACTGCCCACTTCATACCGGGAGCATTATACACGATCATCGCACCACTTCCATTCCGGTAAGGCTTCGGCATGAATAAATCAAACATGGTATTTTGCGCATTGACTTCAAATTCATAATACCGGTGAGTATCATTATCAGGGTCAATAAAAATTTCAAAGTCATTATCATAAAATACGATATCATCATAATTTTTAAGGTAGGCCCAAACATGCGGATCCAGTAATTCAGCAGCAATATAAAGTCCTTTTTCGTCCCAGGTCATTTTAGCACGGGTATTCCATGTTGGCGCTGGCTTTTTATCTCCCTCTATATCCTTAAAGTACTCTGTCCATGGCACATTCTGCCATACAGCATCATTTAACTTTCCATCAACAACAGGAGCTGCAGGATTAAAAACAACAGTATACTGCCCTGGAGTAGACAAAAGATCCTCCTTGCCAGAAAATTTAGATTGCGAAAAGCCTGAAAAACTATTGACGAATAAAAAGCAACACAGAAAAGATAAATTCTGGAATTTTAGTTGAGATTTTGATTTGAATAACATTTTATATACTAATGATTGGGGATGGAAAATAAGAAGAATTATTGAAATTTTATGAAGACTGTGATACAGATATGTATTAAAAGGCACATTGTATCATTAATATTGCTATTTTCTCTTATTAATGCTTTTTAATATCTTCGTTATCCTAATCAATTTATAATTAACCAATTTAATTTCATGAGAAAATCCTTATTCCTATTTTCCTGTTCCCTGATTCTATCGGGGAATCTTGTTTATGCCCAAAGTAAAGATCCTGTTGTACAGGGAATTATAAAAGAGGCGACCGAAAACTCACAATTGAAAAAACTTGCACAGGAGCTGACTGATGGTATTGGTCCGAGGCTTGTTGGTACACCACAAATGAAGCAGGCTCATGATTGGGCTGTTTCAAAATACCAGAGTTGGGGTATATCTGCAAAAAATGAACAATGGGGTGAATGGCGCGGATGGGAAAGAGGAATAACTCATATAGATATGGTGCATCCACGGGTAGAATCCCTGGAGGGAATGCAACTGGCATGGAGTCCATCAACTTCAGGTAAAACAGTTACTGCCGAAACGATCATACTGGCAGACGTAGCCGACTCAATTGCTTTTCAAAACTGGCTTCCATCTGTAAAAGGAAAATTCGTGATGATATCCATGCAGCAGCCTACAGGAAGAGATGATAGAAACTGGGAAGAATTTGCAACCAAAGAATCACTCGAAAAAATGAAATCTGAACGTTCAAATGCTAGTACAGCCTGGCGTAATCGTATCGGCAAAACAGGACTAAATCCAAAAAGTCTGGCATTGGCCATTGAAAAGGCAGGCGCAGCAGGTATTGTGGCTTCCAACTGGTCGGCAGGTTTCGGTGTAAATAAAATATTTGGAGCACAAAGTACAAAAATACCTACTGTAGACATTTCATTGGAAGATTATGGAATGTTATACCGTCTAACTGAATCAGGAATAAAACCAAAGATCAGCATACGTGCAGATTCAAAAGAACTGGGAATGATGCCAACGTTCAACACTATAGCTGAAATAAAGGGAACTGAAAAGCCTGAAGAATATGTGATCCTTTCAGCCCATTTCGATTCATGGGATGGCGGCACAGGAGCCACAGATAATGCAACCGGTACTATCACCATGCTTGAAGCGATGAGGATATTGAAAAAGATCTATCCAAACCCAAAAAGAACGATCCTGGTAGGACACTGGGGTAGTGAAGAGCAGGGTTTGAATGGTTCAAGAGCATTCGTTGAGGATCATCCTGAGATCGTAAAAAACATTCAGGCTGTATTCAATCAGGATAATGGAACAGGTAGAGTAGTTGACCTTTCAGGACAAGGATTTTTGCACGCCTATGAGTACCTGAACAGATGGCTTAATCCAGTACCTACTGACATTCGTTCAGAGATCAAAACAAGCTTCCCGGGAACTCCGGGTGGTGGCGGATCTGATTATGCATCATTCGTTGCAGCAGGTGCTCCGGCATTCTCTTTAAGCTCATTAAGCTGGGCTTATGGAAACTATACCTGGCATACCAACCGTGACACATACGATAAGATTGTATTTGATGATGTTCAGAACAATGCCATTCTAACGGCAATATTAGCATATATGGCCAGTGAAGATCCGGCAAAATCATCAACCGTAAAAAGTGTATTACCTACAAACCCACGTACTGGTCAACCGATGAGCTGGCCAGCTACCCGTCAGCCAATCCGTAAAGGTGGTGTGAACTAATTCATTAAGAATGCTGACAGGGTTATGAATCCTGTCAGCATTCATAATATTCGGTATATTTGTTTTTTCAGACTAAGAAAAATAAATATGAAAAACCTCCACAACCTGATCCTTGTATTTATTATTCTTTCTCTGACTGCATGCGAAAAATCTGGCTCAGAAACCTCGCTAACCGGTAAATGGAAGTTAACTGAAACACTTGCCGATCCGGGTGATGGAAGCGGCAAATGGGTATCTGTAAAAAACAGTGATTCATACCTCCAAATAAATGCAGATGGAACGATCTCAGGTAATAATTTTACAAATTTTAAACAGTACAGGGTGATTGATAATCAACAGATTGAATTCATTTATCAGAATGGCACACCAACAATTCTAAGCTATAAACTCAGCGGGAATTCACTGGAGATTAGCGGAGGTTGTTTCGAAGCATGCGGATCGCGCTACAAAAAATAAAAATTTACAATACCAACAGATCGCCCTGCCTCAGGGCATTTATGGCCTTCCCATACCAAAAAGGTTCAAAATCGATATTTAAGCTGGTTTCAAAATTCTCTTTCGCTTTTTTAAAAGTCATCAATTCTGCATTTTCTATGCCTGCAAGTGGCAGAAATTTAAGCAGCCAATCGGCCTGATCTTTTTCAAGTTGTATGCTAAAGCTCCCCTTCTTATCAAAGAATTTTAGCTCTGCCATCTCCCATTGCCTGCCCTTTTTACTTTTGGTAAAATAATCGATCACAGGTTTTGTACCGAGCCAGACAATTTTTGCATCAGGCTTGATAAGGAATGACTCTTCTTTCGACAAAGATTTCATAATAAACTGAGGATCAACCTTTGTCTTAGGTACCTTATGTTCAAACCATTCCTGCAAAGGATAGTCAAAACAAATACCATGCATATAATTAAACAATGATTTCTTTAATCCATAGCTGAACAGTTCATGGTCTGTACCGATCTTGTCAACATGTCCGATATCGTTATTCGCAAAGGTACCGGTAGTTCCACAAGCCTTTTCCACCTTGAATTGTTCAGGGTACATCCCCACAGGGCTATGAGCAGTCATCGCAAACTGGTGCCAGAAAGCCGACTGTAATACTCCTGCATCAAACATTTGCCTGACCATTTCCAGTGAATCGATGGTTTCCTGAGCAGTTTGCGTAGGAAATCCATACATCAGGTAAGCATGAACCATGATACCTGCTTCCGTAAAATGATGACATACCCGGGCTACCTGTTCCACCTTCACACCTTTTTGTATAAGTTCGAGCAAACGGTCTGAGGCCACTTCCAATCCGCCTGAAATGGCAATACATCCGGAAGCCTTCAACAACAGACAAAGGTCTTTCGTAAAGCTCTTTTCAAATCGGATATTGGTCCACCAGGTAACAGTTAGCTTACGGCGCAGTATTTCCAGAGCCAGTGAGCGCATTAAAGCTGGAGGTGCAGCCTCATCTACAAAATGGAAACCCCGTTCCCCTGTTTGATCTACCAATTGTTCCATTCTGTCGCAAAGCAATGAGGCAGCAATGGGTTCATATATCTTAATATAATCCAATGAAATATCACAGAAAGTACATTTTCCCCAATAACAGCCATGAGCCATCGTAAGCTTATTCCACCGTCCATCACTCCACATGCGATGCATCGGATTGACAACTTCAATTACAGAAATATAACGATCAAGAAACAGATCGCTATAATCAGGAGTACCGGTTTCAAATTGCTTGTAATCAGGCGATTTACTTCGATTGCAATAGGTAACCTTTCCATCTATTAATGCAAATGTTCTTTTCAGTTCCGATATTTTTCGCTTACCATCAAGAAGCTCACAAAGGTGCTCAATGGGAGCTTCACCATCATCGAGGCAAATAAAATCCATGAACTCAAAAACACGTACATCAGCGACAGATCGTAATTCAGTATTTGGGAAGCCACCACCCATGGCAATTTTAACGTTTGGATACTCTATTTTCAGCCACTGAGCGATACGGAAGGCAGCATATAGATTTCCCGGAAAGGGTACTGATAGTGAAACTATTTCCGGAACTACGATCTTCATCTTTTGATCCAGGAGCTTGATCAAAAGCTTATCTGTAAATGTTAGTTCTTGCTGCAGAGCATCATAAAGCTCATCAAAACTTGACGCAGACCTTCCAAGACGTTCTGCATACCTGCTGAAACCAAAATTGCTATCAGCACATTCTATGATAAGATCTGAAATGTCTTCTAAAAAAAGTGTTGCCAGATGCTTAGCCTTATCCTGAGTCCCCATGGTACCGAAGGCCCATTCAAGCTCTTCAAGCTGTTCAAACCGGGATGCCTCAGGCAGGAAATCTTCCTGGCATATCAAATGAGAAAGTGTTGGGTTATGTCCCTGTAAAAAGGAGATCACAGCATCAATTTTATTGACATAATGCTCCTTCAAAGCAATTATACGTTGGGCATTTTCACTCAGCTCAGTGTTTGGTACTTTAATCTGATCAAACAGCTCATTCAGGCCGGAACTTGAAAAAAGAGCCAAAATAACCTCAATGCCCAGATCTGACTGATACGAGGAGATACCTTTTGTATTAAGAAATCCCTTTAAATAGGCGGTTGCCGGATAAGGCGTATTTAACTGCGTAAAGGGCGGTGTAATTAGATATATCTTGTTTGCCAATTCTTTGCTATTGAATGAATTCTGCGATTCAAAAAGAGATTAATGGTCAATTTCTGGCATGCATTTTTATCCTGTGGTTTATCGCTAAACTTGCAATATTACGATTTAAATACTCTTCCCCTGAACTGCGTTGCTGAAACAGATTGATATAGCCAAGTTCTACACTAAGATTTCTAATCAACTGGTAGTTCAGTCCTGCATAAAATCGATTCTGGTCAAAGGTATTGTAAATAATTCCACCATTAGAATTAATATATATTCCGTCACTAACCTTCAGGTTCAAGTCGTGAACCTTATTCTTTGATCTGATCAGGTTACATTCCAGTGAAACCATATAGGATAACCTTTCTATGAATCTGTATCCATGAATTAATGAGTCATCAAGTCTTTTCCGAATGAAACGTTCCTCCATTCTATAGCGATGTCCAATATTCAAATGTTTGAGTTGATGTCTGTATGCAAGTTCATGATTTAGCCTTATTTCAGGAACCTTAAATGAAGATGCGAACTCCTGGTCTCCAGGAGAATTTAAATAATAAGCAAAACCATTACCTAGGGAGAGATCTTTTAATAGAGAAAAATTAACCTGCGATTTCAAGAAGATCTGAGATTGCCTGACTGGTTCTAAAAAAATACGCTCCTGAATTTCAGCACTCAGAGACCATTTAGGCGAAAATTCAAAATTTGCTGAATAGGCAGCTGTCGAAAGGGACTGTTTAATAAAATTTTTCTTTAGGGTCTGGCCGAAAGAAGAAAAAGCAAAAAGCATTAACAATAAAATTTTAAATGCTATCCGATGATTCATAATAAACATACACTAAAATAGAGTGAAGAGTTTAAAGAATCAAACCTTAAAGCAAATAAAGATCAGTTTCCGAAAAGCAAGTTTGAAAACTTATATTTTCTACTTTTTCCAAAATCAAAGCTAAAACAGGATCAATAAACTGCTTTTAGTATCTTTGCAGGATATTCAATCAGAAAACATGATAGAGATCGGAAAGTTTAATGAATTAAGGTTTATCAAAAAGACTGAAGCAGGTCTTATCCTAACCGATGGCGAGAAAGAAGTTCTCCTACCTTATGTTCATGCTCCGGAAGATGCTCAAATTGGAGACAATCTTCATGTTTTCACCTATATCCATAGTGATGGCAGATTAATGGCTACCACTGAAACGCCAATTGCACAGGTTGATGAGTTTGCATTATTAACTGTTGTTGATGTGAATGAACAGGGTGCTTTCCTGGACATGGGCATTGGAAAAGATGTTTTTGTGCCTGAGAGGGAGCAAAAGCGGCCCATGCAGATCGGACAGAAATATGTAGTTTATCTGTTTAATGATGAAAGAAGTGAACGTATCACTGCATCTTCCCGATTAGCCGAGTTTGTTGATCAGGATGAACATGATCTGGAGGAAGGAGATGAGGTAAGATTACTGATCACAGAAGAAAGCGACCTTGGTTATACCGCAGTTATCAACCAGAGGTTTTTGGGGCTATTATATCATAATGAGGTTTTTGAAGATTTAAAAGCAGGTGACCAGAGAAGAGGGTTTATCAAGAAGATCAGAGAAGGCAATAAGATAGATCTTAGCCTTCAGGTAATTGGATTCAAGCATATACTCGATCTTAAAGACAGTCTGATGATTGAACTTGAAGAAAACGGTGGATCAATATCACTGGGAGATAAAAGCTCACCGGAAGACATTTACAATCGTTTAAAGATCAGCAAAAAAGCATTCAAAAAAGCTGCCGGAAGCTTGTATAAGGAACGCCTGATTGAGATCTCAGATTTTGAGATCAAACTGGTGCCAAAAGTACGGGCATAGGAGTCTTTGCCAGATATTTTTGCAATTCTGAATAAAAAAGGCTAATATTATTAATAGGTCTGCATTAAATATATCTTAAAAACGCCTAATGAAAACAAACTTTTTATCCATTGCACTTTTAGGTCTGGGACTTACAAGTTCAGCACAAACCACTATTCCATCAAGCTCCGTACAGATTCAAACCGCACTTTTGGCGGCTCCGGTAGACAAACGAGATGATGCAAGTGTTTATGGTTATAATGAAAAAGGTGATTTTATTTTACTGAGAAAAGGCAAAAATGAAATGATCTGCCTGGCCGATGACCCTAAGATCCCCGGATTAAATGCAGCTTGTTACCATAAAGACCTTGAACCATTCATGAAACGGGGTCGGGACTTAAAAATGGCTGGAAAAACTCCAAAAGAAATTTCAGATATCAGAGATGCGGAAGCAAAAGCCGGAAAACTGAGAATGCCTAAACAACCAACAAGTTTATATGTTTATACAGCCAAGGCAGAGAATTTTGATGCTCTGGCAGGAACTGTAAAGGATGGTTACCTCAGGTATGTGATCTACATCCCATATGCAACACCAGAAAGCACCGGATTGCCATTAAAGCCCAGCAGTCCTGGAATGCCATGGATCATGGATCCGGGAACTCATCGTGCACACATCATGATCAGTCCTCCGCAGAAAAACTAAAATTAATTCAGGTTAAGAATTTTATAGATCAATGAATCTGGATTTCGGGTTCATCATCTGATTTGGATCTTCTATTCAAGAATGAATCCTTCTTCATTGTTCTGGCTGCCAATATCGCGCTGACCAGCATAAAAACAGCGCCAGCCAGGAAAGGAGCGCCTGCAAACTTAATACTTCCTTCAGGCCTTGTAAACCAGGCAAAAAGATTTGTCATTAACAGAGGACCGATGATTGAAGTAACACTCATCACACTTGTCAGGGCTCCCTGTAATTCACCCTGTTCATTTTTGGGAACATTACCTGAGATAATAGATTGTAAAGCAGGTCCTGCGATGCCACCAAGGCAATAAGGAACCAAAAAGACAAACATCATCCAGCCTTCGGTGGCAAAAGAAAACAATAAAAGTCCGAAGGCATACAAGCCTAATCCTATATAGATACTCTTCTCTTCACCGAATTTCGGAGTGGTATAACGAATCAATCCGCCCTGAACTGAGGCAATAAGGATACCTATAAAGGTCAGGGAGAGGCCCATCAGCGAGTTACTCCATTGAAATTTTTCAATATTGACAAATGTCCAGGTGCTTTGTACTGCATGCCCCCCGATATATACCAGAAAAAAGGCTACGATTAGACCACCAACACCCTTATATTTCTTTAACTGCATCAAAGAGCCCATCGGATTTGCCCTTTTCCATTCAAATGGCCTCCTGTGTTCCTTTGAAAGCGATTCAGGTAAAACAAAGTAGCCATAGATCATATTCACAAAAGTGAGTACCCCTGCGGCAATAAATGGAACTCTGGGCCCTAACTCACCTAATAATCCGCCCAAACCAGGACCAATGATAAACCCTAGTCCAAATGCAGCCCCAACCATACCAAAATTTTTGGAGCGTGTTTCGGGGGTACTGATATCAGCGATATAGGCGGTAGCCGTTGTAAAACTTGCACCGAAAACGCCAGCAATGATCCTTCCGATGAATAACCACCAGATAGTTGGTGCAAGAGAAAGGAAAATATAGTCAATACCAAATCCAAAAAGGGATAACAGCAATACCGGACGACGGCCGTACTGATCACTCAAATTACCAATTACAGGTGCGAAAACAAACTGGGTTATGGCGTAGGCAAACGTTAAAAGTCCGCTCCATTGAGAGGCCGTACTCATATTCCCGCCAACTAATTCAGAGATCAACTGAGGAAATACCGGTATGATCAAACCAAGTCCGATGACATCAAGCAATAAGGTAAAAAAGATAAAACTGATGGCAGCTTTACGGGGTCCTGGCATAAATATTCTGATGAGAAATTGAGTCGCTGAAATTAGTCATTATTTTGGAAAATGCTGGTTTTATAAGCCAAAGCAGATGCTTACGAGGAGCACCATCCAATATTTTACATAGGTTCTCCAATTAAGGGCTAAACAAATAAGACAATACGAACTGTTGAACGACCCTAATTATTTTAATACTTATCCTTCAAAATGATACAGGAATACAACCTCGCCTTTAAATGCAGGTTTGCTCTGGCCTATTATTTCGAGTTCTGCACCAATCGTAGCCTTAGTCACTCCCCGCAGATTGGCAATTGAAACAAGTTTAGCTTTTAACCTTACATCGTTGTTCACAATAACAGGCTGTCCGAATCTTAGATTTTCAATACCGTAATTGATCTCCATTTTTAGATTTTGAACATCAACAATTTGCTTCCACAAATAAGGAATAAGCGAAAGTGTAAGATAACCATGCGCGATTGTTGCCTTAAATGGTCCTTCATTTTCAGCTCGCTCCGGATCAGTATGGATCCATTGATGATCCAGAGTTGCATCAGCAAACTTCATGATCTGTTCCTGTGTAATTTTGTGCAGTTCGGAAACACCAAGCTCTTTACCCAAAAAAGATTCGAATTCATTAAAATTTCTAATTACCAGCATAGTCTCCTGAGATTGTTTAAACTTTGTGTGAAAGAGCAATATAAAATCAAATTTATATTTAAATTAATGAATTTGAATTTCTTTGCGTTAAATAGAGTTTATTAGATACATGAAAAATATCCGGGCATATTCCTCAACAAAGAAAAGACTGATTTGGGTAGTTTTTATGTTTGTACTGATTTTTTTACTATTCCGACTAAAAAACTATCCTGCGATCGTTGAAGAGTATTACTCACAAGCAATTTTTCCATTCATTCGGTCAGGCCTGCAGCTGATCTTCAATCGTATACCATTTAGCATAGGCGATATTTTTTACTTACTGCTCACACTTTTTATAGCAGTCAGCATTATCCGGATCATCAGGAAAGGCTTCTTTCAGAAAAAGGCTAAAGAAGCGGTTCATTTACTTCTTGGTCTTGTGCTTGCTCTGCAAGTATGCACTTTGGTATTTTACCTGTTCTGGGGCCTCAATTACTTCAGAACAGAGGCATTTGAAAGGCTTGATCTTACAGAATCTGACTATTCTGCTGCAGAACTCATAGCAGTTGGTTCCATGCTCATTGACTCTGTCAACTATAGCCGCGCTGAAGTTCGATCAGAAGATCTCGCTCAATCAAATGATAGCATTTTCAAATCAGCATCCCAGGCAATTCAAAATTTCGGAGCCTCAGAACCTGTAGCTAAGCCTTCCTTATCAGGACCAATTTTAAGTTATCTTGGTACAGCGGGGTATTATAACCCATTTACAGGAGAAGCCCAGATAAACGCTCTGATGCCGGTCTATTTAAGACCATTTGTAGCTTGTCATGAAATGGCTCATCAAAATGGATTTGGAGCAGAAAATGAGGCCAATTTTGTCGGGTTTATTTCTGGAATTAACTCAAATAACAGGCTCCTTAAGTATTCATCCTACTATCTTGCAACGCAGGAATTCCTTACTGCCATTTGGACTACCGATAGTATGGCATTTAAGACTTTAAAAAGCAGGATCTCCCCAAAGGTTTTAACTGATCTTAAATCGGAGAACGAGTACTGGAAATCCTATCGCGGAGCTACATCAAAGCTTAGCAGCATCTTCTATGATAACTATCTGAAAGCAAATAATCAACCCGACGGCTTAAGAACATACAACAAAATGATCAGGCTAAGTATGGCCTATTACAAAAAAAAGGGGCTGATTAAAGCCCCTGTAAATTTATCGCCCTAAGGCCACTTCGCGTGCCTTTGTTGTTGTGTAATACTTTGCGATCATATTTGGCACCTCCCATGCAGGAAGTCCTCCTTTTTTCAGATACTCAAGATACTTTTTAGTTACCTGAGCAAAATGATCTTCATGGCTAACTTTATAGGTATCAGGAATAATTACTTCCCAGCCATTGGCAATCTTCTTTAGTTCAACACCAGGATATTTTATATTCAGCTGTTTCAGATCGGCCATGATTGCCTTTTCAAAAGCTTTAAGATCTGTTTTCGCTACCGGCTCAATATATAAGGCTGGTTTAAAATTCTGCTCTTTACCCTGCTTGATAACTACGCTGGCATTGGTCCCCCACATCACAGAAAAATGGGTATCTCCTGTTCCTTCCGGTGCCTGAAAATCCCAGGTTACAGATATTTTAGCATGAATACCTTTCAGACGGTAGTTTATTTCGCCATTGGAATAAGAATTCAAAATCCCATTCTTCACATCTGCTTTCAAATATTCAGGGTATTCTTTCTTCTGGGTTACTTTTTCAAATTGTTCAGCATTGATACTGGTTGCCCATCTTTTTGCAGATACAATTTCTATATCCTTTTTATAATCCAGGATCTGATCCGGGAAGCACTCCCATTGAACCAGATCAACAAGATGGGTGGTTATATCAGTGATACCTTCACCCTGTTGTTTAACATCAAAGAACCATGCCGGTCTGACAAGTGGTTTCCCGGAAACATTTTTAAAGAAATGATGCACACTAACTTTGGTCACTGAAGGATTTTCAGTTGTACCTTTCTCAAGCTGACCGAATGCCGGAAGATGGGCAAACTCCTTTTGAAGCATGCTATTGATCTCATACCTTTCTGTCATGATATCATACAGAAGTACTTTATTCTTTTCTGCAGATTCAAATGCCTTTACCAGCATGTTAAATCCATCCAGATCAATCGCCATCGGCTTATCTGCAAGAACATTCAGTCCCGATTCAACAGATCTGCGGATATAATCAGTTTTCATTTTATTATTACCGGCGATCACAACCACATTCCCTGCTTTTTCAGCGAACATTTTATCAAGGTAATCCGGACCCGTATAAACTTTTTCTTTCCAGGCAGTAGGATTCTCATCACGCGTATTATAGCTGTCGATGAGGCTCAAATGCGACTTTACTTCCTGACCATCAGGTGCATAAACATGAACTACCGAATCAACATCCTCATACATGGATTTCTGAACCAGAGCGGAATGAAAATGACCGGGATCGAGCGTGATCAGCTGCAATTTATCATCAGTTTTTTCCTTCGGTTTATCTGGATTCGTAGAACAGCCTGCTGCAATGATCATCATGCAATTAATTAATAGAATGTGTTTAAGATTTTTAAGATCAGTTCTTATCATAATTAAATTATTTTCTCAAGTGTTATAGATTTTAATTTAGGAGATAGTATTTGTATTCCTGTAAATGCGATCAGATAAGCACATCCTGCAAACAGGAACAATGAAACATAGCTTCCTGTAGTTTGAAGCAGGAAGCCGCCAATTGTAGCAGCGAACATACCGCCAACAGCACCCAGCATACTTCCTATTCCTACCACGGAACCAACAACCTGCCTTGGAAACATGTCTGTTGTCAGGGTAAACAAGTTTGCAGACCATGCCGAGTGAGCAGCCAAAGCCAGGCCGATCAATCCAACAGAAACCCAAATTTCTGTTGCTTCAGCAGCAAAATAAACAGGAACCACGCATAATGCAGAAACAAGCATAGTAGTTTTACGACTCTTATTTATGGACCAGCCATGCTTGATCAGTGCGGATGAAGCCCATCCGCCAAGAATACTGCCCAGATCAGACATCAGGTATATTACCATCAGTACCGGGCCTATTTTATCAATTCCAATATCATAATTCGTGTAAAAAAACTTAGGTAAAAAGAACAGAAAAAATGAAAATATGGGATGGGTCATGAATGCTCCGAATGCAAAAGCCCAGGTTTGCCTGTATCTCAATAGCTGGAGCCAGGGAATTTTAATCTCAGGCTCAACAGGGTCACTTGTTATGTATTCCAGTTCTTCTTTACTTAAACCTGGATGATCTTTTGGAGACTTATAGATCCGCATCCAGAATAGTATCCAGATAAAGCCAATTGCACCAGTAATAATAAAGGTCATTTGCCACCCATAATGAATAGCAATAAAAGGAACAGTTAGCGGAGCTATGATGGCTCCAATACTTGCACCGGATACAAAAATCCCGGTCGCAAGGGCTCTTTCTTTTCTGGGAAACCATTCAGAAACTGCCTTCAAGGCAGAAGGAAAGTTGCCGGCCTCTCCTAAGCCCAACAGAAAACGAACACCAGCAAAGCCAAACAAGGAACTGACCAGTGCGTGCATCATTGTTGCAGTACTCCAGAATCCAATAGCGATCATAGAACCCAAACGAGTGCCTATCTTATCCAGGAGATGCCCCATGAAAAGAAATCCAATTGCATAAGCAGCCTGGAAAGAGGAGACAATAAACCCGTACTGAGAATCGGTCCAGCTGAATTCTTTTTGAAGCTGTGGCGCCAGGATTCCGAGCACCTGACGATCAACAAAGTTAATTGTTGTGGCCAGAAACAACATGGCGCAGATCTTCCAGCGATACATACCAATTCCCGATGTTGGAGTTTTAATCATTACTTCCTCAAATTAATTTAAAGATCATTGTCTATTCTCTCTGAAAGCAGATATTTTACAGGAGTCACAATAATAAAGGAGGAAATAAAACCTTTCATTTTCAAACGAACGGAAAATTTAAAAAAATAGAACCTTATTAACAATAAGGTTCTATTTGAGTATATCTTAAACTTTAGGCTCCCAACCTTTTTGGTAATCTCTTGTCCATAGTTTCATAGCAGCAGGATCATTTTTAATATGACCATTACCAGGGTCTATATTCAACGTTTTCCCTGTACGTTGAGCAATATTTCCAAGCTGGCATAAAAGTGTACTCCTATGGCCACCATGTATATCTGAAGCCAATGGCGTTCCGCTCTTTATCGCGCTAAAAAAGTTCTGAAGATGATAAGCATCCAGCTGTTGTGAAGGGCTGGTCAGGTTAGTTGCATCAACCTTGGTCTCATTCTTAGCTTCCTTAATGATATTATTCTTAAGGTCATAAGCTTTATATGCATTACCGCCACCGATCACCATAGTACCATTTTCACCATAGAAGATCACTCCTACAGTACTTCCCTCTATCGGGAATGGATTACAACTTCGACCCTCCCATGAAATTGTTGATTTATTGGCGAATTCTATGCTAATATTTTGTGTATCAGGCGCTTCCCAATCATCCTGATATCTGTATCTGCCACCGGCAGAGGTTACTTTTGTCGGGAAGTCAACCTGCAGGCCCCAGCGGGCAAGATCGATCATATGCGTACCATTATTCAAAGCCTCACCTGTTCCCCAGTGCCAGAACCAATGCCAGTTATAATGGATCAGGTTATCTTTCAACTCCCTGCGTGGTGCAGGTCCCTGCCAAAGATCGTAGTCAAGCCATTCAGGTACCGGAATGGTCTTACCTACCCCTATTGAAGGTCTGTTATTAGTATACCAGGTTTTTGCATAATACGGACGGCCAATAATTCCGCCATGTAATTCAGCGATTCCGGCAGCTACATTTGGCCATGAACGACGCTGATTACCCATTTGAATGATATTTTTATATTTATTAGCCGCAGCAATTAGCAGTTCTCCTTCATGTGGGTTATGACTGCATGGCTTTTCAAGATAGACATGTTTTCCAGCAGCAGAAGCCAGTAAAGCAGCAGGAGCATGCCAATGATCCGGAGCGGCAACTACTAAAGCATCCAATTGCTTATCTTCAAGTGCCTTTCTGAAGTCAGGCTGTGCCTTAGGAGTACTGTCCTGTATTTTGGCAACTGTGCCGATACATTTTTCAGCAGCTCTTTTATCAACATCACAGATGTAACGGACCTCACAATTCTTTTGAGCGGCAAAATTAGATGCAAGTGCCAGACCACGACTGTTTACACCCATCATTGCAACCTGAATTCGCTCATTTGCTCCAAGAATGCGGGCATAACTTTTAGCGCTAAAACCTGGCAAAACACCTCCGAAGGAAAGTGCGGCAGCCCCGGTTACTGTCTTTTTAATAAAATCTCTGCGGGTATCTGAATTTTTCATATTTATCAGTTTTCGGACCTGAAAGCCCCTTTATAAATTATTTTTTAATAGGTATGATCATACTGAATATTCATCTTTCCAGTATTGTGTTTTTTCTGTTTCTGCAGCTTGATTTCCCATGTGTACTGCTATAGCTACATCCCGACCGTTATTTACATTAGATGCAGGTTTCTTCCCTTTTAAAATACATTCTGCAAAATCCTGCAAAGCATAAGAAGTTGGATC
The DNA here is from genome assembly GCF_900103545.1 of Daejeonella rubra. GTDB lineage: Bacteria > Bacteroidota > Bacteroidia > Sphingobacteriales > Sphingobacteriaceae > Daejeonella > Daejeonella rubra. Next base: position 48,670 of record NZ_FNHH01000019.1, read on the forward strand.
CAATTGTTTTTCAAAAACTATTGGCTGTCCTTTTCCACCAGGAAGAACTTCAATCGTTGCTCCGGTCACACCATCAACTGTACCCAGTGTTTTTTTGGTTGCTTCAGGATAGATATATGCCTGATCTCTGAGAATTTCAATCGTTCCTTTTGATCCGAGTATTCGTATGGAATACCCTTTATATTCATTGGAAAGGATAGATGTTACACTTGCTTTCACACCCCCCGGATATTCATAAACAAGCCTGATATTATCAAAAGTTTCTCTACCGTCTTTCCAGTAATCTATTCCACCAAAACCGGCAACTTTCAAAGGATGACTATCCTCCATCCAGTTCACGATATCTATTTCATGTGCACTAAGTTCAGAAAGAACTCCTCCGCAATATTCCTTATACATACGCCAGTTAATCGCTCGCTCCATTTTAGGGTCGCTTACCGGTTTACGCCAGTCGGAATTACGATTATACTGACATTCATAATGACTAACCTTTCCAATCCATCCCTGTGAAAGGATCTCTTTCACTTTTAAATACATCGAATAATAGCGGTACTGATGTCCCACCTGAAAAACAAGGTTTGATCTTTCTACTCTTTTTACCAGATCAAGCGCCTGCGGAATAGTATAGGCCATGGTTTTCTCCATGTAAATATGCTTTCCGGCGGCTATGGCATCCACTGCCATCGGATAATGAAGGTACAGAGGTGTTGCGATGATCACAGCCTGAATATCCTTATCCTGGAGAAGCTTTTTATAGTCGGTATAAGATCTGGCTCCTTTTGCAGCAAGTTTCATACCACCCTGCAAGTTTTCAGGTATGATATCACAGCAGGCAATAAGCTCAAAGCCCTGAATTTTACTAAGCAATGAGGCTAATCCCTGTCCTCTGCTACCTGAACCTATGAGGCCAATTCGTATCGGACCAGTCTGGCCCAAATCACTCAGAGAGATCCCCTGATATCCAAATGCGGTTAAACCAGATAAGGCAAGGGCACCGGTTGCAATAAATTTTCTTCGTGACTTATCTGTTGTTTTCATTATATTTTTATCAGAATAATTTTTAACGCTTTAATGATGATTTGCTGAACATAGAATCAAGACTGACAGGAATTCCACCCATTTTTTTACTTGCATCTGCTGCTTCCATAAATGCACATATCTCGAGAGTTTCCTCAGAACTGACCGGCACTACCCCTGTTTTGAAAAAATCAATTATTCTTATAAGTAATGGATTATAACCACCATAGTCGCCAATAGGAGCTGTTCCTTTTTCTGCGAATACGGTACCTCCATATCCTGCTTTACCTGAACGGGTACCACGGAAAGTTCCTACTCTTCCATCATTCCAGGTACCGGTAACTACATCTGTATCAGCAGTACTCACTCTTACCACTTCCTTGCAGCCTGTTCCCATAACTGTGAATAATGATTCTACACCATGAATACCATACCAGAAAAGATCTGGATGAGTACTTTCAAGGTGACATGGACTATAGGTTTCAGCACCAAGAACTTTTCCCAGCTTACCGGCAGCCAGCTCCTGAGCACCGGTGGTATATCTTAACGATGAGGAAGAGAAAACGCCAACATTTGCTTTCTTTGCAGCCGCAAAAATTGCAGCGGCATCTGCAAGCGAAGCTGCGATTGGTTTATCAATAAAGAAGCGCTTACCCGCTTTGATCACCTCCAGGGCTTGTTCAAGGTGTAATCGGCCATCATTAGTTTCTAAAAGAATAAAATCAACTTTTTTCAAAAGGTCAGCAATTGAGCCCGTAATTTCAACCCCCAGAGTTTTCATTTCTGCGGTATAACCCAAAATCCTGTCGGAGCTGCTCTGTATTTCCCTGCTACCATATGGATATGCCGCAACTACCTTAAATCCTCCAAACTCAGGACCTGCAGCAGGATTATTCAGGGCCTTTGTAAAGGCGATACTATGAGAAGTATCCAATCCAATTATCCCTACCCTTGTGCCTTCTGCAAACAATAGTTTCGAAGCGGGACCAAGGTTTTCAGCAAAGCTATTCATGCCTAATCCTATACCTGCCGCAGCCAGGGCCGAAGTTTTAATGAACGATCTGCGATTTTGTTCTGAACTCATTTTAATATAAAATTATCGATGTGTTATTCAAATACTTTTCTCTATAAGTGCTAGAGATGATTTCACACATGAAAAGTAGAATAAACATCCCGGTTTTGCAAATTATGAACCTGCGATTTTAATAGCATATCACTAAGGTTACCTAACTTCAGCCTGAATAGGCGTCATTTTAGGAGCCAAAACCCGAAACATCAAAAACCAGGCGATCAGATAGGCCGTTCCACAGAACAGAAAAAGAATGTAATACCCTGTTTGAACATCGCCCTGAGCTTTATAATAATCAAGCAAGGCACCGGCAGATTTCGCCACTGTGATACTTCCAAAACCGCCGAACATTCCACCGATTCCGATTACAGCTCCAATAGATCTCTTTGGGAACATGTCTGAAACCGTGGTCAGAATATTGGCCGACCATGCCTGATGTGCAGACATAGCAATACCAATAATAATGACGGCATACCACATATCATAGGAGCCTGCTGCCTGTGAGAACATCACTAAAATTGGGAACAATGCATAAATAAACATGGATGTTTTTCTGGCGCGAACCATGCTCCAGCCTTTGGTATTCATGAACCACATGGGCAGCCATCCACCTGCAACACTACCAACACCTGCCATCAGATAAACCACTGCAACAGGAAAACTTATCTCCATTCCAACAAGACCATATTCGGAAATTAAGAAGGCAGGAAGCCAGAATAAGAAGAACCACCATACTCCATCAGATAAAAATTTACCGACAGCAAAGGCCCAGGTTTGTTTATACGTCAATAATTTACTCCAAGGAATATCTGCCTGGGGTTCAGTACCCTCAGCCAATACAGACTCCCCGTCGCTGTTAATATGTTCAAGCTCTGCAGCATTAACCAGCTTATGCTTGTCGGGCGAATTATAAAGAAGGAACCAGAAAATAAGCCATAAAAATCCGACAGCTCCGGTCAGAATAAAAGCCATTTGCCAGCTATAACTTATCGCTATCCAGGGCACTATCAAAGGAGCTATCACCGCTCCAATATTGGTCCCGCTATTAAATATACCTGTTGCAAAGGCTCTTTCCTTCTTTGGAAACCACTCTGCCACCACTTTAATAGCTGCAGGAAAGTTTCCGGCTTCTGTCACTCCCAAAAATGCTCTTACCACCCCAAAGCCAAAGGTAGATGTTGCAAATGCATGCATGATAGACGCGATGCTCCATAGGATCAGGGATATCGCATAGCCAAGTTTACTGCCGATCTTATCAATAATACTTCCCACACCCAGCATCCCCAGGGCATAAGCCAGCTGGAATGAAGCCACAATATTTGAATAATCTGATTCCGACCAATTAAATTCCTTCTCAAGCATAGGCTTTAACAAGCTTATGACTTGTCTGTCGAGATAATTGATGGTTGTAGCGAAAAAGACCAGGGAACATATCGTCCAGCGATAATTCGTCATTGGCTGCAGGCTGGTTAATATGGGCACTTTCATTCAGACCGGTTTTTATATTTATCAGGAATTAAAATATTTCTTTGCGTTAAAGTAGCAAATATTCTCAACCATTTTACCAAGCCAATCTATGTCAGCAGGTAACTCACCATTTTCAACATCATTCCCAATTAGATTACAGAGGATTCTCCTGAAATATTCATGTCTTGGATAGGAAAGAAAGCTTCTTGAATCGGTGATCATACCAACAAACCGGCCTAACAGGCCCATATTAGATAATGCATTGATCTGATCAATGATTCCATGTTTCTGATCAAGAAACCACCAGGCTGCTCCAAACTGGATCTTTCCTGCTACTGTACCATCATTAAAATTACCTGCCATGGCAGCAACCATTTCATTATCAGCCGGATTGAGATTATAAAGTATGGTCTTTGTCAGTCTGTTTGTTGAATCCAGCTTGTTTAAAAATTTTGAAAGGCTCACCGCCTGTGAAAAATCACCAATGGAATCGAATCCGGTATCGGGACCAAGCTCGCCTAACAGTCTCGAATTATTATTCCTTAGTGCACCCACATGATATTGCTGAACCCAGCCTTTTTCATGATCCCAAATGGCCAGGTTAATAAGCATGCATGACTTAAACTTTAACACTTCAGAAGCACTTAAAACCTCCAGATCAAGGATCTTACTAAAGATACCCTCGATTTCAGCATCTGTATATTCTTCACAATAAAGCTGCTCAATTCCATGGTCAGAAACATTACAACCATTTTGAGCAAAGAAATCATGCCTGCTCTTCAGAGCATCCAGAAACTGCCTGAAATCAGTTATTTGCTGCCCTGAAATTTCACCCAGTTTTTTAATGTAGGAACTAAACTCAGGTATATTATCTGCATTCATTGCCTTATCAGGTCTGAATGATGGCAAAACTTTAGTAAAAAAACCATCTGCCCTGATCTTCTGATGAGATAACAGATCATCAAGAGGGTCGTCTGTAGTTCCAATACTTTCAACATTCATTTTTTCAATCAGACGGCGAACAGAATATTCCGGAGTCTGGAGTTTTGCAGTACATTCATCATATATCTTTCTTGCGGTAGCCGGAGATAGAATATCATAAACATCAAAATACCTTTGCAGTTCCAGATGTGTCCAGTGGTAAAGCGGATTTCTTAAAGTATAAGGAACGGTTTCGGCCCATTTTTCAAATTTTTCATAATCGCTCGCATCGCCTGTTATATATTTTTCAGGAATACCATTGGCCCGCATGGCACGCCATTTATAATGGTCTCCATACAACCATATTTGCGCTAAATTTTTGAAGTTTGAATCTTCTGCAATCTGGTTTGGGGGAAGATGGCAATGATAATCTATGATTGGCAGTCTGGCAGCAAAATTATGATAAAGTGTTTTTGCTGTTGTGGTTTCAAGTAGAAAGTCCTGGTCTAAAAATGTCTTCATTTGTTTTTATTCTCAAGGTCGGATTGTATTAAACATGCCTGTACCGTAAAGCAATATGGTAAATTTTCTTCTTAAAACTACCCAAAATCAATTCGATAGATCATACGCATGCTCACCCTGCTACATGAAATTAATAATCTGAGCCAAAAAATCACTAACTTATTATCTTTAAGAGTGCAATAAAAATGAATTGATTTTCAGGAGTCAATTCAATATAAATTATACAGATGAATTCAATTGTCCTCCTGATAGCAGGTTTTATTTTATGTTCGGCTTTAATTACCTACAGTGGAACCCGGCTTTCTAAATATGGGGACATAATTGCTGAATTAACTGGAATGGGCAAAGCCTGGATGGGACTGATCCTAATGGCAGCTGTAACCTCACTTCCCGAGCTATTTACAGGTTTCAGTGCTATAGTATTGATAGATTCTCCGGACATTGCTGTTGGAAGTATCATGGGAAGTCTTTCCTTTAACCTGGTAATTTTAGCTGTACTGGACTATTTTGTACCGGGCAAACCACTTTCATCAGTAGTGACCAAAAGCCATGTTCTCGCAGGATTTTTCGGTATGATTCTGATTGTTCTCTCGATCATCGGAATATTATATGGAGACCTTATGCCTGACATAGGCTGGTTTAGTACTTTTCCGGTTTTGCTTATCATCCTCTATTTGTTAACTATCCGGATCATTTATGAAAATGACCGAAAATTTTCTACAGATACAATTCAGGGAGTCAACACGGAATACCGTGATAGATATAAGGACATTAATTTGAAGATCGCAATCAAACGATATGTCTATTATGCCCTCCTTGTAATTGCGGGAGCCATATTGCTGCCTTATTTTGCCGATGAGCTTGCTACAAGAACAGGCATGAGTGAATCATTTGTTGGAACACTTCTGGTTGCAGCAACCACCTCATTGCCCGAACTGGTTATATCAATTGCCGCTGTCAGAATGGGCAGCATGGACATGGCTGTTGGCAATCTTTTAGGAAGTAATATTTTCAATATGCTAATCCTGGCCATTAATGATCTATTGTACACCAAGGGGAAATTATTACTGGTAAGCGATCCAAATCATGCACTAAGTGGCCTTGTTACCTTACTTATGACCGCCGTGGTTGGTGTAAGTATATTGATCGGTTCTCCAAAAAAGAGGTTTGTTTTAGGTATTGATGCAATTATTCTGATCATACTTTATATCACCCTGATATTATCATTATACCACTTAGGGTAGGACAGTCTGGTACTTTTTTTCAGAATCAGATCAGGAAAAAGAAGCAAGTAGTTTTATTTCATTTCTATAAAGAATGATTTTCTCATCGTTTTCGAGCTGCTTTAAAAGTCTGGAAATAACTACCCTTGAAGTAGCCAGTTCGTCAGCGATTAAATTATGAGAGGCCTTGATAACACTGGAACCGCTCATTCGTTGTTTTTCTTTTAAATAGGCTATAAGTCTTTCATCGAGTTTATGAAACGCGATACTTTCAATTGATTTCAATAGTTCTATGAAGCGCTCATTGAAACTGCGCATGATATAGTTTTTCCAGCTTGGGTAGGTACAAAGCCAATCATCCAGCTTGAGATGGGGAATCGCAATTAGTTCAACATTATCTTCAGCTACCGCCCTAACTTCACTTTTCTTGGCTTCCAGACAACAACTATAAGCCATTGAACAGCTTTCATTACTTGACAAATAGTATAAAAGGATCTCATTTTCCTTTTCATCCAAACGGGATACCTTCACAGTACCTTGCAGAACAATTGGCATCATGCGGACATATTTGCCATAATCCATGATCAGATCACCTTCCTTAAAGGTTTGAAAGATCCCGAACTGTTGTATCTCAGTTATTAACTGAGGTTCAAAAATACTCTTAAGCTTATCCAGATTAGCTATCATCAGAAATGAAAGTTTAAAACAAAATTAGTTTGAAACATATTTACCTTATTGATCACCATTTTACTATTACCATAGGTTTCGCCGCCATTGATCTTAGCTACCAGGAGGAGTTGGGCTTCGAGACCTTTCAATGCTTTAGCAAAGGTATATCTAAAATCTGTATTTATCTGGGTATATGAAGGAAGACCATATTTGTTCAGGGCATAGTTCTTTACATCTGGTAGCTTATAATAACCTACTGCAATTGATGTTTTAAAGCCAGATTCCGGAAATTTATGGTCCAATTTAGCCATAAATGCATGTAAATCTCCAAAGCCTTCATTTCGCTCGCGTGGAAGAAATGTAAAGAATGGGTCTCTTCCCCATTCTCTTGGAACCAAATAGCGCCCATCAGCAGTAATGCGGTTATAATTCAGAGAAGTCTCCCAGGTATTATTTTTCAGAGCCAGTTTAGCACCAAAACTTAATGACCTGGAATCCTTTAAAAAATAGCTGGCTGATTGGTCCTGATTACCGCCATCATGTATGGCATCCTGTTTAATTAATTGGGCCGCAGCAATGAAGTTTGTTTTATTTTTTAGTGGCAAAACGAGATCGGTCTGTAACATCGCTGTATTAAAAACATTTTCGGTGTACATATCCCAGGCCTGGAGTTTTAATTGCTTTGTCAGATTGGTTTTTATCCCCATTAAAGCCACACCATTACTTTTAATATTGTTCGGGTATTTTGATGGAGTACCATCCGGATTTAAACCTGCAGAGTATGCCCCGATTGTTTCCCCGATAGTATACCATTTGGTTGTACTCCGGGGTGAGATGGCATACAGCCAGCCCCCTTCAATCTTTAAGCCCTTTATTTCATTGATCTCGGCCCAGAAACCTTCCGTTCCGGTTGGCCTCATTCTGCCGTCCTGAAGATTAATAAATGGAGTATTGAGTAATTGGCGGCCGAAGATCAGCGATGATTTATTAACATGATATTTAAGATAAAATTCTTCCAGACGATCAATATCACTTTTATTTTTGGGATCCTCCAGATCAAATAAGCCAATCTCATAGCGGTTGAATTGTCCGCTTGTTGGATCTGCCTTTGTCATATCAGATGAACCAATATTGAAAATATAAAACCCGCTTATTGCAAATTGAAAGTTATGAAACCTGGCAGTTTCAAACCTTAAACCACCACCGGCAGCATTTGCATAGTAGTCTGTAAGTTCGCCTTCATTTACAGTATTCATAAAAAAATACCTGAAATGACCCTGCACCTTACCTCCCTTAAATGCCCCAAGTAAGGAACCACTATCCGCTTCATTAGTTTCTTTGCCTTTGTACATTTCAGGACGCTCGCTGACATCCTGATGTTGAGCCTTAGCATTCTCAAACTGAAAAAAAATAAGGCATAGCAAAGCCAGGTAGAAAATAGATCTCATTTAAATTAGATTTAATCGGACGGCAGAATATTGGTGTTATAACTTAATATAACTCCAGCCTTCCTGTTGTTTTTTTGCAATTTCCAGAACCCCTGAGGTTACGGTACCAGCTCCTGCAACTAACTCTTCTTTAGTGACATTTCTCTTTTTCATAGCAAATTCACATGCTACAAAACTCACTCCTTTATCAGCATACATTTTGATCTGATCCTGAATGACGCAGGTCTTTTTCACCAGCATATTTAGTCCTCCTCCGTGGCAAACCACTTCAAATTTTGTGTCAGGTGCCACACTAAAATAGTTCTTTAACTGGCTCATCAATGTCTGATGGATCACCGTATCTGCTGAAGTGAGCTGAAAAACAATTTTCAGTCCATGATAGTTAGCGGCAGAGGCCATCTGACCGTTTGCTGATTGAGCACTCAGGCTATTTGAAACAACAAACAGCAGAATTACAAGAAGGATTTTTTTCATCTTTGTTTATTTAGCGAAATTGATAATCAACTCCTGTAACCTGAGTAAGCAATTTTTGCGGAGCATCTAATACTTTCGCAGACAATGGAGGCTCAGGAGTTACTGGTGAATTTAGCTTTAAATATTCTTTTAACACAGAGTGTAATGTAAAAGGAGTATTACTTGCATTTGAAACCCCTCTCATTCTGCAAAGCATATCCAGAGGATCGCCTTCCCGTTCACATGCACAAATACGGTAAGTTTTGCCATAATCCAATGGTTTTCCGTCAACTTCAACCTCCTTAACACGCTTACCATTATCAGCAAATGCGTTGAAGCTCACTTTCATACCTTTAAATTTGATCACCCATCCGCCCAAACGCTGAGAAGCATCTTCTGCAAATACATTATTTAATTCCCTCTCAAGCCAGTCGGTAATTTGCTTACCTGTCACAGAACCGGTTCTTACCACACTATCCACCGGAAGCATATCATAAATATACCCGTTTGTAATCGGAATATTGCCTGTTGAATCAACAGTAGCATTTGGCGGACAAAATCTGAAGCCATTTGAAAGAACAATATCAGCTTCTTTGATTTTCCATTTTAATGCATCCAGAATAAGCGTATCTATTGTATTTTCAATTACAAAATAACGGTAAAGCGGAATAGTGCTGTATCCGGCGATGGTATTGATATCATCTTCAAACGGAATTTCATTTTCTTCAATTAAACGGCTAATACTTTTATCCGCTTTATATTTTTTTGAATCTATTTCAACCAATGAATAATCATCCTGAACAACCTTACCATCCTTTATTCTAAGTTCTAGTTTGCCAACAAATGAACCAAATGCTCCGGGTTCAACTACTTTAGAATATTTACATTGAATTGGTTTTCGTACACGTTCATGTGTATCACCCCCTAAAATATAGTCAATACCTTCACATTCAGGAAGATTGGCTATATGAATTTGCTGTGAAAGGCCTAAATGAGACAACATTAAAACATACGCACATTGCTCCTGGTTTTTTAATACATCTATATAATGAGCAAGATTTTCTTCGGGTTTTGTATAAATAATGCCTTTACTATAGCTTGGAGATTGCCTGACTGGCACTAAAGGATCGGTATATCCTATAAAACCAATTTTTACACCTTTTACATTCCAGATATGATAAGGCTGAAAAATTAATTCTCCCTTCTTACCATCACCAAGGTCATGATACATATTTGCACAAACTTTGGGCGCATTTAATGACCCCAGTAAAGTTTGCATTGCCTTTTTGTAATATATAACCTCCCAATTACCAGGCAGGTATAGATCGTAGCCAAGTTCATTTAAAACCGGGACCATAGCCTTGCCGGATGTCTTCACTGAAAGTTCACTTCCCTGAAACATGTCCCCGGTATCGATAATAAAGGTATCCGGGTTTCTTTTCTTCTCCTTCTTCAGGTAAGTAGCAAGATGAGCATAGCCACCTGTTTTACGAAAAACTGACTGATCATTTTCCCAAAAAAGTTCATCATGAGGGTGTACCTGACAATGAACATCTGTAGTTTGCAAAATGGATATGGTAAATTCCGATTCACTTGAATTATCATCCGTATTAACTGAAATTTCTTCAGCTATTGAAAGGATTGGGTTAGCTGAAATCAATGCTGCACCGGCTCCAATTGCGCCAACTTTTCTTAAAAAGCCCCTCCTGTTATTCTCCATATTATTAAATTTTTAAGAAATCAACCCTATATCTTTTTTTCATTAGCAAGCGCTGCGGCTGCTTCGCGTTTCTTTTGTTCTTCTGCAATCGGTTTAAATGGCCCGTATTTATGTTGTTTTTCAGTAAACGTATCAGCAAAGGGACCAAAAGGATGATCGATAGGCTTTTTAGACTTATCAGGCCAGTCTTTAGGAACATTAATATGCGGACGGGCCTGTGAATTTACAAAGGCTGCAATATCCCATGCCTCTTCATCACTCAATTGCGGATTTTCATGAGTTGCACCGATAGGCATATTGTATTTCACATATTTTGCAAAATTGGAAATACGGTACAATCCTGCTCCATCATTATAGCTGTTCTTTCCCCATAACGGCGGAAAAGTATATTCCGATTTATCGGGATTCAACAAGCCTGAACCATCAGGCTGATGGCAGCTCACGCATTTTCCCGCATATACAGCCTTACCATTAATGGGATCGGCAGCCCTGTCAAGAAAAGCCAGATCCTTAAATCCAGATCCAGCTGCTTTTTCGCCCTTCTTCACATTGGTCCCCAAATAATTGATATACGCTACAATAGCCTTCATTTCCTTTGAGTTGTCATCCAAAGCAGACCCGTTCAGACTTCTTTCAAAGCAATCATTAACCCGTTTTTCAACATTTTCAACTGCACCGCTTCGTGCTCTGAACTTTGGATACAAAGACGCTACAGAACCGTAATTGTTTGCAAAAACTGCTGTTCCAGCCTGCAAATGGCAATTCTGACAATTCATTCCATTACTAATCTGCATGACAGAACCATTCGGACCAAGATATTTTGAGGTATGAGCAATTAGCTCCCTGCCATACTCTACCGTTTCTTTTTCTGTGGGATCAGAAATGGTACTTACATCCGGCGCGATCCAGTATTCCTGAACAATTTTCTTTACTTCAGCAAGAACTGCAGGCGCATCCTCCAGCACAACTTTTGGCCTTTTTGGCAGATTGCTGATATAATACCCTAGCGGGAGGGCAACCATAAAAACAATCAATAATACCATAACGAGAATCAGTTTATTGATAACTGAAAACAGATCGTTAAGTATATTTCTGTCATCCTGCTTCTCAGACATAAGCTTAAATTTTAATGAGGTAATTTACTCTTTAAAACACCATATAAATAAGTCCCGACCAAAGCAAAAAAGAAAACTATTGCCATTGCCCAGTATCCATAGCCAACATTAACTACCATTGGACCCGGACAAGCACCACTTAAAGCCCAGCCAAGTCCGAATATACTGCCACCTAAAAGGTAGCGGCTAACAGATCTGTCTTTCGGACTAAACACGATAGGGTTACCATGATAGTCGCGTATTTTAAACTTCTTTATCAATGCAACACCAGTCACACCCAATGTTACGGCTGTTCCAATAATTCCATACATGTGAAAGGCCTGAAAACGGAACATTTCCTGAATTCGAAACCATGAAACAGCTTCAGATTTGGTCATTACTATGCCAAAAACTATACCCAGCAAAAGGAATTTTATAAATTTCATCGATTAAAATATTAAAGGCATTATTAAAAATGTCATGATCAATCCGCCGGCAAAAAAGCCCATTACAGCTATAAGGGATGGTATTTGCAGATCAGATAAACCACTGATCGCATGTCCTGACGTACAACCACCTGCATAACGGGAACCAAAACCAACCATGAGGCCTCCAAATGCAAGGATCATGAAACCCTTTAATGAGAACATGGCCTCGAGACCGAAGAGTTCTGCAGGCTGTAAAGATTCAGGTGCAGCAAAACCAAGTTTAGATAGATCTTCAATGGTTGATTGTGCAATCTGCACCGGTGCATCAGTAGAAAGAAATTGTTTAGTTAAAAACCCTCCTAAAATAGCACCTACAAGAAAGACCAGGTTCCATATCTGGCTTTTCCAGTTGAAATCAAAAAATTTATTCGTTTTACCCAAACCAGCTGCTGCGCAAATAGTTCTAAGATTTGACGAAAACCCGAATGACTGTCCAAAAAATAAAAGGAAGAACATTATCGCAGCTATCATCGCCCCTGAAAACCACCAGGACCAGGGCTGTGTTATTAATTCTATCATTTTTTAGTTATTTAAGTGAAAGGAAATAATTGGTTTAAAAAGATGGTTGATCAGCTTCTCAGTAGCACTTTGATGGAACAAACCACCCTTACCATGTGTACCGATACAGATAATGTCCATATTACTCATCTGATTAAAATGAACAACACCATTCTCCACATCCTTATCATTGATTAAATGGCATTCATAATTTTCAATACCATTCAGCTCAGCAAACTGTTTCATATCTGCCTGAACGCTGGCCTTTTCAAATTCAACCTGACCGGAAGTGATCTGAAGCAAGTGAACTTTAGTATTAAATGCTTTGATCAGTTTATGCATTAATTCCATTCCTTCCTTTTTAGGATGGTTGAAGTTATGTACAAGAAGCACATTCTGTATCTGAAGGTCTGAACGGTCACACATTAAAGACAGGAGTGGAGTTTTAGACCTGCGAGCAATTATCTGGGCTTCTGAACCAGAAAGAACTTCCTTAATCCCACTTGAGCCTTTTGTTCCCATCACAATCAGGTCAAAACTATTGGAATTCGAAAAATCTAAAATAGCATCAGTTGTTTTCCCAAGAACCAAATGAACGTTTATTTGACTCCCATAAAGTACTTTCAGATTCTCCAGCTTTCTTAAAGCAATTTCTTTCTGTTTTACTACGTAGTTCACATCAATTTCACCACATGTTTGAATGTCACCTCTGGAGTCCATTGTAACTGTATCCGGAACATTTAATACATGTAGAAAATGAATATCTATGGTAGTTTTTTCTTCAAGTTTCTTCACCATAAGATAGGCGAATTCGGCCTGAACAGAAAAATCAGTAGGTATTAGGATTTTTAAGCTTTCCATATTAATAAATTATCTGTTTTAACTTAATTGCAATTAATATTTTGCCACTCACCTCTGTTCTCAACATTTGTTAGACCATGCTGTGCCAGAATACTTTTTGCAACATTAGCACGGTTTCCGCTTCTGCAAACCAGTATGATTTGATCGTAATCCCGTAGAGTGTCTACATAATTTTCAATTTTATCCAGCGGGTAATTCACGCTACACTCAGCATGACCATCCATATTGAACTCATCTACTGTTCTTACGTCTACAATAATTGTTTTCATATTGCTTTAATTATTAAATAATTGCTTTTGACCATTATTAGCTCAGAAACAAGCTTATTAGCGTGCGGTATGAACTAATAAATTTATGAATTTATCTATAGAATCTATTTTACAAATTGCTTTACATTCTCTGAGGTTCCCCCATTAACAACATTGGTAAATCCGCTTTTTTCAAGAATTGATTTAGCCTGAGAACTTCTATTTCCACTACGGCAAAACACTATGATATGCTTCTTATCTTTAAATTTAGCTAAATGATTAGATATGCTGTCCAATGGGATATTTACAGAACCTTTTACTTTAGACTGAGCATGTTCCTGTGGAGTTCTGACATCTACCAGGTAAGCACCCTCATCAATAAGTAATTTCAAATCCGGTTTTTCAGCAGCTCCAAATAATTTTTTAAAAAAGTTTATCATAATATTAAATTGAGAATTTTTTAATTACTCCAACCAGGCCGTTTTTGGGTACCACGCCACTCTGTCTCCACAATACTTTACCTTCCTTAAAGAGTATCAATGTTGGAACACCCTGTACCTGATAATCAGCTGCAGCCTGTGGATTTTTGTCCACATCAACTTTCAGTATACTGGCCGCATCACCTATCTCTTGTTTTACTTCTTTTAAAATTGGTGCCATTACTTTACAAGGACCACACCACTCTGCAAAAAAATCTACAAGCACTGGCTTGTCAGATTGTATTAATTCATTAAATGTCATCTTTAAAGTTTTTATGGTAATATTATTAAACTACTTCTTCGTAGGAAACATCCTTTGATCCGGATTTTTTTCCGGGAGGAGGTGTAGCGCAGGCTCCTCCACCGCAGCAGCTTGCATTAAAAACAGCCATCCCGGCAAATAATAAACCTGCAAGACCAAATAATATATCAGCGGCTATAATAGCCTGAACAATAATTGCCACACCAATTCCTAAACGAAGAAATCGAATGATGTTCCAATTATTTAATATTAAATCCTTCATGTTTAAATCCTCCTAATTAATAAATTATAATACAAAAGTAGCGGCTTGCATTTCGTTTCTGAGTAACAAAGGTTACAAACGAAAGGTTAGGTAATCGAGATATTAAATGACCGTCAGAAATAGATTTCAATTAATCCTCTGAATCTATTTGAGTGTCCGACTGGTAGTTCCCAATATGTTTGCGGTTATTTTTCAGTTTACTTTTTTGGTGAAAAAACCTCAAAAGACCGATGAGAAGAATCATTACAGCTATGATCCAGGATCCAATCTCAAAGTACAGACCATAGCTTAACTTCAATAAATTATTTATGGTCATCCCGGCAACAGCAAAATATAAGGAGGTTCTCACAAATGCAAGCAAGGTTCTGTCAATTGCCATGTCGGTTCTTTCCACAGCAAGATTCTCTCTGAGAATAAGATCCTTATTTAAAATTTCATTTGATTTCAAAGTATTATCTTTTAGTAAGCAGGCACACAATATTCACTCTTCCAAAACACTTTTGTGGTACAACACATCCTTCTATTGGCAATAAGACCAGCAATTGCAGTAATTGCAGCAACAATGAATAAGGCATAAGTTATCCCAAATGCATCTGCCAATACACCACTTAATATTGCTCCAAACACATAACCACTATCCCGCCATAGCCTGAATATACTCAGGCTTTCAGCACGTTGTTTTGGGTGGGTACTTTCAGCGATAACTGAAAGAAAGTTAGGATAGACCAGTGCAGTACCAAAGCCTAAAAGTATGGAAGCAAGGATCAATAATGGCAAAGAAGATGCAATCGCTACAATTAAAATTGCCAGTGCCTGTAAAAGCATTCCGGCAGTAATTATTTGTTTTTTACAGTAATGGTCGCCCATTTTACCGGTAAATAGTTGGGAAATACCCCAAACTGCAGGATAAATTGCTGCAATAATTCCGATCTGCGTAATTCCAAAACCTCTTTGGATCAATAACATTGGGAGCAGGCCCCAGACTACCCCATCATTGAGATTATTCACCAAACCATTTAAGCTTACAGAACCCAGATTTCTATGTTTCCAGGTTGTTTCTTTCCAAACATTTTCCAGGAGGGGCAGTTTACTTGTTAAGCTCTCCGTATGGACAAAATGTGTAGTATCCTTAACAAGGAAAATACTGATCAACAATCCTGCAAAGGCAAATATCACTCCCGGAATAAATGGGAAAAAAGCATATCCATAATCAGCTGCGATTGAACTTGCCAGCCATGCCGCAAGACCTACGGAAAGATAGCCTGCGAACTCATTGATTCCCATTGCCAAGCCACGGTTCTTTGAACCTACAAGGTCTATTTTCATGATGACAGTAGAACTCCATGCAAGGCCCTGATTGATACCCAGTAAAATATTGGCTGCTATGACCCAATTCCAGCTTGGTGCATACATCAATAAAAACGGAACAGGAAGAGCCACAATCCAGCCGATGATCAGGATAGTTTTACGATTGAACTTTTTGGAAAGTTGAGCAACGGCATAATTACTTAGAGATTTACTTATCCCAAAAGCAATAATAAAGGACATCAAAGCCGCATTTGCACTTAGTCCGAACTCCAGCTTTCCAAAGCCAGGCATGATGGATCGTTCCAAACCTACCATTGCCCCGACAAATGCATTGACCAGCACCAGTAGGGCAAACTGAAATTTATTTTTTTCTAATCCTTGCATATCACTCTAATTTAACAATAAAAAAACAGAATCTGATGTACAATTAAGGGAGGCTTTCGACCTCCCTTATATTGCTGTTCATAGGTATATATGTAGGGTATGTATTTAAGATTGCATGACTTTACTTTGGCATACGAAGTCTGTTTTGGGAACATTTGTACTGCTTATTGCTCCAAAACCTCCGGCTATTTCAGTAAAGTTTCTGTACCCGCGAGCCTGAAGGATTGATGCTGCCATCATACTTCTGTATCCGCCGGCACAATGTAAAAAGAAATGTTCCTTTGGATTAACGTCTTTTATCCAGTCATTTATATATGCGAGAGGTCTGTTAAATGCATCTTCCACATGCTCAGCTGCATATTCGCTTTCTCTTCTTATATCAACAACTTTGTCCTTTCCGATTCTCACTTCATGGGCAAACTGTTCTGCGGTGATACGGTCAACAACATCAGCCTCTTTTCCTGCTTCCAGCCATGCCTTAAAACCACCTTTCAAATGACCAATTACATGATCAAATCCAACACGGCTTAAACGGGTCACTGCTTCCTCTTCCATACCTTCATCCGTTACCAAAAGTATAGGCTGTTTTACATCAACGATCAGTGCACCAACCCATGGAGCGAAATCACCACCCAAACCAATATTTATTGATTGCGGAATAAATCCACGGTAGAATATCATATTATCTCTGGTATCCAGGATCAGGGCATCGGTAGTTTCAGCTGCAACTTCAAATTCATCAGGACTTAAAGCTTTCATGCCATGACTAAGGACTGTTTCAAAGCTTTCATATCCTTTTTTGTTCATTGCCACATTCAGGCCAAAATATGCTGGCGGCGGAAGCAAACCTTCTGTTACCGCTTTGATGAATGATTCTCTATCCGGCTGATTTAAGGCATAGTTAACGCGCTTCTGATTTCCCAGAGTATCAACTGTTTCCTTCATCATATTTTTACCGCACGCACTGCCAGCTCCATGTGCAGGATAAACGATCACATCATCAGATAATGGCATGATCTTATTCATCAGGCTATCATAAAGCAAGCCTGCAAGTTCATCCTGAGTCATATGTGCTGCTTTCTGAGCAAGATCAGGGCGACCAACATCTCCTAAAAACAGGGTGTCTCCACTAAAAATACAATAGTCTTTACCGCTTTCATCTTTTAACAAAAAGGTGGTACTTTCCATGGTATGACCAGGAGTATGCAAAACTTTGATGCTTATGTCACCAATCTTAAATTCCTGTCCATCAGTTGCAGAGATGCAATCAAACTCACAGGCAGCATTCGGACCATAAACGATCGGAGCACCGGTTTCTTTACTAAGATCTACATGCCCGCTGACAAAATCAGCATGGAAATGAGTTTCAAAAATATATTTTAATTTAACCCCATCTTTGTTAAGTCTGCTCAAATATGGCTCAACTTCACGAAGAGGGTCTATTATGGCAGCTTCGCCATTGCTGGTGATGTAATATGCACCTTGTGCCAAACATCCGGTATAAATCTGTTCTACATTCATATTCATTAATTTAACAATACAAAAATCGGGATTATTCCGGCCTAAGTTTGTAACATTTGTTGCAAAAAAAAGCTGCCAAAATTAATTTGGCAGCTTTTTAACACTAAACTTGAAAACCCTTTATTATGAAACTAATGGTTCCCCTTTATTCACCCACTCATTTATACCGCCTGAATAATTAGCGATATTATTGAAGCCATTTTTAACCAGGATTGAATAAGCAATTGCTGCTCTGTCGCCACCCTGACAATGAATTACTACTTTTTTGTCTTTACTTATTTTATCTAAATTTTGAGGAAGCGTACCAACAAATACATTGTCAGCATTTGCAATATGCCCTGAGTTATATTCTGAAACACCTCTTAGATCAACAATCTGAACATCTTCTTTCATCAGCTCTTTAGCCTCATCAATAGAGATCACATTGGCTTTTTCCAGTTTTCCACCGCCTTCAGTCCAAACAGAAGTTGAAGGAACATAACCATAGATATTATCCAAACCGATACGCATCAGTTTTCTTGTCAGGTCATCCAGCTGAGATTCATCAGCCAGGATGATGAACTGCTCATCATATTTTAAAAACCATCCTGCCCAGGTAGCAAATGAATTATTTCCCTGAATATTCATTGTACCAGGAATAAATCCTGCGGCAAACTCAACTTTATCCCGTGCATCAAGTACTTTCATACCTTTTGCCATAGCATCTTTCAGCTCTGCAGCACTTAGTTTTTTTAATGCCGGTACTTCAGTTAACAATGGACGATCCACTTTATTCAGCTTTTTCATCATTGCAAAATACTTTGGTGGCTCCGGCTGATCGGCCAGAAGATATTGAACAAAGCCTTTCTCATCATTCTCATAATGAAATGCCCAGTTTCTTACCTTTTCATATCCAACAGTTGTACTTGGAACCGCACCTAAGGCTTTGCCGCATGCAGATCCTGCACCATGACCCGGCCAAACCTGAATATAATCAGGAAGCGATGAAAATCTATTGATCGACTTGTACATTTGTTTTGCACCAGCGTCCATAGTTCCGACCATCCCTGCTGCTTTTTCCAGTAAATCAGGACGGCCAATGTCTCCAACAAAGACAAAGTCACCTGTAAACAGCATCACTGGTTCTTTGGTAGCAGGATTATCAGTCAATAGAAAACTAATACTCTCAGGAGTATGACCAGGTGTATGTAATACTTCCATGGTCAGGTTACCTATCTTCACCTCATCTCCGTCTTTTAAACCATGATGTTCAAATTCATACTCCCATCCCGGACCACCTTCATCAGACAAGAACATTTCTGCTCCAGTTAGCTTTGCAAGCTCACGTGAACCAGCAAGAAAATCAGCATGAATGTGAGTTTCGAAGATATGTGTGATCTTCATATTATTTGCCTTGGCGATCTCGATGTAGGTATCCACATCACGTTTCGGATCTATAACTGCCGCTACTCCAGCTCTCTGACAACCGATAAAATAACTTGCCTGTGCAAGGCTCTTATCATAAATGTGTTGAAAAAACATAATTTTTAGTTTAGTGTTTAAATGATAATTAGTCAATTCCTGAATTTCCGGTATTTCTTAACCATCTGAAATTCCTTCATATGGTATATCCTTCAATTCTTATACAAATGTCCGGAGATTTATTTCCGGGGATGGTAACATTGGTTACAAAAGAAACTTGGGGATCATTATTTTTTTTGCAAAACAACAAACATTTCGGTTCCTGCTCTTTTAGCAAATGAATTATAACAGGATTCAAAAACCTGCAAATCAAAATCATTTTCAAACAGTAACTTATATTCTTCTTTTGATCCGCCAAAGGGCGGCCCAGCCTGCTCAAACTCTTTAACAAATAATACACCCGCAAGTTTGCCGCCTTTTTTCAATAGATTCTTCATCTGCTCAACATAGCTTTTGCGTAAACCCGGATCCAGGGCACAAAAAAAAGTTTGTTCGAGAATCAGATCATATTCACCCTCTTGACTAAAGAAATCACCCAGAATAATTTTAATGTGTGGTTCAGATTTAAATTTCGCTTTTAATCTTTCCACAAGATCCGGGGCAATATCGATCAGACTCACATTTGTAAAACCCATTTTGAGCAGATACTCTGCCTCATAGGAATTACCGCATCCTGGTATCAGGATCTTAATATCTTTGTTTGTGAGCTGATCAATATATGCTTTCAAAGGTGGTGAAACCTGACCCAGGTCCCAACCAGTAGTATTGGCAATATATTGATCATTCCAAAAACTCTGACCGAGTTCCTTTGGAGTACTTCCATCAAGATTCTGTTTATTTTCCATATTAATGTCCTCCACCTGAAGAAGGGAAGAATAGCTCTTTAACGAAAATATAAATGCCCATTACAAGTACAAACCACCCGAACGACTTCTTAAGTTTATCACCGCTAATTTTCTTTGAAAGGTATATTCCAATGAAAATTCCTATGCCTGCAAGACCGGTAAAGGTTCCCAATAGCTTCCAGTCAATAACTTGTGCACCCTGCAGATCACCTATAAAACCAATGAGAGATTTTGCAGCTATAATAAAAAGTGAAGTTCCTACAGCCAGCTTCATTGGCATTCGTGCTAAAATAACGAGGGCAGGAATTATCAAGAATCCTCCACCTGCACCAACCAAACCAGTAAGCAAACCAACTACAGAACCTTCTAATAAGATCAGGGGATAATTATATTGAAGAGGTTTATCTTCATCATTATCGGACTCTTTTCCTGGCCTGATCATGCTCACAGAGGCTAGTATCATAACGATGGCAAAAAGCACCATGATACCTATTGATTTTGTAATGACCAAAGAGCCTATTGAAAATAACTCAGCAGGAATCAAGGGTACCAGCCACATACGGGTAATGTATACTGCAGCAATGGAAGGAATTCCAAAAATAAACACTGTTTTAAAGTCGGCTCTTTTTTGTAATGCACTTTGCACGCCACCCACCAGGGCAGTTGATCCTACTATAAATAATGAGTAAGCTGTTGCCAATATCGGGTTCACTCCCATTATATAGACCAGAATTGGCACGGTAAGAATAGAACCACCGCTGCCGATCAGGCCGAGGGAAACACCAACAAGTACAGCGAGAACATAACCTAATATTTCCATAATGTTTTTTTATTTGCATACAAAGGTCTCATAAGCAAAAAGGAATTATGGTTACAAAAGTTACACATAGAAATGATAATAAGCTAAAAATACGGGTCAGAGAATTTTATTCAAGAGAAACACCAATCAAAGTTCCAATTCCATAAGTTATGGCTGCTGCTGCCAGGCCAAAAAAGACCTGCCTGGCACCAGAATACCAGATTGTCTTCCCCGTGAACAGTGTAATAGCCGCACCAATAAAAAATAAACCCAGAGCGCTGAGCAATGCACTAAATAATACCGCGCTTATGCCCGTCAGGAAGAAAAATGGAATAACCGGAATGATCGCTCCTACTGCAAAAAGTATAAAAGAGGTGATAGCTGCTTCCATTGCTGATCCTTTCAGATCTTCAGGGTTAATCCCCAATTCCTCCTTGATCAGCATGTCATGAGCTTGATCTTTGTTGGCTATGATCTCACTTGCCATTGTCCTGGCCTGAGCTTCAGGAATCCCCTTAGTCATATATATTAATGCGAGTTCCTTTTCTTCACCTTCGGGATTGGTTTCAAGTTCTTCCAATTCCAGTTGCATCTGGTTTTCGTAAAGTTCCTGTGAGCTTTTTACAGAAATCCATTCACCAAGAGCCATAGAAAGCGCTCCCGCTAAAAGGCCGGCAAGTCCGGTAAGTAACACTTCGCTTTGGCCACTGGTGGCCCCTGCAATACCCATTACCAGACTGAAATTTGATACTAATCCATCGTTCCCACCAAGTACCGCTGCCCGTAATGCATTCCCACCAACAGAGCGATGCCTTTTCTCAAATCTGGCCAGGTTTGAGCCTGATATTTCAGTATGATTATTTAATATATTTTTTAAGATAGTAACATGAGCAGTATCAGAAATTGAGTTTGCTGTTTTACTTTGCTTTCTTGCATTAACAATTGAAGAGGAAATACTTTTTTCGGTATCCAATACTACGCCCAGAACGTAATCATAACCAAATATTTTACCAATTAGTTTAAGTGTTTTGGCTCTGCCTGATGGTAATGGGAGGTGAGATGGATCCAGGTTATGTTTTGCCAGGAAGGCTAATGCATGACCATGCTCAATCGCACTCATCTCTGTAAAAACTTTGGCAACATTCGGATCTGGTTCATTTTCTGCCAGGATATTATACAGAAAGCCGGTATCAACCTCAGTCTGTACATTTTTTAAATTGATCATACATTCAGCGGTTTAAACAGAAAATTGGTGTTAAAGAAGCAATTTAATGAAAATAAAGCAGGAAAGCCCCGGGAACAAAAGTCAAATATTCTAATCCTGGCAAGTTCTGGTTGATGATGAACAAAGCTTATTTTTTCTTCTGGCTACCAATTCCATCAACAATAGTATCAACAAGAATATCAAAGTATTGTTCTGATTTGAAATCGCACATAGTAACTGACAAAGGTGAATTCAATCCCCGGAATGCAGCTATTGATGCGAATGAGCATTTCTCGATCATCTCTTCAGGTAATTCTCTGAATTCTCCGGATTGCACACCGCATTTCAAAATTTCCTTCATCATATCGATCTGGGTCTGATCATACTTCTGTTTGATCTGTAACATTTTTTTCAAGCCATTATGAATTTCTTCCTTTACAACCATGTTCAGGTTATGATATTCAAGAATGGATGATAAATTTGTTCCCAGAAAGGCCTTCATTTTTTGCTTTGCTGTGGTTTCTTTATTGATGGCAACTCTCACCTTCTGGATAAGGTTTTTCATTTCATCTTCCACAACGGCTTCAAAAATTTCGTTTTTACTGGGGAAGTAATAATACAATGTACTTTTCCCTTTTCCGGCAGCATCAGCAATTTCCTCCATTGTGGTTTTTTTTAAACCATGCCTGGAAAATAAGCGCTTAGCACCTTCCAAAATATCTTTTATGATTAATTCATCCTTCTGCATTCAGAAATCGTTTATCGACTAAAACATAAAAATAGTCTAATTTTTGCAAAATGAAAAATTTAATTGCAGAATAAAAATTGAAATCGCCTTATGTCTAAAGAATTACCGAATATATTCAGCATAAGTTGAAAAAAAATATCGTTGCAAATTTTACCGGTTCATGCCAGGAATTTATGTTTTTCAAGGAATAGAATAAATATAATCAACCTAAGGGCACATGAGGCTTATCAACTCTTCGACCATTTAGAATACTTGGTCTAACATTAACTATAGCCCCTATTTCATCTCAAAACAGCATGGCAGAAAAATCATCCAATTGTAAAGAATAAAAAACGGGAAAATCTATATCCTTTGACAATCAGGCCTTTGTAAATAATGAGTTTATTTCCAGAGAAAAAAGATTTCAGATTATAAACTTATAGACTACTTTTGAATTGTATTCGAAAAACAAATACTAAAAAACGTAAATTTTAAGAAAATGAAAAAGTTAATTTTATCAATCATTGCACTTAGCGGACTTACATTAGGAAGCTATGCACAAACAGAAAAAGGTAAATACATATTAGGAGGTACTGCATCCTATCAGTCTTCAAAATCTGATGCCGCTAATGCAAATGCTGCTGAAAACCTTTCTATCGTTCCGAATGTTGGATATTTCGTATCCGATAATTTTGCAATCGGAACAGGTGTTGGTTATACTTATTCCAAGACTGCTGAAGCAAGTGTTACCGGCATGAATCAGGCAGTAGTTGTTAGTCCTTTCGGCCGTTATTATGCCGGATTAAGCGATCAGTTTAAATTCTTCGGTCAGGCTTCAGTACCTATGGCTTTTGGAACAGTAAAGTCAGTTGATGCAAATGGTGATACAGGAGCAAAAGTTGGTTCTTCTACATCAGTTGGTGTTGATCTTTCTCCGGGCTTTGCTTACTTCCCAACTAAAAAAATCGGAATCGAATTGGCTTTAAGAGGAGTTTCCTACAATAGCTATAAAGTAAAAGATGGAAACGATAACGATGTAATAGGAGCAGGAAGAGAAGATTTCTCATTCGGAACCAATTTCTTCAGCCCAAGGATCGGCGTTCAGTTTCACTTCTAATTGATACTAAGTTTAAGGTAAAGGCGCACTGGAAAGTGCGCCTTTTTTGTTTACAACAAATTTATTTCAGCTTCGCCTGACTTAAATAACGCCTGGGAATTTCTGCCCCGGCCACATAGCTCAGTTTTCCGATCTTACACATTTGATAAATATTGATCCGGAAATCAGGGCAGGTACTCACAAAGCAATAAGCATCTGTTGGATCAAACCCATAAGAGTTGATCAGCCATTCCATCATATAAACTGTTGCCTGATGAACTGCTTCTTCGAGAGGGCGGTAAGCATGAATTGTGATGATTGATTCGGGAGTTTCAATCCGTATCCCGGGAGGTCTGCTACCCTTTATTACATCAAAGGACAATCGTACTGTAGCCTGGGTTTCAGCTGCTGTTCCGGTGTATTCCGTATCCCCCTGACTTGCGTGTACATCCCCCAGATAAAATAGTCCGCCTTCATGGTAGACAGGCAAAAAGACTTTATTTCCGGGCTTAAAGTCACGGATATCCAGATTCCCTCCCCAATCACCCTGTCCATCAAGACTGTTCAATACATCTCTGTCAGGAGCCACGCCCAAAGTACCTACAAATGGTGTTATTGGCCAGGAGATCTTATCATTGAAATGAAGAGTGCCATCCATTGTAGTTCCGCTTGCACCTGGAGTATGTTTAAATATTTTAGTGTGATATTCTGAGGAAAGTTCAGGCCAGCGTGATGATTCGCCGAGAGGCCCGCGTTTTGGACCAACCGCTATCCATGAGGTATTCTCAACCTCTATTTCATGAATATTTACGATCAGGGTATCGCCAGGTTCAAGTCCTTCGATATAAACCGGACCAGCAATAGGGTTTGCAAGCGGAGGATTACGATCAAAACCAGGACGATTGGCTGGAATGGCTTTATCAGCCGGACTTTTAAAAAAACCACTCCCTGCATCCCAGGTTTCAATTTCAAAACGCTCCCCGGTTTTGACCCTTAACAAGGGCTTGTCGGAATGATCAAAAGCAAATTTTCTGGCTTGCTCGCGCAAAATTTTTTTCATTTTTCAGCCTTTATATACCCTTAAATTAAGAGAAAATCAGGAGATTTCCGAGAGGAATTCCTTATAAAAAGGATTTTAAAATAAATGGCCTGAGACAAAAGCCTATAAAATAAATACGGCCATTTCCTGAAAACAGAAGATGGCCGTAAGCAAAATAGTATGAAATTAGTTTATCTTATTGCTTTTACGTCAGGTGTATTATCACGGTCGCCAGTAACTGTACCACCATTTGAAATATTGCCAAGCAGCAAAATTCCACATGCATGAGGAGACGCCATTGAAGTTCCACTAATGGTATTGTATCCACCTGATTTCCAGGTAGAACTAATACTAACACCAGGAGCGCTGTAATCAACAGGAGGATTTCCAAAGTTTGAGAAGGTTGCAAATACACCATTCACATCATATGCAGAGATGGTATAAACATTCGGAGCATTTACACTTGCAGGCGAATAGTTGGTTGCACTTTTTGCATCGTTACCTGCGGCAACTGCAAATTTAACTACAGCTGATGCTCTTAAAACCGCATCGTTCAATGCCTGGGAAAAAGCTCCACCTAAACTCATATTAGCCACATCGCCAGAAATTCCTTTTAAAGCAACATAATCAATACCAGCAATTACACCAGAAGTCGACCCACTACCTCTTGAATCTAATACTTTAACAGGAATCACTGTTGCACCGGCTGCAACTCCAACAACACCGATGGTATTGTTTAATGCAGCTACAGTACCGGCAACGTGAGTACCATGTCCATTACCATCATTAAAATTAGCATCCTTACCGGCAGTAAAGGCTGTAAAGCCTAAAGTACTACCTACGATCAGGTCAGGATGAGTAAGATCTATACCTGTATCAATGATCCATGCTCTTTTTCCTGTTCCACTCGCAGATCCGCCAATAGCATTAATTCCCCATGGAGTAGTCTGAGCCGGTGGTGTTGTACTACCTCCGCCACCACCTGGCCTTGCCTCTATGGTTATTGGCCAAAGGTTGATCTCCATATCGGCCTCAATATATTTTACATCCGGATCCTTTGCTAATTTAGCCGCAACTGCCGGACTGATAAAAGCAGAAAAACCCTGAATAGCCTTTGAATAAACAAATTCAAGATTTGATTCAGCAGCACTATTTCGTTTTAATAATCCCAATGCACGACCTCTTGATTTGACTTTATCTCCCAGAATTGTATTGTCATCCTTTAAAACAATTATGTATTTTGAAGGAATTGCTCTGCCCGTTGTTGAACCAAGTAAATTTTCTTTAACACTTCCATCAAGCTGGATTAAAGATCCTGAATTATCAAATTCAGTTTTAGAACAAGAGACTGTTAAAACAATAGCAGACAGATATAATAACTTCTTCATAATTTCACTATAGTTAATAATTATAAGAGAATAAATATAATTAACCTTTTTGAAAAAGTTCAATAATAAAAGATTGAATTTCAATAATTTAATTAATTATAAATAATATGTTGTTTATCTTAAATAATTGGTTGTTTGAAGATATAATCTGTCTGTATATTTTTGGTTTTCAAATGAATAAGAATTATCGTTTAAATTTCTTCATCGCATTTTTAACCGGCCTTCCGATCCAAACCTGCGGTGCCTTTAACTTTAATAATTCAGCGATAGTAGCTGCGGTATCGAAGGTCATGATGCTCTGCAATAATTCCTGATCTTTAATAATTCCCGGGCCTTTAATGATCCATGGAATCTGCATTTCATTCATACTGATCAGGCCATGACCCTTATTGATACCCCCATGATCTGCGGTAAATAGCACTACTGTGCTTTCGGCTATTCCGGCATCTTCAATGCTTTTTAAAATAGTTCCGATGTGGGCATCGGTCCGTTCAATTGCCGAATAATATTCGGGAGTTCCATGTCCAATCTTATGCCCGACGCTATCCACATCATGAAGATGAACAAAGAGAAAATTTGGTTTTTTTTCTTTGATATAATCACTTGCTGCCTTGGTAACCGCGATATCGCCATCAGCATTCTGATCCTTATTGACTGCCGCTTTGGGAAACAAATATCCTATGCCATCCCATTCATAAATAACACCTATCTCACTGTCAGGCTTTTCTTTACGAAGTTGAGAATACAGACTTGGAAACATTCCATAATCATCCACTACTCTGGGAGGCATATCCGGTTTTTTACTACCCCAAGTAGTATAACCATGAAGCTCCGGACCCGCCCCCATAACCATCGATGCCCAGTTTGCCGCACTCGATGAAGGCAAAACCGTCCTTGCTTGTAATGACCAGGAACCTTCCTTCATCATGGCCCTCAGATTTGGAATTTTAGCCTTTTCAAAAGCATAAGCACCAAATCCATCTGACCCGATCAATATCACATGCTTAATCTTCTGAGAAAAAACCTGTTCAGATACAAAAGAGATAAGGAATAAAAAAAACAAGGGCATGATAATCTTCTTCATGGATATTTTTTTAATAAACACTCATCCAAAATCAGGATTAAGTTTCAAAGCACAAAATATTTGAAGGTAATTTGAAATTAAAGAAAATCCATACTTTTAATAATTTCAGAAAAAAGAATCAAACATTTTAAAATCAGCGAAAACAATTATATTTAAATAATTCAATAATACTTCCTGAGGAAAATTCGATTGGTTTGAATAATAAAATACAAGAAGATTCATGAAAAAACAATTTTTATTAGTGATCCTGGCATGCTTTATTGCCATATCAGGAACAGCAAACGTACGACTTCCAAATATCCTTGGATCTCATATGGTTTTACAGCAAAAATCAACTGTTAAATTATGGGGCTGGGCATCACCTGGTGAGAAAATAAGTATTAAGGTAGGATGGGATAATACAACATATCAAACCCAGGCAACAAATGATGCCAAATGGATAACAGAAATTAAAACCCCAGAGGCCGGCGGATCATATTCGATCACTCTTCAGGGAAATAATACCATAATACTGGAGGACGTTTTAATTGGGGAAGTATGGGTATGCGGCGGACAAAGTAATATGGAATGGTCTGGTACTCAAAACTTACAGGAAAGTAAAGATGAAGCACCTAATGCGACCAATAATAAGATCCGGTTATTTTATGTGGCTAAATCAACTTCAGCATTTCCACAAGAGAATGCCGAAGGGAAATGGGTTGTTTGCTCACCTGAAGAAATGATTAAATTTAGTGCCATTGGCTATTTTTTCGGTAAAAATTTAAATCAAAAATTGAATACTCCAATTGGCTTGATCAATTCAAATTGGGGAGGTACTCCAGCCGAAACCTGGTCGCCGGAATATGTGATCAATAATGATAAAATCATTAAAAAAGGCTCCGAGCAATTAAGCGCTTCACAAGGCTGGCCTCATAAAACTGCACTGGCTTATAATGCCATGATCTACCCAATCACAAACTACTCCATAGCCGGAGCGATCTGGTATCAGGGTGAAAGCAATGTCAAAACCTATTATGCCTATGAGAAGTTATTTACAGGCATGATCGATGCATGGCGTCAGCAATGGAATAAAAATTTTCCTTTCTATTTTGTACAGATTGCACCCTTCTCCTATGGTTTTAAAAATGTTGGCGCACTTCTAAGGGAAACACAAACAAAATCTGCCCAGCACCCAAATACAGGAATGGTGGTGGTGACTGACCTTGTACCGGATACGACAAACATCCATCCGACATTAAAAATTGCAGTTGCTAAACGCTTATCAGACCTGGCATTGAACGAAACATATGGATTCACTGATATTGCTTGTCAAAGTCCGGTGTATTCGAATCATAATATCGAGAAGGATAAAATAAAAATTCAATTTTCAAATGCGTCGAATGGTTTGATGGTAAAGGGGGATAAGATCAGCAGTTTTGAAATTGCAGGTGAGGAT
This sequence comes from Daejeonella rubra, assembly GCF_900103545.1. Lineage (GTDB taxonomy): Bacteria > Bacteroidota > Bacteroidia > Sphingobacteriales > Sphingobacteriaceae > Daejeonella > Daejeonella rubra. The sequence goes on from NZ_FNHH01000019.1 coordinate 77,662, forward strand.
AAAATATTCTTCCCAGCCCAGGCAAAAATTGAAGGAAACACTGTGGTCGTATCTAATAAAAACATAAAAAGCCCTGTAGCAGTTCGTTTTGCATTCAATAATACCGCGATTCTGAATTTATTTAATAAAGAAGGATTGCCTGTCAATTTATTCAGGACAGACGATTGGGAAATGGATACCAGCGCGATAAAAAAATAAAATATATCAGTGGTTAAACGGAATTTTTAACCTCTGTTATTCTCATAAACTATATTAACATTAAGCTCTTTGAACTTAAATGTGATCTATTTAACATGAACAAATCAAACAGAAGAAAATTTTTAAGTACTGCCGCTGCACTTACAGCGGGCACAGCTGCAAACGCCATGACAATAACTCCAAAATCTGAAAAATATGGCATTGCCCATCAAGTATATTTCTGGCTCAAAAGAATTGGATCTGAAGAAGACCGTCAGGAACTGATCAAGGGGATCAAAACATTAAAGAGCATTGAAACTGTTCGTGAAATGCACATCGGAATTGTTGCAAGCACAGAAAAGAGAAGTGTGATAGACACCAGCTGGAGTGTATCAGAGCTTTTGTACTTTGATAATGTTGGAGGACAGGCAGTTTACCAAACACACCCTATCCACCTGGAATTTGCAAAGAACTACGGTCATCTTTGGGAAAAAGTAGTGGTTTATGATTCTGCATTAATTTAACGTGAGTTCGATATAAGAAATCAGATTTTCAAGAATTATTTTTAGTTTATAACTATTTGATAATGAATAAGTAAGCATATTTTATTA
>NZ_FNHH01000017.1 GCF_900103545.1 Daejeonella rubra
AATCAATTCAAATCGTCACGCACTTAATCACTCCGTAACTAATAGACTATCAATGATTTCAAAGAACAATTTTTATTTTTTAATGGACACTAATGAATTTATATGTTTATTAATTCCAAATTATTTCACTAAATTGCAGTAACACATAACTAATTAACAACTAAACTATTAATTTAATGGAAACCGGTACAGTAAAATTCTTCAACGAGTCCAAAGGATTCGGATTTATTACCCAAGAGGATGGCAAAGAAATTTTCGTTCATGTAAGTGGATTGAAACAGGATATAAGACAAAATGATAAAGTTGAGTTCGAAGTTGAAGAAGGCAAAAAAGGCCTGAGCGCAGTAAATGTAAGACTTGCTTAATTTATTAATTGTAATAAAAATTACATCCTAAATTTAAGAAGCCCTGCTGATTTTAATCAGCAGGGCTTCTTTTTTTATTTATTGTTACCGGACAAAATCAGGGCTTATTCTTCTGTTTTTCCATTGTTTAAAAATACAAATTGGTTGTCGAATACATCCAGTTTGATTTTGCTTTCCTTATCAATTTTCCCTGAAAGAATTTCTTTAGACAATTCATTCAGTATTCGCTTTTGTATGACACGTTTTAAAGGACGAGCACCAAATTGCGGATCATATCCTAACTGAGCCAACCAATCCAATGCTTCTTCACTCGCTTCAATCTCAATACCCATTTCAGAAAGGGTATTTTGAACACCTTTGAATTGAAGTGACACAATATCCCGGAGCTCATCGCGGTTCAATGGAGTGAACATGATCAGTTCATCGATCCTGTTTAAAAATTCAGGACGTATAGTTTGCTTCAGCAGTTCAAATAATTCGCCTTTTGTTTTGGCTATTACATCATCTCTGTTCAAATCTGTCAGGTCCTTAAAATTTTCCTGTATAAGGTGTGAACCAATATTGGAAGTCATGATAATGATCGTATTCTTGAAATCTACTAAGCGACCTTTGTTATCAGTTAATCTTCCGTCATCCAGAACCTGTAATAAAATATTGAATACGTCTGGATGTGCTTTTTCTATTTCATCGAGAAGAATAACTGAATAGGGCTTCCTGCGCACTGCTTCTGTAAGTTGTCCTCCTTCATCATAACCAACATATCCCGGAGGCGCACCAATAAGTCTTGATACTGCATGGCGCTCCTGATATTCACTCATATCAATCCGGATCATGGCATGTTCATCATTAAACAGATATTCGGCTAATGCCTTAGCAAGTTCGGTTTTACCTACTCCGGTTGTCCCAAGGAATATAAATGATCCGATAGGTTTGCGTTTATCCTGCAAGCCTGCACGGGAACGGCGTATCGCGTCAGAAATAGCTTCAATAGCCTCTTCCTGGCCTGCAACACGTTTGTGTAGTTCAGCCTCCATATGAAGGAGTTTCTCGCGTTCACTCTGAATCATTTTAGTCACCGGTACCCCGGTCCAGCGGGAAACCACACCTGCAATATCTTCAGATGTTACCTCTTCCTTAAGCATCCGGTTATCTAGCTGTGTTTCGGCAAGTTGTTTTTTTAATTGTTCAACCTGGTCCTGTGCCTCTTTGATCTTCCCGTATCTTAATTCGGCCACCTTACCATAATCACCTGCACGTTCAGCCTGATCAGCCTCCAGTTTATAGCTTTCAATTTGCTCTCCCTGGTTGTTTATAGCATCAACAAGGTCTTTTTCTGCCTTCCAGCGGGCTTTTAAGGAATCTCGTTCGTTCGATAAGTTGGCTATCTCTTCAGAAAGTTCCTTTACTTTCTTCTCGTCATTCTCCCTTTTAATGGCTTCCCGTTCAATCTCCAGCTGCATGATCTTACGATTAAGTTCATCAACAACTTCAGGAACAGAATCCATCTCTAAACGAAGCTTTGAGGCGGCCTCATCCATTAAGTCTATCGCTTTATCGGGAAGGAAACGGTCAGAAATGTACCGTTGTGATAATTCTACCGCTGCAATGATAGCCTCATCTTTGATTCTAACTTTGTGGTGGGTTTCATAACGTTCTTTTAGTCCCCTAAGGATAGAAATTGCATCCTGTGTATTGGGCTCATCCACCATTATCTTTTGAAAACGACGCTCAAGAGCTTTGTCTTTTTCGAAGTATTTTTGGTATTCATTTAATGTGGTAGCACCAATTGCACGAAGCTCTCCTCGTGCAAGAGCGGGTTTAAGAATATTTGCAGCATCCATGGCTCCCTCGCCACCGCCTGCACCTACAAGAGTATGGATCTCATCAATGAAAAGAATTATTTCTCCGTCACTTTGGGTAACTTCTTTGATAACCGCTTTTAATCGTTCTTCAAATTCGCCTTTATATTTAGCGCCTGCAATCAGTGCACCCATATCCAGCGAATAAACTGTTTTAGTTTTCAGATTTTCAGGAACATCACCTTGTATAACACGGAATGCAATGCCCTCAGCAATTGCAGTTTTACCAACTCCTGGCTCTCCGATTAATATCGGATTGTTTTTTGTCCTGCGCGACAGGATCTGAATTACTCTTCTTATTTCTTCATCACGGCCAATAACCGGATCCAGCTTACCTGATTCTGCATATTCGTTCAGGTTACGGGCATATTTATTCAGTGCATTATATGTTGCCTCCGCATTCTGATCTGTCACCCTTGTGTTGCCACGTAACTCCAGTATGGCCTTTTTCAGGTCTGACTCGTTCATGCCGGCATCCTTTAAAATGGAACTTACCTTATCACCGGTGCTTAAAAGGCCAAGAAGTATGTGTTCAACAGAAACAAATTCATCTTTAAATTCTTTTAAATATGACATTCCTTTCTGCAAAGCAGAATTTGCTCCTGATGAAAGATAAATTTCACTTCCGCTAACCTTTGGGAAGCTTTGTATCTGAGCATCAATAACTTCTGTGATTCGATTGATGTTGACATTGAGCTTTTTCAGTAGGTAGCTGATTACATTCTCATCAACACTTAATAACCCTTTTAGGAGGTGGGCAGTTTCTATAGCTTGCTGCTGATTGCCGCCTGCTATTTCAGAAGCCTTCTGAACGGCTTCCTGTGCTTTGATAGTGAAGTTGTTTAGATTCATAGTATTGAATTATACACAAATTAACTGCCATAGAAAAAGACCTGTAAGCGGCCTGTAATTTTGTCTGTTAATTTAATTTGTTCATGACTAATTGTCTGATAGGCAAGAATTTAACCTGATATTTTGTCTGCCTGTGATTTAACAAATCTTTGGTTTTACCGGGAATTAAAAATCCCTGACAAGAAACTCCTCAAAAAATGTTCCGGGAGTCTGTTTTTGAATATATTTTCTAAATATTAAAGCTGGAAGATATTTATTATTTCGTTGACAATATTGTTTTTAGAGCGTTTGCTTCGTGGTCAACAAGTTTTTGAAGTGGACCGGATACGATCATTTTCATCATCATATTCAAATCTGCTGAAATGGTATAGGTTGCTTCTGTCTTACCTTCACCATCCTCAGTCACGGTCCATTTTAATTCCAGTTCAAAGGGAGCTTCTTCAGAAGGTTTAACAATAATTTCCTTGTTTTTTGTGATGGATGAAACCTTTAAAGCAAGTTTAGCCATATTTTGAATAGTAAACTTAGCTTCATCTTTGGTTGATGACCAATTGTAAATATTTTCGGGCATCAGCTGCTGATGATTGTTCAGGTCAGACAGAAAGTCAAAAACCTCATTGACCGGTTTGTTAATTGATACCTTGCTTTCTATAATTGTCATATAATTAATTTAGGATTCGATGGTATTTCCCCAGGCTTGAGGGTCTTCACGCCATTTTCTTAATAATTTTATATCATCGGCTGAAACAAAACTATGTTCAGCAGCATATTCGATCAATGCATTGTAATTGGAGAGAGTTAAAAACCGGCATTTAGCATTTTTGAAATTTTCATCAGCTGCATCAAATCCATAGTTAAAAATTCCAACAAGTCCGGCGACTTCACAACCTGCATCTCTTAATGCCTGAACAGCTTGTAAACTGCTTTTACCTGTCGAAATAAGGTCTTCAACAACAACAACACGCTGGCCCGGAGAGAATTCTCCTTCGATCAGATTACCTGTACCATGTTCTTTGGCTTTGGCGCGAACATAAATAAACGGGAGTCCCAATTCCTGTGCAACTAAAACACCCTGAGGAATACCTGCAGTGGCTACTCCGGCAATAACTGAAACAGATCCAAACTCTTCCTGGATTAATGTGGAAAGGTTTTGGCGAATATAGGTGCGAATTGCCGGGTGCGAAAGTGTAATACGGTTATCGCAGTATATTGGTGATTTCCAACCCGAAGCCCAGGTAAATGGATTATTGGGTTGCAATTTAATTGCTTTAATTTGTAGCAAAAATTCAGCTACTTTCTGTTCAATCTCACTCTTGTTAATCATGGCTCAAATTTATAAAATTTATATCAACGAAGTAGTTTTAATCATGACAGAATCACTTCCCCCGGATATTGAAGATTATCAGGAACTTAATGTTGCAAAATTTAATTTTTTCAAATTTTATGAACTTGCCCGGCCCCTCGAAAGCCCGAAAATCTTTCTTCTTTTAACGCCAGATTTTAAATCTCTTTTTAAAGATATTAAGCGATCTATGATTTTGATCAAAGCTGCCGGCGGAATAGTTAGTAATGAAGCTAATAAGTTTCTGTTCATTTTCAGGAATGGCAAATGGGATCTCCCAAAAGGAAAAATTGAAAAAGGAGAGAATTCAAGGGTAGCTGCCATCCGTGAAGTACAGGAAGAATGTGGGATAAGCATTGATAGCAGCGGTGATAAGATCTGTAATACCTATCATATTTATGAGATCAATGAAGCCTTGGTTATAAAAAAAACAGCATGGTACTGGATGAGAGCTGATAAACAGGAAAAGCTTGTTCCACAGCTTGAGGAAGGAATTACCGATGCACGCTGGCTCGCTCCTGGAGATCTGATGCTGGTTCGGCAGAATACCTATCCATTAATCAGGGATTTGTTGAAGGTATTAGAATAGAATTTTAAAGCAGATCAAATGCTTCTTTTGGGATAAACTGCTTCACGTCCCCGTTATTTCTCATTATATCACGGACAATTGTAGAGCTTATAGATGAATATCCCGGCTTACTGACGATAAATATGCTTTCAATCTCAGGAACCAGAGCATGATTCATTTGTGCGATCGCTTTTTCATATTCAAAATCTGAAACTGTCCGTATACCTCTGATCATGTAATTTGCATTGATCTTTTTACAAAACTCAACTGTAAGTCCCTCGTAAGTCTGAACCTCAACTTTGGGTTCATTCGCGAATACGGCCCTCAGCATTTCTTTTCGTTTTTCAATAGTGAGATAGGCGGCCTTGGTGCTGTTCAAGCCAATTCCAATAACAACCTTATCAAATAAGGGCAGGGATCGTTTTAATATATCAACATGAGCTTTGGTAACCGGATCAAATGATCCAGGGAAAAGAGCGATTTTCATTTGTTTATTTTTTGGTTAAGATACAGGCAGAATAAAAAACATTCGTCTGGACTTACAAGAAATCAAAAAGTGATTCTGCATTTAATCTAAATTGTTTAGAAATAAAGTTAATTATAAATGATGACACCTGCTTTCAAATTATAGTGCATTTTTCCCAAAAAAGCTGAATGAGGAAGATCCATATTTTCTTTGTTCAAGGAATAGGGGGTGGTTATCCAATTTTTTCATACTTGGATGCTCGATAATTAAATAGCCTTCAGGATTTAGCAGATCGCGGTCTAAAACTTTTGCAGCGATCATGTTAATTTGAGGAAGGTCGTATGGAGGGTCGGCAAAGATCAGATCGAATTTGTCAGTTTCTAATTCCAGGAATTTAAAAACATCTGATTTAACTGGTTTGATCGCAGTTAGCTCATATTGTTTAATCAATGACCTCAGGTAATTTATGCAGCCAAAATCTCTGTCCACTGAACATATTTCCGGTACACCACGCGATGCAAACTCCACTGAAATATTTCCGGTGCCGCTAAAGAGGTCGAGTACTTTTAAATTCTCAAAATCAAACTGGTTATAAAGAATGTTAAACAGTGCTTCTTTCGCCTGGTCTGTGGTTGGTCTGACAGGGAGATTAGCAGGAGGATTTAAGCGCAGACCTTTTAAACGTCCACCTATTATTCGCATTGGTCCAGGGTAAGAAGGGAGAAAAATGTGTGAGAAAACACTCCGATAAACATTTCAGGATGATTGACAATCGTGCTGCAATCAGCAAATTTGATATCCTTGAAATATTTTTCAATCCGCTGATAGTATTCATCATCCTTGATTACATTTCCGGAAAGGATAACAGAGGTTTGTTCAATATCCAGTTGCAGTGATTCAATGATGTTAAGGACGAAATAGTTAAGTTCGTCTGCATTAATGCAATCAAACATGTTATAAAACGACAATTCGGATTGCTTGAAATAGGCGATCTGTATATGTTTTTTGTGAATGTCAATAAAAAGTGAAGGCTCGGTATTCTGTTTGTAATTCTTTTTAATACCCTGAATGTATGTACTTGCCTGGCCATATATTTTAGGATGATGGAAGATACTGTTAAGGGCCAGGTGTAAATCTGAATTGATTCCAACGATATTTTTAAGCTTTGCAGCGGGTATTGGGTTGCAAAGAATATTTGTGTTTTGAGAAGTTTTTAGGAATTTTGCATATTCCTGATCATTTCCGGATTGATATAACTCGTCAGGTATGAACGTGTACTGATAGCTATCGAAGGATATTTTGATCGTATTAAAAGGATATTTAAATTCTTTGCTGCATTCAGAAAGACTGCGAATAGCTTCAATTAAATCACCTTGATTTGAAATTTCGGGTAGCTCATATTCAACCAAAGCCTTGAGCTCGTCTCTAACCTTGTCAATAATTGCATATTGAAATGTTTCAATGCCAATATGGATCAGGAGATCACATTTTGCGGCATTTTGAGATTGAAACTCATCGTCAACTAAGTGAAGTATTTTAATCATCGATAGCAAAAGTATAGTTTCTCTCCTAATATTTTTTAATTCTTTCAATTTGCTGGTCAATTATTTAAAATCCAATCAATTCTATCAGGAAATATAAGGCGAAGAATTTGCAATTTGCGGAGATGAATTTCCATGGTCTGATCGAACAAAATTTCGGAAATATTCCTACCTCTCAGCAAAGTGAAGTTTTTTCACTGTTGCAGAAGTTTGTGCTTTCAGGTAATACAGACTCCTGCTTTGTACTTAAGGGTTATGCTGGTACCGGGAAAACTACTTTGATCAGTGCATTGGTTAAAGTCCTGCCACAGGTCAGGCTAAAATCGGTTTTGTTGGCGCCTACGGGTCGTGCTGCTAAGGTTATCAGTAATTATTCAGGCCGTAAGGCATTTACCATCCATAAAAAGATTTATCGTAAAAAAGTAGCGGCAAGTCCTGATATGAACTTTGTTTTGGGAGATAATCTCATGGAGGATACCCTGTTCATTGTCGATGAGGCCTCAATGATTTCAGACCAGGTTCATGATTATAGCAGGCACAGTCTATTGCAGGATCTGGTCAGTTATGTTTATAATGGTAAAAACTGCAAGCTTATGCTGGTAGGAGATACGGCACAACTTCCCCCTGTTGGCTCTGCTACAAGTCCGGCTTTGGAAAAGGAGGTACTTAATTCCCAATTCGGACTCGAAGTGTTCAGTTACGAATTGACTGATGTAGTTAGGCAGGAGAAGCAATCAGGTATTTTGTATAATGCTACGCAGCTGCGTGAACTGATTCGTAAGGAAAAGGAAATCTTCCCTAAATTTAAGATCAAAGGTTATAAGGATATATTCAGAATGACCGGGGAGCGGTTGGTAGAAGGTTTGAATTATGCCTATGATAAGTATGGGATGGAGAATACCATTGTGATCTGCCGTTCGAATAAAAATGCAAACGCCTATAATCAGAATATCCGTAACCGGATACTCTACCGGGAGGAGGAAATTACCGGTGGTGATCATATTATGATCGTACGTAATAATTATTTCTGGCTCAAGCCAGAAGATAACAGTGGCGATTTTATTGCAAATGGAGATATTGCCCGGATCAGAAAAATTAGAAGGGTAGAGGAGCAGTATGGTTTTCGTTTTGCTGAAGTTGTGATCGAACTGCTTGATTATCCGGACCAGGAGCCGCTGACCTGCAAGGTGATGCTGGATACTTTATATTGTGAGACTCCGAGCCTCTCCAGTGTAGATAGTAAGCGCCTTTATGAGGCAGTTTTGCAGGATTATATGCATATTGAGAATAAAAAATTCAGAATGGATGAATTAAAGAAGGATCCATACTATAATGCACTGCAAATAAAATTTGCTTTTGCAGTAACCTGTCATAAAGCACAGGGGGGGCAATGGCCGGCAGTATTTATTGATCAGGGATATCTTACAGATGAGATGCTCAATACTGAGTTTTTAAGGTGGCTTTATACAGGGGTTACCCGCTCTTCCTCTGAATTATTTCTAGTCAACTTCAGTGATCAGTTTTTTATAGAAGTTTCTGAATAATTTAAAATGTCAGAAAACTTTGAAATTCTTTTGATTATTACTTCAGTGAGATACTGATCTCATATTTCATCGACTTTATGTAAGAAAGTAAAACTGTTATAAATATCATCACTCCTAACATTTCAAAAGTTTCTTCCAATGTGATCACAAGATTATAAATGAGGTCATTTGCTGAAGATTTATCATTTATGAAGAGTTTGGCACTGATCATTTCTATTCCTACAGCTCCTAAAACATAGATAAACCCTGAAAAGATAAATCCTTTTCTGTATTTAGAGGGTAAGGAGTTGAGAAATTTCAGATAGGAAATAATGAAAATAAGTAAAAAAATAAGAGCTGGGATTACCCAAGAGAATCTCCAATATCCGCTGAAGTGAAATGAATTATTTATCGGATCAATAATAATTTCATGAAACCCGGCAATTTCATCAACCGACAAGATTGCGAACAAAATTGAAATGATCATCCAGTGGGTTGAAAACGGATCCGATAGTTTAGATTTTACATTGCGGATTATTGCCAATAAAATAGCTGCAAGCAGTAAAATAATTGATGAAAAATAAGTGGGAACACTCTCCTCAAAATCAAAGTAGAATTTGCCAATTCCGTAAAGTCGTTCATGTCCAAGTTCTTTGGAAATGATATAAATCAGGTTGAACAGGAGTTGGACAAGAAATGAATAATAGATAATCTTGTTGAAATTAGATGCTTTTAAGTATATCTGGTGGCTCTTCTGTCGACCTTCAGTATCCTGTTCGCTGATGAAATTTTCCTGAGATGGCATGAAATACTTTTTTAAGTTTATTCATTGGTACTGAAAATATTAAAAAATATCGAATTAAACATCCTGGCCGTCAAACATCTTTTTTATTTTTTCATGATCTTTGAATCAATAAACTCCCAGTCCAGTATATGCGGATGAATATGTTCCCTCTTTACAATGGCTTTCATTTGAGCGATGATCTCCGGATTGTCAGAAGCGATATCAGTTTTTTCATTCCTGTCTTTCGACAGGTCAAATAATTCCCAGTTAGCATTTGGTTCCTTTCTTACATTTGTTTTTACCCCTTTCCAGTTGCCGATCCTAACTGCAAGCTGGCCGCCATTTTCAGGATATTCAAAATAAAGAAAGCCATGCTTTTGCTGTTCCTGTTTCCTTCCGGTAAGTTCTGGAAGTAAAGATATTCCATCGGTATTGCTTATCTTTTTTCCGCTGATTTCGGCCAGGGTAGCCATAATGTCAAATTGACCTGAAACATGATCATTTACAGTATTCGCTTTTATTTTATTTGGCCATCTGGCAATAAAAGGGACCCTTATACCTCCTTCATAAAGGTCCATTTTGAGCCCGCGCAATCCGGAAACGCTATTGAAGAATTTAGTATCTACTCCTGCAGAGAAGGTCGCACCATTATCACTCGAAAACATAATGATCGTGTTTTCATCCAGCCCGAGTTTTTTGATCCTTTCCATGATGATTCCAACCTGATCATCCAGAAAGGTGATCATTGCTGCGTAGGTTGAAAGAGGGTATTTGTTTGGGGCATAGCCATTCTCTCCGAAATAAGGTTTCTCATCAAACTGTCCAACATATTTTTTGACATATTCTTCAGGTGCCTGTAAAGCCAGGTGCGGAAGTGGAAAAGCCAGGTATAAAAAGAATGGTTTCTCTTTATTCTTTTCAAGAAAGCCTAGTGCTTTTTGTGTCATTTTAGCAGGAGCATAATCTTTACCCCTGAATTTTTCAAAATCTGAATCTGTGGCTGTTTTAGGGTCTATTTTCCCATGAACACTAAACACATGGTTATTCAAAGCATCCCAATTATCATTTTCCCAGAGATGGGTCGGGTAAAAATTATGAGCCTGTTTCTGATCAAGGTATCCATAGTAATAATCGAAACCATGGTTCAGCGGACTTCCGGTTGTTCCGGTAACTCCCATGCCCCATTTTCCAACCAGAGCAGTGCTGTAGCCTCTTTCCTTTAGCATTCTTGCAACAGTATATGCTCCTTCATGAAGTGGCATCTGGCCTCCCTCTAAACTGTCGGCAAAGCCACCTAATTCATAATTGCCTCTGATATAGGAGTGGCCCGAATGTTTGCCAGTCATTAGTATGCTTCTTGAAGGAGCGCAAACCGGTGCCCCGCTATAGTGCTGGGTAAACCGCATGCCTTCTTTAGCCATTTGATCGAGGTGAGGTGTCTTTATTTTTGTTTGACCATAGCTTCCCAGTTCGCCATAACCGAGATCATCTGCATAGATGTAAATTATATTGGGTTTTGACTTTACTTGCTGTGCGATTGAAATAAATGGAATAATTGAAAATAAAAGGATATTTCCACTAACTCTGACCCATTTATTAAGATTGTAGCTCTTTGCTTTTCCCATTAGAAATTTATACGACAGTATTTAATGCTACAATATATAAAAAAACACTATTTTAAATCTGCATTTGTTGTTTATTACCAGTACAGTTAAATCGCTTGTAAGTCAATGCTCCTGATACTTTTCAATGTTAATATATTTTCTAAATTTAAAGTTATGTTAAAAAGCGGATCACTTCTATTACTTAGTTTGTTTTTGATTGGTTTAATGCCGGCATTTTCTCAGCAAGGCAAGAAAAATATCATTATTTTTCTAGTGGATGATATGGGATGGCAGGACACATCTGTTCCCTTCTGGCATAAGGCAACAAAATTTAATTCGATCTACCGCACACCCAATATGGAGCGTCTGGCAAAACGAGGGATGAAATTCAGTAATGCCTATGCCAACCCGGTTTGTACACCTTCAAGGGTTAGTCTTGCCACCGGGATGAATGAAGCCAGACACAGGATCACGAACTGGACCAATGTAAAAAAAGATACGCCAACAGATTATCCTGATAGCCTTTTGAGTCCGCCAAATTGGAATTTCAATGGCTTAAGTACTTCTCCAGGCATTAGCAATTCTGTTGTTGCCACCCCTTTACCAATGCTTTTGAAGCAAGCCGGTTATTTTAATATTCATTGTGGTAAGGCTCATTTCTCACCTTACGGCACTCCGGCATCTAACCCTATCAATATTGGTTTTGATGTAAATATTGCAGGTACTGCTGCCGGCCATCCAGGTAGCTATCTGGCAAAAGATCGGTATCGCAGTAATCCTAATGATACACTGTGGGCTGTGAGAGATTTGGATAAATACATAGATCAGGGTCTGAATCTCACTGAAGCGTTAACCAGGGAAGCCATTGCAACACTGGAAGCAAACAAAAATAATGGTAAACCATTCTTCCTGAATATGGCTCATTATGGAGTTCATATTCCTTTAAGTAAGGATGAACGTTTTTATCAGCGCTATATTGATATGGGCATTTCAGATACAGAAGCCCGATACGCAGCACTTATCGAGGGTATGGATAAAAGTTTGGGTGATCTGATGGATTATCTGGACAAAGAGGGAATTGCAGAAAATACTTATATTCTGTTCCTTTCGGATAATGGCGGACTAAGCACCGTACCAAACAGAGGAGGAGACGCTCATACACAAAACCTTCCGCTAAGACAAGGAAAAGGATCCCTCTATGAAGGTGGTATCCGTATTCCAATGATCGTTTCAGGTCCGGGGATTGCAACGGCCAGTACGAGTAGCCAGTATGTAAATGTCGATGATATTTTCCCAACTGTTATGCAAATGGCTAGTCAGAAAAATTATAAGACCATTCAAAAAATAGATGGAAAGAGTATCATCCCATTTTTACATGATCAAAGCAAAATGGATAATGAAAAAGTACTTTTATGGCATTATCCAAATAACTGGACCAATATTAACCTCAAAGGGATTTCGTGGGGAACGGCATTGCGTAAGGGCGACTGGAAGTTAATTTATTTCCATAAATACAGTACGCTTGAACTGTTTGACCTTGGTGCAGACATAGGAGAACAGAATGATCTTGCAGCAAGATACCCCGAAAAGGTAAAAGAACTGGCTGAATTAATGACCAAAGAACTGAAAAACAGGGGTGCATTGATGCCAACTTTTAAAAAGGACGGGAAACAGATCCCCTGGCCTGATGAACAATTTAAGGCAATGGAAAAATCCTTCAAATCGCAGTTTAATATTCAGCCACCAGGTAAGGGGAATGAGGCATCTATTGGTTTTATTGACCCTGCAAAATTCCATGTTTACCGACAGGGCTTAAAGAACAGTTATTTGAAATTCACAAAGGAGAAAAAAGGTAGAGTCGCCTTTATGGGAGGTTCGATCACTGAGCACGGAGCATGGCGTGATCAAATAAGCAATTATCTGAAAAACAGATTTCCAGATACAGATTTTGAATTCATCAATGCTGGTATCAGTTCAACCGGAAGTACGCCGGGAGCATTCAGATTGGTTCAGGATGTACTTGCAAAGGGCCAGATAGATCTTTTCTTCGAAGAAGCGGCCGTAAATGATGAAACCAATAATTTCAAAGATAAAGCGCAAATAAGAGGAATGGAAGGTATTGTAAGGCATGCTTTGGAGGCTAACAGATTCATGGATATTGTCATGCTCCATTTTGTAGATCCAGCCAAATTAGAAGTCTATAAAAAGGGACAAATTCCTCAGGTAATAATTAATCATGAAAAAGTTGCAGAGAATTATGGGATTGGAAGTATCAATTTAGCAAAGGAAGTCAGCGATCGTATTGAAGCTTCAGAATTTAACTGGAAAGATGATTTCAAAGACCTTCATCCATCGCTCTTCGGGCATGAGATCTATGCCCGTTCTATCAGTACTTTTCTGGATAATTCATTTGGTTTAGTAGCCTCCGGAGGCCAGGCATCAGCATATCCACTACCTGCAGCTCTCGATAAATTGAGTTATGTCTCAGGGGAGTATTTGCCGATTAAAAATGCATCTGAACTTAAAGGCTGGACTCAGGTTCTGAATTGGGCGCCTGCAGATGGTGTTTCAACCAGAAAGCAGTATGTTAACCTGCCTGCATTAATCAGCGAAAAACCCGGTGCAGAAATGAGGCTTGATTTTTCAGGTACAGCCATCGGCATATGCATAGTATCTGGTCCTGATGCAGGTATGATCGAATACAGTATTGATGGATCGGAATTTAAAAAGATAGATCTTTATACACAATGGAGCGGCGGTCTACACCTTCCATGGTATTTGATGCTAAATGATGAATTACAGGATAAAAAACATACAGTTATTATCCGGACCATTTCAGAAAAGAATAGCAATAGTAAAGGAAATGCCTGCAGGATACTGCATTTTCTGGTCAATCCAGTGAACAATCAGGTTGGTTAAATTCAGATCTGTTAATTCTTAATTAAAGAATACCTGGTGACTTATATGCTGAAAAATCCTTTATGATTGGCTCTGCAAGGCTTTTGCTGATATTTAACCTCAAAGCTGAAACTTCTAATTCCTTAAATCTGGATATGAATTTATGGCCAACACTTGATCCTTCACTGATCAATTGCCAGCCATTTCTTGTTTTGCCCTCGATCTTAAATTCTCTGATCCGCTCACCATGGGCAATATCTTCCATAAGTACCAGATGATCTATCTTTCTGTAAGTTTTTAAATTTAATGCATGACTGGAACCCTTTCCGGCAACTCTTGCAAGAGCCTTTGAAAAGCGTTTGTTGATCTCCATCCCAAATTCTCTCAATCGATTTACGTCAGGTTGAGGAATGAGGCCTTCAGCATCTGGAGTAATACCCAGAATAAGTGTTGAATTTCTACCCACGGAACCATAATACATATCCATCAGGCTTTCAAGAGGTTGAATGTGTTCTTCATCGCCAGGCTCCCAAAACCATTCGTGGCGCCCCTTGTATCCGCGTAATGGGGCATCGCTCATCGCCGGCATATAATATTTCCCATCAGGATCGCCCTCCTTAAGTAACTGGAAATCATTTTTGAAGATCACTTTTTGGTTCGTGGAGTGGGAGTAAGGGAATGGAAAAGTTCCCCAGGAAGGATAATTGACCTTTCCTGTTTCACTACCTCCCCAACGGATATCGGCACGCTGTGTATTATGATAAAAAATAATATTTGGCTGATATTTTTCTACTATGGGCAGAATGTTCGGACCACCTAATTCTGGGCCATGTGCGCCACCATCAAACCAGACCATGGCCAGTTCACCATATCTTGACATCAGTTCCTCGGTCATTTTTTCACAGAGCTTGTTATAAAACTGCTGCCTGTTTTTTGCAAAAGGAGAATTGTCATCAAGTACCTTAAAATCATAAATTCCATAATTAGAATTCCATCGGATACCAATATAGATCCCAGGTAAGATTCCATATTTTCGGCATGAGGCAACAAAATCACGAACTATATCTCCCTTTCCATCCTGAAATTTAAGAGCTTTCATGGAATAAGGGTTCACATCTGATTGGTAAAGTGCAAATCCGGTTTCATGAGTTGCCGTTAGAATGGCGATCTTTCCACCCATATCTTTTACTGCCCTGATCCATTGGTCAGTATCCAATTTTGCAGGATTGAAAATATTATAATCGGCAATTGGATTGATCCTGTTGAATGCCTGGTTGTATGGTTTTCCGTCAAAAACATGCAGATCATATGAAATCAATGCTGTAAGTTCAGCATCTTGCCAGGTGAGCTGATTTGCTTTAGGAAGTGGAATGTTTTTTTGACCAATGGCATTGTTTGACAGGACAAGTACCAAACAGGCAATAATTATAATAATGTAATTGTTTGATTGCTTAGATTTCATTTTGATAGTATTTGGTTTAGATCAGCTTCCGCGTGGCTTCTGGTTTTTATTTCTTCCCCAATTCGGCAGGTCAATATTAAGATTGTCAAATGCAGAGGCCATTTGTTGTTTTAATAGATTTCTCATTTGAAGGATCTTTTCACTGTAGGCCGGCTCTTTAGAAAGATCATTAATTTCCAATGGATCTTTTTTGAGGTTGAAAAGCTGAGTCGTTGCAATTCCGTCAACATTATAAACGATCATTTTGAATCCGTCCTCAGATTTAATACTTCTGCTCCAGTGTCCGTAGACGTTATATATTGACGATCTGACATTCTTTGAAGGATCCAGAAGGACAGGTAATAAAGATCTTCCTTCAACACTTAATGGTCGTTCTACCTGTAAATAATCCATTATTGTTGGTGTAATGTCACTGAGGTAGGTAAATCCTTCAGTTTTCTTGTTGACGGGCACATTGGGACCTGACATGATCATAGGCACTCTGATGCTATGTTCATATAGATTCTGTTTGCCGAGCAGTCCATGCTGACCAACTGCCAGTCCGTTATCACCGGCAAAAACAATTAGTGTACTTTCTTTGAGTCCGTTTTTCTCCAGTGCTTCTAAAATCCTTCCAACCTGCGCATCCATTTCACTGACCATGCCGTAATAAAGTGCAATGTCTTTTTTGATGGCATCCGGATCGCGCGGAACAGGCAGCAATTGTTCATCTCTCACGTTCAGATCGCCATTATCAAATGGATGTTTTATTAGAAAATTTGCAGGTAATGTAATTTTTGCCGGGTCATACAATTTTGAAAATTTCTCAGGAGGAGTTCTTGGATCATGCGGGGAAGTGAAGGCCACATAACAGAAAAATGGATTTGTTTTCGCTGTTGAACTACTCAAAAATCGGATGGCATTATCCGCATAAAGCGTTGTGCTGTAAGTATCACTGATCCGCTTGCGTTTCTCATCATAAACTCCTGTGCTGTCAAAAAGAGATACTGTCGGATGTTCCTGTCCGCCGAACTTTGGAAAATGCATTCCTCCAAAAAATATATCCCCTCCTGTACTGAACATGCGGCTGTGCGATGCTTTATCGCTATGCCATTTTCCAGTATGGTAGGTGTTGTAACCCTGTTTTCGTAATACTTCGGGCAGACTAACAATACTATCGGGTATAGTACTTCCATCACCGGGCAATCTGTTCACATAACGGCCGGTTAGCAGCATGGCTCTGCTTGGAATACAAACTGCACCCTGATGGCCACCCATAACGTGGGCCTGGGTAAACATCAATCCGGATTTGGCTAGTTTATCAAGGTTTGGCGTTGAAATCTCCTTATTCCCGGCAGCACCTAAGGCATGATAACTGTGATCATCTGAATAGATGATCAGGATGTTTTTTGCCCTGTGTTCTTGCTTTTGCGCAATCACAATATTTGGAATTATTAGTGCAGCCAGGATAAATGACAGAATTCTCATGGATAAAATCAGAATTAATATTTTTAATTGTTAAGATATGAATTATGTTTTTATGTAAAGTATTTTACTGCCGGCAAAGTCTTTCGATCAGCGCTGTACGTTCAGGATGGTCTGCTTTCAATCTACCTGCATTTGCCAGTTCAAAATCGGCAAAGTCAAAGCCCGGAGCTACGGTACAACCTACGAAAGAGTATTCGCCAATACTTTCTGAGGCAAACCATGCCCCTGCCGGAACAATAGCCTGATAAACTTCTCCCTTGGAAGTGTTTCTGCCCAGGCGAATCAGTTCATAATTTCCATTTGAATGTAGGACATGAACATGCAGGCTGTCACCTTCATAAAAATGCCAGCATTCATCGCTCTGGATACGGTGAAAAGCAGAAAACAGATCTTTCAGCAATAAAAAGTAGATAGCTGTCCCATAAGATCGATCGCCAGAAAAGCGATTTGGCAATGCTGAAACGGGGATATTTTCTGCAGATCTATAAGTTTCCTTATAGTACCCTCCTTCGGGATGCGGCAACAATTGGTAATGTTTGATTAGATCTTTGATCATTTGGCTGGAATATTATTGATTCCCTAATTTATTCATTCGTAGTTAACCATTTCTCTCGTACATGTTCCATCATTAAAAAATTCAAATACTGCATAGGCAGGTTTAAATTCCTGATAGGCACCTTTCCACCATCCACCGCTAACTGCGCCATTACAGTAATAACTGACATCAAGATAACGTACTTCATCCTGCAAATGGATATGCCCGCTCAGACAAGATCTTAAGTTAGGATACTGCATGAATATCTTTTTCAGCTCCAGAAAATCAGTATGCATCAGGTTACGCTGAATTTTAAGGTCGCCATTAGGTTCGGTCTTATTAAAGAATAGTCCAGAGCAGATCGATAAGATTGGAATATGAGAAATGATGCTGATGTGGTGATCGGAAGGTATTTCTGCCAGTTTGCTTTTCAGCCAGGTTAATTGCTCCTCATCAATTTTACCGATATAGCCACCTGCAGGATTCAACTGTGTACTATCAAGAACTATAAAATCCCAAATACCTTTTGTGAAATGGTAATATCGTTCAGTCATTTTAAGCTCCTTTACAGCCCATGTTTTGCCATAGAGGGGATCTGTGGTATCAGGAGATTTCTGAAACCAGCCATATACATCATGGTTTCCAATGCAGGGATATACCGGAAGGCTATTTTCCTGATCCATGATCTTGTGAAAAAGATTCCATTGAGTTTGAGTCGACTCCTTTGTTGCCGCAAGTGCATCCATGATAGAATCACCGCCATTAATGATAAAATCGACCTTTTTCTTTAATTTCCGGACATGCTGCAGTGCTTTTGCCATACCTTCCTCCGGTATGGAACCAGGTTTTACATGTATATCAGTCAGAAATGCAAAACGCAGAGAGCGTTTACTTGCGGGTTCTTTAGCAGAAAGTATATCAGGGAAAATTGATAGCCCTGCGGCGGCAGATCCCAGTTTTAAAAAATCTTTTCTTTTCATAAGGAATTAAGATGTAGAATAATACACCGTAATATTATGATAATTTTTTGAATTCAATTATAGGTGGAATGAGGTCTGGAATCAGTTAAATGAATTTTAACGTTTTTTATTTGTTTAAGACAAACTGAAATAAAAAAACCTCCAATGGATTAGATTGGAGGTTTTTTATGTTTGTGGACCCGGAGAGATTCGAACTCTCGTCCAAACATGGGACAAATTATGCTTTCTACGTGCTTAGCTGTTGTTTAATTGTCGGGAAGGGGAAGGTCAACCGCTCACCTGTACCTTCTTCCGTAGATGTCTTGTCTTGCCGGATTATCACACCATTAAACCCTGGCCAGTCCTGTTTTTCGATGCCCCTGATGTCAGACTACAGAACAGAATCTGACGGAACAAAAGCTTACTTAATTCTAAATTAAGCAGCTAAGGCGTAGTTATTTTCGCCAACTGTGGTTTGAAAGTTCAGATTTAAGCGCTAATACTTACAATGCGCTGCATGCTTACATACCTATCTCCACCCTGTCAATTCCGGTCGGGCCCGGTATTATTTCTGGAATAAATACTAATACAAAGATACGAAATAGTGCTGATATCCTTGATATTAATCAGTTTACTCTGCCGGGATAAACTTCTAAGGCTTTTTCCAGGCAGGTCATTGCTGCTTCCAAATCTTCTTTATTCAAAACGTATGCCAAACGAACTTCGTTCATTCCAGCGCCAGTTGTACTGTAAAAACCGGTTGCTGGTGCCATCATTACTGTCTGATTGTCATATTCAAACTCTTCCAGCATCCATTGGCAGAACTTATCTGAATTATCGATCGGGAACCTGGCTACCACATAAAAAGCACCACCGGGGTTCGGACAGAAAACTCCATCTATGCTGTTTAATCTGCTCACCAATGTATCGCGGCGCATGGTGTATTCCTTATTAACTTTTTCGAAATAGCTGTCCGGGGTATCAACTGCCGCAGTTGCTGCGATCTGTTCAACCATACCCGGACTAAGTCTCGCTTGTGCAAATTTTAATCCTGCAGCAATAACTTCCTTGTTTTTGGTGATCAGACATCCCAAACGGGCGCCGCATGCACTGTAACGTTTGGAAACTGTATCGAGAATGATCACATGCTGATCCAGTCCTTCAAGATGCATCGGCGAAATAAACTCCTTGCCATCATAACAGAACTCACGATAGGCTTCATCAGAAAACAGGAAGAGGTTATATTTCAGGCAGAGTTCTCTGAGGGCTTCAAGTTCTTGTTTTGAGTACAGGTATCCGGTTGGATTATTCGGATTACAGATGATAATAGCCTTTGTTTTTGGAGTGATCAGTTTCTCAAACTCGCTGATTTCCGGCAAGGCAAAGCCATTTTCAATATGGGATAGAATAGGTTTAACCACGACATTGCTCATGCAGGCAAAACCATTGTAATTAGCATAGAAAGGTTCCGGAATAATGATTTCATCGCCTTCATTTACGCATGCCTGCATCGCAATTGTAATGGCTTCGGATCCTCCAACTGTGACCAGTATTTGTGAAGGGTCAATATTATAGTTTAGTTTATTGTAATATTCAGTCAGTTTTGTACGATAAGCGAGGGTTCCTTCAGATGGAGTATAGGCCCAAACGGTAAAATCTATATTTTTTATGGCATTCAGCATCCCTTCGGGTGTCTCAATGTCTGGCTGGCCGATATTTAAATGATAAACCTTCTTACCCTGACTTTTTGCTTTGTCTGCAAATGGGGTTAGTTTACGGATAGGGGAGGCGGGCATTTGCCGGCCTTTGCTTGAAATTTCTGGCATGCAGCAAAAATAAAAAAACCTCTCCGTTTGGGAGAGGCTTTATCATAAATATTTACGATTTTATTTTAATTGCCAGCTGGCACTACTTCGCCTTTAATATAAAGCATTTTGCTTGGTGTGCGTGCATTTGATTTGATGGTTACTGCCTTTGTGAAACCTGCTTGTACCGCTGCTGCATTAAATGTAACAGTGATTATTCCTTTTTCACCTTTTAAAACTGGTTTTGTGGTAAATTTAGGGACAGTACATCCACATGTGGATTCAATATTAGAAATGATCAAAGGAGCATCTCCAGTGTTGGTAAAGATAAAATCAACGCTTACAGGTTTGCCTGCAGGAACTTTTCCGAAGTCATGAGTTTCTTTCTCAAATTTGAATTCCGGTTTATTTTCAGTCTGCATTGCGGTAAAAACGATGAAGCCTGTTATCACCGCAATTAAGCTAAATATTTTTTTCATTTTTTTTAAATTATTGTAAACTGAATACATTATTCCAAATATCATTCCAAATCAGGTAATTAAATCTTTTTTTGGAATAGTCAAATGCAATAATTTGGTAAAATCATATTAAAACAGATTATTATTTTGTCTCCGGATTATCAATTCCTCAGGGCTTTTCTTATTTTTGGCCATAAAGCAAATTTATGAGAGGAACCCAAGTGACAGATAATATTTTGCCGGAACAGGAAGAATTAAGCTTTGATGATTTCAAAAGCATTATCATTAGTGATTATAAGATCGCTTATGAAAGCAGACAAGCTAGTCTTTTAGGTCGTAAGGAAGTTCTTACCGGGAAAGCTAAATTCGGGATCTTTGGGGATGGAAAAGAAGTAGCTCAGCTAGCTTTGGCTAAGGCTTTTAAAGCTGGCGACTGGCGTTCAGGCTATTACCGCGATCAAACCTTTATGCTTGCAGCAGGCATGCTTACAATGCCTGAATTCTTTGCTCAGCTATACGCAAACACAGATACTGATGCTGATCCCGGATCTGGGGGAAGGCAAATGAATTGCCATTTTGCTACCCGTCTTCTTGATGAGCATGGTAACTGGATGGATAATACAAAAACAAAAAATTCTTCGGCTGATATATCACCCACAGGCGGGCAAATGGGCCGTCTGGTTGGTTTGGCACTTGCTTCGAAATTGTTCAGGAATAATTCTGAACTGGAATATTTAAAGAATTTCTCTGTAAACGGAAATGAGGTTGCCTTTGGAACCATAGGCAATGCATCAACCTCTGAGGGGATATTTTTCGAGTCGGTTAATGCTGCAGGAGTACTTCAGATCCCTATGGCTATTTCAATCTGGGATGATGCTTACGGAATTTCTGTTCCGGCAGAATATCAGACCACAAAACAGGACATATCAGAAATTCTTAAAGGCTTTCAGCGTGATGAAAAGGGAGAGGGATATGAGATCTTCAAAGTGAGAGGCTGGGATTATCCGGGTTTATGTGAGACCTATGAAAAAGCAATAAAGATTTGTCGTGATCAGCATATACCTGTCATGATCCATGTTACAGAAATGACTCAGCCACAGGGGCATTCAACTTCTGGTTCACATGAACGCTATAAAGACAAGGCAAGGATTGCCTGGGAAGTAGAATACGACTGCATGCTTCAGATGAGGAAATGGATGATCGAGTCGGCGATATCTACTGAAGAAGAATTAACTGAGATTGAAATTACTGCAAAAGCATACATACGCGACTGTCAGAAAAAAGCATGGGCCGATTTTAATTCGTTGATGAAGTCTGAGCTTGAAGCCGTTGTTGAAATAATACAGGGCACCAATGATCAGGAGCTTATAAATGCTGCAAATGCATTAAAGGCAAGTGTTGATCCATCCCGTAAGGATGTTACAGGAATGGTGAGGCATGCTATAAGGATGCTTAGGAATGACCATTCAGAGGCAAAACAAGAATTGCAAAATTGGTATCAGCAACAGCATGATTCCAATTTTGAACGATATAACTCTAAACTTTTTACCGGTTCACTTGAATCACCGTTAAATGTTAAGGCAATATTGCCTGAATATAATGATGATTCAAAAGTGGTTGATGGCAGAGAAATCCTGAATGCATGTTTTGATTCCAATTTCTCCCGGGATGCACGCATACTTGCTTTTGGTGAAGATGTGGGCGCTATCGGGGATGTGAATCAGGGCTTCGCCGGACTTCAGGCTAAATATGGAAAAAGGAGGATCACCGATACAGGGATCCGTGAAATGACGATTGTTGGTCAGGGTATCGGACTTGCAATGCGTGGTTTACGGCCAATTGCAGAGATCCAGTATCTGGATTATTTACTTTTTGCATTGAATATTTTGAGCGATGATCTCGCTACTTTGAGTTACCGTACAAAGGGAAGGCAAAAAGCTCCCTTGATCGTTCGAACACGTGGTCATCGTTTGGAAGGGATCTGGCATTCAGGATCTCCGATGGGTGTGATCATTAATTCATTGAGAGGAGTTCATGTTTGTGTTCCTAGAAATATGACACAGGCAGCAGGAATGTACAATACACTGCTTAGAGGTGATGAACCTGCCCTGGTCATTGAATGTCTTAACGGTTACAGACTCAAGGAAAAATTGCCGTCAAATATTGGCGAATTTACTGTTGAATTAGGCAAGGCCGAGATCATTCGTGAAGGTTCTGATATGACCATAGTTTCTTATGGATCAACATTAAGGATCGTTGAACAGGCGGCAGAAGAGCTCGAAAAAATGGGTATAAACGTCGAAATTGTTGACCCGCAGACCTTCCTTCCATTTGATCTGGATAACCTTTGTTCGCAATCATTGCGAAAAACCAGCAAGCTGCTCGTTGTTGGTGAAGATGTTCCGGGTGGTTCATCGGCATTTATTTTGCAGCAGGTTCTGGAAGGTCAGAATGGCTACCAATATCTGGATGGAAAACCAAGAACGTTAACCGGTAAACCACACCGTACTCCCTATGGTTCGGATGGGGATTATTTCAGTAAGCCTTCAGTAGATGATGTGATTGAGATGGTTTATGAAATGATGAACGAAAGTGCTCCGGATAAGTTTCCGAAATTGTTTTAAGCTAAAACCCAGAATACTTATACCTGTGCAAACTTTAATGTAAGGTGCTTTTGACAGGTGGAAAATCTCATGCCTAAGGGCAGTTGATTATTAAAGTCAAAGGTGAATTCATTGCAACAGATTTCTCCGTCGTGCCTCCTGCGAAATGACGACCCTATTAACGTCATTTCGAAAACCTATGCTAATTTTAACTTGTAAGGTGTTTCGGAGAGGCTGAGAAATCTCATGCCTAAGGGCTTTGTTTAGAGTCAAAGGTAGATTTCATTGCAACAGATTTCTCTTCGTACCTCATCGAAATGACGATGTGTTTAGTTGCATCAGATTACTCAATTGTTCCTCCTTCGAAACAGGTACTTAAAGCCTGATCACCCTGTTTCTTAGCAAATGATCTGCAAGCACAAGCGCAGCCATAGCCTCCACAATGGCAACGGCACGGGGAACAACACAAGGATCATGTCTGCCTTTTCCTTGTACATTTGAAGCATTTCCCGAAGAATCCAGGCTTTGTTGATTTTGCATGATCGTTGCTACCGGTTTGAATGCAACCCGAAAAGTAATATCCATTCCGTTTGAAATTCCACCCTGTATTCCGCCCGAATAATTAGTGACAGTTTTGAAATTTTCCGACACTTTACCATCTGCAGGTGGAATGAAAAGATCATTATGTTCAGAACCTCTCATCTCAGATCCTTCAAAACCGGATCCGTAATCGAAACCATGAACTGCATTAATACTTAACATGGCTTTACCCAGATCAGCGTGAAGTTTATCGAAAACCGGCTCTCCCAATCCGACAGGGCAATTTTTAACAATGCATGATATTTTACCGCCAACGGTGTCACCTTCTTTTCGGATGCCGTCAATAAGCTCGATCATTTCATTTGCTGTGGCAGGATCAGCACATCGAACGATATTGCTTTCCCTGATCTCGAGCAGTTCAGAAACTGAATTAAGCGTTAAATGGGGCGCATCAATTTTACCAACAGCAGAAACATGTCCGAAAATTTCAATGCCATTATGAGCTAATAAGAGCTTTGCGATTGCTCCTGCTGCTACTCTAGCGGCAGTTTCCCGGGCAGAAGATCTTCCTCCGCCACGGTGGTCACGGTGACCGTATTTTGCATCGTAGGTATAATCAGCATGTGATGGACGGTATGCATCTTTAATATGCGAATAATCCTTTGACCGCTGATCTTCATTAGGAATGATCATTGCAATCGGAGTTCCGGTTGTTTTTCCTTCAAACACCCCCGAAAGTATCTGAACGGTATCGCTTTCTTTTCTCTGGGTTGTGATCTTGGACTGTCCCGGTTTACGCTTATCCAGCTCGGCCTGTATGAAATCCATATCAATATCCAAATTTGAGGGACAACCATCAATGATCACACCTATTGCTTCACCATGTGATTCTCCAAAAGTAGTGATACGGAATAATTGACCGAATGAATTGCCTGCCATGTTGAGTTTTGAGTTATAGGTTTTAAGTTATAGGTTGTAAGTTTTAAGTTGTAGGTTTTAAGTTTTACGTACAAAAATATCTACTAATCTAAAGTGAAATAGATGTATCTAAGTACTAATTACTAACTACTCAATACTCTATTTTAAATCCAGCTATTTCAAGATGTTTCCAGAAGTCGGGATATGATTTTTCAACAACTAAATGATCTTCAATTTCAAGTTCAGGCATAACCAAAGCCAGTGGAGCAAAGGCCATGGCCATACGATGGTCATCGTAGGTACTGATGCTTATTTTCCTGCTCAGATCTAGTCCGGAACAATCCAGTTTATACGTTTGATTCTTTTCAATGAGTTTAACACCGATCTTTGCAAGCTCTGTTTGCAAGGCATTTACACGGTCTGTTTCCTTGATCTTGAGGGTCTCCAATCCGGTAAATAGTGCATCATGACCAAGGGCTGCACAGCAAACAATGACAGTTTGTGCCAGATCCGGACATTCTTTAAAATCAAAGATCTTGCGCTCAAGTTTCTTCGCTTCCTTTATGAGGTAAACTCCGCCATCTTTGAACTGCGATGTAATACCAAAATTAGCCATGATCTCAGTAATCTTACTGTCTCCCTGCAGGCTATATCCATTCAATCCCGGAAGGAATAGACTAGCTTCTTCAGATAATGCAGCGATGGCGTACCAGTATGATGCAGCGCTCCAGTCTGGTTCAACACTAATTTCTGCTTTGTTGAACGGCTGATTAGAAATGCTGATCTCGTTATCAGTCCAGCTATGTCTGATACCTGCCTGTTCCATCATCGCCAGAGTCATTTCAACATAAGGCTTCGAGGTCAGCTCCCCATCAATGATCAGTTTTAAGCCCTGATCCAGTTTTGGAGCTATGAGTAATAAGGCAGAAATATACTGACTGCTGATATTGCCTTTGATTTTTACCTGATCAGTTTTTTGCTTCAGTGGTCCTCTGATCTTTAAAGGAGGAAAGCCTTCTTTCTCAGTATATTCTATGTCGGCACCCAGGCTTTTTAAAGCGTCTACCAAAATTCCAATCGGGCGTTGTTTCATACGCTCAGAACCAGTTAGAATTATTTCCCCGTTCTGAAGGGTATAAAATGCACTTAAAAAACGCATAGCAGTACCTGCAGGACCGATATTTATCTCCTTAGGCTGAACAGTTAAAGATTGCGTGTTAGCGGTCTGCAGAATATTTTTTAAAGTAACAGTGTCTGCAGCCTCAGAAACATTCAACACCTGAACTGCACCTTCACTCAATGCCTCCATGATCAAAGCGCGGTTACTTTCGCTTTTTGATCCCGTAAGGTTGATGGTGCAATTCAGATGTTTCTGCGCAGATGAAATTTTTATGCTTTTAGAACTCATTTTTATTAAGCATCTTTTTTATCATTCATGATCTCGGTCTGCTTACGGATCGATTCGCTGTGAATTAGTTCCAATAATTTACCTGTAAAGTTCAGGTCAAGTTTTAAAGCACTTGCAAATGCACTGCGTTTATTCATGATCTGATCCCAACGGTTAACCTGAAGAATAGTTACGCCATTATCACGTTTGTATTCTCCGATCTTCTGAACGATCTGCATTCTTTCAGCAATTTTCTGAATGATCTGATCATCGATCTTGTCAATATTTGTACGGAGGTCGGCAAGTTTATCAGTAAAATCTTTATCCTTGATCTCAGGCTTGCGCAGAGTAAGAAGATCCATTAATTCTGATAAAGCTGCTGGTGTTACCTGTTGTTTTGCATCAGTCCATGCAACAGATGGGTCAAGGTGCGACTCGATCATTAATCCCTGCATATCCAGATCCAGTGCTTTTTGAGCTACATATTGAATCAATTCACGATTTCCGCAGATATGACTCGGGTCATTGATAATAGGAAGATCGGGAGCTAAGGTTTTAAGCTGAATAGCTAATTCCCACATAGGTTCATTTCTGAAGGCTGTTTTTTCGTAGGATGAAAAACCTCTGTGTATTGCACCAAGTTTAGTAATTCCTGCATTGTTGATACGTTCCAATGCTCCGATCCATAACTGAATATCAGGATTAACCGGATTTTTTACCAAAACAGGGATGTCTACACCTTTCAAAGCATCAGCAATTTCCTGAACAGTGAATGGATTTACTGTAGAACGGGCACCAACCCAAAGAATATCTACTCCAGCAGCTAAAGCCTCTTCTACATGCTTTGCAGTAGCAACTTCTACAGCTGTAGGTAATCCGGTTTCTTCTTTAGCTCTTTTTAACCAGGTTAATCCGATGCTTCCGACACCTTCAAATTCTCCCGGACGGGTACGTGGTTTCCAGATTCCTGCTCTTAAGACAGAAACTTTGCCTGTTTTTGCCAATAAATGGGCAGTTGCCAATAATTGATCTTCAGTTTCTGCACTGCATGGTCCTGCAATTAAAAGAGGCTCATTTTTAATCTCCAACCAGGTATTTAATGGCTGTAATTTTAGATTTAATTTCATTTTGATAATTTGATTTTTTCCGGCTTTAATCCCGGGTTTTTAAGGTTTTTGTTTTTAATTTATTGGGGGTTCAGGTCAGACCTTATCATTCTTTTGATATTCTCCCATGATCGTAAAATTGATGGTATGCTTCAATACTTTACGGATGGCAGAATCATAATCAGATTGGTTTTTCCATTCGATATCTACATAAAAATTGTATTCATTACGTTTTCCAAGAACAGGCATCGACTGGATCTTGCTCAGATTGATCTTGTGGTCAGAGAAAATATTCAGCACTTCAGCAAGAGAACCTACAGAATTTCCAACCTGGAAACTCAGGGACGCCTTATTGGCTTCAGCATTACCAATCGGCTTGTCAGCGAGGATCAGAAAACGGGTAAAGTTTTTCTTGTTTGATTCTATCCTTCTTTCCATTACCTGCAGATCATAAAGCTTTGCCGCCAGGAGGTTAGCAATTGCCACGGTATCGGTCAGGTTCTCTTCTCTGATCTTTTTTGCACAGGCAGCAGTGTCACTGCTTTCAATAACCTGTAAATGCGGAAACTCATCGAAGAAGTCGCTGCATTGGCGGATTGCAATGGGATGTGACTGTACATATTTGACATCCTTGAATTTTACACCCGGCAATGCCAGTAAGTGCAATTGAATAGCCAGGTAAACTTCGCCAACGATTGAAAAGTTATATTCTCTTAGAAGGGTGTAGTTTGGCAATAAACTTCCGGCAATGGAATTTTCGATCGCCATGACTACGAAATCGGCCTTTTTATTCTTCAAAACCTCGCAGGTTTGTTTGAAAGAATCACATTCAATTGTTTCGATATCAGTTCCGAAGAATTTGAATGCCGCTTCTTCATGGAATGAAGCACGTATACCCTGAATTGCTACTCGCTTTTTTTGCATTTTGCTGTTAAATAAAAAAGTCCCTGCTGGTGGGCAGGGACTTTTTGCTAATTTTTCTATATTAAGATCTATTGCATATTTTCCCCGCCCTTACCGTGATAGTAAAAATAAGCGAAGTAATATGTAGTTAATTTTTTCATCCTTTGTTTTACAAACATAATACAAAATTTAATTTTGTCAAAATTTAAATAAAATTATTTTTTCGCACTTATTGTGGATGTATTGAACCTGTCCCGTATTAAATGCGGTTCCGTATTTAATATGGAATGACAAATAATAAATACGGCAGAACTGGAATTAGAAGTTTGCTGGTTTGTGACCCGATAGCTATCGGGTGACGAAATCTACTTTCCGCTTTGTGGGGTGATTTCGTAAGTCGTGTAAAACTCCAGACTTTCAAAGATCTCTTCTTCAGTACAGAAAATATCGAAATCACATTTGCCAATTGTGCTCAGAAGTGAAAAACTGATCTTGCCGGAGGTGTTTTTCTTATCATTTTTCATGATCTCCAAAAGGTCGCTATAGCTGTTTTTCTTTACTTTATAGGCAGGGTATACATTTCTGAGTGTGTCAACGATTTCACGTAGCTCCGTTTTCTGTAATCCGTTTTTCTTTGCTGAAAGGTAAGCCTCACAAATAAATCCGATCGCAATGGCCTCTCCATGTAAAAGCGGCTTTTTATCATGCTGTAAGGAATAGCTTTCAACAGCATGACCAATGGTATGCCCGAAGTTCAGGATCTTTCTGAGTCCTTTTTCAAAAGGATCGGAAATAACCACTTTATTTTTGATCTCTACAGACCGATAAATGATCTCTGGACTGAGTTCAGCTGGTTTAATAGTCTTCAGTTTTTCAAACAATGCAATATCATAGATAAGTCCGTGCTTGATCACTTCAGCATATCCTGAGCGTAGTTCTCTTTGGTCAAGTGTACTTAAAAAGCCGGTATTTATGAAAACAGCTTTTGGCTGAGTAAATGTTCCGATGATATTTTTAACATTTTCCATGTCGATCCCGGTTTTTCCGCCAATCGAAGCATCAACCTGGGAAAGCAGGGTAGTAGGAACCTGCACAAAATCAATCCCGCGCTTGAAGGTTGAGGCGGCAAAACCACCCATGTCTGTAATGACACCTCCGCCAAGGTTGATCAGGATGCTGTTTCTGTCGGCGCCAAAATCAAGCAGCATTCTCCAGATCCCGATGCAGAAATCAATATTTTTATTCTCTTCGCCGGGAGTCACTTCAATAAGGTCGAATTCAAGATCGCCCAATGCTTCCTGCAAAAGAGGCAGACAATGGATTTCAGTATTGCTGTCAACTAATACAAAAACTTTGCTGTACTTGCTTTCACTAAGAAATTTGCTTAATTCCTGAAGACTGTTCTCGAAAAAAACAGAATAACTGATACTCTTTATGGGTTTCATTTAACTTTAATTATTTTGCCTCTGCACTCTATGATATCACCGCGTCTTACTTTAAGACGTTTGCGGTAATCTACTTCACCGTTATATTTTACTGCTCCTTCTGATACGACCATTTGGGCCTCACCGCCACTCTGGACAATGTTTGCAGCCTTCAGCAACTGGATCAGGTGGATAAATTCTCCTTCTAATGTAAAATCAAGCATGCAGCAAACTTACAAATTTTAGCATTCGTATGTAAATGTCTCAATATTTCTACCTTTGCGCATGCAACAAACCAAGTTGAAGAGCAAAATTCTGTCTTTTGATAATACAGAGATCGCTTTCCGTGGAAAAACGGATGCCGACCTTAAGCGAGCCTACTGGCTATTTAAGCTTATCAGTATAAATTTTTTAACGAAGATCGGTCCGCCGATCACCAATTTAGCCCTCAACATAGGCTTACCCATCAAGTCTTTGATCAAATCTACAATCTTCCGCCATTTCTGCGGAGGAGAGAGTATTGAGGAATGTGAACAAACTGTCAGTCAGCTTCATGCCGGAAAAGTAGGTTCCATTCTTGATTATTCTGTGGAGGGAGAGGATGATGAGCCGGTGTTCGATGCTACCTGTGCAGAGATCATGAAGACCATCAAGCATGCCGATGGTGATGAACGTATTCCCTTAACGGTATTTAAAGTTACAGGACTTGGCAGATTAGGATTGCTTGAAAAAATGGATGCAAAGCAGCCTTTGAATTCGGAGGAAACAGCAGAATTTGCCCGCTTTAAAAATAGAATCGATCAGATCTGTAGCTTAGCACATGAACTGGATGTGAAGGTGATGGTGGATGCGGAAGAAACCTGGATTCAGGATACGATCGATTCATTAGTTCTGGAAATGATGCGCAGATACAATCAGGAAAAAGCCATTGTCTTCAATACGTATCAGCTCTATCGAAACGATAAGCTTGCTTCCCTGAAGGCCGATGGTACGGCCGCTTCCAATGAACATTTCTTTCTGGGAGCTAAGTTAGTCCGCGGAGCCTATATGGAAAAGGAACGTAAACGTGCATCAGAATTAAATTATCCATCTCCGATACATAAGGACAAGGAATCTACTGATCAGGATTATGATCTTGCCTTGAAATACTGTATCAGTAAAATAGAGATGGTTTCTTTTGTTGCAGGTACACATAATGAGCAAAGCTGTCGTGTTTTGGCAGAGCTGCTTGATGAAAAGGGTATTCCACATAACCATAAGCATGTTTATTTTTCTCAGCTTTTGGGAATGAGTGATAATTTAAGCTTCAATCTTTCATCTGTTGGTTATAATGTTGCTAAGTATGTTCCTTATGGTCCCGTTAAAGCTGTGATGCCTTACCTGTTCAGAAGGGCAGAGGAAAATACCTCAGTTGCCGGACAAATGGGAAGAGAACTTCGTTTAATCGCAGCGGAAAAGAAACGCAGGAAGTTGAATTAGAAGGATTTATGTTCAGAATTTTTCTTTGCCACGAAGCAGATCCCAAAACAAGATAAAGTCGGAGGCCAGACTGTAGCCCGGGTATTGAAAGGTAGCCGGTTTATTCTTTTCGAAAAAGAAATGCCCGACCCATGCAAAACCATATCCCACAAATGGGATGAGAATCAATAACCTTGCATCATTAAAGATCAGCGCTGCAGGAATTAGCAGTAGTACCATGGAGGTGCCGATAAAGTGTAAAATCCTGCTGATTGAATTGCTGTGTTCTTTCAGATAAAAGGGATAAAAATCCTTTAATGAGCTGATCCGTTCGTTTTGCATGATCTAATTTAATGAATTTCCAGTTAATTTTCCAGCAGACCTGATGAAAATAGATAGCTCTCCAGGCTTTCTTCAGAAGTAAGCAGGTGAGTATGCATACCGAGGGAGGCTGCGGTTTTCAGGTGCTGCGGGCTATCATCAATAAAAAGAGTTTCTGCAGGATCCAGATGATGTTCCTTCAAAACATATTCGAAAATTTCCGGATTGGGTTTACGCATTTTCATCAGATGAGAGTAATAATCCTTTTCAAAAAAGATGGCATTTGATTCTAACTGATGTTCTCTTTTTAAATAATCCATGATCCAATTATAATGGATCTCATTATTATTGCTCAGGAGGAAGGTTCTGTATTTTTCTTTGACCTTCAGAAGCAGGTCATGGTTGGGTTCCGGAACTCCGATCAATAAGGAGTTCCAGGCATGGTCTATTTCCGTATCGGTCAGACCCGGAATTCCTGATACCTCCCTAATTCCCTCTCTGAACTCTGAAGGTGAAATGAACCCCTGTTCAAACTGGTCAAAGATTGGGTTATGCGCTTTATGTGCAAAAAACTGTTCGACGTTTTTAATTCCCAATTCAGAAAAATTACGTTGAGCCTGGTTAAAGTCTATTGTGAAAATGACGTTTCCGTAATCAAAAATGATATTTTTTATCTTATTCATAAAATTATTGCATTATATTCACCTTCCAAATACAATTGCCTTCGTACCGTAAGGTTTTCAAATTTTATTAATGACTTTTAGTCTGAATACTTTTTCTATAATCCTCATTTTATGCGGTCTTGTAACGCTTTATATGTGTATTCGCATATTCCGCAGGTATGAAGTGGTTGTCCGCTGGTTTGGATTTATGGTATTAGGCATTGGAATCTGGGCGCTAAGTTATGGATTTGAACTTTCAAGTACCAGCCTGGAGCAGATGTTGTTTTGGATAAATATAGAATACCTCGGTATTTCATTTATGCCTGCTTTCTGGTTGTTGTTCATTGTGAAATTTACCGGCAGAGATAAGTGGTTAAATACCAGAAATTTCATCTGGATCATCATCATTCCCATGATCACTCTTTTGATGGTCTGGACGAATCATTTTCATCACCTGCATTATAAAAGTGTTTCTGTTGATAACTCAGGTCCATTCCCTTTACTAAGTATTGAGACAGGTCCGTGGTATATCGTTCATACACTTTATTTTTATATTCTACTTGCCTGGGGAGTATTGCTTCTGTTGTACAAATACAGGAAGTCAGATCCTGTCTTTAAGCGTCAGAACCTGATCATTTTGTTGGCTGCATTTATTCCATGGTTCGCTAACCTGGCTTACCTGTTTGGCTTTAGGCCGATGGGGCATATCGACAGTACTCCATTTGCATTTGTTTTAACGGTATTGATGCTCAGTATCGGACTAGTACGTTTCAGGTTGCTGGATATCATACCTATTGCCAGAGAGAAAGTTCTGGAGGCTATGAAAGAAGGCTTGATCGTGACCGATAACCTGGACAGGATCATTGACCTTAATCGTGAGATTAAGAAGATTCTTTCTATTTCAGGCGAAAATCTGATCGGGAAGAATATCGATTCCGTTCTTCCTAACCAGCCGGAACTATTTGGATATATCGGGGGAAGAAAAGATGGCAGGATAAAAATTGAGATTCAGCGAAATGGATACCCTATTTTTCTGGAGGTGAGTATCACGGCATTGTTTGAAGATGAGAATAGTTTTAATGGACTGATCATCCTGACAAGAGATATTACATCACAGGTTGAAATTGAAAATCAGGTGCGCTTACAATCTGAACAGCTTATCGCTATGAATAAATTGAAGGATCGCCTTTTTTCTATCATAGCACATGACCTCAGGGGGCCACTAAATAATTTGAATGAAGTGATTAAAATGCTGAATGCAGGGATGATCACGGAGGATGAATTCAAATCATTTATACCAAATTTATCCAAGAATATCGGTTATACTACAGGTTTATTGGAAAATTTGCTGTTCTGGTCGAGGAGTCAGCTTCAGGGCGAAATTATTAAACCTGTTTATTTTAATGTAAAGGGGATCGCTGATAATATTATCGCACTGTTTGAAAATGTGATCAAAGAGAAAGATATCATTACAGAAAACCAGTTGGATCCAAACGCTCTTGTTTATGCCGATATGGATATGATCCAGCTTATTGTGAGAAACCTGGTATCGAATGCGGTTAAATTCTCCAAACATGGCGGCAGCATCAAGATCACTTCCTATTTAGATGGGAATGATTCTGTTATTTGTTTCTGTGATTCAGGTGTTGGAATCTCTCAGGAAAATCAAAAAAAACTTTTTGAACTTGAAACTTTCACCACCAGAGGCACTGATAATGAAGAAGGAACAGGCCTCGGTCTGCTACTCTGTAAGGATTTTATAGAGAAAAATGGTGGGAGGATCTGGGTAGAGAGTGAAATTGGCGAGGGAAGTAAATTTTGTGTACAGATCCCTAATTCGCCTGTAAATAAGGCGGTTCAAGCGAATTAAAATCAGGGAGGCCTTCCGGTTATGATTATTCTCTTGAGAAAACAAACAAAAATACCTTTCTGGTGTTTGTTATTTCATAGGCTATTTTTCATTTAATAAAAGATGTATGGTACTCATTTGTGCCTTCATTGGCAGATTGGATTGATAAATAGGATAACCAATTCTATTTCATCAAATTAATTCTTCCTCAAATAGAAATCTGCTTCCCTTTTAAAGGATTTAATTTTTGCTCCATCCATCAGATTTGGTCAATTAATTGAACCAATTCTTATTTTATTGTGTTCAGTTTTTATTATCCTGGATGCTTTGGTTATTTTATTGGGTGGAATTTTTTAGTGCTAATTATGAGTTAAACAGAAAAATATTAATAATGGGGTTAGGTTCAAGATATAGAGCAGAGATTAAGAGGAACTGTACCCATTCGGAAGACAGTAAGAGGGATTTGATATTTTGGCGTAACAAGCTTTTCGCAACGACCTTAATTTACCTATTGCCATTTTGTTTGATCGCATTGCTTCCCGGACTTTACTGGACCTATAAAACCGGGATATATTCTATTGGTATAATAGATATACTCGCTGTAATCAGCATGTTTTTACTTGCATTTCTGCGAGGTATTAATCTGGCTGTCAGGAAAATTATTTTTATTGCCTGTATCTATATTTTTAGTATTGCTATAATCTATTATTTGGATGTAAATGGACCGGGGATGCTTTACCTGCTGGCTGCCTGCATTTTTAGTTTGCTCATTTTTCCCAGTACTAAATTGTTTTGGCCTGCCTGGCTAAATACCCTTATCTGTATTTCATTTTGGTTTCTTATATGGTTGGAACTTTTGCCGGGTAACAGTGGCATAAGCTCATTGAGCGGACAATGATTCGCACTTATTACTGAAATCAGTAAACAGCCTAATACTTTTCCAATACTCATCATATTTATTTTACTAAACATATTTTTTTATTTATTTTGAAACCTATAACCCCGTAATGTATTCCCTCTTACTATCTTTCTTAAAAACACGATCCTTCGATTATTAAATTGCCCGTAATGGTGTATTAATACAAAAATTAAAATAGGCACAATGAGCCAGCACAAATATCCCAACACAATCTTTGAAGAAGCCATTATGGCATTGACTTGTGTTGTTTGATACATACTCATTCCATCGCTAAAATCTCCTGTATCTAAATACATAGAAATATCATTCAGGCTTTGCCATTGTCCCTGGTAAGTCGCCCAACTAATAATTGATCCAGCAAAAGCTGTTGCTACAAAAGTCCGCACCAACAACATGATGCCTATAAGACTCAGCATATCGTCTATTTCTAAATTTAAGGTAGCATAATACCAGATACCAATAAAAAGAATTCCTAATCCTAAACCTTTTAGAAACACTGGCAAATAGAGATACTCTATATTCATTTGTGGCTGAATCATCACGTATAGCATCAGTGTGTGAAGAAAAAACGCCATGAATCCTAAAATAATATAGAATTTTACATTCCATTTGTTTTTGAAGCCATGAAATGCAAGCAACCCTGCTATAACAATTCCGGGAATCATCCATAGGTTTAGTTTTGCATTAATAAGATTGTTATATCCTAAAACACCCACTGTGTATTGAACAAAAATACTGGTACTTGCCAAATATGCCCCCATTAACAATAGTAATAGCAAACCATGCCTTACATTCTCTTTTTGTATTATCAATTCAAATTTTATGAGTTTGCGTTTTAGAAATTTTTGTCTGTAAACAAGGGCAGCCAAAAGTAGTAAGCTTAACAAAAGGGAGCCTATAATAAGTGGTGAACTGAACCACCCTTGCTGTTGCATAAAGGTAAGTCCCGCGTTAAGGCACATTGCTGAAACGGCAAATAAAACCAAAGACAACCAGTCAATCTGATACAAAGGCTTCTTAAAACAAAAGCGTTGGTTGTGCTGGAAAATCAACGACAGAGCAGCAATAATGAGCATCATTATCGACATATAGAAATAGGGTGCCTGCCAACTACTGTTAAAGATTAAATCAGCAATAAAGTAAGAAGAAAATTGCCCGATGCCAATCGTTAAAGGATAAAATATAGAGTAGAATCTCCCCCTTTCTCCTGTTGGAGATAGGATGAACATAACTGGCAACATCATTTCTATCATGGCAAACATTTTAAGGAAGCCGATTAAAAAGCTCCCTCCAATAACTATCATTATATTGTCTGTTATTCCTATCAAATAAGAAATACCGGCAAGAGCAATAGTGCAAAACACAATTATTTCTTTTGAACGAAAACGCATTTTGACACGCATCACAATAGTACCAGCTACTGCCGTTCCGATAGTTGTAGCATTATTTGCCATAGAAATGTATTCCGTATAAGTTGCCAATGCTCCAGAAATATCAGATATATTGCTGGTATAAACTCCATTCAACGCTAGGAGCGGTAAAAGAAAAATAATAATCAGTAACAACATGAGCGGTTTGGGAACCCAAGTAGCAAACGGTCCTTTATTGTACATAACTCTTTTATTTTAAGGTAACTTCTACGTTCATACCTGCACGCAGCAATTTCAGTTCTTTTGGTTTGTTGTTTTCGGTAAATTCTATCCGAACTGGGATACGCTGTTGAACTTTTACAAAATTGCCTGTTGAATTGTCCATAGGAATTGCTGCATATCTCGCTCCGGTAGCTCCAGAAACAGCCGTTATTTTTCCTTCAAA
The DNA here is from genome assembly GCF_900103545.1 of Daejeonella rubra. GTDB lineage: Bacteria > Bacteroidota > Bacteroidia > Sphingobacteriales > Sphingobacteriaceae > Daejeonella > Daejeonella rubra. The sequence goes on from NZ_FNHH01000017.1 coordinate 36,394, forward strand.
TGCTTTACCTCCCAAAGCATCAACTGTAATTTTTGCAAAACCCCCGATGGCAACTTTTTCCATTTGTTTTTCACGATAGTTGGCAGAAATCCAAATGTTGTTAATATCTACAATAGTAGCCACTTGCTGGCTTACGTTTAATAGCTGACCAGTATTGACGGTTCTTCTTCCCATAATTCCATCGTGTGGGGCGGTAATCGCTGTATAAGAAAGATTGAGTTTTGCCATTTGAAGTGCATTTTCGGCACGTTTTATCTCCGCATCATTCATTCCTATACGAGATTGTACTTCGTTTGCTGTTAAAACACTTGTTCCTTTAGTATTGGTAATTGCTTGATATTGTGAAACTATCGCTTCCAGCTGGGCTTTGCTGGCATCATATTCGGTTTTTATTTGGTCAAACTGCTGGCGTGTAACGGCTTCGTCTTTCAACAAATTTTTGTAGCGGTTGTAATTTTGCTCAGCATTCCACAATCTTGCTTTGGCAGAATTGATGTTAGCTTGTGCTACATCAATGTTAGCTTGTGCTGTATTGATATTGTTGGAAGCGGCTTTGACAGAATTTGAGGTTACATTTTTGGATGCCAATGCAGCGATATAAGCCGCTTCTGCCTGTCCCAACTGTGTTTTTATCTCTCTGTCGTCCAAAATTATGAGCGTATCCCCTTTTTTTACATGCTGGTGTTCCACAAACCGTATTTCTTTGATATAAGCCGAAACACGGGTATTTATAGGATTGATAAATGATTCTACTTGTGCAGCATTGGTGTATCGGTCATTTCCAATATTTAAGTAAGAGGTTATGACCCAATACAACCCTAGCAAAACAATAACCAATATAATCATGCTGACGATTTTCCCTGTATTTTTTTTCTTTACAGGAGGTTTTTTTTTTGGAGTGGTAGTTTCTGTAGAAAATGTTTCTTTAGCTTTATCTTGATTTTGTGACATGTATTTTATCTTTTATATTTTTAGTAAATGACTAGTTATAGTTTTCCGGTTTCTTTTAACAACTTGTAATAAGCAAAAATGATATTGATTTCTGAATTGGTGTATTGCAACTCTGCATCTAATTTGGTGTTACTGGCATCAATAAAATCAAGTAAAATAGCTAATTGATTGTTGTATTTGCTTTCCATAATCCTATAATTTTCATTCGCTAAATCTTTGTTTTTCTCAAATGTTTTATTTTGAGTAACTGATTCGTTGTATTTAATGTATCCCGCATTCACCGCTACTTCTATCATCTGTTCAGCTTCGTTTGCTTGTGCAATCGCTTTATCTCTTTCAAACCGTACCTGCTTAATTTTCCTCGGTGTTTTGTAAAACGCATCTATATTGAAATTCAGCGAAAGCCCTGTACTCCAGCCATTGGTGTACATATCCAACGCTGGTGAGGAGGTCGTAATCGGACGAGCCAATTTATTCCCTGCGAATGCAGATAAGGAGGGCATCATTTCCGATTTAGTAATCTTTTCGGATGTTTCATAAATATCCACTGCTTTTTGCGTCATCAAGACAGTCGGGTGTTTTTGAGCCAAAGCTATATAATCGTCAAGGAATAATGCCTGCGGCATATTTTTCAATACATTCTCATCGGGTATAATCTGTTCATTGTCAGGCAGGCCTAATGCTACGGTAAGTTGTTTGTTCAAAATCTGGCGATTGTTTTCCACAACCTGCAAAACAAGGTTCAGATTGGACAGTTGCAACTCGCCACGGATAACATCGTTTCGTGTAACCATTCCTTCTTTGAAGAATTTATTGATATTATCTAACCGTTGTTTTGCCAATTGGATATTCTGTTGATAAACTGCTTTTTGATTTACCAATTTGTACAAATCCAGATAATAGCCCAATACCAACAGTTTGATGCTTTGTTCGTTTGTTTGGTAATTCAGTTCCATAAGCTCCTCTCGAAGTATTGTAGCCTTAACACTGTTTTTAACCATTCCTCCTTTCCAGATAAGTTGGCTTGCATCTATGGAAAAAGTATTACCAAAATGGGGTAAATCAATACGGCTAGCTTTAGAAAAGTCCTTTTCTATAACGTAAACATCACCTAAATAATAACCTTGCAGTCCGGCATTCAAACTTGGTAATCGTGCATTTTTGGCAACCTCAACGCCTTGTCGGGCAATGTCAATATCTGCTTTTGATACAGCTAAATTCGGGTGATTTTCTATTGCCAAATGGAAAAGCTCTTCAACCGAGATTTTTCTTTCTGTAATTTGTTGTGCATCAGTAGTGCCTGTCGTTAGAAAAATAGAAGCCATCAGCATAATTGTTGTTCTTAGTTTCATTTGTTATTAATTCGCTATCGTACTGTTTGAGTTCAAACTATTATTTTAAATAAAGGGTTAATTTTATCCTTTTATTTTTTGGTAAACCTTCTGGAGAATATTGGTTGTGTTTTCAAGTTCTTTAACAGAAATATCAATTTTAATAGATTCATACATTTCTTCAAGTGGGGGTATCAACTTTTCTTGATAGGCTTCGCCTTCCGCTGTCAATGCTATCAGATTATTTCGTCTGTCCGTAGGGTCTTGAGTTCTTGTTACTAAATCACGGGCTGCCAGATTATCAATCAATGAAGTAATACTTGCCTTATTTCGGCTTGTCTTTTCCGCGATTTCTTTTTGATTGATATTGTCTTGTTGCCATAGAACATACAAAACCTCAAGCATTTCTATGGTTACTTCAAGATTGTGTTCTTTCACTTTTCGTGTGAAGTGATTAATCATTACTTTACGTATATCACGCAAAGTATCCATAAATTGAACCATTTTCGCTAATTCTCCTGTTTCTTTAATTTTCACAAGGCAAAGATATAAAAATCGGTTTGAATTCAAACCGATTTTTTAAATAAAAAATGTTAATTCAAACCATTTTTAAAAGGAATTTTAGCATAATTATTTTATTTGATGTAGAAGCTGTTTTAAATTGTATTGAGTTAGAAGATTATATAAAATTGAGTTTAAATTACTGAAATATAAAGAGTTAAACCAAAATTAAAGGCTGTTAGCCTGTATTCAGAATGGAAGCTTATTTTCATCCGGCTAGGACAATCAAATATAAAGACCATGTTGCCTATATTGTACAATAGGTTTTTACCAATCTTTTGGAAAGGTGAACGATTTTTTCTTTCCTTTGGTATTGGTAATTATCATTATAGATTTATTTATTTAATTTAAGGTTTTTAAGATCTCGTTCTTGAAAAGTGTAAAATAAACTGTGTCAAAAGTTAAAATCACTAACTTTATATACACTTTATTTTACACTCTAGTATACTTTCACTAAGAATAGGGAAGAAACTTGAAGTAGCCACCATATCTCATTCCAAAGTATCTACATCAACTATGCTTCAAAGGCTAAAGCCCGGCCTCGTTCCAGAAATGACTTATTTGTTAACGATGTAAAGGTCAGCTAATCTTAGACTGGAATAGGTCTAGATATTTTTTAATCTGCGGAGTTCTTGCCAGTAAGTTGAAGACCGAAATTCCAACGATTGCAGTTATGATGCCTGCTAACACATCCAGCATATAATGATGGCTAGTATAAATTGCCGCAAACCAGATACCAACCATTACTATTGCAAAAAAGATATTGATTTTTCCCAAGTGGTTCTTCAAACCGTAATAAAGTACTGTAACAGGATATGACGAATGTAAGGATGGCATGGCAGCAAATACATTGGAACCCTTGCTATAAATAGATTGGAATAAGGAAAAATCAAAAAACAAGTCAAATCTACTTAGGCCTGCGCTATTTCCTTTGGTGTTGGCAAAAAAATTAAACCCATATTCTTTTACGTACCATGGTGGAGCGGCGGGATAGGCGTAGTAGATGGCAAAACCAATAAAGTTAACCAGTACAAAGGTGAGGGAAAAATATTGGAATTGCTGTCTATTTCTGAAAAAGAGAAAGGTAGCCAATGCCAATGGAACAGGGATCCACATGATGTAGAACAAACCACTACAAACATCTAAAAAGGAATTGGTGTGGAGTAGCCAATATTCATTTGGGGTAATTACCATTCCCTGAAAATTGATACCGAACCAACTTTTTTCTATTTGATATAAACTTTCTATATGCACCTCGTTAAACCAATAGTTTGGAAATGCCTTCATGTAATCGAATACAATCCAGTATATGATGAAGATGGAAAAGCCAATGATGAATTTACGGGTGGCTTGTGAAATGTACAGTGTGTTGAAAATGAATATCAATACCAATTGGTCAGTTTTAAAGCCAACAAATAGGTTTGATAAGAGTAAATAAAAAACCGAGAGTAGTAGTGTTAGTACTATATCTTTTTTGGTAAAGAGCCTTGTATTTTTTGGACTATCATTGTGCATGTCATTTTTTTTCGAAGTCAGACCTGAAGATTTTATCCCATATTATCGAGCTTACGCCATAGCCCTTGGTTGGGTCTGAATAATGGTGTAACATGTGGTGCTGTTTTATTTTTTTCCAAAACACGCTTTTAAAATTAGCATGGTGAATGGCATAATGAACCATGTCGTAAAATAGATAGCCACCAATAAAACCAATAAAAAAAGCATAAACCATGGTGTCGGGCAAAAGCCAATCGAACAGAAAGTAGAAGCCAAGTGCTAATGGAATACTTGCAGATGGGGGCATTACCAATCTATTGGCATCATTGGGGTAATCGTGATGTACGCCATGAAAAATAAAATGCAAACGTTTTCCCCATTTGCCAGAAGGGTGAAAGTGGAAGATGTACCGATGCAGTACATACTCCGTTATTGTCCAGATTAAAAGACCAAATGCCAACCAACCAAAAAACTCCAATACGGGCATCTTGACATCGAATAAGGACTTCCAAATTAAAAAAACAATAACTGGAACATAAACAATCAATGGTACATAATAGCGCACTTTAGATAAGCTTTCCATGAAGTCGCTTTTAAACATTCTGATTGGATCTGTTGAATTGGAAACAAAATTTCTTTTCATTGCTAAACCTTGGTCCTTTCTGTAATTATTTTAGTCGGTTCATTGGCTTCGCGACCCTTAAATTCTATATATTTTACATTTGGAAACCAAAAAGTACCACCTTCGATACGTATAAATATTCGTTCCACCTGTATTTTCTTGTCATTTGCAGTTACATAGACGTGATACCGTTTGTCTACTGCAGACTTAGTAAGATACATAGGGGGGTTTTTACGGGCCGCAAATTTTAGTTCATACTGTCCGTTGCCAAGGTCTTTTGTTTCAATGCCGTAGGCAAATTTTCTTTGTATATACGAAAGTCCTTTTTTTTCTCCCTGGTCTGCGTAGCGCATCCAAAATACGTTTATTGGGCTTTTCGTATTCAGTTTTCCATTTGAGTCCACATTTAACTGACAAATTATCGTATTGGTATTGGGATCTCGTTGTATGTAAAAAAGTTGGTTTTTGATGTCTTTTGGAACCGGAAAGGTTAGGGGAGATGGATTATCCTGTTGTGCGTTTGCCGGAATAGTTGCGCTAAAGCTAAAAGCAAGTAGGAAACAGATAAATAAGATCGGTTTATTGGTATCCTTCCTTTCTGCCGCATCTTGCGCATCCAAGACTTTTTTAGCATCCTGCAACCGTCTAATTGCCGTTAAATTTGTTAGAAATGCCATTATGGTAATGGGCAAGGTGAAGATGGTCATGGTTTCAAACACATGGAAGGAAATTCCAGAGATGTAAAATTTATAATCGCCGCCAATGAATTGGCCTGTTATGCCACAGGCAATTGCAAAAACCCCAATGGTAACCACACGTTCTGGCCTTTGCATCAGTCCACCTTTACACTCAACGCCCAATCCCTCTGCTCGTGCCCGGGTATAGCTTACCATCATAGAGCCAATTAATGCGATAAATGCAAATAGGGAACTTAAGAAAAAATGGTGAGCAACCAAATAATAGCAGATCCCCAAAAACATGATCAGTTCGCTATACCTGTCCAGCACGGAATCATAAAGCATCCCGAATCTTGAGCTCATGTTGCCTAGGCGAGCCACCTGCCCATCGAGCATGTCAAAAAGGCCTGCAAAAAGAACCATGGCACCTCCCCAGCCTATATAAGATAAGTCGCCCCGATTTGATTTTTCTGCGCCCATGACAAAAATGCTGGCAACTCCAATGTTTAAGATAAGACCAATGGTGGTTACCGCATTTGGGGTAAGTCCAATTTTTATCATCCCCCTTACAAAGGGATTAATGACTTTATAGATGAGCTGCTGTAGGCCATCTCGGACAGTTAATGTTGTTGGTTTCATGTTTTCTGATTTAAAAATCTAATTTTACCCTTGCTCTGATGCCCCATTCAGATACCTCTGGATGATTGAGGTAATTGAACCTTTTTACCACATCAACCCTAAGCAGCTTGAAGATATTGCCAATACCAATGCTTCCTTCCAAATAGGGTGTGTTGCTTAAGGCGTAAGTACGTTGTGCACCAGTTTCATATTTGGGAAGTTGATATAGATTTTGGTTCAAGGCAGGGTTGTTTTCATCTCTCAAGCCTCCAAAAAGTGCCTTGAAAGAAACCATTTCCCTTAGTTTTAATTTGCTTATCAAAGGCATCTTGTTAAAAAAGAAGCCATTAAAATTATGATCTATGTTTAGACTTGCATAATGATCGCTCACAAACTCCAAAAAATTCATCAGGTTATAAGAATTGAGTTGGTAGGCATAGGTTTGGTTTGCACGGTGTATGCCCAGCAAGGGGAAAGGCACCGTGCCTGCAATATAGCCTCCCTCAACAGTAACATCGCTATAGCCCAATTGCGATAGGTAAAAACGTTTATCTATACTGCCCATGATGTTATGGTAGTTGTATTCTCCTCCCAAAAGGCCTTTTATGCCTGCGGTATATCGTAAATTAAATACAGGATATCGATCTACAATTGGTGTTCTGTATATTTTTCCCTGATAAAATTTTTCATTGGGTGCGTACCTTAGGTGCAGCGAAAGTTCTGATGTGGTTAACTGGTTAACATTACTAAGCACTTGCTGATTAAAGGTTTGGTAGGATAGACCTCCGGCCGGACTTTGGCTCCATTTTTTTAAGCCTAGGGCATAAGAGAAATGATTTTCAAATTCTTTAACATAGTCTAATCGGTAAAAATCATTGTACAGCAACATGTCATTTACGCCTCTTTTAAATGATAATAGAAAGTTGTCTTCTTGTACAAACTGAAGCTCTTGCCCTGGTATTTTAGTGTCTCGCTGAAAACTAGCCCTAATGTAGTTCTGGGGAAACTGGTAAATAGATTTGTTATTGATAGAGTAAGTTGCCGATAAAAAGAACTTCCATTTCTCGTCTTTAAACCCATAAGCCGCATAGTTTTCAAAATAGAAACGTTTACTTAGCTCGGGTGTGGTTCTTCCGCCTATGCGTAACCTAAAACCTTCTACATTGTTAAAGCTGTAAAAAGTGTTTACGGGGCCAACCTCATAAGGGCCAAAGTTTTGGTAGCCGGCAAAAAGTAGCGTTACAATTTGCATCGTTTTTTTAAACGAGGGTAAATTCTGAAGCGTATCTATATTGCCATATATTTTTAACTGATTGGGAGAAATGCTATCGAGCCTGTTGTTCTTCCAAAAATCGTCTGTTCTTGTAGTTGCGCCCACAGCTTGTTCTACTGGTTTTCCTTTAAAAATGGTATCTGGTAAAGTTATATTGGTGTTAAAGTCTTTGTAGCTTACACTTCTTTCGCCAGTAAACCCGAGACCCTTGTTTTTGCTGATCCCAAAATCTGCCAATAAATTGCTTTTACTCAAATAATACCTTTTATCTGTGTTCTCTTCAAAATCTAGGTCTATTTTTAGTGCCCTCACAAAATTAAGGTTGATATTTTTATTTACTCCAAAGGAAGCCTTTCTTACTGCATAATTGCCATCCATTGTAATGTATATCTGACCTTCAAAAAGCATATCGGCTTTGTTGCGGGGCGTAAAAGAAAGCTCAATTACATTTGGAATTTGGTCTTTAATGGTGTCGGTAATAAAGTATTTATAAAAAGTAGGGGCAGAGTTGGCAATAGGGCTTAAAAATTCGTTGCTCATTACAGAGATGTTATTGTCGTAAATCTCGATGTTCTGATACATCCTGCCGAAATAAGCCTTCATGCCTTGATTATCTATGTACCGATTGTCGAAATCAACCTGTTTTTCTCCCAAAATAACAGTTTTGTTCTTTTCTGGAGATTTACTGAAGTAATGTTCAGAAAGTTTTTCCTGTATATAAAGTGGCAACAGATTTTTACCGCCAATTAGTGTAGAATCTTGCTCTTGGAACAAAAACTGATAATTTCTGAATATTTTTCTATTCTTGAATTTTTCTGAAAGGTTGCTCATGGAGAAAACCATTTTCTCATATTCTTTGTAAGAAACGGTATTGTAATTTGTTAAACGGTTTTTGTCCCTATTGGCAATTACTTGTCTAATTAATTCTACCGCAGGATTATCTTTGTTGCGATACTTTACCCTTTTGCCACCAATAATGCTAACCTCGCTTAGCGATTGAGCATCTGGTTGTAGCACTACGTTTATGGTTTGGCTAGTGCCTTTGGTAAATGGTTTGATGATAGCTTGATAACCAACAGAACTAAATTTAAGCGAATTATAGTTTGCTGAAGTAACGATGTTGTATGCGCCATCCAAATCTGTTTGTGTGCCAATTTTGGTATCGTTAAAAAATATGGTAACGTAAGGAAGGGTTTCTTTGGTAACCGCATCTTTAACAACACCTTTTATAATGGTCTGTTGTGCAAATGTTTGCAGCACAAAACCAAGGCAAAGGATAATTGCCAGCCCTATAGATTTTACGGGTTTATAATTTTTTATCATTTATTGATGAAGATAAATTGCTTTTGCATCAGGTAATTGTAGGTAGTACCTATTAAGATAGAAGCAATAATTTTTGATGCCATATAGTTGAGTTTCCCAAAATGGGTTAACATGTACACGCTTGCTGTTACCAACAACAAATTGCCTGTCCAAACGAGAATGTATTTAACTATTTGTAGCTTTATGCTTTTTTTTGTTGCATTGAACACCCAGTTTCGGCCCATGTAAAAGTTTACACAACCACCTAATATTGTTCCAGCAACACTTGCCGTAACGTAGCCTGCGGCTATAAATTCTACCAAAACTAAAGTAGTGGCAAAATCTGCTGCAGATGCGATAAGCGAACTTAGTTGCGCCTTAACAAAACTTAACATTGAGTTTTAAAACAAACCAAAATAGATTAATAATTGCAGACAGCTATTTGCATAAATTCCTGCCAATAAATCGTCTGCCATTACGCCAAGTCCGCCTGGTAAATGCTCTAATTTTTTAATGTAGAAAGGTTTTACAATGTCGAAAAACCTGAACAATACCAGCCCAACAAAAATGTACCTAAAATCTACAGGAACAAATAGGAGGGTAACGCACATACCGGCAACTTCGTCTATTACAACACGCTGATGGTCTTTGCCCCAGTCTGCTTCTACTACATTGGCACTTCTAATGCCTTGTAGCGTTAGAAGTGCTGTAACCAATATGGTTGCAAGTATATGTTCGGGCTCAAAAAGCAATACAAAGTACCAAACAAGGCAGGTTGCAGTTGCCGCCACGGTACCTGCCCCCTTGCCTATGTAGCCTATTCCAAAACAGGATGATATGAGTTTGTGCAAAAACGCTAGGTGGTTTCTATTGGTTCCTGGTAGTAATCCAATCCTAAGTGTGTAATCAAGTCTTCTCCCATCATGTGGCGCAAGGTATTCTGCAATTTGATTAGTTGTTTAAATATATCATTCTCTGCAGGTAGGCCAGGTAAGGTTTGAGGTGATTTTAGGTAGAAAGATAACCACTCTTGTATGCCGCTCATGTTGGCACGTTTCGCTAGATCTATAAAAAGAGCCAAGTCTAAAACGATTGGGGCTGCAAGTATAGAATCTCTGCACAAGAAATTGATCTTGATTTGCATCTTATAACCTAACCAGCCGAAAATATCAATGTTGTCCCAGCTTTCTTTGTTATCACCATGTGGCGGATAATAATTGATACGGATTTTATGGTACATATCTCCGTACAAATCAGGATTTAACTCTGGTTTGAAAATATCTTCCAGCACGCCTAATTTGGATACTTCTTTGGTTTTGAAGTTATCAGGATCATCCAATACCAAACCATCTCTGTTGCCCAAAATGTTGTCAGAAAACCAACCATTTACGCCTAAAGAACGGGCACTTAAGCCTGGGGCTAAAATGGTTTTCATCAAGGTTTGTCCTGTTTTAAAATCTTTTCCGGCAATTGGGGTGTTGGTTTCTTTGGCCAGTTCCAATAAAGCAGGAATGTCCACAGTAAGATTTGGAGCGCCATTTGCAAATGGAATTCCTAGTTTTAAGGATGCGTAAGCATAAATCATGCTTGGTGCAATACGGGCATCATCGTCTATCAGTGCCTGCTCAAATGCGGCCAATGTTTCATGTATCTCGCTTGGCTCCATGTATATTTCTGTAGAACCACACCATACCAAAACAACACGATCGCAGTTGTTGGTGGCTTTAAAGTTCTTAATGTCGTCCATTAGCTGAAGTGCCAATTCATGTTTAGTACCTTCCTTAACATAAGTTCCGGTAAGGTTTTTTACATAATTTTTATCGAAAGCCGCTCTCATTGGCTTGATTGCCTGTAATTCATCTCTAACGTCTCTCAATAAATTGGCATCAAGTACCCTTGCATTCATTGCCGCTTCATAAACATTATCTGGATAAACATCCCAACCGCCAAAAACAAGGTCTTCAAGATTTGCCAAAGGCACAAAATCCTTGATCTTAGGTTCATTGTTATCTGTTCTTTTACCTATGCGGAGGCTTCCCATTTGTGTTAAAGATCCAATAGGTTTTGATAGGCCTTTTTTAACTGCGGCTACACCTGCAATCATGGTGGTAGCTACAGCTCCCAAACCGGGCATTAGTATGCCCAACTTACCATTTGCTGCTTTTATTTGTTCTTTCATGTTATTTTTATTTATTTAATGCGAGTAATTATTTTATCCAATTATGCTGTTTGTACCAGTTTATGGTTTCTTTAAGGCCTTGGTCTAATTGGTAGTTTGGCTTAAACCCCAGGTCTGCTTGTATATGCTGAATGCTACAGCCCCAGTTTAAGGCTGTAAGTTCCTTCATTTTTTCACTGTTAAGTACAGGTGTTTTTTTGCTGTTGCGATATAGCCATTCTAACATCATCGCAGCAGAATTTACGAGCGCTACAGGGATATGGAAGCGGATTGTGTTTTTCTGTAGTGCCCTTTTGATCGAGTTGGTAAAATCATACCTGGAATTGACTTTTCCATCCGATATGTTATAACTTTTACCACTCACGTTACTTTTTAGAGCGCTGATAGTGATTTTGGCAAGATCTTTAACATAAACAAAACTCAGTTGCTGTGCAGTGCGGCCAATATGTGGTTCCAACCCTTTATTCATCGTTTTAATCAGTATAAAAATGTCTTTTTCTCCCGGTCCATAAACTGCTGTTGGCCTAAGGATAATCAAGGGAAGGTTTGTTATCTGTTTGAGTAGTATTTCGGCCAGTAACTTGCTATTGCCATATTTTGTTACCGGAAACGGTGGGCTATGGTCTTGGAGTAGTTCGGTAAAATTGCTCAAGGGGCCAAGGGATGCCAAGCTACTTATGAAAACAAATTTTTCAAACACATAGTTAACCATAGATGCTGCGAGGGCAAGGTTTTTGGTGTAGGTTGCGTTAATGGTATCATACTGGGCTACGTCTTTGGTTTTGGTAACTCCTGCGGCATGCACAATATAATGGCAATGTTCTTTTTCCAAGAAATTAACCATAAGGTTTACATCAGTATAATCTATATATACCAAGTTAACTTTGAGTTTATTCAACAGGGAAACATCACTGCCTTGGCGCACACCTGCATAAACCAATAAACCTTCATCTAGGGCTGTTTGTACAAGATGATTGCCTATAAATCCACTGGCTCCAGTTATCAACACTTTTTTCATCTTCGCTATGCTATCGATTTCTCTAAAAGTCTATACTTGCGATATAATTTTCCACCTATGTTTTCTATTGGTTTATTCACCATATCGTTATGTTCTAAGGTCCAACTAGCCTCTGCGTATTTCATCTTTTTTGCCTGAAAAGCTTTAATGATCCGTCCGTATAAACAGGCTTCGATACCCATTTTGCGGTAGCCATCTACCACGCCCAGCAATAAAATTCTAATGCCATTAATTTTTCTTTTGTTTAGCAAGAGCTTAACTAAGCCTGTCGGGAAAAGCCTTCCTCTCTTGATCTTGATCAAAACCTGGTTGATGTCTGGTATGGCTAATGAGAAGCCTACAATTTCTCCATCTTTCTCTGCAAGCAAACAAAAATCAGGGTCGAGAATAAGTTTGAGGTCCTTTGCGGTATAATCAAATTCCTTATCGGTCATCGGCACAAAGCCTAAATTTTTATCCCATGCCTTATTATAAACTTTCCTGATGGCTTCAGCTTCTTGTTTAAAGTTTTTGAGGTTAATTTTTCTGATAACGATGTTGTTTCTTTGTAGCCTTTCTTCAATCTTTTCTACAAGTCCCGCAGCCCTGTCATTGTAATCGCCAGCGGTATAGCGGTATGCCCTTAGATCTACTTTTTTACTAAATCCAGCTTTCTCCAATAAGGGAAGGTAATAGGGTGCATTATAAGGCATCATGGCAACCGGCGGCCCGTTAAATCCTTCTATTAAAAGCCCGCAAGTATCGTTTGTAGAGAAATTTACTGGGCCAATAATTTTATCAAGATTTTTTTCCTTTAGCCATGCTGTTGCCGTGTCAAGAAGCATTTTTGCAGTCTCATTATCATTAATAACATCAAAAAACCCAAAAAAGCCTTCAGTTACCTTATAGATTTTGTTATGATTGTTGTTCTGGATAGCTGCAATTCTGCCAACAACATCACCATTGTTATAAGCTAAAAACAACTGAATTTTAGAATGTTCGTAAAACGGATGATGAGACTTGGTTAACATGTCACGCTGTGCGGTAAAAAGTTCTGGCACATAAAACGGATCGTTTTGATATAGTTCATGTGGGAAATCTATAAAAAACGACAGGTCTTTTTTGCTGGCTACTGGAATAATTCTTTTCATTGATTTACTTTTTGGAGCATTTTACCTGCTTGAGCAAATGCCTCACTTAGTTTTTTTACCGCAGTTTCTATCTGTTCAAAGGTGTGCGTGGCCATTAAAGAAAACCTGATCAATGATGCATCAGAAGGTACAGCAGGAGAGACAACTGGATTTACAAAAATTCCATTTTCTTGGAGAATGTTGGTAATGAGAAATGTTTTGTCGTTATCTCTAATATATACCGGAATAATAGGACTATTACTGATACCAATATCAAAACCAGAAACCGATAATAGGCTTTTGGCATAATTGGTGTTTTGCCATAATTTGTCTATGCGTTCTGGTTCAGCTTCTATTATATCTAGTGCCGCAATTACGCTGGCAACTGCCGATGGGGTCATGCTTGCGCTAAACATGAGCGATCTTGCCCTGTGTTTAATGAACTCTATTGTTGCTGCATTGCCTGCAATAAAACCGCCCAGTGATGCCAATGATTTGCTAAAAGTACCCATGATTAAATCAACACTATCTGTTAAATCAAAATGCGATGCCGTTCCAGAACCGTTAAAGCCAATTATACCTAGACTATGTGCATCGTCCATCATGATATTTGCACCAAATTCATCGGCAAGCTCAACAATCTCTGGTAGCTTTACCAAGTCGCCTTCCATGCTAAATATGCCATCGGCAACAATTAGTTTTGCAGCATCTTGTGGCAGTCTGCTCAGTTTGTTTCGCAGATCGCCCATATCGTTGTGGGCATATTTGATCACACGTGCAAAAGATAGCCTACTGCCATCAATAATAGAGGCGTGGTCATATTCATCCAATATCAGGTAATCATTTCGGTCTAACAGGCATGATATTACACCTAGGTTAACCTGAAAACCCGTGCTAAACAATACAGCAGCTTCTTTATTTACATATTTTGCAAGTTTATCTTCCAGTTGCAAATGAATGTCCAATGTGCCGTTAAGAAACCTGGATCCGGCGCATCCGGTACCGTATTTATCAATAGCGCTTTTTGCGGCTTCTTTGATCTTAGGGTGATTGGTGAGTCCGAGGTATGAATTAGATCCGAACATCAAGACTTTTTTGTTGCCAATCATCACTTCTGTATCTTGGGCAGAGTTTATAGAACGGAAATAAGGGTACAAACCTTTTTCTTTGATAATGTTGGCATCTTTAAATGATGATATCCTTTCCTGTAATTTTTTACGCATGATTAATGCTGTTTGGAGTTGGTTAAACTTGATGTCATTTGCTCAGAGTGTTATGATTATTATGATTACCTTAATATTTAGAGTACAAATTATTGATGCAATTTTAACATATACTTATTCATTAAAAAAGGTTAATTTGTCTTAATATTTGGTCAATTTATCATATTTGAAATATATTCTGACAATTTGTAGATGATAAGCAGATTGAAAGTAAGGTCTTTTATAACATCACTTGTTTATAAGTAAGTTATATAATGTGTGGGGAAAGTAATTTTATCTTAAACTGTATATTAGTTATGTTTTCCGTTTATTTCTATACTAATTATTCTTTATTATTGTATATTACTTAACAAAAATTTTGAATATGGTAGTTTACGATGGTAATTCATGTTATGGCTTAGCAAAATGCAACAACTTTTGAATGAGAAAGGCGGTATGATGGTTAGTTCTCATCTGGATTTACTTTCATATTGCACTTTAAAAGAACCTTTTCGTTCTAAGTCTTTTTCTATTATCGTGCTAAGGAAAGGGAGGTTAGATTTTCATTTAAATTTCGTTCTTTACTCATTGGGTGAGCAGGATATGTTTTTTATTGTCCCTGGTGCAATGTGCGAAATCTCTACAATTAGTGAAGGAACAGAGTTTTTAATACTCTCTTTTCAATATGACTATCTAAAAAAGCAAGGTGTTCTTTTTAACAGTGGAGAAATTATGCATTTGTTTTCTGCGCATGCTAAGAAGTTATCTCCACTGTCGGAAGAAGAGTATCATAGTATGATATTCTACCTGTCTTCTCTAAACAAAAGGATGCTTTTGCCATCGTATACAGCACACATAAATGATGTTATTAGACATAGTTTCATATCGGTGCTTTTTGAGGCTTTTCTAATATATAACAAATATTGGTCTGATTTTGAGGTAAAGATCACCCGCAAAGAACAGCTGACTGTTGATTTCCTCATGCTGATTGCAGAACATTTCCGAAAAGAAAAAAGAATACATTTTTATGCAAACCTATTGTGTATTACCCCTAAGCATCTGTCTCACGTAGTTAAGAAGGTGACAGGAAAAACACCCGGAGCATTTATACATGAAATGATCATTAATGAGGCAAAGGCGTTGCTATCAGCGCATGTTCTAAATGTTGGTCAAATAGCTGCTGAACTAAAGTTTAGTGACCAGTCCTTTTTTGGGAAATATTTCAAGAAGTATGCAGGTACATCCCCATCTGACTACCAAGGAAGGAACTTCATTGCAAAACATCCCCCTTTTTAATCAATATTTCATACAAATAATCCGTGGGCTATTTCTAAAGCGCTTTGTTCTTTGCGCTCAATAAAAATTATTAACAAATGCGACTAGTACTTTTTCTGCGTTAAATAAAGTAGATATTTTAGGTTAGATAAACCACTACAAAATGATTCTGAAAATAGCCGAAGATGTTCTGCCGAGCTGTTTTTGAGCACGGTGTTTTGGCTTAGCTTTTAGCTGACCTAAAACTGAGATTACCATGCCTAATACGCCCAGCAGAGTGAATAATCTAAGACAGATGGTCCATTGGTACTGCCAAGGTACAGGCGCTAAACGGACCCATGGGATGCTAGGGTTTGCTCGCAACATGGTCAAAAAGTATATTGGTGCCCGGCATAGCCCAGGCATCAGTGAAGGGATTGGTATGATATGGAATGGTACATAAAAAAGATACCCCCGTAATCTTAATCATTTTCTGCTAAGGCCACAGATATTGGTGACTGGAAAAAAGATACCATCAATGAAGAGGAGTTCGGGAAATTGTTGAGCGAAAGGATTGAAAGTGTAAAAATGGACTATGTCAAAGCTGATATATCTAGATTTATAAAGGACCCGAGGGTACTTGAAATATGATCACCAAGTTATTTCCATGGCCTGAGTTTAAAACTAAAAAACAATACTTAGATAGATATAGGCTATGGATTGTTGTTATATTCTGCCAGGTTGAATTCAATGGCCCTCGGTGATGATCCTAAAGAATAGCAGCAAGTTGACAAAATGCGGGATATCAACATCGTTGGTGCTATGAGCAACCTTGATACAATAAAAAACCGGATTTTTGAGTTGAAGGAAAAGAATTGGGTTAAAGCGGTGCGGCCGCTAAAGTATAAACAAACCGAGACTTTAGGTGAATATTAGTTTAACCTTTAGTTAGTGAAATGTTGGAAAAGTTGAGTTCTAGGCATAAAAAAATCTTAAGCTATCTATTTTCGGTATTGGTTTTTCACCTGTGTTATGTGCTGGCTTTTAAGCGTAACTCGGATGGCGTCGAATTGCATTCGGAATTGCAAAGCGAAAAGCAGGATGAGCAGTAATGTTGAGTGGCTATACAATCTGTAGCGAAAGAATAACTTTCACAAAGAAGCCTTAAAAGCGCGTATCATTTTAAAAAATGAAGATCGTGAGTAGCGCTTGTAGCAAGCCATTTCAGTAATGGCTATCGCTCAGCAGGTTGATATTACACTTGAGCCACAATTGGCAATGGCGGGTGACAATACTATTCAAAAGAAATTGTTGAGCAACATTTCAGTTTTACCGGTAATTACTTTTTTTTAAAGCTGTTGGATACTCTGCATCGAAGCCAAGTAGATGCCCAAATTAGCAAGCTCAAAATTAGTAAGAGTGGAGTTGGGATTCAGGAGTTTGCAGATGGTAAGCTGAATATGAGCATAACATTTAAGGGTGTTTTGAGGTAGGTATTAAATATCTATTGAGGTTAGCTTTGACTAAAATAACCAGCTATCAAATAGCGGTACATTATCTTTTTTAAGTTGTTAGATTTGTTCGTCATCAGATATATCGCTTTCGTCAATAGGGAATTGTTATTGGCAAAAATATTCTTTTCTCGTAACTCTGTTTCTCGGCCTGGCTCTCCTCAGTAAAAAGATCATTTAAATCGGATTCACAAAGTTCAGAAAGCTCCCCATAGGTAATCTCAAGCTCTTTAAACCGCTTGATGTACCCATCAACAGTCTTACGGTTAATATTTAATAGGTGCACTACCTTCCGGTTGCTGAATTTCTTTAGCTTTAATGCAATCAAAGTGCGAAGTTCCATGATATCAATTCGTTGTCCTGCCCTGTATCTGCTTTTGTGTTTCAGATACAGACCATAATAAATCATAGAAAGTGGCCCGTTGACCTCCGTTTTTGGATGTCCGGAATTATGCTTTTGGCGCTATTACTTCCGTTTTATATAAAACTAATAATGGAGGCTGGCCCGATGACCAGCGAAATACAACCTTTTTTTTACCCCAGGGAAGAGTGAAATCAGTGGTCCGTAATTAATTCTAGAATACCAAAAGATTACCTAAATAAGTATGGGAAGAGCTTATTTGTGAATACAAAATCTATCTATAAAAAGCTTTTTTTTTGATGAAGTGCTTAAAATTTGTATTTTATAAAATGAATATTTTTAATAAACTAAGTTAAATAGTGAATAGGGCATTTTTTCTTATCTTTTGAAGTAATTTAAATACTGCCAAAACTCTGCCAGTATAATGGAGTATACCAGGTATGAAAGCAGCAGATAAAACAAGACGACTTGCAAAGGAGGTTGTTTCCGAGCCGCGCAATCAAAAGGAAGAAGTCCGTGCTTTAAAGGACACCTTGTATGTACTTGGCGGCAAATGGAGACTCCCGATCAGCAATTCCATATGTAATGGCAATCAGCGGTTCAGCGATATTGAAAGAAGTATTCCGGGAATTACAAAACGTATGTTGTCCTTTGAACTAAAGGAGATGGAAGCCAATCAGCTCGTTAAACGGACCGTTACAACCGATACACCGGTACTGATCACCTACACGGCAACGGAATACTGTTATTCGTTTGGAGACATCATCCTGCAAATGATCAAATGGGGTAAAGCGCACCGGGAACGATTGAAACAAGGCGCAAGGTAGCATCGGCGCAATGTAGCATTAAATTACCAAATAAGATAAACGAAAATTAATCGTTTATCTTATCAAATTTTTACAATGGATATCAGAGCACAACTAAGAGAACTGTCTATCCAACCACTGACTCACCAGCTCTTGGGAAATCTTTTAAAAGACTATAAACGACCAAATGACAAGATATTCTCTTTTAAATCAGATGGTCCGATCGAACGGTTCAAAAAAGGACTTTATATATCAGATAGGCTCTCGGCACCGAACGACCTGAAAGCGCACTGCTCGCCAACCATATTCTCGGACCAAGCACCTTTCAATAGAAAGTACGCTTGCACATTACGGGTTAATTCCAGAGAAGGTATTGCGTTAACTTCAATGACCACAAAAGCATCCAGAAAATTTCAGACCAGCATAAGACTATATAACTATACCACCTGCCACCGCCTTTTTATGCATTCGGTCTTGCTACCGTAAACCTGTCTAAAGATCAGCAAGCCATAATGGCAATCCCGGAAAAGCACTATGGGATAAAATCGCTACAACCGCAGGCACAATCTTAAGAAGCCAGTGTTCTGCACGGGATTATGTTTTTGGAAACCTGAGAATGGAGGAGGGCGATCTAGCTATGTTTGATCCGAATGAGATGTCAAGCTGGCTTGAAAATGCACCCAAAAGGGAGAGCCTTGAAATGTCAATCAAAATGATAGAAAAATATGATAAAGGAGTGGCTAGAAGGTTGTCATCCCGCAAACAGGGAGGAAGCCAAAGATGCATTGAGGGAAATCATGCAGTAGCTTGCTCTTGCGGGACTTAACCGTGCAAGTTTTTTTGAGAAGGCGGCATTCTATGGCGGAACTGCCCTCAGGATATTCTACTGGCTAGATTGATTTTCGTAGGATTTGGATTTTTCGTTGCTTGCCGTTGATCGGGATTTTTCGCTGGAAAAATACCAGGAGGCCATCATTAAGGAATAAGTAGCCCTTGGTATGCAGGTATCTATTTCGGAAAAACAGAAGGCAGTGAAGAGCAGCTTCAATTCAGCCTTTATTAAATCGGAAACCATTTGGAGGGAACTTGTGTCGGAGGGTGTTATCCCACAGAACGGACTTAAGGAAGTAACTAGCATCAAGATCATGATAGAAGTCGATAAAGAGCCGCCATTGGGGCCTTCTACCGAAGAAAAGTTATTTCTCAAGCCTTTTGTTTTACGTAAAGTGCCTGTATCTTTCCGGCAAAAAGGTCGGAAAGATACAGGCACTGCTTTTTCGCAACTGGGGCAAAAGTGTAAAGGGGCGGGACTGGTATGATATGGAATGGTACATCAAAAGAATATCCTCTCAATCTCGAAAATTTCCTGTTAAGGGCAATTGATAGCGGTGACTGGAAAAAAGAGACAATCAGCGACGGGGAGTTCAGGACACTACAGAGTGAAAAGATCGAAGGTGTAAAAATCGACTTTGTCAAAGTTGATATATCTAGATTTATAAAGGACCCGAGAGTACTTGAAATATGGTCGCAAAGTTATTTCCATGACCTCAGGGCAAAACTAAAGATTAATGCATCGATAGATACATAGGCTATGGATTGTTGTTCTATTCTCAATAAAAAGCTATATCTTTAATTAACAAAATAAAAACCGTTACAAATACATTACGGGATTTCTTTGAAGGGGTGTAACTAATTGATAAACATATTGTTAGAAATGAGCGGCGTCTGTCTGTTAATCAGATGCTCGTCAATTCTGTTTATTGTCCTATGTGAAGGTTACTATCGCATTTTACTAAGCGGTTCATTCTTGACTACTTTACAAATTTTTTCACAGTGCGATTTGAAGTGATTTTCTTAGAATGCTTATGTCTTCACCATTGATGAAAAAATATAATAAACCGTAACAAATACGTAACGGAGCAAAATTTTGCAGTTTCAAAAATAGTCAGTAAATTGCTTCTGTAAGTCAGAAAAGCACATTTTGCCTCATAATAGGGCGGTTAGGCTAAAAGACTCATAATGCAATTTTCTAAATCCTTCCCTTTTTTTAGCTAAATCATTTCTATCATCAATTTGCCGTTATTCTGGCTTAAATGCCTGTTTTCCTTATATTTTCAATAGAGACCTGTTAATAAATTAATTGATAATCTCTGATTCAAATTCTATGATTTAATCAAGAATTTAGACTTTTTGTCTCGCGTTTGTCTCTGTTGATACCTCCTTTCTGTTTATATTCTAATTTACAATTCCTTCACATCATTCCCTCATCAGCAAAGCTTAAATAACCATCTTTCGTAAGAATTATATGTTCAATTATAGGTAAGTCTAAGAATTGTCCAGCACTCTTTAATTTCCTCGTAAGCTCCATATCAGCCTGACTTGGTCTGAGGTTGCCAGAAGGATGGTTGTGAATCAAAATCACCGAGGCTGCATTGCATTTAAGTGCTGAAACAAAGATCACTTTCGGATCTGCTACCGTACCAGCAGTTCCACCTACTGAGATTGGTACAATTCCTAAAACCCTGTTAGCTCTATTGAGAAGAATGATCTTAAACTCTTCAATAAACTCGATGATTTCGAAGTTCCAGTTGC
Organism: Daejeonella rubra; assembly: GCF_900103545.1. Taxonomy (GTDB): domain Bacteria; phylum Bacteroidota; class Bacteroidia; order Sphingobacteriales; family Sphingobacteriaceae; genus Daejeonella; species Daejeonella rubra. The sequence goes on from NZ_FNHH01000017.1 coordinate 57,255, forward strand.
TCTGAAGCACCTTATAAACGTCAGTCGATGAGGAGATCTGAGGTCTGTCAGATGCTTTTACTGTTGTTTTGTAGGTTAATTTAACCTCTGCTACTTTTACATTTTGTTTAGTTTCCATAATATTTTGAATTAATTATGGAGCTCTCATGGGCTTTGAGATTAACTAAAGCAAGGAGGAACGAAATAAATAGATTGTGAAGTGGTCTGTGGGTTTATGTCGGAAATTCCTTAAGCTGTGTTAAGATCAAAGCCTAACTTTGCTCAATCATTAATAATAAAATATGTAGTATCATCCTAACTTTTGTAATGAGCGGAGGGGGAGATTTCTTTTTAAAACGTTACTTATTATCATACTTTAAGAAAATCTCCTCTAAGTGAGTGAGTAAAAGGAATTAAGTTAAAAAATGACTTAAATGGATTTGAGGAGTTTATTAATGATTTTATGTTTATTCGATTAAGTTAGTTTCAAAGCTTCTCATTGCCAAGTAAACTCTAACTAAATATTTATCTTTCTCTACTTCGATAAATCCTTAGCCTGTATGGGGAACTTTGTAATCAACCATTTTAAAACTTCTAGTTGATCAATCGAAGGCGCGCGTCTTATTTGCATTAGTAGTTTCATCGCATCTGGACGATTTAGTGTTAGATTAGAAGCCCCCTCGTTGCACACTGAACAGATAGCACGCAGATTTCTTGAATCATCTGTACCTCCCATTGATTTATCAATGGTGTGCCCGATATGTAATCGGGTTTTTCGGTTTGCATCATAAGGATGGGGTTCGCCCGCCACCGCACCGCACATTTGGCAAGTGAATCCGTTTCGGTCCAACACAAAGGCACGGGTTTCTTTTGAGATTCCTCTCGCAAATGCCGGGATTGGTTTAAGATCTACCAACATATATTCCCCTGGTTTAAGCGTACTTCGATCATTGTGGGTTACTATATTCATACCCTCTTCATTTCTTAATTCTCGTACACGACGTCCCCATTCGCTTACACCTGCAACGTCCCTTAAAGTATTTGAATCAACTACAATACCCACATTTTCGTTCAAATAATCACGAAGTTTCGATCTCGAGCCTTGCCCTTTTGGTGTTTTTTCTCTCATATTGTTTAAATGCACTTATGATTGAATCCCCTACCGCTTTAGCTACTGGCGGAGGAAACGCATTACCAACCTGCCTATAAGCAGGAGTTTTTTTGCCGACAAAATTCCAATTAGTTGGGAAGCCTTGAATTAGGGCTGTCATTTTCAATGTTAAACGCGGCATACCGCTAAAATCAGATAAAGGGGGGGCATCAGCAAGTCCTTTCCCATCAATTCCCATTTCAGCCCAAGCTTGTTTCGACCTTGTTGGACCGAGATCAGCACCTCCATGTTTTTTTGAACCACCGACCAAAGTAGGTGCAATACCATTGGCTTTTTCAACCCAATCCGTGGAATCCCAACCCAAAGAACTGATTTCCCTGTTCAATAATTGCCCGACGGATGGACGATCTAACCCATTCTTTTCAGGCCATTTAAAATATTCAAAATATTGGTGCTTTAAAGCCACTAGTATGGCCCTGGGCCTTAATTGAGACACTCCGTAATCAGATGAATTGATTAGTTTCCAAGAACATTTATAGCCTAACCGTTCAAGTTCACTTATTATTTGATTTCTATAATCCTCAAATTTTAAAGAGAGTATTCCTTTTACATTTTCCAGCATCACAGCCTTAGGAGAGCACTCTTTAACTAGTCTCAATGCTTCTGGGAATAAGTCACGTTCATCATCTTTACCTAACTGCTTCCCAGCTATTGAAAAAGGAGGACAGGGAACACCGCCTGCCAATAGGTCTATATCTTTATAGTTAATCGCAGTATAATCTCTAACGTCTAGTTGAGTTACATTCCATTCGGGTCGATTCAATTTTAAAGTTTGACAGGCAAGTGGTTCAATTTCAACCAATTCAATATGGTGAAAACCCGCTTGTTCAAGTCCGATTGCTTGTCCCCCTGCTCCAGCACATATTTCAATTGAGGTATATTTCTTCGACATGTGTGCAAATATAATTTCTTTTTGTAGATGCTAAAATCCAAACGGGTATTCACCTTGCTAATCGTATATTAAAAGAAGCCAGCGACATCAATAGCGAGCCGCTCCTGCGAGTTGAGAGTAGGAGAGAGCTACGGTAGAATGAAAGAAACGAATGCCGGTTGCGATCTATGTGGAAGTGCAAGTTTTTTGAAGATTAGTAAGAAGGGAGAATTCTTTTTAAAACTTTACTCTTACGACAACCGACAAAAAATCTCCCTATTATTACCCTAAATAGTTTCAATTATATATGGGAAATTAAGCTATTCCTTGTACCATCCCCAATCATGAAACGCAGATCTATAATGCAAATTTAAATATTGAACTTCCTCAAGTGGGTCTTTTCGATTAATTCGGACTTCTATCTGCTTATCAAATTCCATTGACATGTGCGCGTAATTTATGTTGACTTCAAGCATTATCCTTTGAAGTTGTGAATAGATTACAATAGTTTCATGAAATATATCAACCCATTCATCAAAAGAGATATTTCTCAAAGGGTGGGCTGCATCACCTTCTATCTTATTATTTAGATTTATGTTTCTTCCTAATATGGAATATTGGGAATGGGCTATTGAATTTCTGATTTGAGTTTTATAAGTTCTTTTGAATGAATCATATAATTTTGGAATAATATGCTTTATCCTATCTCTAGTTTTTATACGAATGATGTTCTCGCGAGTTCCTGTACCTTCTGCAGATCTATTTGTTTCCTTAATTTTAAAATGCCAATTATAGGGTTCTCCATTTAGAAGTGTAACTATCTCATAGAGTTGCTTAATAAAGTTGTCAGATTCCCAAATCTTTATGTATATCAACATTTCAATCTGGATTGAAATGGATTCTTCAAATTGCAACTTATTTATCTCATCCTTCCTTTCCTTACTGTATATCTGTTTTTGGAGATATTCTTCATAAGGAGTAGTGCTGAGGTTTTGCTTGATGTATTCACCAATAAAATCATGATGCGTATGAGCTGAATGTCCTTCATGGTTTGGGCCAATCACATAAGGGCTTAGTTTCTCAGGAATATTATCCCAAGTAAGGACTTTTGGGTTGAAAAAAGCATTTTTATGAACTAGTAACAAATCTCCTGGATGTGTTTGATTCTTCCCTGCAAGCCCATGTAGCGTGTCAAACAGTTTACTTAATTCTTGCGTTTTTTTATCGAGAATATCTTTAAACAACATTCACTAAATATAATAACTTAAAGAACACATCCAAATAGGTCTACCTTTAGCGAACCAACCATGCGAATGGAAGGCGGGTCCCAGGAGTAAAGCTTGCAAAGCGATTCTGGGATATGTTCTTCACACAAGTGCTGGCGTTGCTTTTGATTAAAGAGGTTGTGTTTGGGGATCTCAAAAGCCATGAAAGCACGTAGCCCAACTGACCGCATGGTGAGCCACACTAGAGAAGCGAGGAGATTTTATAGGATATTAGCGTAGCAATCCTATAAAAGATTTAGGAGCTTCTACGCAGCAACTTTTTTGCTGAGGCATGAAGAATGACAGATTGCAAGTGTGTTGGGTTTATCCTGGGTGACTAACCCAAGATAAAAGTGTGGGGTGCATAGTGAAGTTAATTGCCGTGAAACGCTATTAACGAACGTGATCTGGCGATATTCATGCTAGCAATAACCGTTGCGGAGTGCCATATTTCCTGCTTTTGGCTTGTGTGATGGGCAAATAGCACTACCAGAACTGGAAAGCACTGAAATTGATTTACCGAACCAGCGAAGACCAAACCATCCCTTTTCTTGCTCTAAGCCACTAAAGTGAGGAAAGGGATGAGTTTGGGATTGCACTTATTATCGCATTTCATTTTCTGGAAGCAAGTCTCCATCTAATTGTCTTCTATGATTCCGGTTTTGATTAAGAAGAGAACCATCGCAAGGTTAATTAGACTGCTGATAACCGCACCAACAACCAAAAACTTCACTAGATCATAAAAGGACTCGTGAGGCATAAATTGCCATGTGATAACCGCTCCAACTATGATAGCTATTATCCAGCATATATATTCATACATCGTTAAAATCGTTTAGCTGTCATTTTACCCCATTTATTATTTCCTGAAGTAGAATTGGGATTTACTTCTACAAGGTATTCTATTGAACTTATCACGCCGAAAGTCGTTTTTATATCCAGTGTCATCACAAATTCAGAATGAGGGTTCTTTTCGATTCTACGGTATTGAGTCTCTGAATACTTCTTCAGGTTTATCGGCGTCTTGTCTCCTTGAAAAGTAAGAGTAACGCTGTTGTCGTAAAATTTCATGGTTATTGTCTTTCCTAATGCTTGTGAAGCTTTATCATAAGATTTATCATCAGAGCTATCGACATCTGTAACCTTCATTGTTTGTGCAAAATTTTCCGATGAGTATGTCACAAGAAAGACGAGGAGTAGTAATATTTTTTTCATTTGAAGGAAATTGTTTAAAATTTTTAAATTTAGTTAGTTTTAGTTAAAGCCCTAATCTATAAAATAATTTGAATCTTTTGAGAGATTGAGATTTAATTTAAGGCTTACCAAAGTAAGCCTTATTGTCATCCTCTCATAAAACATCTGTAAACCTCTATATGTAGCCAATCTGCTTGCCACCATAGACCAATCCAGCTCATCACAGTAAAGTCATTCGAATAATTCTGCTCTTTGTCATAATGCAATCCTTGTTCTTCTACGAGGATTAAAAACTGGTCTATTTCGTTTATTCTAAGAAACCTCGCACTTGCTAAATGGTTATCTTCCAGATATGAATGATTAGGTAGGTGGAGCCTGAACTGTTCAACCCCTCCAATGTAGTTAAATTCTAATACCATCTTAGGTATTATGAAGCTATAAAATTCGAAGTATATCATAGTAAATAAGGTAAGAATGAAAAATGCCCACCGAATGGCAGGCATTTAAATTAATTTTCCGCTTTAGCTTCCACTTCAATGGTTATGAAGTCATTTCCACCATTAGCTAATCGGTTTAAAAAGAACTTCTGAATTTCCGTTGCTTCTGAGCTTACTCTGATGGAATCTTCAATATTAATCTTCGAAGCTTCAATCATGGAATGTTTAAAGACAACTCTCAGCACTCTATTATAGAGGCGAGGTCCAAACTTTGATAGAGCTTCTGAATCATATGCAAAGTAGATCATTTTATATCCAACCCTATTTGTAGCTAATGTTAGATTAAAAAAGTGGCAGATGAATTCACTTACCAATGTTGTTTCCTTACCGCTTTTAGCATGATTCACCTGAATGGAGGTTCTATACTTGGGAGCTTCAAAGGATAATAGTAAGAGTTTTGCAGATTTAGTGATTTGGTGGAATGCTTTCTCAACAGCTTTGTTTCTAGCATTCAGATCTTGTTGAATCTTTACTTCGTTTTTTTCTTGTGTTATTACGGTCATGATTTTGGGATAAATGGTTAATAATTACCTGTAAACAGGATGATTTACTTGTTAGTGTACTGAGAATGACAGGAATTCGCTTATTTGGAGAGGTGGTGGAAGAGTTTTTACTTCGGGGTTGGGGGAGATGGGAAATTTTAATTTCTAGTGGGGGACACTATGTGTTATATAGTATAGGAGTTAATTCTCTTTTCATTCAACTCAGGGAGAGGGGTTTGGTTTGTAAGACCCCGCATGGAAAGAGCCCACCCCCGGTGTGATTTTTGGACTTCTATTTTTTATATATATATAAATTTTAAAACGAAAAAGCCCTGGTTGCTAAACCAAGGCTTTGAAGTACTGAATGTTGGGACAGTAAAAATTCAGGGGTATAAACAAATAGTTTACTGTCCCATTATTTCTTCCTAGTAAACTTAGACCTGACTAATGTGTAGCCCTTGACTTCATTATTCTCCTTATCCAGTCTGATAGTTTTACGCTTACTTAAAACAAAGAACTCCTCTAACAATTTGATCTCAGGTTTTAGATCTAAATTGTGCTTAAGAATCAGTTTGGCAAGTTTAGTTTTTAAATTAACTGTGGAATCCGTTAATCCATCCTCAAACTCATTCTGTAAGCTCTTTAGAAATTTAAAATTGGATTTACCGTCCTTCTCATTCTTTAGTTGAATGGCTTTTTTAATTTGTCCTTTAGAGTAACCAACCTTTGCAAGTTCGATTGGTCCCAAGGTACTATAGGCAGATACGATTTCCGGAAAACGCTTAGTAAGTTCACTTAGCACAGTATTTCTATTATCATTATCAAAATTAAAGAGAGTAGATTGATCATATATCTTATTTAAAGCCTCAATTACTACTTTAACAACCTTTTTAAAGCAAACCCCACTCACTAATTTATCGTTTATATCACTCAATGGATATTCTTCATCTGTATGATTTACTTTAAAATGTTTACTCTTATTATAGGATAAAAAGAGGTTATTAGGCGTCACGTAGCAGTTTTTTATTTTCTCCTCCAGAAAAGTGTTATCAATCATAAAATGGTTCTTGCTCTCATCTTCGTTAAGATAATTAGCATATGAGATTAACTTTAGGGCTTCATTCAAAGTATCAATAGCTCCAGGATTTGTTGCTGATTTAGCTAAAGTCTTTATTACTGTGTAAGATTCTTCACACCCTTGAAGATAAGCTATAATCTCCTCTTCACTTTTGGGTGATATTTGAGTATCTGTATTGCTTATATGGATTACCTTATCGTAACCTTTCCTGAATCTGCCAATTATTTGAACTGCATCCGTATTAGGATCAATCATGGAATGAGGAGCTGCTACTAGATCTGTTAACATAATGATTACTGGCTTTACTTCCGGGAACATATCAACTGCTGTAAAAAAGCGACTTGTAAAAAAGTTAAACTTCTTGTAATCGGTTAAATGTTCTGAAGCATTTTTAAAACCACTTGCCTTTAAAGAATATACGCTATCTCTTGAACAGAACACTTGATAATCATTATCAATAGCCATCCTTTTAATGATAGAAGATATTAGATAGGTTGAGTTAAAAAAGATGCAATAGTTATTGCTGGGATTAGCTTCAATTACCTTTTGTAAGCTTAAATAAACATTATTGGTTGTCACAAGATCCATGGGCTTTAGATAATCAAAGGACGGTTCTATTGCTAATTGTTTAAATCCATGTTCTTCAAACCGAGGATCTGACGGAGTTAAGGCGGTAGCAGAGATAAATGCCTTACTTTCAAAATGAAAGAAGTCATTTATTGGTAAGGTTATTCCTTTTCTATAGTCTGCATCTCTTATAGTTCTATCACATTCATCAAAAAGTAAAAAGAAGTCTTTATGCAAGTTGTATTTAGTGTATTCGATAGCATCTTTAATTTTTGAAAACGATTCAGGTGTAACTAAGATCTTTTTATATATGGTATTACCATTTAAATAATCAATAATTTGATCCACTGTAATCCCTTCATATATCCCCAGGATGCCTGGACTTCTCTTCCCTTTAATTACAGGGACATTAGGCTCGATGATGATTGAATTTCTTTCAGCAGATATCTCTAATGTGGTAGCCCCAATATTTGTAAGGGTTTTGAATACTATGTTATTAGATGGAATTTCAGTCAATATGTCTTTAAGGTATTGATTTTTAGCTATTTTGATTTTCATGAGTTTGTATTATTAGGGCAAGGCGATTACGATCAGCGCCTCGCTGTTAGTATAATTTTAGAAATTGATAGGTTTTAAAAAAGGGAGGCGAATGCCTCCCTTTGAATTAGTTATTTTTTATTAGCTTCATTATGAAGACCTGTCAATGTAACAGAGCTTTTAACCACACCCATAAGATAGATACCAATAAAGGTTGACAGTTTACCAAAAGTTAACAGTTTAAAGCCAGCGTTTCCTAGTTTGCCACGCTTAACACACCACAGGTAGTTTCTTCCTTCTTTATCCAGACTTTCAAAAGGAGGAACATCTAACTTTTCGTTATTTTCCATGTACTCTAAGACAGTCTGTAAAGCCTTCAATTCATTTCTATTTAAGGCCTTGATGTGTTTAAGGAATTCCTCCTTACTTGCGAAACCTCCACTGATATTATCTGTAAAAAAGCTTTCTGAAGTTATTACTGGTAGATCTGTCTCTAACGCTTTTATTTCAGCTACTTCTTCACTTCTTGATTGTAAAATGATATCAATGATATCTACAGTTTCAACATTTTTAATTTTTTGATTAATCATAATATATAAATTTTTGTTATTAAGCACTTGGATCAGCAAGCGAGTGCTCTTGCGAACTAGGGGCTCAGGATGTGCACCTCCTTTCCCTTCGTCTTCGACAAATTTATATTGGGTTTTGGTCGGATATTTTGAAATGTAGGTGTGAAATTCCGACCATTTTTGAAAATGTTAGAATAATGCTAGATCAATGTTTGATTATCCCTAATGAAGTTCCTGAACACCTTTATATAACCGTTGGGGTTATCATGATTAGGCCTGCTTTTGCTATTAACCCAATCCATAATGCTATATATTTTATAAATAATTTTGATCTGATCATCAGAGATCATATGGCCTTTATTAGGCATGCCAATAACTTCTTTCAGGTATCTGGATAGCAATAATGCACCATTTGCGAGAACTGACTTTTCAATTCTCAATAGTTTAGTAGAGTACTTTAACTCTAAAGCTTTCAATTCTGAGCTTTTAGTCTCAGGATTATGAATGATTTTATAGAGATCGCTGTCCGTGGAAATCATTAAAGATTCCTCTATCGCTTTTAAAACCTTTTCATGTAAAGGGTATAAAAGGGCTAAGTTGTTAAATATAACTTCTGATTTACTTGAAGTTCTAAGCTCTAAATATATTCTATCTAGTTTTTGTTCTTTAAATAATCGGTGGGCTTTAATATAATTTCCTATAGCCTCGTCAATCACCGCTTGCCCTACTTGGTCATTTACTGCAAAGAATTTCGAGCCACCTATATAGAAGATAAGAAGGGTTATTTCTGGAACCAAATCGGCAGGAACTTTAACCTTTGTCCGAGTATTGAGTATTGCGGATTCTAACTTTGTAAGTGTTTTTTCAATAATTTTCTTGGCAAACCTTTCATGCCAAGAGGCTGCATCTAATTCATCAATCTCACACCTCATTTTAATTTCATCAAGAGGAGAAAAGTTCATTAATAAATAGGAGGGTACCAATTCATTTAAATAGCCTTGTACTATTTTATCGGTAACTAGAAAGGTTTGCATATGGAAAATATAGGCTGCAATATTAGTAAATAAAAAATCCTGCCCTTATTAAAGACAGGATTTTTTGGATTTAAAGTGTCGGTAGGTATTCTTTAAACTGAAGACCATTTAACTCCCCGAGTCCTCTCAAATATTTCATCGTAACAATCATGTCCGAGTGCCCCAGTAATTGCTGTAGTATGTGTATGTCTTTGGATTTATTATAAACATTGACAGCAGCAGTATGTCTGAATGAATAAATTGTCTGATTGGGTTCTATTATCCCGAGTTTATGCATTTTGTACCATTGTCGGGTCCAAGCTGTATTAAAATAGGCTTCGTTAAAGGTGTTTTCACTACCTGTGAATAAATTTTCATTATGCTTTAAATTTTCAACCTTCGGCAGAATTTCGTTCCTGACATATTCAGGCATATATACTGTTCTTACTCGTCCGCTTTTATTTTCCATACCTGAAAGGTGTATCTCCGTGCAATCCTTTTTAAAATGATGGCCATATAAGCTTCTTATCTCTTTGTGTGGTCTTAGGAAGCATCCGTAGCTGATCAAGCAGCATAAATAAAGGTTCGGGTGTTCTTTCTTGAGATATTTCAGTACCGCCTTTAATTGTTCCTGGTTATATATCTTATGAAGGCTGGCTTTACTTCTCATTTTGTCAGTAGTCTTTACAACTACCATCTTATTCTCAAGGTCTTTACTTACCTGAGAAAAAAGTACTGCCAGATCCCTTCTTTTGTTCATGTAATATGTTCCTGAAGAGTTGTATCTAGTAAGAAACGCCTGAATTCTCGATCTTTTAATGTTCCTGATGTCTGATTTAAGCTCCTCGTCTGTGAGAAAATCAATGAAATTATCATGCATATATTTCAAATTTCTTTGGTAGAATTTACTTAAGTTATTTGAAAGCTTCTGATTTAGAGCAATCTGAAGTACTCTTGCTGTATCCATTATTTCTATATGATTTGATTGGATCAATAGTAATTCTGGTTTAGCTTCTACCATGGAAGGAATATTTATTATCGGGTTTGTTTCGTTCAGATATCTCCCATCCTCTATTGCTTTTCTAAATTCGAATTCCAACAGCTTTAAAAGTTTAGTCCTTTCTTTTAAGTTTTCAGACCTGTTGGGTTCTATGTTTAGATTTATTTTATTTCCAGTATATTCTTTGTATCTCTTTCCGTTAATTGTAATTGATATAAAGCTTCGTTGATTTAAGCTCTCATTAGAGCTTATTTTTATTTCATATTGTCTCACTTTTGTCTCACTTTTTGTCTCACTTTTGAAACTATAAGGTTGTTTGCGGCTAAATTTGTTGATGATTAAGGCTACAGGAATCGCAGTAAATTTGTAGCTGTATGCCGAATTTCTTCTCTTCAAATCCCTCTTAAATGGCGATTTTTGATCAAATTCGAATATTTCCCAAATTCAATTTTAGAATTCCAATGGATTTGCGTAAAATTGCAACCTCAAATCAGTCCGCCCAAGGCGGAAAGAGCGCCCATAGCTCAGTTGGTTAGAGTAGAAGACTCATAATCTTTTGGTCCCTGGTTCGAGCCCAGGTGGGCGCACAAAAAAGCAATCCGAAAGGATTGCTTTTTTGCATTAAGCCCCGGCTGGGCGAGAAGCTTGTCCCGACGAAAGTCGGGAAGCCCTGTGGGCGCACAAAAAAGCAAACAGCGTTTGTTTTTTTATGTCCACCTGGGTGAGAGGTTTATCCCGACAAAAGTCGGGAAGCCTTGTGGTCGCACAAAAAAGCAAACAACAATTGCTTTTTATATGCCCGGCTGGGCCCTGAGTCAGGTCGGGAAGCTCTGTGGGTGCTTAAAGGCTGGGTTGCATGTTTTTTTATCTCTGGCTGGTTCCCAACGTTAGGAAGGAACTCAAAGTGGGCGTACAGAGCAATCAAATCCAAAACGAACGTTGTGCCGGATTGGAATGCGCATGATTTAAGAGAGAAACTCATCATGCTTATAATTTATTAGAATAATGGGAAATACGATAAACTTACCTCCAAAACATCTTTTATTAGTCCTTGCCATCGTGTTGATTTGGGGTGTCAATTTCGTTGCAGTTTATATCGGACTAAAGAGTTTTCCTCCTTTCCTGTTAAGTGCTATTCGATTTGGCCTTTCGGCCCTGCCCTGGGTTTTCTTTATTCCCAGGCCTAAAGCCCCGCTAAAGCTGATCGTATATTATGGCCTCTTTAATTTCGCGATGCAGTTCGGACTCATCTTTACCGGAATCCATCTGGGCTTATCTCCGGGTCTTGCTTCACTTATTCTCCAGATTCAAGTTTTCTTTTCAATTGGTCTTGCTTTTTTGGTCTTTCAAGACCGGCCAAGTCCTTTCAAAATCGCTGGCTCCCTGATCTCTTTCATCGGAATCGGGATTGTGGCAGTGAATGTTAATGGTGGAAGCACGTTTCTGGGGCTGATTCTGATGTTGCTTGCCGCCTTTTCCTGGGCTGCAGGGAATATGTTCACCAAGAAGATCCATGCTGAATCGCCCCTCGCATTGGTAGTTTGGGGAAATCTGGCAGCCTTTCCGGTGATGGTTCTGATCTCCTTATTTTTTGAAGGTCCGGTTGTTATCCTGAGTTCCCTTCAAAATGTGTCATGGCCTGCCATAGCAGCTGTATTTTATATTGTTTACTTCTCAACACATATTGGTTATGGTGCCTGGGGATTTCTGATGAAATCCTATTCTACATCAGTTGTTGTTCCTTTTACCCTAATGGTACCGGTTGTTGGATTCCTGAGTTCGGCACTATTTTTAGGTGAAGAACTGCCTTACTGGAAGCTTTTAGCTTCTTTATTCATATTGGGCGGACTAATCTTTGGCTTGCTTGAGAAGCAGGTACGGGGAGTAATAGCGGGTTTTCGGCAGCGAAGTTAAGATAGAATTAAAGGCAACGATAGGAGGGGAATTCTTTGGGTGTAGGAAGTACTAATTCAAAAGAGTGCAAATAGCACCAAAGATCCTGCGAATAGTTCATTTATTTTTTAATAATTCCTTTCCAAACGAACTCAAAGAAAATCAAGCTTTTAGTTGCCAATCCGATTAGCTGTTTTTAATTTTACTTTTAAGGTAGCACAAAGTGCTGTAATATGCTTATTGTCATTTATTTACAGCTAAAAGCAATCAAAATGGCATTATCAGAACCAGACGAAAGAGAGATGATGATGAAAGTGGTCATCAACCTGATAAATCAAAAAAAATAAAACCGGTGTATCCATTTTCGAGCTTCAGAAAAATTTTTTCGGTCGTGAAAGTAACTAAGAGGCATCCTGTTTAGCTGGGAACTCAAATAGTGGGACTAATATCTTTTTGTCTTCGCATTTACGTATCTGCAAACTTGGCGTTTACTACCTATCTTTCACCTCGGTCATTCCACGTACTATTGCGCTTAGCATTGCCGTGACCTCTTCCTGGTTATATTTTTAGGTACTGCGCTGCATCAGCCGGATCAATGAGCCATTTTCCTGTTTTTCTATTTCAGTGGTCAGATAGGTGTTGACCCTTTGACGCAGGGTAGGGTTTTCCGAGACGATTTTTCCAATCTCTCTCCCGATAACACGTGCCGAGATCATTTCCAGCGGCTGTTCGTCGTCAAACACACTATCGTGATGTTCATAAATAAGGCCGGAATGCAAGTCGAAATAATAGTGAAGAATCTCCAGGATGTCTCCGGGGTCTTTGATCCGGATTTCCGGACGGTCCTGGTGGGCGATCAGTTTGAGCAGTACGATCCCAGGCAGGGAAGCGATCTTGATGCGCAACTGCCCGTCTTCGGATTCGAATTGCTCCAACGCAGCGGAAAAGACTTCCTTGAAACCGTTGGTTACAACCTGGGCTTCGCCGTTTGCCTTATTCAGCTCCTCATCAATCTCTATAGAACCGAAGGGCAGGATGTCCACTGTGATGCCCCCCGGTGAGATCATAGCAAAGGAATTACCTTTGGTTTCCACGTAACCTTTTTCCCGGGCAAGGAACGTTTTGAGCTCCTCGAATTTTTCCTTCTGCGGTACCAGGATGGCAAAGTCGACGTCAGCAGTCGTTCGACTAACGATCTTTTCCTGTTGGAACCAGGCATCACGCGCCAGTGCGCCGATCAGGTAATAATCGATCCCGATTTTTTCCAGGGCTTCTTCCAGCGCCAAAATAATATCGCGTAAGGCTTCGTTGCGCAGTAGTTTGAAATCTACTTTCAGCATCAGAGCTTGTTTTCTTTAATCAGTTCCTGCGCCTCGTCGATGCAGCGTGGGTCCATGGTGTCGGTCAGGTCAGCGTAAGTCAGTAATACTGGGGCAAGATGCGTATCGGCCTGGCCAATCGGGCCGTTCCAGAATCGTTGGTACAGGGTGATCTCGCCTTCGGGGTGGGGGATCAGCTGGTTAAGTTTCATAAAATCCAGCTTCTCCATGCCCGTATAAATCGTCACTGCTTTTGGGAACAGGTTCTTTCGCATTTTGTAGGCAGCGGCCTCCCCGGACCAGTAACTACCTGCATCAAGCTTTACCTGCTCCCAGTTTTCCATGCCGCCCTTCATTCTGAAATTTCCCAGGTGCAACGCAGGTTTCAGGCGTTCCTGGTACCCGCTAATCCAGCGATCCACCAGCGTTTCCCTCAAATCAATGCGGGTGGTCGTCTTATTGATCCTGCGCAGAAAACCCATCGCCAGCAGGCCTGTAACGGTATTGTTCACTCCGCCTACAGAAGCCCCGGTCAGCTCTGCCAGTAAACGTACAGGATAGTTAACCGCCATTGGATCGATCAGCAGCAAATAGACCACCCGCAAACCCGTTTTGCTAAAGGCGCGGTTAAGCAGCATCGGGTGTGTCTCGTCCTGCCATTTCTGTCCGTCGATATAGATCACTATCTGATCAGTCTGAATGCTGGCGTTCCCGGCCATATCAATATAGTTGATCCCGTTCTTGCGGAGGTAGTCTTTTACAGACGGAAAGATCGTCTGCCCGATCAGGATGTAAGGACGCTTGTTGCGTTCCTTCAGGTCTAGCAGCGCGGGCAAGTGATGGTTGCGGACTTCGTTTTTTATCTCCATGTCAAAGACATCGGTGAAGCGCGGATCCTGAAAACGGATGGTTGCATCTTCAAAGTGCTCCACGCCCTGCGTAGGAGAAAATTCTGCCGCAATACCGGTATGCTTGGTAAAGCGGTTGAGGGCTTCGTGGCCGATATGATATGCTTTGGTGTTCATTTTATTGTATTGTTCACGTAACGTGAACGCGCAAAAATAATGAACATTGACTTCATTTCCAAATCGTTCATACACGCTACTAAAGATATGGCAGTTTTGAGGTAGCAGTTGGGCTGAGTGACTAAGGAGATAACACAGTAAATGACACAGCAAAAGACACAGTAAAGTTTCTGTATGGCATTTAGATTGATTGCTCAATCTTTGGCGGCTTATTCAATCAAATCAAAATTTCCTAAGCTTTAGACGATGGGCACTCCTTATCTCTCATCGAAATTAATCTTTCCTAAAGGCTTCATTATTAATATTTTATTTCTGTTTTTGATTGTATATAATTGTAATTGCACGTATAATTGTAATTGCACGAACTCTCCGGAAGATAGGAGATTCTGTGCTTAAACAGCATACCTGAGATATATTGTATAAAACTGATAGCCTATCCGGATCAGTAATTTAACTAAAACGAAAAATTTCAAACAGTATTTGCAGGATTTTTAAAACAATCTGCCAGAAGAAGGATACCAGATTTAAGACAGCTTCGTAACAGCTTCGACAAATCCCCGGCAGTTTTCCGGTAGTTCTTCGGGATTTGTTCGTTTGCCGCCGAAGCTCCACAAAAGGACTGTCGGAACGCATGCGAACAGTATCTGTACCAGGGTCGAAGCTGGTATAAAGCAGGCTCGAACCGAGGCCGAAGGCCAGCCGAACACTTTCCGAACACTTTCCGAAGCGCACCCGAAGAAATGGTCTGTTTTTCCGAAGAGTGTCTTATACGGAAAAAGGTTTACAGAAAGCGAAGCGGTTTACGGAATAAGGTTTACAAATATAAAAGTCATACGGCAAAAAGTTTACACTTAATTTTATCATACGGATTTAGCTTTACAGTAGATAGTCAGAAAAGACATTTGAGAGGCTTTTAGCTTCACGGCTATGGGTAACCTGCGGGGTATTAAGATCGCAGCTATAATGAAGTCTTAGGGTATTATAAGCACTAATAGCTTTGCAAACAGGATCCACTGCTGCTGAATAAGATTCAAAGACTCTGTATAAGTCAAACTCCACCTTTAAGATGCCATTGATCCGTTCAGCAACAGCATTATCGTAAGGGCTTCCGGATTGGGTCATGCTGATTTCGATCCGGGCCCTGTGCAATACATCCACATAGGCATCACAGCAATATTGAATTCCCCGGTCTGAATGATGGATGAGTTTCCTGTCCGGATATTCCCGTTGACCCATGGCTTTATGGAGTGCAGTAATACATCCACTGGCCTTAAGGCTCTGACTGAGATGGTAACCTACAATCTTCCTTGAAAAGGCATCTGTAATAAGAAAAAGATAGATAAAGCCACTCTTTGTTCTTAAATAGGTAATATCACTTACCCAGATCTGTTCTGATTTAATCGGGTGTCTTCTTTGTATCAGATCCGGCCACTTTTTATAATGGTGGAAGGATTGGGTAGTAAATACATACCTTCGTTTAGGCTGAATTAGAAGATTATGTTTTTTAAGAATAGAGAAGAAACTGTCACGGCCCATATCAATTCGGTGCGCTTCAAATTGCTGAGCAAGCATAGCAAGCAGCTTAATACCCCCTATACGCGGTAAAGGTTTTCTTATTTCCCGTACCCAGGTTAGGATGAGTTCTTCCTGTAATAAGTTTTGTTCTTTTCGGCTCTGCATCTCATACCAGGCTTGTCTTGATTTACCAAACAATCCGCAAAGGGTTGCTACAGGCATATTGCTGTAATTCCTTTTCACCTGGAAGATCGTTTGGTACCAGACTTTTTTCTAATATCGACCCCCAGGCTCTCTTCAGCTATGCGAATCATCGTTTCCAAAGCAGTAATCTTTAGATTAGCTTCAGCAAGTTGCCTTTCCAGTTCAGTAGAACTTTTATGGGTAAATACATCTGATTGGCCAAGTGGAGAATCAAGTTCATGATCCAATAACCATTGTTTGTACCAACGAACAAAATAACGAGGCGTATGCTCGCCTGATAAACCGTGCTTTCTTGCTAACTGCGAGTAACTTAACTTCCCGGTCAAATACTCTCTGGCGACTGCGATTTTAAAATCGTCTTCATAAATAGGAGGAAGACCTGATTTACTTCCTTTCCTGGGTTTTTCCATTGCGAACATAAGTTATATAATTTGTTCGCTTTTTGTAAACCTTTTTTAGTACGTGACAGAGTTATGAAGAAAAAACGTGATTTTTAGCTGATTGACCAAACAAAATCTATATTCTTTCGAAGCAACTCGCTGGAAAGGCATTGTTTCGTTTTAAGGCATGAATAAAGGATTCTGTTGAAATATTGCAGTCTGAATAATAACATGGCTATCAGGATTGAGAACTTGTCTCTGACAGTCTTAATTTAGCCTGAAATCGGGAAATAGTTCCCGGGTTCTGAGTTGCGGAAGGCTTGAGCTAAATTTCCAAAAAATCAGAATTTTTATCCTGATTTTTTTCTGCTGAAGATTGCCGGGCGGGAAGGAGCGGTAAGATAATTTGACTGGTAAATTTTATCGTAAAATTTTTAATTGTAGAGGCGAAGCCCATGAATATTTTTGATGAATGATCTCAAGCCTATGCTGCACCAGGGAGGAAGAAGTATTGGAATAGGAATCATCTCGTTCAATGATTCGTTGGAATTTACTTTATAGTTAAAAATTCCAAAGCAAAAAGCTGAAAGCGAAAAGCAAAAAGGTGAAAGCTGAATGGCTCCAGCACAGCCTTAGTGTTTAATAGAAGATACGATTTGTGTTGTACTGGAAAATCAATTTTTGTTCAGGAGTCCGAAGACTCCACTTCATTTGGCATTCGTAGACGCTGCGCTGAACTCTACAGGACAGGGGAGCAGGGATTTCTGCCGGCATATCCCACGGCAATTGAAATCTAAAAACATATCTTTTATGCTTGTACAGGCTTGCTAATAATTAATGTGCAGGCAGGTAAACCCTAAATTCAGAACCTTTGCCTAAAGTGCTTTTCAAAAGTATTTTGCCGCCCGAATTTGTTACAATTTCATTGACCAGATATAAGCCGATACCTGAACCTTCGACAGTATTTCCTACGCGGCTATATTTTGAGAAAATCTCTTTATGTTTGGTTTTATCTATGCCAATACCGTTATCCTTAATGGTTATTACGACATATTTATTCTCCATTTTAGTAGTTATCAGTATTTCAGGGGTTTTATCCGGCGAATGAAACTTAATGGCATTATTTACCAGATTATAAACTATGCTTCTTAGTTTTCTTCGGGAATACAATATCTGAGACACATTCATGTTTACACTAATTTCCGCGCCGGACTCCATAATTGTTCCAGCCAGGGTAAGACGAACATCTTCCAGGATATTTTCAAAATCTAAAAGCTCTTCCTCAACTTTGTATTTATCTTTCAACTTGCCTGCATCTGTCAACTCCATTATAATAGCCTGCATTTTTTTAATGGAGCTTTCTAAAATTCTGAATAACATTAAAAATGCTTTAGACTTATCTGTAGAAACTTTTTTAAGCTGATTGGTAGTCAATAGCAAACTTGTGAGCGGCCCTTTAATATCATGAGATATCGTGTCCAGCAATGTTTCATGATCCGCGATCAGCATTTCCTGGTTAACCAGGTCTTTGACCCTGGCTGTTATTTCTACAAATGTTATAATAACCCCATCAGTTTTTTTAGTTTTCGTAATAACATAGGGTATAATGTTCATTTGATACCACCTCAAATCTGTTGTTTGGATTTCTTTTTCAAGTATCTCATTACTATCGATGACCTGTTCAATATTCTCAACGATAGTATGAAAGCGGAAATTGTCTTTAATATCTTCGATATTTTTCCCCACGTCACCAGTTTTTAATGAAAACTGCTTCATGGCAGGAGGGGTAAATTTCCTTAAAATCAAGTCACTATCTACAAATAATTGCGGAATGATTGTATTTCTGAAATAATTCTCCAACTCATCATTAAGCTTAATGAGTTTTTTAATTTTTTGATCTTGACTAATCATAATTTAATATGTCACTAACGGAAATGTAAATCTTTTGTACCCTATAAGATAGGATATAGCAATATATGCAGATGACAATGATCCATAATTGATCTTATATTAATTTGTCATCTTCGACAGTATCCATATGCTGCATTTGTGTTCGTTTTGATCATAAGAGAGATACACTAAAAGATAGGAGTACAGAATAACAAATGTAGAGGATTTGTTTGAGCGTTAAAATATGATTTGAGATAATAGTTTATTGGTTCAAAAGTTCAGGCTTCCGCCTAAATTCTATCCTTGCCTCATTTCCCCTCCGTTACCTCCCGAATTACCCTCAGCCAGTTCAAACCAAGGATCTTTTTGATTCGTTGATCGCTATAACCCAGCCTTTGCATCGCCATAGTGATCTGTGGAAAATCGCTGATGTCTTTAATTTCGCGGGGCAGTTCAGGTCCGCCATCTAAATCAGAACCCAGGGCCATGTGATCCTCACCAACTAGTTGTACGCCATAGTCGATCACTTTAGCCAGCTGATCTACATGCATCCAATATTCTTCAGGGATGGTTCCTTTGAAACTCAATGGAACCTCTTTAAGTACTTCCTTGTCTACTTCTTCAATGGTCTTGAGGGGAGAAGCCTGTACTGTGCCCGGCTTTGTTTCGTTGGATTTTTTCTGACCTTGCTGCCATTTCCAGTAAATAGGATTGTTAAAGAGGCTACCGAAGTGGATACCAATTACTCCGCCTTTTGCTGCGACAGCTTTTGCCGCTTCATCGGTAATACAGCGCGGATGTGGTACGATGCCGTAAAATCCTCCGTGACTGTAGATCACCGGATGTTTACTTGCCTCCACAGTTTGCAGTATGGCATCATTAGATGCATGGGCGATATTGATCACCATCCCAAGGTCATTCATTTCCCGGATTATCTTTCTTCCGAGATCATTGATGCCACCCCAGCGACTGACGTCATTGCAGGTATCAATAAATGCATTGGTGGTATTATGTGCAGGGAGCTGAATGGATCTAAGACCTAAGCGATGAAGAGCACGGAGCAGGTTTATATCTCCGTCCATGTCCCAGGGACCTTCCAGATCGAGGAAAGCGGCCATTTTGCCTTTCTTATTTATGCGATGGATATCGGAAGCGTTGAGCGCCAGTTCGATCTGCGAATGATTGTTTTTGATCTGGTCCAATGCCAGGTTCACCACACGAAATGTGTTTTTTGTCTCGAACCTTCCGGGATAATAGTGTTCAGGCGTATAGACCGAAAAGAACATCGCGTCAACACCACCTTCTCTGGCCCTTGGGAGATCGACATTTCCATCCGTATAACGCTGCCCGATATCAGTTCCCATTAACAGCTCGCGGGTCATTACATGCGTATGTCCATCCATCACAAACGCTTTGCGATGCAGATCAGGCATTGGTTTATTCTGAAAATTATAAGGCACCTTATTTCCGGTTACAGGAGTTGCAAAAAGGGAATCTATTGGAAAACCCCCGGCTAGCGGAAGGAGTGTTAAGCTTTTTATTAGGTCTCGGCGTTTCATGTATTCTGTATTCTGTATTCTGTTGTCAGTTATGTGTTATGTGTTGTCTGAGGTCTGAGGACTGAGGTCTGAAGAAATACTGCCAATTTTAAATTAGCAGTACATTATCATGGTTCTTGGCTCCATTGGTCTGAGGTTTGAAGACTGAAGTCTGATGCTTCATACCTCATACTTCATACATCCTACCTCAAATTTCATACCTCTTTCTGATCCTACTGATCAAATCCCCTAATATACGGCCGTGCCGGTGGCCGCTCTCCTTTGTTAAATTGTGCTCCCCGTGTAGGACGATAAGTCATATTCAGGAAAGGGGTTTCGATGCGGCGTCCGACCGGAGAGTACTTGCTGCCTTCCCAGTTTGACTCCATATAATGGTTTGTAATCCCGGTCGTCAAAAGCAGACGCTCGGCATTGAATGGTTCCTTTTTAGTCAGCATCATCTCGGTAATCCAATGCGGTTGGGCGTTTGATGCATGATACTGGTCGAATGGGCCCGGGAAGCCAAGTAAAGAGACAATTGTCGGCTCATTACGCCCTTCAATCTCACCGGCGTACGTCCATCCTGATCCCTGACTGCCAATTATAGCCGCGTTCGTTCCATCATTATATTCTATAACACAGATGTTTGTCCTGGGGCTCGCCTGATAGTGTCCCTGCTTCAGGTCTAAACTTTTCGCCACTTCATCAAGCAGTTTACCTGCCCAGGTATTGCGTTCTACCCACTTCCATGCTTCAGGTCCGCGGATGGATTGAATCGATTTCACACCAGTCTCACCACCCTTGCGGCGCTCAACGAAGGCTTGAAGCAATTCGATACAATGAAAAATAGCTCCCTCATCCGGAGTAGCTCCAACCACGATCGAGTGCTTTATTGGCGTGTCATTTTCCAGTTCTATCTCGGGCTTGCGGTAGTAAACCGGTAGTAAGGAACCACCGGTCAAAGGAAAGCCCAGCTCGCGGGATTTATCAAACATCCACTTAGCATCATCCCAGTTGTAGGAAAAGTGCTTGTCGTTAAAGACCGGTACCGAGCGCTTGCTCTGCTCGAAAACGCGGATAACCTGATTGTAGATCCACCAGCGCGGCAGGAGCCAATGCCCCTTAAGATCGGTGGGGTAATTGCCGTGTTCTGCAACGATGACCACACCATCCACTGCAAGTTCCTTACCCCCAAGTGTCAAAGCTTCAGCTACCGATTTAAAGACCGGAAAACCTTTTGCTTTAGCAACTTTCTGTCCGAGTAAGCTTGTATCATGCTGGTGCAGGTAAAGAGATACAACCTCCACGCGGGAAGGATGATAAGCGCCCTGCCACCAATACCCATCGATCAGCTTGTTTACCAACCAGTCAGCATGTGATCTCGTAGCACCCCAATAGGTAGCCAGAACGGCAATGCGTTGTCTTTTCTGTTGAGTCTGTCCAACAGCATCTGTGGAGATGCCCGTTAGAGCAGCCAAACCTGCTATGCCGCCTATTCCCAGCATTTCACGTCTGCTGAAGATTGGGTTTGACTCTATAATTTCATTAATTGGAAGTGAATCTGGCTCCATAGCTGCAATTTTATTTTGTTTTTTTAGTCTGTGTTTCTTGTTACTGTTTTATAGGACTGATGTCTGAGGTCAGAAGTCTGAAGACCGAAGTCTGAAGACTGAAGTCGGATGTCTGAAGACCGAAGTCTCAAGTCTCATACCTCATACTTCAGACCTCATACCTCATACCTCATACCTCATACCTCATACTTCATACCTCATACCTCATACCTCATACCTCATACCTCAGACGTCCTGCCTATTGATCAAATCCCCGAATATACGGCCTTGCCGGTGGTCTTTCCCCCTTGCTGAATTGCGCACCTCTTGTAGAGCGATACTTTATGTTCAGGGCCGGTGTTTCGAGGCGGCGTCCGACTGCAGAGTACTTGCTGCCTTCCCAGTTTGATTCCATGTAGTGGTTTGTAATCCCGGTCGACAGAAGCAGCCGCTCCGCATTGAAAGGTTCTTTTTTGGTCACCATCATCTCTGTGATCCAGTGCGGTTGAGCGTTAGAGGCATGGTATTGGTCGAATGGGCCTGCCCATCCAAGCATCGAGATGATCGTCGGTTCATTTTTCCCTGCGATTTCACCTGCATAGGTCCATCCCACACCGCGACCACCAATTACAGCCGCTTTTGTTCCATCATTATACTCTATGACGCATATGTTTGTTTGTGGGCTCTCCTGGAAATATCCTGGCTTGAAGTCAAAATTTTTCGCCACTGAATCAAGCAGCTTGCTGGCCCATGGATTGCGTTCGACCCACTTCCAGGCTTCAGATCCGCGGATGGATTGTACCGACTTAACGCCCGACTCACCGCCTTTGCGGCGCTCAACGAAGGCTTGAAGTACATCAATGGCATGGAAAATGGCTCCCTCATCTCCGGTGCCTCCAACCACGATCGAATTTTTTATAGGGGTATCGATATCGAGTTCTATTTCAGGCTTGCGGTAATAGACCGGTATTGAGGAACCTCCTGTTAAAGGAAAGTTTAGCTCACGGGATTTATCAAACATCCACTTCGCATCATCCCAATTATAGGAGAGGTGCTTATCGTTAAAGACCGGCACAGAGCGCTTGCTCTGCTCGAAAACGCGGATAACCTGATTGTAGATCCACCAGCGCGGCAATAGCCAGTGTCCTTTGAGGTCAGTTGCATATTCCCCGTGTTCTGCTACTATGACTACGCCATCCACTGCAAGTTCCTTGCCCCCAAGCGTAACCGCTTCAGCTACTGTCTTAAAAACCGGAATACCTTTCGCTTTGGCTACTTTCTGACCCAGTACGCTTTCATCATGCTGATGCATATAAATAGAGGCAACATCCACCCGCGATGGAGTGTAGGCGCCATCCCACCAATAACCGTCAATCAGCTTGTTTACGATCCAGTCTGCATGCGATCTTGTCGCACCCCAGTAGCTGACGAGAACTGCTATACGAGGTCGGCTTTGCTGAGCGCCAGGGAAAGCAGCAGCTGCGCTGCCGGCTAAAGCCGTTAAACCTGCCATACCGGTTATTCCCAGCATTTGACGCCGGGTGAAATATGGATTTGCCTCCATGATTTCAGTGATTGGGAAGGAATCTGCAGCTCCTGATGCAATTTCCGGTTGTTTCTTTGCCATAACGTTTTATTTCTTGTTTAGGAATGAATATGCTGCCTTGTCGTTTAATCTATATCCGGGAACTAAATTAACAATAATTCAATGATTAGGAATGATTATGCAGCTTGTCTTGTAACAAATATGGTTGATGGAAATTGAGGGTTTCGCCTTTTTTTGCTCCTTGATCTACTGATCAAAACCCCGTATATAGGGCCGGTTCGGCGGCCGTTCGCCCTTGTTAAAGAGTGGTCCCCGTGTTGAGCGGTAGGATATGTTCAGGAAAGGAGTCTCAATGCGCCGTCCGATGGCAGAGTACCTGCCGTTATCCCAGTTTGATTCATTGAATTGATTTGTGATCCCGGTCGACAGAAGCAGCCGCTCGGCATTGAATGGTTCTTTTTTGGTCAGCATCATCTCGGTGATCCAGTGTGGCAGGGCGTTGGCAGCATGGTACTGCGAAAAGGGACCGGGCATTCCAAGCATAGATACAAGCACCGGTTCTTTGCGTCCTTCGATTTCGCCGGCGTAAGTCCAGCCCACTTCCAGGCCAGAAATTACAGCGC
Organism: Daejeonella rubra; assembly: GCF_900103545.1. Classification (GTDB taxonomy): domain Bacteria; phylum Bacteroidota; class Bacteroidia; order Sphingobacteriales; family Sphingobacteriaceae; genus Daejeonella; species Daejeonella rubra. The sequence goes on from NZ_FNHH01000017.1 coordinate 80,961, forward strand.
CTTTCGTTCCATCATTATACTCCACGATCAGGACACTTGGTCTTCTATTCTCCTGAAAGTAACCCGGCTTAAGGTCCAAACTTATTCGCACCGCTTCCAGCAGCTTGCCGGCCCAGGGATTGCGTTCAACCCACTTCCATGTTTCAGGCCCTCTAATGTTCTGCACTGACTTCACGCCGGTCTCGCCGCCTTTGCGGCGTTCTACAAAACACTGGAGCGTATCAATACAATGAAAAATGGCTCCTTCATCGTGGGCGACTCCGACAACTATCGATGTCTTTATGGGTGTATCAATATCAAGCTCTATCTCTGGCTTGCGAAAGTAGCTGGGTATGGATGATCCCCCGGTCAGGGGAAAGTTCAACTCACGGGATTTGTCAAACATCCACCTGGCCTCATCCCAATTGTAGGAGAGATGCTTGTCGTTAAAGACCGGCACCGAGCGCTTACTCTGCTCGAAAATGCGAATAACCTGATTGTAAATCCACCAGCGCGGCAATAGCCAGTGCCCCTTGAGATCAGTTGGGTAATTCCCGTGTTCTCCGATAATGACAACACCATCCACCGCAAGTTCCGTCCCACCAAGCGTAAGGGCTTCACCTACTGTCTTAAAGATCGGAATGTTTTTCGCTTTGCATACTTTCTGACCCAGTCCGCTTTCTTCAAGTTGATGAATGTAAACGGATACAATGTCCACCCGTGAAGGAGTATGGGCTCCCTGCCACCAATAACCGTCCAATAGCTTGCAAATGATCCAGTCCGCATGAGATCTCGTAAAAGCCCAATAGCTGACAAGACAGGCGATTCGAGGCCGTTGTTGCTGAGTCTGTGCAACAGCACCGGCTGAAATGCCGGTCAAAGCCGCCAATCCGGACATACCGGTTACGCCGATCATTTCACGCCGGCTTAAGGTCGGGTTCGACTCCATGCTTGCAGTGAATGGATCAACCGCCCTGCCTGTAATTTCGGTAGGTTTCTTTGCCATATATTCAAATTTACTTGATCAGGAAGGAATATGCTGCCCCCGTTATTCATTATAAATCTATAAAGCTTATAATATTAATGCTGAATGACTTCGGAATTGTTACACAATTTACTCCTCAGTCTGTACGTAGCATCTCGCTATGATCTGTTATTTAACTATAGGGAAGTTTATAGCGAGAGGATACTATGAGGTTTGGAGCAATATTTTGGGATAAATTCACTCATTCGGGAAACATTAATGTCTGGATAAGATTTTATATGATTGTCTTGTCCTAAAATAGGTTTACATAACTAGTAAACTTATGGATCAATTAATTCAAACATTTAGTGAATCATTTAAACAGTCTGTTGTAGATCA
>NZ_FNHH01000052.1 GCF_900103545.1 Daejeonella rubra
GTGATGTTACAGGCCGGTCTGCCTGGCGTACTTTGCTCCGGAATAAATGGGGTACTTTGTCGCGGAACACTGGCGTACTTTCGTCGGAATATCTAGCTGTTGTTGTAAATATCAGTAGTTCAAAGAATGAAAGCAAATCACAACCTTCACCTGGCTATTATTTAATAAAGATAGGTTGTTGTAAATATCAGTAGTTCAAAGAATGAAAGCAAATCACAACCTCTTACAGGGAAGCCAACATTTGCAATGGGTTGTTGTAAATATCAGTAGTTCAAAGAATGAAAGCAAATCACAACTGTTTGGCTTAATATCCTTGGATGCCTGGTGTTGTTGTAAATATCAGTAGTTCAAAGAATGAAAGCAAATCACAACAATATGAAGTTTCTGTATTTGGCAATCTAAGTTGTTGTAAATATCAGTAGTTCAAAGAATGAAAGCAAATCACAACTATTTTTCATTTGAGGGTAAAAAACAAATTGTTGTTGTAAATATCAGTAGTTCAAAGAATGAAAGCAAATCACAACTACCGGTAGACAGACCAAAGGGAAAGATGGGTTGTTGTAAATATCAGTAGTTCAAAGAATGAAAGCAAATCACAACTATTTATTCTCGACAAGCTTCTTTTCGCGGTTGTTGTAAATATCAGTAGTTCAAAGAATGAAAGCAAATCACAACTTAATACACACTATTTTATGAAAATTGTATGTTGTTGTAAATATCAGTAGTTCAAAGAATGAAAGCAAATCACAACTAAATGAGTTTGAAACTATTATTAAGGGAAGTTGTTGTAAATATCAGTAGTTCAAAGAATGAAAGCAAATCACAACAAATGACCCGCCTTGTGTCTCAATTCCCAAGTTGTTGTAAATATCAGTAGTTCAAAGAATGAAAGCAAATCACAACCATTGGGTCAAAGTGTATTCTACAAGAAGAGTTGTTGTAAATATCAGTAGTTCAAAGAATGAAAGCAAATCACAACCTACAACCAGTAGCTATTTATATTGATCAAGTTGTTGTAAATATCAGTAGTTCAAAGAATGAAAGCAAATCACAACACTGTAGAATGTAGTGTTGATGAAATCAATGTTGTTGTAAATATCAGTAGTTCAAAGAATGAAAGCAAATCACAACTATACTTTAGCTTACATGTATTCAGATAAAGTTGTTGTAAATATCAGTAGTTCAAAGAATGAAAGCAAATCACAACTGTAACAGATCCTGTAATATAACAGTTTTGTTGTTGTAAATATCAGTAGTTCAAAGAATGAAAGCAAATCACAACTATTAAACCTGATCAACCTGTTATTTATGGTTGTTGTAAATATCAGTAGTTCAAAGAATGAAAGCAAATCACAACTTATTCGTCTGATAGTCTTATTTTGGCCCCGTTGTTGTAAATATCAGTAGTTCAAAGAATGAAAGCAAATCACAACTTTTGGGGGTTTTATGTTGTGTGTGTACGGGTTGTTGTAAATATCAGTAGTTCAAAGAATGAAAGCAAATCACAACCTTCCAACGTATGACCGTGATCAACCCAAGTTGTTGTAAATATCAGTAGTTCAAAGAATGAAAGCAAATCACAACTATAGCGGGCCGAACCTACACCAAAAGCGGGTTGTTGTAAATATCAGTAGTTCAAAGAATGAAAGCAAATCACAACTACTACACACTAGATATAAACCACATAGCAGTTGTTGTAAATATCAGTAGTTCAAAGAATGAAAGCAAATCACAACTATTGGTTGTAGCGTTGGATCCTTAACGTTGTTGTTGTAAATATCAGTAGTTCAAAGAATGAAAGCAAATCACAACTTTCAGGGATGAAATTAAAGAGACCATTAGTTGTTGTAAATATCAGTAGTTCAAAGAATGAAAGCAAATCACAACACTCAATAACTACATTAAAAACGGAACATTGTTGTTGTAAATATCAGTAGTTCAAAGAATGAAAGCAAATCACAACTGCTAACATGCCTGCTATTGCTGGAGGTGAGTTGTTGTAAATATCAGTAGTTCAAAGAATGAAAGCAAATCACAACCTTGACCTGCGAAGCTTGACTTCAATACCGTTGTTGTAAATATCAGTAGTTCAAAGAATGAAAGCAAATCACAACTTTGGAACAGGTGGTAATCGTATTGAGGTGTTGTTGTAAATATCAGTAGTTCAAAGAATGAAAGCAAATCACAACACAGGCGGAGCATTAAAGGCATTGGGTGGCGTTGTTGTAAATATCAGTAGTTCAAAGAATGAAAGCAAATCACAACTTAATGTCGCCCGTTACGATTGTAACTAAAGTTGTTGTAAATATCAGTAGTTCAAAGAATGAAAGCAAATCACAACACTGTTGGGAGAATATTTTTGCAGGGATTGTTGTTGTAAATATCAGTAGTTCAAAGAATGAAAGCAAATCACAACTACGTAATAATAATCCTGTCCGTCGAGCTGTTGTTGTAAATATCAGTAGTTCAAAGAATGAAAGCAAATCACAATGCTAAATCAGGGCAAATCAAATTAAAACAAGTCGGAGTGGGTTCCGGTCCGCACCAGCTCAATAAGGTTTAAAGTTTCATTCTCTTCCCAAATAAGCAATAGATCCGTCTTAACATGGCACTCCCAGTATCCTTTAAAATTTCCGCTTAAGCGGTGAGGCCTGTACTTTTTATCAAGTCCTGCATGACCTTTTTCAGCTAGCAAACCAACAAAATCCTGAAGAATTGTGAAATCCTTAAGCGATCTTTTTTTAAGAAGTTTAATATCCCTAAGAAACTTATTAGAGGCTACCAGAGCAAACATCTTTATTTAATACTATTAAATAAAGATTCTGCATTTTTGAATTTTTTACCTTTCCCAGCTTTTAATTCATTCATGGCTGAGATAGTTTCAGAATTGGGTTCCTTAACTTCTTTAATAGATTTAAAACTTATACCAAGCTCTTTAAGGATTACTTTGATCACCGCTTCCTTTTTTTCTGGTACCAGTATCTGTAATGTTTTCATAATAATACAAAAATATCGAAAAATTATTGGTTATGAAAAGATTATCACGCAATTGGGTGAACCAATTTAAACAGGATCTAGCCTCCAAAACAATCAAAACCTAATGGAAGGCACGCAAAAAACTTATCATTCGATACAAATTCTATGCTATTAGGAAATCTGAACAAGTAAAAAGTCTGAGCGCTTTTACCTGGGTATTAAGCGGTCAGACTAAACTATTTAAATAATTATCCTTTAAAGGACCTAATCCCCAATAATAACCTTGATCGCTTTCTCTCTTGCTGCATTTCCAAAGACCTCATAGGCATCCATGATCTGATCAAATTTAAATCGGTGGGTAATTAATTTTTCCGGACTAATACCATTGCTTTCCACTGTTTTTAGCAACATTGGTGTGGTATTCGTGTTTACTAGTCCGGTAGTTATGGTAATATTCTGTATCCATAGTTTTTGAAGCTGCAGATCTACACTTTTACCATGCACACCGACATTGGCAATATGACCTCCGGGGCGGATAATTTCCTGGCAAATATCAAAAGTCTGCGGAATACCAACCGCTTCTATGGCTACATCTACCCCATCTTTCGTTTCTTTTGCAATTAATTTTGCAACATCATCTTTCGTTGGATTGATCGTATGAGTAGCGCCAAAAGTTTTAGCCACCGCCAAACGATTTTCATCCATATCGACCATGATGATCTTTGAAGGAGAATAGAATTGTGCAGTCAGTAAAGCAGACATTCCTATCGGACCAGCACCAATAATAGCAATGGTATCTCCAGGCTTTACAGTACCGTTAATTACACCGATCTCATGGCCGGTTGGTAAAATATCACTGAGCATAACCATCGCCTCTTCATTCGCACCGGCAGGTATTTTATACAGACTATTATCCGCGTGAGGAATTCGAACAAATCCAGCTTGCGTACCATCAATTAAATGACCTAATATCCAGCCACCATCTTCGCAATGCGAGTACATCTGCTTTTTACAATACTCACATTTACCGCAGGAAGTGATACAGGAGATCAGCACATGATCACCCTTTTTGAAGTTATTCACTGCAGTTCCTATTTCTTCAATAATACCAACACCTTCATGCCCCAGGACCCTTCCTTTTGTTACTGTCGGAACATCACCCTTCAGAATATGAAGGTCAGTTCCGCATATGGTCGTTTTTAAAATTTTAACAACCGCATCTGTTGGAGCCAGAATCTTAGGTTTTGGAACATCCATCCACTTCTTTTCGCCCGGTCCCTGATAAACAAGGCCTTTCATTATCGCTGTGTTTTCAGTCACTTTTACTGCTTCCATTACATTAGTACTCATAATCTTGAAATTAAAAGGTAAATAAATTCCGTTGATACAAAGATCCATAAACTCCTCCAGCCAGAAAATGAGGACAATCATATTGCAACCTGATATTAAGCAACAATAGGTTTAAATAAACGGTTCCTGTATTCAATATTGCAAGAATCAGGCCTGTTTATTTTTACAGGGAATCAATCCGCAGATTTCAATCAAAGCCTTATCTTTGACCCAACTAACGATACCAATTATGTTAAAAGGATTTTTCAACGTACCGCAACCGGTAAACGAGACGATATTAAATTATGCTCCGGGAAGTAAAGAAAGAGCATTACTGAAAGAAGCACTTGCTGAATCACGTTCCAAAACGATCGACATCCCGATGTATATCGATGGCAAAGAGGTCAGAACAGATAAAAAGGTCAATATTTTCCCGCCGCATGACCATCAGCATTTGCTTGGAAGTTATAGTCAGGGAAGCAAAGAGCATGTTTCTGATGCCATCTCGGCAGCCCTGAAAGCCAAAAATGCCTGGGAAAATTTACCCTGGGAACAGCGTGCTGCTATTTTCTTAAAAGCTGCCGATCTGATTGCCGGCCCATACCGGTATAAACTAAATGCTGCCACAATGCTGGGGCAATCAAAAAATGCATTTCAGGCTGAGATCGACGCCGCCTGTGAGCTTATTGATTTCCTGCGTTTCAATGTAAAATACATGACCGAGATCTACCAGCAACAACCACCCGTATCTCCACGGGGGAGCTGGAACAGGCTGGAGCAAAGAGCGCTTGAAGGATTTGTTTTTGCACTAACTCCATTCAACTTCACCGCAATTGCAGGTAATTTGCCTACTTCAGCAGCCATGATGGGCAATGTGGTTGTTTGGAAACCATCAAACACACAAATCTACTCTGCTAATGTATTAATGCAGATCTTCCGCGAAGCAGGTTTACCAGATGGTGTGATCAATCTGGTTTATGTTTCCGGTCCGGATGCCGGTGAAGTTATTTTCAACCATCCTGATTTCGCAGGCATACATTTTACAGGTTCTACCGCAGTATTCCAGGATATCTGGAAAACAATTGGCAATAATATCCATAAATACAAAACCTACCCGCGCATAGTTGGAGAAACAGGCGGTAAAGATTTCATTTTGGTGCATGGTTCAGCAGACGTAGAAGCTTCAAGCACCGCAATCCTTCGCGGAGCATTTGAATACCAGGGCCAAAAATGCTCTGCTGCATCAAGGGTGTACATTGCTGCATCCGTATGGCCGGCGATCAAAGAATTATTACAACGTGATCTGGCTAGCCTGAAAATGGGCCCTACAGAAGACTTCGGAAATTTTGTCAATGCCGTGATCGATGAAAAATCTTTCGATAAACTGACAGGATTTATCGACAGAGCCAAAAAGGACAAAGACCTGGAGATCATTTCTGGAGGAAACTATGATAAGTCGAAAGGCTATTTTATTGAACCTACTGTACTGCTTACCAAAGATCCGAAATACGTCACCATGTGTGAAGAATTGTTCGGACCGGTTCTGACTGTTTATGTTTATGAGGACAAAGACTTTGAGAAAACTCTTGAGATAGTGAACAGCACATCAATTTATGCATTAACCGGAGCGGTATTGGCACAGGATCGTTATGCTCTGGCTACAGCAACTCATGCATTAAGGAATGCTGCAGGTAATTTTTACATCAATGATAAATGTACAGGTGCCGTTGTAGGACAACAACCATTTGGAGGTGCCAGAGGTTCAGGAACTAATGATAAAGCCGGCTCTATGATTAATCTTTTGAGATGGGTTTCACCAAGAACCATTAAAGAAACCTTTGATCCACCTAAAGATTATCGCTATCCTTTTTTGGATAAAGACTGATCAGCGAGAACACCGAATAGGGGGTAATCAATCTAAAACAAATCCCGAAACCTGTCCTTCAGCAGGTGAGGAAACTTTGCGAGTAAGGCACAAAATTGGCTCTATGTATAGGTGAAGAAAGAATCTCGCTAAGACGCAGAGACGCTATTGCAGGATGTAAAACAAATGATCCTAACAACCTGTAAACTTTTGCGTCTTAGCGAGCCCGCCTTTCGACAGGTTTTCTATGGTCGGTGTTCTCCTTTAGACTTGTAAAAGTAAAACAGAGTATAGAACTTGTGTTTTACAATAGTTACAAGGGCAAAGGCAAATTAAGGTGTTCTCCGGGAATTAA
>NZ_FNHH01000011.1 GCF_900103545.1 Daejeonella rubra
TTGGTTTAATAATAAACTTTTTTCTAAGCCAAGGTTTACTATTTTTAACAATGAAAAACTATTAGAAACCGGTCAACTCTAATTAGGGAAGTACAATCGTCCTTGCTCTTTGATCCTTTGTCTTGGTTCCTTGGTCTTGGTTCCTAATTCCTGGTTCTGCAAATAATTAATACTCATTTCAATGTTCTGCCATATCAAGTATTCCCGTATTTTTGAATCAATTATGACAAGCAAACTTCCTCCTGCACTTATTCGATCTTTAATAGAGAATTATCATATTGAAGACGAAGAATTTATTGCAACGCATACTAATGGAGAACAGCTTACCTCCATAAGACTGAATCCGTTCAAGCATTCACAAGCATTTGCAAATTCTGAGCAGATGCCCTGGTGTACTAATGGAAGATATCTTGCTGAACGTCCTTCCTTCACTGCCGATCCTTTATTTCATGCAGGATGTTATTATGTACAGGAAGCTTCATCGATGTTTCTGGAGCATGTCATGAAGAATACGATTGACCTGTCCGAAAATCTGAAGGTACTCGATCTATGTGCAGCACCCGGAGGGAAAAGCACATTAATTAGTTCATTATTAACTAAAGACAGTTTATTGCTGGCCAATGAGATCATCAAAACCCGGGTACCTGTACTTTGTGACAACCTGAACAAATGGGGACCGGAGAACACATTTGTCAGTAATAATGATCCAAAAGACTTTAAAAGACTGGAAGGTTATTTCGATGCTATAGTAGTAGATGCCCCCTGTTCGGGTTCAGGCATGTTCCGTAAGGACCCTGCTGCAATTAATGAATGGTCGGAAAGCGCAGTACAACTTTGCAGCCAGCGACAGCAACGCATACTTGCCGACGTCATTGATGCATTAAAACAAAATGGGACACTCATTTATTCTACATGCTCCTATTCTAAACAGGAGAATGAAGAAATATCAGACTGGCTTTTTGAAACATTTGAACTGGAAAGCATCAGAATACCAATAGAAAGTGAATGGGGAATCGTGGAAACACAATCTGATGATCATCAATGCTATGGATACCGGTTCTATCCTCATAAAGTAAGAGGAGAAGGCTTTTTTATTGCTGCCTTCAGAAAAAAATCAATAAGTGCCTTCCCGCAGATCAGGAGAGCCAGAGAAAATACAGTCAATACAAAGAGCGAGGAAATTATCAAAAGGTGGCTGATAGATTCTCAGGAGATCAGATTAATTAATCTGCAGGAAGAGTTTTTTGCAATACCTGCCAGACTTGAAGCAGACTTATCATATCTGCAATCCCGGCTTTATCTTAAAAAATCGGGAGTAAGGATCGGAAAGGTAATGGGGAAAGACCTGGTTCCAAATCATGAACTGGCGGTAAGCCTGTTAAATAACCCGGCTGTTCACCGGATCAACCTGACCCATGACCAGTCAATATCTTATCTTAAGAGAGAAGAACTGCGACTGGAATCAGATCACAGAGGCTGGGCATTGATGTGTTTTGAAGAGCATCCGCTCGGCTGGGCAAAGATCCTGGATAACAGACTGAATAATTACTTCCCGAAAGAAATAAGAATTACGAACCCGAATGTAGTTTAATATTGCCCTGTTGAAAGAAGCACCAGCGTACATGCTTCAGTGGTTTCTATCCCATTATTTTCAGCCATGCTTTCAAGTTCAGGGTTTTCAGTTCCCGGATTGAATATAATTCTCCTGGGTTTAGATTTCAATATGTAATCATAATAAGGAACCTGATTATCAGGTCCCAGATATAGTGTAATTGTATCCAGGTCCTGATGGATGGTTTCGGGCAGTTCAATCGGAACACCTGCAACTTCCCCCTGCTTTATTCCTACATTCACTATCGGATGACCGTGCTCCACCAGGCGATGTGCCGCAAGATTGGAATAACGTGATGGATTTGTACTTGCGCCAAGAATGAGTGTCTTCTTCATATCTTCCTTATATATAGGTATGTATTAGTTTATTGTTTTAAAAGCAGCATCTGCACAATTCATCCCATCAATTGCTGCTGAGACAATCCCACCAGCATAACCAGCCCCTTCTCCACATGGAAACAGACCCGAAAGCTGAGGATGCTGCAAGGTTTCTTTATCTCGCGGAATTCTAAGTGGTGATGATGTTCGGGATTCCACACCAACCAAAATTGCCTCATTCGTATAATATCCATTCATCTTTTTACCGAATACCGGCAATGCCTTCTGCAGTCTCTTATATATGAATTCAGGGAATACCGATGTCAGATCCGCAGACCGGGTTCCGGGGATGTATGAATTTTGGGGAAGATCAGAAGAGATCTTGTTATTCACAAAATCTACCATACGTTGTGCAGGAGCGACCAAATGTCCGCCTCCCGCATTAAATGCAAGCTTTTCGATCTCAGACTGAAATTTCAGCATTTTAAATGGATCATCCATACTCCCGGGAACATCCTCCAAATTGATCTGAACAACCGTTCCTGAATTGGCAAACGGATTATTCCGCTTGGATGGCGACCAGCCGTTGACCACAATTTCGTTCTGATCAGTAGAACAAGGCGCAATGATCCCACCGGGGCACATACAAAAAGAAAATACCCCACGATTATCAACCTGTTCGACTAAACTATAATAAGAAGGCGGAAGATATGGACCCCGGTCAAGACAATGATACTGAGCCTGATCAATGATTTCCTGAGGATGTTCGATCCTGACTCCTAAGGCAAAGGGTTTAGCTTCCGTCAATACCTTGTGTTTTTCCAACAAGTAATAAATATCGCGGGCTGAATGCCCGGTTGCTAGGATTACACCTTCTGCTTCAAACTTTTTATCGCCGGCCAGAACACCTTTTAGTGTATTTCCGGAAATTATCAGGTCCGTGACACGGCAATCGAAATGAATTTCGCCACCATCATTCAGTATTCTGTCACGAATGGATGTAATTATCCCCGGAAGTTTGTTCGTACCAATATGTGGCCTTGCATCAATTAATATATCTGTTGTGGCACCATGGGATACGAATGTTTTTAATACATATTGAATGTCACCACGTTTATTTGACCGGGTATATAATTTACCATCAGAATAAGTACCCGCTCCTCCTTCGCCAAAACAGTAATTTGAATCGGGATCAATGATACCTTCTTTATTTATTAAAGCAAGGTCTCTCCTTCGCTGCTTAACATCCTTACCCCTCTCTATAATAACAGGTTTTAGTCCGAGTTCAATACATCTTAATGCAGCAAATAAACCTGCGGGACCAGCACCGATTATTAAAACCGGCTTTTTGTCGCTGACATTTTGATAAGTACCTGTAATTATTTCAGGTTCAGGAACTTCATCAATAAAAACATTTACCCTCAATCTGAATACCACTTTGCGACTGCGGGCATCGATCGAGCGCTTGAGAATTTGGACGTTTTTTACACGTTCAGGGCTGATATTTAAGGATTTACATGCCGAATCTCTGATGAAAATCTCATCAGCTGAATGTTCCGGAAGAAGAACCAGTTCAATTTCTTTGATCATATTTATTGCCGGGTATTATCCCGGATGTGTAACAAAGGTATGAAAATTGATTCCTATAGTGTAAATTTATAGACTAGAGAAACCTTAATTTAATTATGAAAAAATTAGTATTGAATATCATTGGATTCTTCGCGGTGCTTTCATTAAGTTCTTGCGGATATAACAGTATGGTTAAACTGGATGAGCAGGTGACTTCACAATGGGCTCAGGTAGAGAATGTGTATCAACGCAGGGCAGATCTTATACCAAATCTTGTAAACTCTGTTAAAGGAGCAGCAAATTTTGAGAAAGAAACCTTAACTCAGGTTATTGAGGCACGTGCCAAAGCTACTTCAGTTAATGTTGACCCTACCAAACTTACTCCGGAGTCGATCGCACAATTTCAGGCCGCTCAAGGAGCTTTGAGTCAATCTTTAGGACGTTTACTGGCAACTGTTGAAGCTTATCCTGAACTTAAAGCAAACCAGAATTTCCTTGAGCTCCAGGCACAATTGGAAGGTTCTGAAAACAGAATAACTGTTGAGCGTCAAAAATTCAACACGGTAACGCAGGAGTATAACTCTACAATAAGGACCTTTCCAAATAACCTGACTGCAGGTATGTTTGGATTCAAGGCAAAAGGATACTTTCAGGCAGAAGCCGGGGCAAATAAAGCTCCAAAGGTTGAGTTCTAAGTATAGCTAACCGTATTAATTCATTAACTGATCGCCGGAATCTAATTCCGGCGATTTAAATTTAAGCCATGTCAATTTTTAGTGAAAAAGAGCAACAGCTTATCAGTGAGGCTGTTGAATCAGCAGAACGATTCACATCCGGAGAAATCCGTATTTGTGTGGAGAAGACTTGCAGCGAACCGGTTCTGGATCGTGCTGCGACCTATTTCAAAAAACTTGGGATGGACAAAACATCTCAAAGAAATGGCGTTCTGATCTATATTGCCACACAGGATCATCAATTTGCTATAATTGGCGATGCAGGTATTAATAAATTAGTCCCACATGATTTTTGGGATAGCACTAAGGATACTATGTTAAGCTTTTTCAAGGACGGTGATCTGACAGGCGGGATCATTGCCGGTATTAAAATTGCCGGAGAACAACTGCAGTCCTTTTTTCCATACCTTGATGGAGATGTGAATGAACTACCAAATGAGATCTCTCACATGGATGGTAAATAGTGGAAATTACAATTCAATAAAGCTTCAAATGAATATTAAACATATTTTTTCTACGGTCGTATTTCTATTATTAAGTACCGTGCTTCTGGCACAGACTTTCCCGGAAAAGCCAAACCGTCTTGTTAATGATTATACTCAAACACTTTCAGCACAGCAGATCGGTCAGCTTGAGCAGAAACTAGTTGCTTTTAACGATTCAACCACCACTCAAATTGCGGTAGTTCTGATCAAATCGCTTGAAGGTTACGATGTGGCTGATTATGGCGTTCGACTGGCAGAATCATGGGGTATTGGGGGTGCTAAAAATAATAATGGGGTATTACTGCTTGTCTCTCTTGGCGACAGAAAAGTAACCATTCAAACAGGTTATGGAGTAGAGGGGGCATTGCCTGATGCGATCACCAAAAGAATTATTGAACGTGAGATCACTCCAAATTTCAAGACAGGCGATTACTATGCTGGTCTTGATGAAGGTACCAGTGCCATCATTTCTTATACCAAGGGTGAATATAAAAATGACGCCCCTAAGAAAACAGGTAAAAAAGGCGGACTTGGAATCGGATTTATAATTATCATGATCATCATTATACTGATAGCCATCAAAAAAGGTGGAGGAGGAAGTGAGGTCATAGGCGGTCGTGGAAGCGCAAGTCCTTTTTGGTGGTTGTTGATGGGTTCACAACTTGGAAGAGGAAATAGTGGCGGATTCGGTGGATTTTCCGGTGGCGGAGGTGGTTTCGGTGGCGGCGGCGGAGGAGGTTTCGGCGGATTTGGTGGTGGAAGTTTTGGTGGTGGCGGGTCAAGCGGAAGCTGGTAGATGAGGTGAAAGCCGAAAGCCGAAAGCTAAAAGGGAAAAGCTGAAAGCCTAAAGCCGAGAAACAAAAACTGAAAGCTTAAGCTGAAAGTTAAAAGTTGAAAGCCAGAGTGCATAAATGTAAAAAGAGTCTATAAAACATGAGCCATCTCGATTGGGAAAAACTTTCATCCAAATATATTGTCCGGGAAAACTGGGCAACACTCCGGGTTGACTCCTGCAAAATGCCCGATGGCACTCTCATTCCTGATTATTATGTTTTGGAATACCCTGATTGGGTAAATGCTATTGCTCTAACTGAGGACAATGAAATTATTCTTGTCAGACAGTACAGGCATGCTGCAGGGGAAGTGATCCTGGAACTGCCGGGTGGATGTATCGAAAAAGGCGAAAGTCCGGAAGAGGCCATCAGAAGAGAATTACAGGAGGAAACCGGATATCAATTCACAGAAATTGAATTTTTGTCGAGCCTGTATGCTAACCCGGCAACAGCAAATAATAAAACCCACTGTTATATTGCCCATGGCGGCCGGCTTGTTGGTAAACAACAGCTGGATAAGGGAGAGGAAATAGATATTGAACTGGTTAGTCCTGAAAAATTAAAAGAACTTGTTTTAAGCAATGCCTTTGGACAAGCACTGCATACCAGTGGAATTTTCTACGCTCTAATCAAATTGGGTTTGCTAAAATAATATCAATCTGATTTTAACCACTGATCAATTACTCTTAGTATCAGGTAAAGCAAAGGCAACATAAGAGTCGCCGGATTTACTGCCCAGTTTACCACCGCCACAAGCGATCACCAGAAATTGCTTTCCATTGATCATATAAGTTGCCGGACTCGCAAAACCTGCTGCAGGTAGTTTTGATTCCCAAACCATTTTTCCCGAATTCTTATCAAATGCCCTGATCTTTTCATCAGGAGTTGCTGCAATGAAAACCAGTCCGCCTTTTGTAACTACTGGTCCGCCATAATTACGCGACCCTGTTATCCCCAGTCCTCTTTTGATCAATTCTGCATACTCTCCCAATGGCACTTTCCACAGAAGCTTTCCGCTGTTCAGATCCACAGCATTTAAGGTACCCCATGGAGGTTTGATTCCCGGATAGCCATCCTTATCCACAAACCGATCATAGCCTTTCATGATGTATGGGATCTGACTTTTCTTATTTGCCTCAGTACTTACAACAGCAATCTGTTGTTTGGATCTATCTTCTGTACCGGTTAAGAATGCGGCCAGAGATTTTCTTTCCGATTCAGGTACATGCTTGAAGGAAGGCATTCTATTCCGGCCCTGCTGAATGATCTGACTCAGCTGAAGTACATTATATTTCTTATTTAAATTTAGCAAAGAAGGATATTCAGTACCGCTACCCTTCAATTCAGGGCCATGGCAGCTGATGCAATGTTTATTATAAACCGCTCTTCCGGGTGTGATGCCTGATCCTTCGGTTTGCGGAGCATCAAACATAACCTGTGTTGAGGGCACTTCATTGCTATTCACATAAAGGATCTTCGTTTCCATATCAACTGCAGCACCTCCCCATTCACCACCGCCCCCAAAATCAGGAAACATCCAGTTACCACCCTTACTTGGAGGAGTAAATTGCGCTCTATTTTTGATCTTAACATATCTCTCCATCAATTCCTTATGAGTTTCAGGGCTAAGATCGCTTACATCTTCAGGTCCGAACTTCTGCCTTGAAAAAGACTCCGGGAGTGTTGGAATCGGCTGAGTTGGCCATGGCTTTTCACCTGGTAAGGCTTCCTGAGGAACAGGTACTTCAGGAATTGGAAATATAGGTTTACCATTGGTTCGGTCAAGCAAATACACATAACCCTGCTTGGTGATCTGTGCCAATGCATCTATATTTTTGCCATTATTATTTACTGTCACCAGGTTGGGAGCAGCAGGAAGATCCCGGTCCCAAAGATCATGATGCACTACCTGATAATGCCAGATATACTTTCCAGTAGCAGCATCCAGGGCTATAATACTATTTGCAAACAGGTTTGACCCTTTGCGGGTACCCCCATAAAAATCGGGAGATGCTGTCCCGGTTGGCACATAAACAACTCCACGTTCTTCATCAAGCGACATACCGGTCCAGTTATTCGCACCACCTATATTTTTCCATGCATCCTTATCCTCCCAGCTGTCATAGCCAAATTCACCCGGTTGGGGAATGGTATGAAATATCCATTGACGCTTTCCTGTTCGAACATTAAACGCTCTGACATGCCCTGGCAATGCATCGGCATCTTCAGAAAGGCTCATTCCCAATATGACAAGATCTTTGAAGATCACCCCCGGAGTTTTGAGTAGCAAAGATCCATCCTGTGATTCAGGGATATCAAGACCCTCCTTCAATTCAATCGATCCATTAGTGCCAAACTCATTAACAGGATTTCCATCCACTGCATTCACAGCATAGAGTTTGGAGCCCGCGCCATAAAAAATGCGCTTATCGGCTCCCTTTTCATCCTGCCAATACATCAGTCCGCGGTTTATTCCAAAGCCAATTTTCTCTTCTGAGTTTGAAGTGGGATCAAAAACCCATTTTTGTTTTCCTGTAGCAGGATCTAAGGCGAAAAGTTTCAATTTTGAACTTGTTACATACAATATCCCATCGATCACAATCGGATTGCACTGCATCTCACTTCGGTTAGCCGTGTCTTTATCGCCTGTATTAAAAACCCAGGCTTCCTTTAACTGTGACACA
Organism: Daejeonella rubra; assembly: GCF_900103545.1. Taxonomy (GTDB): domain Bacteria; phylum Bacteroidota; class Bacteroidia; order Sphingobacteriales; family Sphingobacteriaceae; genus Daejeonella; species Daejeonella rubra. The sequence goes on from NZ_FNHH01000011.1 coordinate 8,235, forward strand.
TTCTCTAAATTGATCTGATCATTCGAAGAATAACGGTTAGCATCTTTAGTCCCGCCATAATTGGCCCAACCGGAATAATCATTTGACCCTGAATTTGAACAGGAATTAAATAATATGGCACTAAGGGCTAACAGAAATATCGGTTTCATTGATTTATTTTCACAGGAATGATGCTACATGCATAAATACGTGAAGCAATTAAGGAATTAATGTGAATAAAAGCAAGGAAATAGGTAAGATTCAGGATATTACCAATGAAAAAATCTCATAAAACCAGTGTAAAATAACTGGCCTATGAGATCTTAATAAATGAGTACTGAAATTGAAACTGAAAAGAGCACTTAGCTCATCTTTAGTTTCTTTTGAATATCGGCCACGTAGCCTTTGAATTTTTTGTCTGTATCAATAAGATCATCTACTGTCTGACAGGCGTAGATCACCGTTGAGTGGTCGCGTCCACCAAAGAAAGCACCAATTGATTTCAGAGAAGTTTTGGTATGAAGCTTTGCCAGGTACATAGAGATCTGACGGGCCTGAACAATTTCACGTTTCCTTGTTTTGGATTTCACCATTTCGATAGGAACTTCAAAATACTCACAAACAAGTTTCTGAATATACTCCATTGAAATCTCTTTGCTTGAATTCTTGATAAAATTCTTGAGCATTGATTTGGCAAGGTTCAGATCGATCTCCTTTTTGTTCAGAGTAGATTGAGCTAATAGTGATACCATGGCACCTTCAAGCTCCCGAACATTATTATCGATATTATGGGCAACATATTCAATTACTTCAGAAGGAAGTTCAATCCCATCAGAATACATCTTCTTATTAAGAATAGCCATTCTTGTTTCCAGATCAGGGATCTGAAGGTCGGCAGACAAGCCCCATTTGAAACGGGACAGCAGGCGTTCTTCCAGACCGGATAGATCTTTAGGTGCCTTATCTGAGGTGATGATCAGCTGTTTACCTGATTGATGCAGGTGATTGAAGATATGGAAGAAAATATCCTGTGTTTTTTCTTTGCCGGCAAAATTATGAACGTCATCCATGATGAGTACATCCATTGCCTGGTAGAAATTCACAAAATCATTGATATTGTTGTTCTTTAACGCATCAACAAATTGCTGCGTAAATTTCTCGCAAGAAACATAAAGCACCAACTTATCAGTTAAAGTACGTTTGATCTCATTTCCTATTGCCTGCGCCAGGTGAGTTTTACCTAATCCAACTCCACCGTATATCATCAGCGGATTAAAAGAAGTACCTCCCGGCTTACCTGCAACTGCATAACCAGCTGATCGTGCCAGCCTGTTACAGTCACCTTCAATGAAATTTTCAAAAGTATAATTCTGATTTAACTGAGGATCGACCTGCAATTTTTTCAGACCCGGAATTACAAAAGGGTTTTTTATGTCCTTATTCAGGGAAATTGGCATTGGCATCGACTGATTTTTACCCTCTGCACCATTACCATTTGACGGCATATTGGTTGTGTAAGGAATACTGGTCGAAGACTTTTCCACAACGATGTTATATTCAAGTCTGCCTTCTTCTCCCAACTGCTTTTTTACAGTCTTTCTGAGTAGTCCTACATAATGTTCTTCAAGCCATTCGTAAAAGAATAAACTCGGTACCTGTATAGTCAAAACGTTACCCTCTAGACGTAAGGCTTTTATAGGCTCAAACCAGGTTTTAAAACTCTGAGCCGGGATGTTATCCTTAATAATCTGGAGACAGTTATTCCATACATGTGTACAAGTTTTTTCCATATAATTTTACTAATAATCTGATTTACAATCAGTGCCGAAAGAAATGTTGATAACTCTTTGGAGAATCAATAATCGGAAAAAAATCCGATTAAAAAACTATAATTTGAAATTAGTTTTAACTAATTGTTATTCAGGTGAATAACTTATTTTTTGACTATTTAACTATTAGAATTAAAAAGCAATTATTTGATAATATTTAGTATAAAATTTAGCCATATTTATTGAAAAATCTGCTTCATTTAAAGTATTTATGCACATATTTATTAAAAATACTGTGTTCATTCAGGCTAAGGAAATGTTCTGCTTAATTGATTTTTTTATAGCAATCAATTCTGATCTAATATAAGAAACCAAATATCTGTACTTTTTGATTTTGGTTAACAATTAATTGGTAAAGGATCTTTGTAAATCACACAGGTTTTCATGATTTCCATGAACAATTTTAAACAGGATATATTGTTTTTGAATCTTTTAAATTCAGCATCCCTGATCGGTTAATATAGATGCCTAAGAATCACCAGTTATTAAATTAATGGTCTGGAAAATATTAAACTACTGAATCTTTTTTATTCAGACTCCAATAATGTAACAAAAAACAGGCCAAATTATTTGAATCTCCCTCATATTCAAGGAAATAACATCAGGAAAATAGTTGTCAGGTTTTCAAAAATCACCTGAACTACGGAAATATATCTTGATAAATCAACTTATTTGCTGGATCAAAAAATCAATGTTTACTGATATTCGCCAAACTCTTGTCTGAAAGTATCGGCGATCTCGCCAAGAGTAGCGTACACCTCTACTGCAGCTATGATATAAGGCATTGTATTTAAACCTCCTCTTACAGAATCTCTAAGGGCTTCTAAAGCCCTTTCAACAGCCAAACCATCTCTTTCGGCACGCAGACTGATCAGTTTATCGATCTGTACTTTTCGGATAGAATCATCAACCCGGAAAACCTCGGGTTTTAGTCCTTCAGCATCCACATATTTATTAACTCCAACTAAAATGGCTTCCGCACTTTCTATGTCCTTTTGATACTGATAGGCCGAGTTAGCAATTTCATTCTGTATATAACCTTCTTCAATTGCGGCCACTGAACCACCTTTTGCATCAATAATTTCGATATACTTCCATGCAGCAGCTTCAATTTCGTCTGTTAAAGACTCTACAAAGAAAGATCCTGCAAGCGGATCAACCGTATCAGTAACTCCACTTTCAAATGCGATGATCTGCTGTGTTCTTAAAGCTACCTTTGCTGCTGCCTCAGTAGGCAATGAAAGTGCTTCATCAAATCCATTGGTATGCAGGGATTGAGTTCCGCCTAATACTGCAGCCATTGCCTGATTTGTAACCCTGATCACATTGTTAAGAGGCTGCTGAGCGGTTAAAGTTGAACCACCTGTTTGTGTATGAAAGCGTAGCTTCTGAGCAGCAGGATCGGTTGCACCAAGGTTTTTTGTGAGCTGTGCCCACATCCTCCTGGCAGCACGGAATTTTGCTATCTCTTCAAAAAAATTATTGTGACAGTTAAAAAAGAAAGACAGACGTTTAGCGAACACATTGATATCCAATCCTTTGTGAATAGCCGCCTGCAGATAGGCCTTCCCATTTGCTAATGTAAACGCAAGTTCCTGTACAGCCGTGGATCCGGCCTCTCTTATATGGTAACCAGATATAGATATAGTATTCCATTTAGGCAGTTCCTTACTACAGTACTCAAAAACATCTGTAATAAGTCGCATGGATGCTTTAGGAGGATAAATATAGGTTCCACGTGCAGCATATTCCTTTAATATATCATTCTGAACAGTTCCAGAGATCTGCTTCAGATCGGCACCCTGCTTTTTTGCCAGGCAAATATACATCGCCAACAAAATTGGAGCAGTAGCGTTAATGGTCATTGAGCTGGTTACCTTCTGAAGATCGATCCCATCAAAAAGGACTTCCATATCCTTTAGTGAATCAATTGCAACCCCTACTTTTCCGACTTCACCATCAGACATTTCATGGTCAGAGTCATAGCCTATCTGCGTAGGAAGGTCAAATGCCACGGATAAACCGGTTGTTCCCTGCGATAGCAAATAATGATATCGCTTATTTGATTCAAAAGCAGTAGAAAATCCTGCATACTGACGCATCGTCCACATCCTGCCTCTGTACATATCCTTTTGGATCCCACGGGTAAACGGAAATTCACCGGGCAATTCCAAATTTTTAGGTTCTGTATAGACTTCCTTTATCTCAATCCCTGAGCTGGTTTTAAATTTTTTTTCACTCATTTCTTTAAAATAAAGACTGGATATCTCTTTTTACAATGCCCAAAGCTACGTCATACGGATTTTCGCTTTCCAGATTTGCCAGATGTGTGAGTACAGATTTACTCAGATCCATAGAACTTGCTTCAGCCGGTAGAGCATTCGCAGTACTGCTAATGATTCCGATCGTCTCTTCTTTGATCTTTTTTACCACTGTCCATGTCATTTCAGTCACGTAGATCTGTTGTGAGATATTGTGCTGGTATTCCGAACGGATATCGGCTATGATAATTTTATGCATCTCAACAGCGCTCATTCCAGGGACATGTAAACGAACGAGCAAATTCGCAGGATTGATCCTTTCCAGGAACAAAACTGTACGCTCATACGCCTGCAGCCTTAATGGAAGGGTGTGTTTAAGTCCGGCCTTCTTCAATTCCAATCGTTGAAAGTTAAGATTTTGCAGAAGCAAGGGCTTCACAAAGTACCATGCGGCAAAGAATACCAGAAGTCCGGAAAGTGTGTATTTAACTATATCAAACAAATAAGTGATTTCATTCATGGTTTTGCAATTGTTAACAGATGGTCAAAATGCCATCGATCAAAACAAAAGTGAGCAATTTCACGTATATTTGTGATAAGATTTTAAAAGAAATATGAGTACAGAAATTGCAAATCTTACAGCACCAGTTACCTTAACAGATGGGGCTAAGAAAGAAATAAAAAAACTTATTCAGCAGCAGGAATTAGGTGAAGATTACGGATTACGTCTGGGCGTTGAAGGCGGTGGTTGTGCAGGGATGAATTATGTTTTAGGCTTCGATCAGAAAAAGGAAGGCGATCAGGAGTACATGATTGACGAGATCACAGTATTTATGCATAAGGCACATGGCCTGTATTTAGCCGGAATGGAAGTTGATTTTAAGGATGGATTAAATGCCCGCGGATTTACTTTTAGTAACCCGAATGCCAGCAGCACCTGTGGTTGCGGAACATCATTCTCAGTTTAAAATATATTTTTGTAACATTTTATGAAGTCCTGCTGTCAAACCAGCAGGACTTTTTATATTTATACTATGGCAGGAACAATGAGTTATTCTGAAAATGTTAAGGTTGCTATGCAATCTGTGAAGGGTAACAAGCTTCGGACATTTTTAACTGCAATCATCATAGCTATTGGTTTAACAGCACTTGTTGGCATTTTAACCTCTATTGATGCAATTGAAGGATCTTTGAATAATACATTTTCTAGCATGGGCGCTAATTCCTTTACCATCAGAAACCGGGGAATCGGAATCAGAATTGGCGGTGGCGGACAGAGGCCAAAGAGGTATAAATCAATAGATTACAGGCAGGCGACTGCATTTAAAAGCAATTTCGACTTTCCGGCAACCATTTCTGTAAATACCTTCGCTTCATTTGGAGGAACAGCGAAATATGGAAATGAGAAAACCAATCCTAACATTTCTGTTCTTGGGGCTGATGAAAATTATTTAATGTCGGCAGGGTATAAACTTGCTGGTGGCAGAAATTTCTCTCAGTCAGAACTTGAATACGGTACCAGCGTAGTAATTATTGGCGATGAAATTAAAACCCGCCTCTTCCCCAATGCAGATCCGATCAACAAAATAATCAGTATTGGAAATAATAAATTCCGGATCGTTGGACTATTGGCCGCTAAAGGCTCGAGTGTTGGTTTTGGAGGTGATAAGATCTGTGTGATCCCTCTCCTTCGTGCTAAACAGGTGATGACTATCTCCAATCCATCCTATACTATTTCTGTAATGAGTGATGATCCAACACAAATGGAATATGCAATTGGTGAGGCCACTGCATTATTCAGGAATGTCAGGAATCTGAAAATAGCTGATGAAAACAATTTTGAGATCACAAAAAGTGATGCTATCGCTCAAACACTGGTAGACAACTTGAAATTTGTACGAATTGGAGGAATTGTGATCGGTGCCATCACACTGATAGGCGCTGCAATTGCATTGATGAATATCATGATCGTTTCAGTTACAGAACGAACCCGTGAAATTGGTATACGTAAAGCTATTGGTGCAACACCACTGGTTATTCGCAGACAGTTTTTGATTGAAGCCATCGTCATTTGTCTGATGGGAGGCATTACCGGCGTATTTCTGGGAATCCTTATTGGCAATTTACTCTCCATGGTAATGGGCGGATCATTTATTATGCCCTGGGGATGGACCATCCTTGGATTAAGTCTTTGTGTTGGTGTGGGCTTAATATCAGGACTTTACCCTGCAGTGAAAGCGTCTAAGCTGGATCCTGTGGAGTCGCTCAGATATGAGTAAAGGTTAAAGCTAAAAGGTTAAAGCTAAAAGGTTAAAGGGAAAAGCAAAAAGTGAAAAGCAAAAAGAATAAATCAATATTCAATTAATAATTACCTTTTGCCGTACTGATCGTTATAATAAGTCTGGTAATTACCAGAGGTGACACTCTGCAGCCATTCTTCATTAGTTAAAAACCAATCGACAGTTTTTTCGAGTCCTTCTTCAAATTGTAAGCTGGGCTTCCATCCCAGATCTGCCTGAAGTTTCGATGAATCAATTGCATATCGAAGGTCATGCCCGGCCCGATCTGTGACAAAAGTGATCAGATTTGCTGATGTGCCAGATTCACGTCCCAACTTTTTATCCATTATCTTACAAAGCAAACGGATCAGATCAATATTTGTCCATTCATTATGCCCGCCAACATTGTATGTACTGCCAGCAGCGGCGCGATGAAAAATCACGTCAATTGCACGTGCATGATCTTCAACCCATAACCAGTCGCGGATATTTTCACCTTTCCCATAAACTGGAATTGGAAGGTTATTTTTTATGTTATTAATTGAAAGCGGGATCAGCTTTTCAGGAAAATGAAAAGATCCGTAATTGTTGGAACAGTTGGAGATCACTGTATCTATACCGTAAGTATCATGATAGGATCTTACAAAATGATCGGAACTGGCTTTTGATGCTGAGTACGGGCTATGCGGATCATAGGCGGTTTCTTCTGTAAATAAACCCTTTTCTCCAAGACTACCATAAACTTCATCTGTTGAAACATGGTAGAAACGGTGGCTGCTATAATTACTTTTCCATTGATGACGTGATGCATTCAGGAGATTTACAGTCCCCACTACATTAGTCATAACAAACTCGGTAGGATTACTTATTGACCTGTCGACATGCGATTCGGCTGCAAGGTGAATAACTGAGTCGAGCTGCTCTTCAGAGAATAATTTATCAATGAATGCAGCATCAACGATATCACCCTTTATAAATTTATAATTGGGTTTATCCTCAATATCTTTCAGGTTAAGCAAATTCCCGGCATAAGTTAACTTATCAAGATTTATTATCTGATATTCAGGATAGTTATTTACAAATAGCCTAACCACATGAGAGCCAATAAACCCTGCTCCGCCAGTAATCAAAATTTTCTTCATTTCTAAGATATTTTATTGATCCAGGGATTCTGACCTGCTCAAATTAGCCGCTGACAGTTAAAGAGGATTCTGTTTTATATATTTTTCCCATTCCCATGCGGAACTCATCATTTCCAGTAAACCTAACTCCGCTTTCCATGAAAGATCACGTTCAGCCTTAGTTACATCACCATAGATCTGAATAATATCTCCTGGTCTTCTTGGGCCGATGGTATAATTCAATTTTTCTCCGGTAGCCTTCTCAAATGCATGAATTACTTCTAAAACTGAATTTCCACGACCGGTACCAATATTATAAATGTCAAATGGTACAGGCTCACCTTCTAATTGTTTAATGGCGGCAACATGTGCCTTTGCCAGGTCAACTACATGAATATAATCCCTGATACAAGTCCCATCGTTGGTGTCATAATCATCCCCAAAGACAATGATATTTCCCCTTTTTCCAATTGCAGCCTGCGTAATAAAGGGAACAAGATTCTGAGGAACACCAATAGGAAGTTCACCGATCAATGCTGAAGAATGGGCACCTACCGGATTAAAATATCTAAGTGCAATCACTTTTAAGTTTTCGTTTACACGGGCAGTTTCACTTAATATTTCTTCGGCGATCTGCTTTGTATTTCCGTAGGTTGATTCTGCCTTTTTTACTGGTGCAAGCTCATTTACAGGCAAGCTATCCGGCTCACCATAAACGGTGCAGCTGGAAGAAAAGACCATATTCATCCTTCGTTCAGAAGAAGCCAAAAGTAAATTGACCAATGAATAAATATTGTTTTTATAATACTTTAATGGTTCTTTTTCTGATTCACCTACGCTCTTAAATGCGGCAAAGTGAATTATTCCTTCTATATCCGGGTTAGCATCAAGAAATTGGCGGGTTAACTTTTCGTCACACAGGTCAAAATTGAAAAAATCAGGCTTTTTACCTGTGATCTTCATGATCTGATCGATTATCTGGGGACTTGAATTTGAAAGATTATCGACAATTACAGGTTCATAGCCTGCATTGATCAATTCAACAACGGTATGTGAGCCAATATAACCTGTACCACCTGTGACTAAAATTTTCTTTCCGGGCATTATTTATTATTGTAATACGTGAAATCTTTGTGTTTAATTTCCTGCTCCGGCAATGATTTAAAGTAATCATAGGTGATCTTTAGTCCATCTGCGCGGTTAACTTTAGGCTCCCAGGATAGTATTTTTCTGGCTTTGGTAATATCCGGCCTGCGCTGTTTAGGGTCATCGGTAGGCAAAGGATTATAAACCATTTTTTGTTTTGTTCCGGTTAACTTGATGATCTCTTCACCAAATTCTTTAATTGTGATCTCATCAGGATTACCAATATTTACAGGCATTGGATAATCTGAGAATAGCAAACGGTAAATACCTTCCACCAGGTCATCAACATAGCAGAATGAACGGGTTTGGGAACCATCTCCGAAGACGGTCAGATCTTCACCTCTTAAAGCCTGACCAATAAATGCAGGTAATACTCTGCCATCATTAAGTCGCATCCGCGGACCATAGGTATTGAATATTCTGACAATGCGTGTCTCTAAACCATGAAATGTATGATAAGCCATGGTCATTGCTTCCTGAAAACGCTTGGCTTCATCATAAACACCCCGCGGTCCTACCGGATTAACATTGCCCCAGTACTCTTCAGGTTGAGGATTTACTGTTGGATCTCCATATACTTCAGAGGTAGAAGCGATCAGTATTCTTGAATTCTTGGATCGTGCTAAACCCAATAGATTGTGAATACCTAATGAACCAACCTTCAAGGTTTGAATTGGAATTCTAAGATAATCGATAGGACTTGCCGGAGAAGCAAAATGGAGAATATAATCCAATTCGCCTGCTACATAGACAAACTTCGAAACATCATGATTATAGAACTCGAAATTTTCGAGGGGGAATAAATGCTCGATATTCCGAAGATCGCCTGTAATCAGGTTATCCATTCCGATCACATGAAAACCTTCCCTGATAAATCGGTCTGATAAGTGTGAGCCGAGGAATCCGGCTGCACCTGTTATTAATATACGTTTTCTAGGGATCATATACTTATGGTTTTTCTGCCTATACTATTATAGTAATAGCCGCAATCGATCATTTTTTGCAAATCATATAAGTTTCGGCCATCAAAAATAACTTTACTTTTCAATAGTGTTCCAACCCTGTCAAAATCAGGAGTTCTGAAAACCGACCACTCTGTTACAATAACCAGTGCATCCGCGTCTTTCAAAATATCATACTGGTTATCTCCAAAGTGAATTTTATCACCAACCACCTTTTTCACATTGCTCATCGCTTCAGGGTCAAATGCACTTATTATCGCACCATCTTTAAGCAACTCTTCTATTATATAAAGGGCCGGTGCTTCGCGGATATCATCAGTTTCAGGTTTGAATGCAAGGCCCCAAATAGCTATTTTCTTACCTTTGAGTTGACCATCATAGTACTTCCGCATCTTTTCAACCAATACCTTTCTTTGTATATCATTGACTTCCATTACCGATTCGAGAATCTTAAAATCATATTTATTCTCTCTGGCAGAATGGGCTAAAGCCTGTACATCCTTAGGGAAACAACTGCCACCGTAACCAACCCCAGGAAATAAAAAGCGCTTTCCAATACGGTCATCAGAACCTATTCCTTTTCTTACAGCATCAACATCAGCACCAACAAGCTCGCACAGATTGGCAATTTCATTCATGAATGTAATTTTAGTTGCCAGGAATGAATTAGCTGCATATTTAGTCAGTTCAGATGAACGGGCATCCATGAATATAATTGGATTGCCTTGTCTTACATAAGGACCATACAATTCTGCCATTAGTTTTTGCGCTCTGACACTTTCAGTACCAACAACAACACGATCCGGCTTCATAAAATCTTCAACTGCAACCCCTTCACGCAGGAATTCAGGATTTGAAACCACATCGACCTCAACGGAGGTATTGTCTTTGAATACTTTTATTACTTTATCGGCAGTCCCTACCGGTACAGTTGACTTGGTAACGATTACTTTATATTCTTTTATCAATTTGGCAATATCTTTAGCTGCTCCAAGAACATAACTAAGATCTGCAGCACCATCACCATCCGGAGGCGTTGGTAAAGCCAAATAAATAATTTGCGCATCTGAAATTGCATCCGCAAGATTTGTAGTGAATTTCAACCTGCCCTGCTCAATGTTTCTATGAAAAAGCAAATCCAGGCCGGGTTCATAGATGGGCAATTTGAATGCCTGCATCATCTTTACCTTTTCCTCGTTAATGTCAACACAGGTTACAGTATTTCCTGTTTCTGCAAGACATGTACCCGTTACTAAACCGACATATCCTGTACCTACAACTGCAATTTTCATAAGTATTTACGTTTATTATGACAATGAATTAATGTCTGACACCAGATCGGAAGACCTCCAAGCGCCCATTCTATTTGCTTGTTAATTGAATTTTTCAGCCAGTTAAGAGGTAAACCGCTGTTTCTCTCATCTAAAAGAGAAGTACTAAAATAAAAAATTAAATATTAACTTCGATGAAGAAAATAATTTAATTCAAAAATGCTTTTTTTATACGATGCTGGAATCCGCCTTTATACCCTCCTGATAGCACTTGTATCCTTAAAAAATAAAAAAGCTGCCTTATGGTTAAAAGGCCGAAAAGGGATTTTAGAACGAATTGAAACGAGTATTGACAAAAATAAACGATATACCTGGTTTCACTTTGCATCTTTAGGCGAGTTTGAGCAAGGCAGACCTGTTCTGGAAAAGCTTAAAGCTGATCATCCTGAAACATCCATTGTCATTACCTTCTTTTCTCCTTCAGGTTACGAGATAAGAAAAAACTATGCTTTGGCAGAACATGTTTTTTACCTCCCAATAGATACAAGATCCAATGCCAGGAAGTTTGTGAGCCTGCTAAATCCCACCATCGCTGTTTTTACAAAATATGAATACTGGTACCATTATTTTGAAGCACTTCATGATAACAATACCCCTCTCTATATCATTTCCGGAATATTCAGGAAGGAACAAGCTTTTTTTAAATGGTACGGAAGTTTACATCGTAAAATGCTTGGATGGGTTTCACATGTATTCGTACAGAATAAAGAAAGCAAGGAACTTTTAAGCGGGATTGGCGTCGATCATGTGACGGTAAGCGGGGATACCCGTTTCGATCGGGTAGAGTTTAATGCAAAAAATCCAATCGAGATCAAGGTTGTAGAAGAATTCTGTGGAGATTCTCCAGTATTTATAGGAGGAAGTACCTGGGCTGAAGATGAAAAAATAATTTCATTGTTATTAATAATTTATCCAAAATGGAAATTTATTATTGCTCCTCATGAAGTTAATACTGACAGGATCGAGGGGATTGAGAAACTATTTTCAAACTCAGTTAAATTCTCTTCGATTCAAAAGCAGGAAGATAAAGCACAAACTAATGAAGCTCCACAGGTTCTGATCATTGATAGCATCGGAATACTCTCATCCATTTATCAATATGGACATATTGCTTATATAGGAGGAGGATTTGGAGTAGGCATCCATAATACTCTGGAAGCTGCAGCATTTGGCCTACCGGTTATCTTTGGACCAAATTATACAAAATTCATGGAGGCCGTTGAGCTAATCAAAAATGGAGCTGCTTTTACGGTGAAAGATTCAGATGAATTAAAACTCCAAATGGAATTACTTTCTAAGGAGGAAAACCGAATTAAAAGTGGTTCATCTGCCCGTGAATATGTAAATAGCAATACAGGAGCTACACAGAGCTTCTTAAATTTTATTTACCATAAAGATTTTAATTGATCTGGCCTTTTACCAGGCCTTCCAGAGAGTCAATCCATAAAGGATGATCATTCAGACTCTCTACCAGTTGAACATGCTCGCCTCCCAGTTCCTTAAATTCATCACCATACTCAACTGTTACTTCATAAACAGTTTCAAGGCAGTCCGCAACAAAAGCAGGACAGAAAACCAGTAGTCTTTTAACTCCCTTCTTTGCCAGTTCCTCAATAACAACACTTGTGTAAGGCTGAACCCATGGATCTTTACCCAGACGTGATTGAAAACACACCGAATATTTTTCTTTTGGTAATCCAAGTTTGTTAGCGATCAGCCGAGCGGTATCATGGCATTGCGCCGAATAACAAAATTTATTATTTTCAGTCAGGACAGAGCAGCAATTTTCAACTTTCAGGCAATGCTTTTGTGAATGGTCTGATTTACCAAGCTGCCTTTGCGGCAGGCCATGAAAACTAAACAAAATATGATCATAAGTTTCAGGATGATGCTTTCTGCCATTATCCGAAAAAGCTTCAATCATGAGTTCATTATCATGAAAAGAGTTAATAAATGAAATATTTGGAATGGTTTGCCACTTTCTGACCAGCTCCATTACTTTTTCCAAAACGGAACCTGTACTTGCAGAAGCATAATGAGGGAACATAGGTATAACCTTAATGCTGTTTACCTGTGCATCCCTTAATTTATTTAATGCACTCTCAATGGAGGGACTTTGATAGCGCATGGCAAGCTCAACCTGATAATCATCACCTAAACGCTCCTGCAAAAGATCCTTTTGCATTATGCTATAATGCATCAAAGGTGAACCGGTAGTATCAGACCATATTGCTTTATACAATTTGGCAGATTTAGGGCCACGGAATGGAACGATTATTCCCTTAACGAGTAAAGCCCGCAAAACAAGGGGAATATCTATTACCCGTTCATCCATAAGAAACTCACCCAGGTATGTTCTGACATCACTTGTTGAGGGACTATCAGGAGTACCTAAATTTACCAATAAAACACCTTGCTTACCCATATGTATATTAAAGAATGCCAAAGATAGTCTTACGAATCATTAGTTGAAAATGCTTCACTTCATTTGACTTTATAAAAACAATTTTTTTATGATTTTTTTAGCTCCCACAATTTCCACCAGGGTGTGCCGGGTGAATCGTGATGTTCATAGTGGTAACCAAAAAAATAACAGGACAGAAAAGCAAGAATATGATTTTTACTTTGCGAACCGGATTGATGCTTGTTAGTATGCTCCCCATGATGAGGAAGCCAGGTGCCAAAATAAAAAAGCTGAAGCGTACTCAACAGTGAAGGCAGCACCCAGAATAAAAACAAATTCAGTTCAGGCACCCAGGTTTTTAATAAATTAAAGATAAGCGCCATCAATACAACCTGCCACCAGGATAAATACTGTTTAATGAAATTAAGATACCAGATGAAAAAATTCCCTTCAGAATAATCAGGGTCTTTGTCTGTATGAACATACTTGTGATGCTCATGGTGTTTGTTATTAAGGCTGCTAAACGGGAAGCAAGCATACAATGCGGTGCAAATCTGACCAATAGCATTATTAATTGTACGGCTTGAAGATACCGTACCATGCATAGCATCATGAGCCGTAATAAACAGACCTGTATATAAATGCATTTGAACCAGAATGAAAAAATAAAGCAAGGGGTTTTTGAAATTAATCTCCCAACTCATCAGGGAAAAAATACATAAACACCAGAGACTGATTACTATAAATGCAATAATTATCCCTGTTTTTGACTGAGTTCCAAGCATCGGGTGAGCGAATTTTAATATTCTTCCAGAGCAGATTTCACTCTATCCATTAACCACATTGGAGTAGATGTAGCTCCACAAATTCCGACCTTATCTCCCGGATTAAACATCCCGGCATTTAACTCTTCCTCGCTGCTTACGAAGTAAGTGTTTGGATTAAATTGCTTGCAGACCTCAAAAAGAACCTTTCCGTTGGATGATTTCTTGCCAGAAACAAATACGATTTTATCATACCCAATTACAAATTTCCTTAAATCCTCATACCTGTTTGAAACTTGCCTGCAGATAGTGTCATTCGCTTTAATATCGTATCCTCGTCTGATCAGTTCATCTTTTATCTGATAAAATTTATCTGTGCTCTTGGTAGTCTGACTGTACAATGTAAATTTTTGAGGGAGATCAATGTTATCAAGCTCTGCAATGTCCTGAAATACAAGTGCTTCATTATTGGTCTGTCCCTGCAAGCCAATTACTTCTGCATGCCCATGTTTCCCAAAGATCAGCACCTTCTCCTTACTATCATAGGTATTTTTGATCCTGTTCTGCAACTTCAAAACCACCGGACAAGAGGCATCGATCAGGGTAATATTGTTTTCCAGGGCAATACGATACGTTTCAGGTGCTTCTCCATGTGCTCGGATCAAAACCTTTTCATTTCTGATATTTAAAAATTCTTCATGGGAAATGATCTTCAGCCCCATTAATTTCAAACGGTTTACCTCTTCATCATTATGGACTATATCTCCAAGGCAATACAGATAACCATCTTCTTCCAGGATCTCTTCTGCCATATCAATGGCATAGACTACTCCAAAACAAAAGCCAGAATCATTATCGATCGTTACTTCAAGATTATATTTCATTGCCTGAGCTTAATTTGATTTATTTGCCAGAAGGTTTATGGTTTACAAAAATACTAAATAGTTTATCAGAAAGCCCAAATATTCAGTGCCAGGAAAAACCCGGCCTGAGCAAAAAGTAACACAATTGCAGCCTTGTTTTGTTTTTGAAAATCCAGACTTCTGAAAATCCAGAAGAGCAGGAATGAGAATATATACCATCCCAGATAATTTTGCAATGGAATTTGTCCTCCGGCCCATGTCCAATAATCAAATCTGATTGCGATCGGTTCTATTAAAAAATCAAGGCTTAATAATATCAAGGCTCCCAATAATGAAAAAATAAAATTGCTTTTCAGTTTAAACTTCTCCAGAAACACACCAGTACAATAAACCAAAATCAGCCAGTTGGCACCGATCAGCAACGGAGTAGAGAAAAGCTTTAAGCCTAAAGCTTCACCATAGGTGTAAGTTCCGAATATAAGTCCGGAATTGACTCCTATTACCTCTATAAAAAACCCGGCTAAATAAACAACCAGGGCAAATATTCCGATATTTACAGAGTAGTCGCCAGTACTTATGACCAGCAAAGCAAGCATCAGTAATAAATGAAAGGGTACAAGTGCAATAAACAGAACTTCCAGATCTGAATTTAAAAACCCATACAAGCCTACCAGGTGAAACAACACCATTAATATACTGCAAATAATAATTTTGTTCAGTTTCATTTTCTTATTGCCCGTCCCTTCCAGACGATGGTTTTAGTAAAGTGTTTTTTAACGGAGATCACAGAAATGAATACCATACAAAGCAATTGCAATGGGTGAAGCAGAACATTTTGCCATACGCTTTGTCTGGCGGAGAGCGAGATCATTACTCTGCTTAAAACGATCAATGATAGGGCAAAGAGTACTAGATCCGGACTCAGAAAGAAGGCAATAGCTACTGGACCCAACACGACAAGGAGCAGATAAAGAAAAAGCCCGAATACGTTATTATTGAATCCAGCAAGAAAATTCTTACTGAACCCTTCCACAGACTCAGTAAAGCTTTTATACATCCGGCAGGAAACAAATCCATTAGCCAATAATGCCTCCCCATTATAGCCAAAGCCTTTGATAAGCTTCATGATCTCCACATCTTCAACAACCTGATGTTTAACCTGTTCATGCCATTGATTCTCCTTGTAATTTGCCGCATCAAACATCATAAACTGCCCACTTGCGGCAGAAAACGAGGGATTTTTAGAGAGCCTGACCAATCTGAGAGGCAATAGGTTTAACAATACATAATGCATGAGGGGCACAATCAACCGTTCTCCCCAGGTATGCATCACCTGATCAGTAAAGAGGCTTAACAAGCTCAATCTATTGAGTTTCATCCGATGAATAGAATTATTAATCAGTCCATCTGCAATGGTTTCATCAGCATCCAAAAAAATCAGATATTTCCCCTTGGCCGAGCTGGCAAGCTGAGAACAGGCATAATTTTTCCCCAGCCAATCTTTAGGAAGTACAGCACCTTGCAATACTTTGAAACGTTTATGCTGACTGCAAAAATCCTGGCAAATCTGAAAAGTATTATCAGTAGAATTATCATCAAGTATGATAACCTCATAGTTCAGATATTTCTGGGCACTGATCGAATTTAACAGATTTAATATATCCGCTTCTTCATTGCGGGCAGGTATCAGAATTGAAACGAAATCATCATACTGCCTTACCGAGTTTGTAAGTTTCGGA
Source organism: Daejeonella rubra (assembly GCF_900103545.1). GTDB lineage: Bacteria > Bacteroidota > Bacteroidia > Sphingobacteriales > Sphingobacteriaceae > Daejeonella > Daejeonella rubra. The sequence goes on from NZ_FNHH01000011.1 coordinate 24,913, forward strand.
TTAGATAAAAAGTTGAAAAGAGTAACGGTAAACCGTAGAACCAGAAAAAAGAAAATAAGGTAAATTAGTATCATTCTTAAACGACAGCCGCGGTCTGCTTTTGCCGCGAAGTTTCATAATGTTTATTAAAAGCACTTTTTATTAACTGTAAGCTTGTAAACTCAGCACCCTCCCACTCTTGCAAACAGCAGTTAATTGTTGGCTTACGATTTTCGAAATAATCAGTAAAACTAGCTGCAAACATATACTGGAAGGTTTTTGAAGATACATTTATCAGATTCATCAGTCCCTTTTCAAATTGTATTTGCTCTACATGACCAGAATAAAGCTTACCCTGTGGAAAGATCAGAACCAGATTTTCGGGATCATCCAATAAATGACCTGCATATTCGAGCGTTTCAATTATACTCCTTGAATTCTTTTTTACTGAGAAACTGCCAAGATATTTAAGGAACCATACTTTTTGATAGTTTTCCTCAGTGATCATTACATGAAACTTTTTCCTAAAATAGAGACGGTTGATTTGAAAAAGAACAAATCCATCCCACCAGGAAAAATGATTGGCTAATAACAGAACCGATCTACTCTGATCGATTTCTATTTTATTGAATTTCAAGTCATGGAAATCCGATTTAATAATTCTGTTTATATACCAGGAAAAGAATGTGAATACTATCCAATTTTGGCGCGGTTCAAGCATATGTTAAAGATATCATTTTTTAGCATTTTGAAAATTACCCGCACATAAGCTAAAGCATAGAACTATTTTATCAAACCCTCCACTATTTTAGCGGATAGCAGGGCAAGCGGTATCCCTCCTCCCGGGTGCACACTTCCACCCACGAAATATAAATTATCAATTTTCGATGAAAAATTAGCATGCCTCAGAAAGGCTGAAAACTGACTGTTAGAGCTACTACCATACAGTGAACCCTGATAAGAAAATGTCTTCGAATCAATCCCTCTCGGATCCAGAATTTCTTCGCAGGTGATCAGTTTGCTTACGTCTACCCCGAGGTTTCTCGATAATTTCTCAATGATATTTTTACGGGCTTCAATAATTAATTCATCCCAATTCTGTCCTGTATCTGACGGTACGTTGATCATAGTAAACCAGTTCTCAGACCCTTCAGGAGCATCATCCAATTTATTTTTGGAGCTTATATTCACATAGATCGTAGGATCAGTATAGATTGTTTTATCCTCCCATATCTGTTTGAACTCTTCCCTGTAATTTTCAGTGAAAAAAATATTGTGCATTTCAAGCTCGGGGAAGGTCCTGCTGATTCCCCAATAAAAGATAAGAGCGGAACTGCTGCGCTCCTGCTGACGGATACGTTCCGGAATGGTAAATCCCTTTAATAATTTCTGATAAGTGTACCAGACATCCATATTGGAGATAACAAGATCTGCAGGATGGCTCATCCCTTTGACCTTAACGCCAGAAACCTTATCATTCTTAACCTCAATCTCATCAACATAGCAATTGAAATTGAATTTTACACCCAGATCAATGGCTAGTTTTACCAATGAACTGGCAATTGCATACATACCCCCGATGGGGAAATATGCCCCAAAATGTTGTTCAAAATGAGGTATTACATTGAGCGTTGCTGGTGCTTTATAGGGATTGGAGCCATTATAAGTGGCATAGCGATTAAAAAAACGGATCGTTTTATAATCTTTAAAATTTGCCTCAATTGCCTTATTCATTGATCGGAACGCATCAATTTCTGAAAACCGGAGCAGCGATCTGAAGGTCCTCCAGTTTAAATAACTACTAAATTTATGGAGTGAACGCTGAAGGAAAACAGAGTTTGTAATTTCGTAGATATCCTTACTCTTTTCCAGGAACCTGATAACAGATTCGGCGCTATCCATCGTTTTTTCGGCTATTTCTTCAGAGAATTTCGTGCGGTCTGCAAAAGCACTGATCCGTGTACCATCCTCATAGAAATAATTGCAGACGGTTTCGAGCTTTTCATACTGAAAATACTCGCCCGGATCTTTACCTGCGAGAGTGAAAAGTTCATCAACATACTGAGGCATGGTAAACAAACTCGGCCCTGTATCAAAGCGAAACTCACCCAAATTGATTTCAGAAAGCTTCCCGCCGGCTATCGGACCTGCTTCAAAGACATCCACCTGATAACCTTTTATGGCCAAACGAATTGCGGAAGCAATTCCGGCAATACCCGCACCAATTACAATGGCTTTTGACATAAAACGAAATTACATTATTTCGCTCTCAGACAAATAAGAACGGAGAAAAATGACGGGATTATTTCATTACTTATGAAGCACCCTTTTATTTTAGTGTATTGAGAACGCTGAACATTTTTTGCCTGGCTGTAGAACTACTCCCTCTATAATTATTGATAATGAAAGAAAATACCAGGGGAGTTCCATTTGAGCTTATCTGATAACCGGTATAGGCAATTACATCACTTATACTACCGCTTTTCATTTTCATGTCGTTATAGACTGGTAAACTTTCATAAAAACCGGCAAACCAGCTTTCTTTTTTAATTGATTGAAGTACCTGTGCCATAGACATTGTCGTGATCCGGTTTGAAGGTGATAGTCCGCTGCCATCATAAATGTTCATTGCATCAGGATCTATACCCGCATTCTTAGCCCAGAAATCCTTCAGTACTTTTACACCATTAGGTGTAGTAATTTCTTTGCCATCTTTTAAAGCAATCGCTTTAATCAGATGTTCCCCAAAAAGATTGATGCTTTTTTGATTGAACCAGTATACAATTTTATCGAGGCCTGGAGAAGTGTGGATATCAATGATCTTTGATGGAGCTTGAAAGACCTGATTATTCATGGTCAGTTCTCTGGCAGTTACAGCACCTTTGCCCACCGATATTCCCGATTGTTTTACCTTACTCAACAGCCGATAGGCCAGATCGTAAGCAGGGTCAGGTACCGAAGCAGCAATCACTTTTTTGAGATCTATGCCATAAGTGCCTCTCAAATATATCACTGTGGAATAAGGTGCAGAATAAGCATAAACATTATCGCCCGAGCCTGGAGCACCGGTCAATACTTCATTAACAATTTTAAGGTAGCCCATCTGAGGTTCGGTCCGCAGAAGTTCTGCAGGCCCGCCAACCCGATTTGAAGGCTTAAAAAAAAGATCAAACTGGTTCTCCCTCCAGGTCAGTGAGGATGGTCCTGCTCCGTAATAATTACCCATATCCTGCCATGTCCACCCACCGGGCATAGTTTGAGTGCCGAATAAACGATCATCGGCCACGATCGAACCGCTAATATTGCTTATGCCTGAGCGGGCAATGGCTTCAGCCCATTTTTTTAGAATCTGCTCAGACCTGGTTTGATCATATCGGTCGCTGCCAAGACTTGGGTCGCCGACTCCGGTAATGATCAAATCCCCGGTCAGGGTACCGTTTGGTGAGATCATCCCATTGTATCCAAGGCTGGTTTCCCAAACAAAATCTTTACCCAGCAAATGATAGGCAGTAGCTGCAGTTATTGTTTTTAGGGTCGAGGCACTTGCCAGACCTATGTTCTGATTTTTAGCATAAACTACTGTCCCTGTTTCTGCATTCAATACGCTTATGGAGCTTATCCCATACTTCATTTGCGGATCATTTTCAAAACGAGCATAAGCATTTTCAATTTTCTGCTTTAAAGTTTGGGCAGAAACCGATGAAAAGGATAACAGAAGAAAAAGAGAGAAAATATATTTCATACGTTGAATTGCCTGACAGGCAGAAGGAAAATTATTATTGAAAACCTAAAATTACGTTAAATAGTTTTAGGCAAGGAAAGAAACTTGCCAATTACAATGGCAGTCCTTATAAGATTTGAGGCAGTAAACTTCATTGCCGTATTGATATCAGCAGGCTGATTGCCAATAGGCATCAAAATATCAAAATACCTGTCCAATTCAGCATTTTGATGTAAAGGAACCCTTCCCGCAATGCCAATCACCATTATATTATTTTCTTTTGCGATTTTAGCAACAGCAAATGGGCCCTTTCCCTGCAAAGTCTGCTCATCAAGGCTGCCTTCTCCGGTTATGAGAAGGTCTGCATTCATCAAACTTTTTGCAAAACCGGTAAGCTGCAGGAAATGTTCTCCTCCATTCACTAATATGGCATTTAGAAATGTGAATAAGGATGCAGCAATTCCTCCGGCGGCACCTCCATGAATAATCTCATTCATTTTGATCCCGGTGGATTCAAAAGACAGATCCGACAGATTTGTCAAAGCAAGATCCAATAGTTTTACATCTGCCGGACTTGCTCCTTTCTGAGGACCAAAAACAGCTGCTGATCCATTTTCTCCCAATAGTAAGTTATCTACATCACACAAAACTGTGATCTGACAATTTAAAATACGAGGATCCAAACCTGATCGATCAATTTGACGGAATTGGGATATATTTACCGGCAAAGCTGCTAATTCAGCTCCATCAGCACCGCGAAATTTTATTCCCAGAGCACTTAAAATTCCAATTCCACCATCCACAGTAGCTGAACCACCAATGCCTATGATGATCTTTTGCACCTGTCTGTCGAGAGCAAAACGGATCAATTCACCTGTTCCGAAAGAAGAAGCCTTTAAAGGCGATCTTTCATCAGGATCTAACAAGCGGATACCAGATGCATCGGCCATTTCAATAACAGCCGTTTTACCCTGATCTATTATCCCTAATGGAGCCTGGATCAATCTTCCTAAAGGATCATGAACTTCGTACTCATGCCAGGAACCTCCACATTTTTCTACGATCAGGTGGCCTGTACCATCACCACCGTCTGCAATGGGGAAGCATTCAGAAGTGCAATTTAAACCACTTCTTTTTAAACCTTCCTGAATAGCATCAGCAGTCTCATTTGCTGTCAGACTATGCTTAAAGGCATTGGGAGCAATCAGAATATGCATGATTCGAAGATAATCTGTTTTTAATCCTCAACCTCTACTACCATTTCTATTTCTGTGGCCCAGTTAGCAGGAATTGCATTTACACCCACAGCAGAACGTGTGTGTTTCCCTTTATCACCAAAGACCTGTACCATCAGATCTGAAAAAGCATTCATTACCTTAGGCTGATCTTTAAAATCGGGTGACGATTGTACCATTCCCAATACCTTAACAATACGTTTCACCTTATTTAAATCACCGATCTCTGCTTTTAAACTGGATAACAAAGCAATACCGGTCAGTCGTGCAGCTTCCTGACCCTGCTCCAGTGTAAGATCCTCGCCTACTCTGCCAGTTATCCTGCTTCCATCTGGTTTATCCGGACCATGACCAGCTGTAAATATTAGATTACCAACCCGGACAGTCTTTACATAACTGGCTAAAGGCGCACTTGGTGCTGTTAAAACGATATTTAGCTCCTTCAAGCGCTTGTCAAAATCTACAACCCCAGCTTTTTGCTCCTTTGGAGCAGAATTGCAGCTAAGTAAAGTGACAGCCATAAGAGATAAAAAAAAATACTTTTTCATAATCAATTAATGGTGGTTTTTAATTTAAAGGTTCTGTAAATGAATTAAAAAAACAATGCTGATCTACTATATCTTAAAAGAAAAGTAAATCAGCATGATTTAATCAGATAATTTAAAGATTTACTTAGTCTTCAACTTCAACGATCATTTCAATTTCAATGGCAATATTACCAGGAAGGGCTGACATCCCTACCGCTGAACGTGCATGTTTTCCCTTTTCACCGAAAATATCTACCATCATATCAGAAAATGCATTCATTACTTTAGGCTGATCTTTAAATTCAGGAGTACACTGAACCATTCCAAGAACTTTAACAACTCTTTTCACTTTACCCAAATCACCTATTTCCTTTTTAAGACTTGACAATAAGGCAACTCCAGTTAAACGCGCAGCTTCCTGACCTTGCTCAAGGGTAAGATCATCACCAACTCTACCTGTTAATGGACCACCTTCTGCTCTGTCGGGGCCATGGCCTGAAGTATAAACCAAATTACCTACACGTACTGTTTTCACAAAGTTTGCTGTTGGCACAGAAGGCTCTACCAGTTGAATATTCAATTCCTTCAAACGAGCATCAATATCTACAGCAGGGGTAGCAGCCGCTTCTTGTTTTGCTGATTCATCTTGTTTAGGACTGCAGCTTAATAATGCTACTGAAAGAAGGAATAATAAGGAGTACTTTTTCATAATAATTAATTTTTGGTTTTTATTTATTTACAATATTGACTGGATTCCCATTCAGGAATGAAGATAAATTATTTTCTGCAATTCCCATCAATCTGCCTCTGGCTTCTTTTGTTGCCCAGGCAATATGAGGTGTGATCATGCAATTTTTCGCTTTAAAAAGCGGATTATCTGCTGAAGGAGGTTCTACAGAAAGAACATCAATTCCGGCACCGGCAATCACTCCTGCATTTAAGGCATCGGCCAGATCCTGATCCACCATTAGAGGACCCCTGGAAGTATTCAGAAAGAAGGCTGTCTTCTTCATTAGCTTCAAAGTATTTTTATTGATCATACCCTGTGTTTCAGGGAATAATGGGCAATGAATACTGACTACATCTGAGTCTGTAAGAAGTTCATGCAACTCTGTCCACCTAAAGTTCTTACGATGTGACTGATTCGACTGGCTGCGGGAATATGCAATTACATTCATTCCAAAAGCTCCGGCAACATCAGCCACTTTTTGTCCGATCATTCCAAAACCAATGATTCCCATGGTCTTACCTTCAAGTTCAACCAAAGGGTAGTTCCAGTAACAAAAATCAGGTGAAGCAGCCCAATCACCCTTAAAAACTGAATCACTATGACTTTGAACATGCTGGCATAACTCAAGCAGCAGGGCAAATGTCATTTGAACCACTGAGGCGGTACCATATCCGGGGATATTGGCAACCATAATACCTCTTTTTTTAGCAAAATCAACATCCACAACATTATAACCAGTTGCCAGAACTCCTATATATTTAAGGTCAGGAAGCTGTTCGAGAATATGTTCTCTAAGCGGTGTCTTATTCGTAAATATGATCTCTGCCCCCTTGCACCGTTCTACAATCTGACTTTCGGGAGTTCTGTCATGTACCTGAAGATCACCAAACTGCTTTATTCCATCCCAGCTAAGATCTCCCGGATTTAAGGTATAACCATCTAATACAACTAACTTCATGCTTGTTCTAATTCTAATAATATTTTTACTTTCTTACTTTCTGCCTTTAGCTTCCTGCTTTGGGCCTTTAAACCCTTGCCCATGCCAGATTAAGTACACGCTTTGCGTTTGCAATAACAATATCTGCATCTTCATCCCCAAATGGCTTGATCTCAAAACTTACCACCGGAGGAGTCTGAGTATTTAAGTACCCAATATCTAATAATACTTTAAGATATTCAACTACTTCATCCACATCATTCTCTCCGTTAGGAAAACCAAAGCGGGGATGAACATCACCATAAGCTGCCATATCCGGATCTTTCACAACACAATTTCCAATATGTGCATGAACGATGTAATCTTTAACAGGAAGTAATGACTCTTGAATCGTTTCATGGATCAGCGGAATATGACTCAAGTCGACCATCAATCCAAAATGATCGTGGCTTTTTCTGATCTCTTTAGCATATCGCAGGGCAAGATCTGCCGGGCCGATCAGGCTTCTTTTGTCTACATCATAATCAAAAACCTCCAATGCAATTCTCAGGTCACCTTTACTTTTGGCATATCTGCAAAGTTCGTTGGTTGAACTTACCAGAGCCTGAAAAGCTTCTTCTTTCCGGCTTTCTTCATAATTACCACTCAAAAAAGCAAAACTTGATGCACCTATCTCATACGCCTCATCAATACCGGCCATTAAATTTTCTATTGCCTTTTGACGCTCCTCTTCAACCAGGTGGTTAATATTTAGTCCGGTGGTTAACAATCTCGGCTGAGCACCATAAGCAATGGTCATATGGGAGGTTTCAAGCATTTTTTTTACTGCCATCCTTTGCTCCGGATCCTTGATCGTAGTGATCTCAATCGCACTAAAATAATCATCCACAGCGATCTTCCTGATGGTTTCAACGACTGGACCTTCACCCTTGATCGTTGCTGGAAAAGCCATGAAGTGAACAAGGCCAACTTTCATGTATTTATAGAGTGATTCGTTCATTTTTTAATAAATTGAGTTTAAATAATTAATTCTTTAAGCTTTCTCTGATAGTATGAATCAGGCTAAGCGCCCTTTTTGACTCTGCGGCTAACTGGTCATAGCGCTTATTTTCTATCACATCCTTAGTGATCATTTTACTGCCACCAACCGCACAAACCCCAACTTTAAACCAGCTTCTGAGATTGTCTTCATTGAGTTCAATTCCACCTGTTGGTAAGAAAACTATGTCCTGAAAAAGTGCCTGAACTGCTTCAATATAAGATGGTCCCAATGTATTTGCAGGAAAAAGTTTAACGATCTTCGACCCGCAGGTTTCGGCGCGAATAATTTCACTTGGAGTCATACAGCCAGGGACACAGAGAAGATCATGCTTATCCGACAACTCGATAACGGACTCCAGAATGCCAGGGCAGACCAAAAACTCTGCTCCTTCATCAATATAGATACGTGCTGATTCTGCAGTTTTTATTGTACCAATTCCCAATCGCATTCCAGGCAATTCCGCATCACAAACTTTACGCATCTCGCGAAAATTCTTCAATGCACGGTCACCACGGTCTGCATATTCAGTGGTTCTGATACCCCCGGCATAAAGTGCCCTCATTAAATCAATACTCACTTCAGCATCTGACGAGTAGTACAATGGCACAATTCCCTGTTCTTTTATGAGCTCTGAAAGCTCCGATTTCAATTTCATCTGTTAAATGTTTAAAGCTTATATCCTTGCCTTGCGAGTAATTTCCATTTCCCTTGTTTCTTCTGCCAAACCATGATATTTCCAAACTTAAGATCAAGAGGATTCCCTTTATTAACTGCCTTCGCCGTTACAATATGCCTTACAATGGCATTTTTTCCGGCCATTGTGATTTTCTGGTCAAGTGGTTCAATAATTTTAAAAAACGTAGGACCATTCATTACGCCGGCAATAAAAGCCTTCTGATCCTGTATCAATCCGGCAGAATGTCCATAACTTAATTCATCCCAAGTGAGATTCCTTAAAGTTATGCTGTCTGTATTAATGATGGCATTATTGATAGCTAAAACAAGTTTCGCTATCTGAGCTTCCTTTTTTGACTGAGCCTGTGCATTCAGACTGATCGCGGCCAGCAGGATGAGGATCTTTAAATATTTGAGCATGATCTTTTATTTTGGTTGTGCATTTAAACTTTCCGCTTCTTCAAAGCCGGGAACAGGTTTACGATTCCAGTAGGATGCCAGAATAGAACCGGTGATATTCATCATCGGACCATAGATCATCGGTGCAAGTCCGACGGTTCCAAGCTTACCCATACCATAAGCCAAACCTTTTGAAAGACCTGCATTCTGCATACCCACATTAATAGCTATTGTTCTTGAATCTCTTTCATTCATTTTAAATAATCGGGCAAACCAATAACCCAAAGTATAGCCCATCAGGTTATGGATCAACACCAATAAAATAAGAAGGGGTCCGACTGTTAAAAGGCTTTCCCGTCCCACGGCGGTTACGATTATGATAATAAATGCAATCCCAAACATGGATACTATTGGCATTACTGCATTTATCCATTTCATTTTATCCTTCAGAAGTTCATTGATCACCATGGCCAGAGTGACCGGTAAAATGACCATTTTCATAATATCCCACATCATATCAAGCACATTGATCTCGATAAATGAACCGCCTAATAATTTCATGAGCAGGGGTGTGAGGAAAGGAGCCAGCAATGTGGCTATTGAAGTAAGCGTAATGGAAAGTGCCAGATTAGCCTTTGCCAGATAAGAAATAACATTGGCTGCAACAGCATTAGGTGCACAACCGATGAGGATGATCCCTGCTGCGATCTCGGGTGTAAATCCACTGATACTTGCCAATCCAAACCCGAGTAAAGGCATGATTATAAAATGACTTGAAACCCCCACAAGGACCCCTTTTGGAGATTTAAATACCCCAATAAAATCTCTGTAGCTCATGGTAATACCCATTCCAAACATGATCAGCTGTATGAGGGGAGTGATCAGGCCTGATAATTTATAGCCATTGATTTCAAGAAAATACTGAGGAAAGATCAGGGCAGTAGTAACTACCCCAAAGATCATTACCGGATAAGCAAATCCCTTCAAAGCTGTCGCACCCCGAATTCCGATAGCAACAGAAATGAGTGATGCGATCAGAAATGGCTCCGCATCAGAAGATCTGTTGAGCAGATACAGGGTAAGTGCAGCGAGCATGGAAACAATGCCAATTCCCAATACGATTTTAAAAACAGGTTTCATCCGATTTGATTTTTGGAAAATATTACCAGGTCCTTTTTAACATAAACTGATCAAGTTGTAAGCGGCTGATTTTTTTTTCCTTTGGATTTTTTTCCAGCCATTTCATATATTCTGCTCTGATTTCTTCACTCCACTGTGCATCTACCTGGCCAGCCTTGTATACTCCATTTTTTATCATCTCATGGCCAAAACGATCTTTTGAAGCAATGAATTCTGCTGTAGAAATGACCTGCTCTGCCATATGGGCAGGAATAAATACTACTCCGGCACGACCTGCAATGACCAGATCACCGGGTAAAACAATGGCCTGTCCAATGGTAACCGGAGTATTCAAACCCATCAAAACAACACCCTGCAAGAACTGGGGTGCAAAATCTCTTACAAATGCATTAAATCCCTTGATCTCAGCCAAACCATCAACGTCACGGGCAAATCCATCAAATATTACCCCATTGCCTGAATTTTTATAAATCACATTTCCAAGATTATCGCCCATCAGGGAACCTACTCTACCCTCATTATCAGCAACATACACATCACCTTTGGTAAGCATATTGATCGGCCAATGCAAATGTCTGCCCTGCCTGCCTTCTGCAGCAGCGCGGTCCACAATATTCTTCTCTATATCAGGGCGAATAGGCATATAAAAAGCCGTTAAAGCTCTGCCAATAACCTTTTCATCCTCATGCAATATTTTCCAGTTTCGCTCATATTGATACAGATAACCCTCATTATTTAATATTTGCCAGGCCTCTTCAATCCCAATAGCTTTCGCACGGTTCAACAGTTCATCAGGTATTCGCGGACGACCATCTTCAAATCGCTCACCCTTCCAGGCAGATGTTAAAAATATCAGTTCCTCTTTGGGAATAGCCTGTGCTAACAAAGATTTTAATGGGAGTATTAAGATGCAAAAGGAAAGCAATAACTGTAATCTATATCTCATGTGTCTTATATAAATAGTATCTATGTTGTGATTTCGCTTAGATCCTCTACGGATTTGGTCTATTTATTTAATAATCAAGCTTTTCCAGGAAACTTCCATATTCCCAGAGCATTCTTACCCATAATGAGGTCCAGATCATCGTCTGTATAGAAACTGCAATATTTATCCATAAACTCAAGCTCTTTATCCATAGGAAGTTCCCATCTTGGGAATGGATAACCGGTACCCCAGATTATCTGTTTTGCTCCAAATTCTTCATAAATGGCTTTATAAAAAGGCAAAGTATCTTCATAAGGATACTTTTTGATCTCTGACATTTCATAAGGCTCTGAATTACTTATCCAGACATTTGAGAAACGGCTGAGCTTAAACATCTTTTTGAATTCAGGCCAGCAATCTGCGGCTTTCAGATCTGGCTTTCCGGCATGGTCAATGACAATTTTAACACCCGGAAAACGCTCCGCCATATCTTCAATCATTGGCATCTGATGAGGCACAATATAATAGTTAAAGCATAGACCCAGTTTTTCTGCTTCTTTCCAGAGAGGATAATGTTCAGGAGAGTTCAGCCAGGTTTCTTTGGGATGGTATATCGGACTGAAACGCATCCCTTGAAATCCGTGTTCGTTCACCCAGTATCTGAGATTATCGACGATTTTAGGATCATGGGGGTTAAGAAGTCCATGTGCAACAAAATGCTTCGGATAGGTTTTAAGACAATTGGCCATGTATGAATTATCCCATCCATAATAACGCGGATTAATAAGAACCCCATATTTCAGATCAAAATCTTTCATTTGCTTGATCTGATTTTCAATAGGAGCCTCTATCTCTACCTTTAAATTTGGATTTTCAGGATGCTTGAAAGGGAATCTGGGATCAAAATTCCAGGTTTCAACATGGGTATCAATAACCAACCTCTTTTTGAATCTGCTGCCAGAATTTGAAGCTAAAACAGATGCTATCGGATCTAAAGCACCAACTAAAGGTATGGCTGCAATTCCTTTTATTAAATCTCTGCGTTTCATGTGTTAATCTTTTAATTTATTTACTGAATCTTTATCTATCAGGTTGCTAAAGGCTGACCTCCCGGGATCATTACCCTCTGACGCGGGAGCTTAGTTTTATTTCGTTTCGCTGTAAATTTTGCTGTCAGATATTCACCCATATGAATATCACCTGACATGGTATCTCCATTTACTTTTCCGGAAAAAAGATAAATAATAATGTTGCCAACAATGGGAATTGTACTCCTGATCTTCACTTCATCCCCATCAATTGTGCCCACCATATTTTTAGTGTCCAGATCTCCTTTATGAGTTCCCTGAATCCAGTTTCCATCCTGTTCTATGACAAAAGAATGCTGGCTGGTACTTAGTGCGTAATGTACTTCAACATCCCAGCGTCCACTAAGATCAGCAGCAGGAGCAGCCATTTCAGGCTTGGGATCTCGCTTTTTTGACAATACTTCAAATAACCTGTCGGCTACGATCTTTTCTTCACCCGGCTGCATATGCCCCGGCGTGATCTGTATGGAGGTTGTGCCATCGGCTTCATCACGATTCCCAAGAGCAATCCTTGGCTTATTTCTTCCCACTTCTTCTGCAATTTCATACCCCGTAACATGAAATTTCTCAGGATTCCAGATAATATGAAGTACCGGATACTTATTATTCAGATTTACAGGTTCAACGATCCTGGTAGTCAAACCGCTAATCACTGAAACTTTCTTTGAGATCACATCAAGCCAGCCTAGCCATCTTTTCCACTCCGCTTCATGATCCCGTTCCAGCCAGTCCTCAACTGCCGCAACCATCCCTACTATTTCATCCCGGTCCAGTTTGTTGTCTCGGCCAGGGCCATGATGCGGTGCACTTGCCTGCCATGCGGCTAACAATATTTTTTTATTGCCAAGCATTAAACCTGCCGACTGCGGTCCCCGAATTGTTTTCCCACCACTGTATGCAACAATATCAGCCCCTCTTTTCAAATGATATGGTGGAATAGTCAGTCTTTCTGCTGCGGCATCCATCAGAATTGGAATATTCTTTGGTTTGGCAATTGAGGCGATCACCTCCAGAGATAAAGGCTGACCTGTATCTGAAGCAGCTCCTGGAGTGCCTGAAGTCAGATAGATCATCGCTGTTTTTGAATTTATGGCCTTTTCAAGTTCTTCAGGAGTGGATACAGTGATGATCTTTACGCCTATATTTCTAACTGCATGATCATAATGCTGGCGGGAATATCTGGGGATAATAACCTCCGTTTTCTCAAATCCGGTTAGATCAGGAATGCGGATGAGCCTTTCAGGACTTCCACCGGTAACACAAGCTGCGGTAATGTGTTTTACTCCGGCAGCGCATCCGGAAGAAACCATTCCCCATTCTGTTTTCGTGAGTTCTGAGAGACGCTTTCCAACTGCTTCTGCCAGCTCATCAAGCTGGACAAAATTATTACTAGCCGCTTCCAAAGCGAGCTTTACCTTAGGCAACTTAATGGATCCACCAATAATTGTATAAGAGCCCCTGCAATTTATAATGGGCTCAACACCCATCGATCTGTAAATATTTGTCTCCGATAAAAAGGAATTCAATGTGGTTGCCGATTCGGAACCTTGTACTAAAGATTTATTTTCTGTAACAGATCCTGCCAAAACCGAGTCTGCTGAAAGTACACCTCCAACAACCGGTAACATTGCCAGTCCCTTAATTACATTTCTGCGCTTCATATTACTATCAGGTATGTTAATTTAAAAATTTCTGATTCTACTTTTTATAAGGGGTGGCAGACATACCATTAAGATCCCAAATAATTCTTCCCGCTCTAATGGTCAATTCGGCCTCAAATTTGCGGTCGCCCTCAATCCGGTTACCTCCAGAATCTACAAATCCGTATTTCCCATTCAAAATACTTATAACGGCAATATCTGCTACAGAACCCACACTTAAATTACCAAGATCTTCTCTTTTTATTGATTTGGCAGGCTTCCAGCTTCCGCTGGCAATGATATCCGGAATGGTCATTCCAATAGTTAAGTATTTAGACATTACATTCAACATATTCTTCATGCCTGCGTTCATACTGGTTCTGTGTTCATCTGTACCAAAAGAATTTGGAAGAAGACCCTGCTTCAATGCCGGTATAGCCTGATCAAACCAGAATCCAACACCTCCGTGACCAACATCAAACAAAACCCCTTTATTTTGAGCTTCCAGGACAAATGGCCTCAATTTACCCTGTTCATCAACAATTGGCATACGTTCTTTTACATTTTCGAATGAATGGGTAATGATATCACCGGAACGCATTCTTTTCAACTGATCTTCCAGAGAATATTCAGGCATATGACATTCCACAAAAAGAGGTTTTTCTGCAATTCGTGCGGCTTCAGAAGCCTTATCAAAAGGCACCCAGCTTTTACCTTTATAATGCCCGATGCGTGTACCTACTATTAAATTAGGATATTTTTTGATGGCATCCACAGTCATTTGAACATCCAATGTATTTAAATCGGGTTCAATTGCAGAGCCTGAACTGAAACCTGTCTCGAAAATATTCAGGAAAGCTAGTACACGGGTCAAAGAAGGATCAACCACCTTTGCCTTAAAATCAGGATAGGTCCGCCAGCCGGTAGTGCCGGCATCTACCACAGTAGTAATGCCTGACCGGGGAGCAAAGGCATCCGGCAACTGGCTTGACTGACCATCAGCAAAGCCGGGCTTACTTCCTGCGTATACGTGGGTATGAATGTTGATCAGTCCCGGAGACACCAGCATCCCGCTAACATCCAATACCTTTTTTGCACCAGAAGCTGGAATCTCAGCTGCAACATGATAAATTTTACCGTCTTTAACAGCCACATCCATTTTTGAATCAATATTATTCCTAGGATCCAGTACACGTCCTCCTTTTAGCAAAAGATCGATTTCCTGACCTTGCACAAACTGTGGAAATAATAAAACTGCGAATAATGCGATTAAGCCCATTCTAAAACATCTAATTCCAGAATAAGAATTATTTTTATTTGCTGTAACTTTCATTTGAATTATCTTAATAATCACCATTTACTTTTCTACGGCCCATTTCTGACCACTTAAGCCATTCAAATCCCATACAACTTTACCTGCACGAAGCGTTAGTTCTGCTTCCAGCTTTTTAGTTCCGGAGACGGCAATTTTCCGTACATCCGTGTACCCGAACTTTCCTTCTCTGACATTAAAAACTGCCAGATCAGCCTCAGAGCCAACACTTAAATGACCAAGATCAGGGCGTTTAATTACCTGCGCGGGATTCCATGTAGATCTCAAAATAACATCCTGAAGATTCATTCCAAGGGCCAGAAACTTGGACATCACATTAGCCATATCCTTCATTCCGCTGTTCATACTTTGATCGTGCAGATCTGAACTTATAACATCCGGATAAAAGCCTTGCTGGAATGAAGGAACTGCCTGAGCCCAGGAAAATGCTCCGCCACCATGGCCAACATCGAAGATCACTCCTCGTTTTTGTGCTTCAAATACAAAAGGTTTTACTTTTCTTGTTTTTTCATCCACTACAGACTCCCTTCCGGTACTGATCTCAGAAAATGTATGGGTAAAAATATCTCCCGGACGAAAGTGTTTCAGAAATAAAGACTCAATAGAATTGGCCGGATTATGTTCGCCAAAATCAACCATAATTGGCACATTTGCCAGCTTCCCTGACTCTACCGCCTTGTCTACAGAGGTAAATTCACCCCAGTAGTGAGCAGACTTAATACCAACAAGAATATTTGGGTAAAGACGGTTGATCATATGAGCATTCATTACAGGATTCATATCAGTCACATCCTGTTCCTGAAAACGTCCAATCATTCCATTGCCAATCACATTGAGAAAAGCCAGAATTCTTGTTTGTGCCTTATCAATTGTCTGTTCTTTAAACAATGGAAAATTTCTCCATCCTGAAGAACCTGCATCTACAACAGTGGTAACACCTGTTCTAAAAGAGAATGCGTCTGCTTGCTGACTTCTCGAAGAATTGCCTACTGATGTGCTATTTTTATCAGTACCCTGAAAAACATGTACATGCATATCGATTATTCCGGGTGTAATATAAAAACCAGTTACGTCGATAGTTTTCCTGGCGGATCCAATAGGAATATCTTTAGCAACACGAAATATCTTCCCATCAGAAATTGCTACATCCATTTTGGAGTCGATCTTATTTTTGGGATCGATAACATGTGCCCCCTTAAAAAGAATATCTATTTCCTGAGCATAGCTGAATTGACAAATGATAAGAAAGACAAAAAATATCGGGAGTTTGCAAAACATCTTTTCAAAAGCAGCAGTTTTATTGAAACAGGACATAATGATCAATATTTTTAATAATTAACACTCCCAATTACTGAAAATTCAAGACCCCGAAAAACTGAGGCAAATGGAATTGAGGTGTAGGATTTTTAACTTCATTCCATGTTATATAATGTTTATTGGAATTAATTTCTGCGATCTTATAAAAATTAGCTCTCCAGGAAACACCTGCTTTCGGACGAACTACATTTGTATATTTTTCAAGCATGCTCAGCGGTATTTTGAAGGAAATGGTCCAGGTAACCCGTTTGGTTATTTCCGGATCAACCACCTTTGGCAGAGAAGCGGCGATTTCAATTTTCTGAATATCATCAATCGAAGGTCTTACTTTCTTATGATGCAGCAAAGGTGTACCACCGCAATTGATCTCCAGATTAAAATAATTCACAGGGTTATTAGCTTCTGGTGAGAAAAAGAATTCCACTGCTGAATCTTCCCAAACTTTACCATTTATCTTTTGGGTTATACTCCGGACATAGCGATCCTTCACCCTGTAAATGACATAAATAAAATTATCATCATAGGCCATTTTTGCTTCTGCCTTCGGTTTGAATTTGGGTATTTCGCCCATGTAGTTCTGAATTTTAACTGATTCCACACCCTTCCAGGCAGCTTCATTCCATTTGTCATTTACATTTACTGCCTGAGTAGCTCGTTTTACAGAGTAGGAAGAAAATCCGCTATTCGTCGATGCATCCTGTGCCTTAACCACATGTATAAAAAGTGTCAAAAGGAGAATAACAGAGCTGATTGATTTTAATTTTCTCATTAAATTATTGATAGCTGATGTGTGGGATTTCTAAAATTCATTTAAAACAGTCAAAACAAAATACCCTGCCGGTAATCATACCAGCAGGGTGTATTTAATTAAGTTGCCAAAGGTGGGCCACCAGGGATCTGGATCCTTTTACGGGCAGGCTTTGTACCATTGCGCGTGGCAGTAAATTTAGCGGTCCGGTATTCTCCCAAATGAATATCCCCAGACATGGTATTACCGCTAACTGTACCCTGAAACAGGTAATTAATATTATCAGCGACGATCCTTATGGTACTTTCAAATTTGATCTGACTTCCATCGATGGTACCTGTTAAATTTCTGGTATCAAAATCTGCCTTATGGGTGCCAGAAAACCAGTTACCATCCTGGGTAATATTAAAGCTATGCTGACTCGTGCTACTAAAGAATTGTATACTCACATCCCAAATACCATTCAGATTGGCTGTTGGAACTGACATTTCCGGCTTGGGCTGACGTTTCTTGGATAGAACTTCATGCAAGCGATCGGCAATGATCTTTTCTTCTCCGGCCTGCATTTGTCCTGTTGTGATATTGACAGAGGTAGTACCATCACTTTCATCCCTTGCGGCCAGGGCAATTCTTGGCTTATTTCTCCCTAATTCCTCAGCTATTTCAAAACCATTCACATACAATTTTGCCGGATCCCAGCTCACTTTCAAAACAGGTGATTTATTTGACAGACCAGTTGGTTCAAAGACTGTTGCCTTAATACCATCAATACCTGAAATCTTCTTTGAGATAGTATCCAACCAGGACAACCATTTCTTCCAGTCGCCAGCATGATCGCGTTTTACCCAATCCTCAACAGCAGCCATCATGCCGATCATTTCTTCACGTCCTACTTTATTATCTCGTCCCGGTCCATGATGCGGTGAACTTGCCTGCCATGCAGACATCAAAATGGACTTATCACCAAGCATCAGTCCGGCGCACTGCGGACCACAAATTGCCTTTCCTCCACTATATGCCACCAAAGTAGCACCTCTTTTAAAATGAACAGGCGGAATGGTTAGGTTCTGAGCTGCTACATCGATCAAAACAGGAATATTTTTCGGCTTTGCAATCGCAGAAATTGCTTCTAATGAGAGAGGTTGTCCGGTTTCAGATTGTGCCCCTGCGGTCATATAGATCATTGCAGTTTTCGGGTTGATCGCTTTTTCGAGTTCTTCAGGGGTGTTTACATGAACGATGGTTACACCAATATTTCGAATTCCATGATCATAGGCATTCCTCGAATACCGTGGAATAATTACTTCGGTTTTTTCAAAACCTGTCAGATCAGGAATACGGATCAGCTTTTCTGGGTTACCACCAGTAACACAAGCGGCGGTAATATGTTTAAGGCCTGCCGCACATCCGGCAGAAACCATTCCCCATTCTGCACCGGTAAGGTCTGCCAGCCGCTGGCCTATGGCATCAGCTAATTCATCATATTGTACAAAATTATGAGCGGCCGCTTCCATTGCCTCCCGAACTGCGGTACGCTCAATAGAGCCCCCAATAATTGTGTACGTACCCATGCAATTAATCACGGGTTCCACGCCAATTCTGCGGAAGATATTTGTTTCAGCCATAAATGACGCTTCGGTTACGGGTGATACAGTGACAGAAGAAACAGTTTCAGCAACAGGTGCAGCAAGAACAGACTTTTGGGGAAGAATACTCCCCGCTACAGGAAGCAAGGCTAAGCCTTTAATAACATTTCTGCGTTTCATATTTATTGATTTTATTTTATAGATTCTTAATTTAATTAATTTTGGCCATTCCTTTAGCTGAGAGTCCGTTCAGGTCCCATATGACCCTTCCGGCCCTCACAGTCAATTCTGCTTCAAACTTGCGATCTCCGTTAATTTTATTGTTTCCGGAGTCAACAAAGCCAAATTTTCCTGTATTTACACTCAGTACTGCAATATCTGCTACAGAACCAACAGACAAATTCCCAAGATCCTCTCTTTTAATGGATTTGGCTGCATTCCAGCTCCCGCGAGCTATAATATCAGGAATACCCATACCCATATTTAAATATTTTGACATCACATTCAACATGGTCTTCATTCCAGAATTCATGCTTGTACGATGCTCATCGGTACCAAAGGAATTTGGCAAAAGGCCTTGTTCAAAAGCAGGGATAGCCTGGTTAAACCAAAATCCACCGCCTCCATGACCAATATCAAAGAGTATCCCGCGTTTCTGTGCTTCCAAAACAAAAGGCCTTACTTTACCCTTCTCATCAACTACTGTCATGCGTTCTGCAACATTTTCAAAGGCATGGGTCATAATATCACCGGGGCGCATATGCTTCAATTGATCTTCCAGAGAATACTTTGGCAAATGGCATTCTACAAAAAGAGGGGTATTTGACAATTTAGCTGCTTCCACTGCCCGATCAAAAGGAGTCCAGTTATCGTCTGTTTCATAACGGCCGATCCTTACACCAACCAATATATCGGGATACTTTTTAACTGTTTCGGCAGTCATCTGAGCATCCATATCATTAATATCTTCCTGTGCTTTATCTACTGAATATCCGGAAGCGGCAATACTAAGGAATGCAAGAACACGGGTGGTAGATCCATCAATGATTTTAGATTTAAAATCCGGAAAAGTTCTCCACCCGGAAGTACCGGCATCTACAACGGTAGTTATACCAGAACGAGGTGCAAAAGCATCCGGAAGCTGGCTTGAGGTTCCATCAGTAAATCCCGGTTTACTGCCTGCATAAACATGTGTATGCATATTGATCAAGCCGGGGGAAACTATCAGTCCGCTTACATCAACCACTTTTTTCGATTCAGATGCAGGTATGTTAGAGGCCACTTTGAATATCTTACCATCCTTTATAGCGAGGTCCATTTTTGCATCGACCTTATTTTTGGCATCAATAACACGACCGCCTTTTAATAAAAGATCGATCTCCTGAGCCATACCTTGAATGGGGGAAATAAAGAGCGCCAAAGCAATAAATACCGAAATTGTAAAAACCTGTGACAATACCTTTTTGTAGTTTAACATCTTGTTCATCTTATTTTGATTTATGATATCATTCGAAAGAACTCAATTCGTGGTTGCCGGCATTTGCCATTCTGGTACACTGGTCCCGTTCAAATCCCATACTACCCGTCCGGCGCGAATAGTTAATTCTGCTTCCAGCTTTCCAGTTCCACTAATTTTGGTGCGCCTGACATCCATGTAACCGAAATTTCCCTTTTTTAAATTAAAAACTGCAATATCAGCCTCTGTTCCAACGCTTAAATGACCCAGATCAGGGCGTTTAATAACCTGAGCCGGATTCCAGGTTGTTCTTAAAATAACATCATTAAGGCTTACACCCATTGCCAGAAATTTAGACATCACATTACTCATATCCTTCATTGCAGCATTCATACTTAAATTATAGAGGTCTGTACTGATCGTATTGGGCAAAAACCCCTGTTTTATCGCTGGTATAGCCTGATTGAAGTTGAATGCTCCCGCTCCATGTCCTACATCGAAAATGATCCCTCTTTTTTGGGCTGCAAAAACAAATGGCTTAACTTTTCTGGATTTTTCATCAACAATAGATTCACGTCCTCCATTAATTTCTGAGAAAGTATGTGTAAAAATATCACCGGGGCGAAAGTGCTCCATAAATAATGACTCAATCGGATTAACCGGTGTATGTTCACCAAAATCTACAATTACAGGAACATTGGCCAGTTTACCTGATTCTATTGCTTTATCAACGGATGTGAAATCTCCCCAGTAATGAGCAGATTTTATGCCTACCAAAATATCCGGATATAGCTTATTGATCATATGAGCATTCATCACAGGGTTCATATCCGTAACATCCTGCTGATCAAAGCGGCTGACCATTCCACGTCCAACAACATTCAGAAAAGCCAAAACCCGGGTTTGTGCGCGATCGATTGACTGTGCTTTAAAAAGCGGAAAATTCCTCCAGCCGGAAGACCCTGCATCAACTACAGTAGTAACTCCTGCACGGAAAGAAAAGGCATCCGCCTGTAATCCACCGTAAGAATTTGCTGTCATACTATTCGGATCAGTGCCATGAAAAACATGGGTATGCATATCAATCAGACCCGGAGTAACATATAAGCCACTTATATCAACTGTCTTTTTTGAAGTATTTGCCGGAATATCCTTTGCAACACGGAATATTTTATCTCCGACAATGGCAACATCCATTTTAGAATCGATGTTGTTCTTTGGATCAATAACATGGCCGCCTTTCAACAGAATATCTATTTCCTGAGCATGAACCATTGATGATATCAGGATGAGAACTAAAACAGCTGCAATTCCTTGTACAATTTGGACAAATTGATGCTGAATAGATTCTGAAATACCTGCTATTTTAATTCTCATTACTTTCTGATTAAATACAATTAATTATTTGCTGACAGCATCCCACTGTGGGCCGCTGATCCCATTTAAATCCCATGCAACTTTTCCTGCACGGAGGGTAAGTTCAGCCTCTAATTTTTTCGTTCCGTTTAATACAGAACCACGGGCATCCATAAAACCGAATTTTCCTTCTCTAACGTTGAACACAGCGACATCCGCCTCAGCACCAACACTCAGGTGACCTAAATCTGTATGCTGTATCACATTTGCAGGATTCCAGGTAGAGCGTAACACTACATCCTGAATTGACATACCCATGTTCAGAAACTTAGACATCACATTGGCCATATCTTTCATTCCAGCATTTCTACTGTTTCTATATAGATCTGTGCTGATGGTATTAGGTAAGAATCCCTGCTTAATTGAATTTATTGCTGTACTCCAAACAAAAGCACCACCTCCATGGCCCACATCGAATATTCTGCCTTGTTTCTGTGCCTCAAAAATGAAGGGTTTTACTTTGTTGTTAGCATCCACAACAGACTGACGGCCTCCCGGAGCCAGCTCGCTGGTTGCAGAACCAGAAAATGTATGCGTAAAAATATCACCCGGGCGGAAATGCTTCATAAAAAGCTCTTCAATAGATAATTTAGGTGTACTTGAACCAAAATCTACAATAATTGGCTTTTTAGTAATCCTCCCTGCTGCGATCGCACGATCAACCGGTGTGAAATCATGTCCCTGATAATGGTGTGCTTTAATACCAACAATGATATCAGGATATTCTTTCATGATAAAGGCGGTTGTCACCGGATTCATATCTGTGGTATCCTGAGCATGAACAGTACCTAACATACCATGACCTGTGATACTTATGAAGGCTAATACGCGTGTTTGAGAATTATCTATCGTTTGCTTTTTGAAAGCAGGGAAATTTCTCCATCCGGATGAACCGGCATCTACCACGGTAGTTACTCCTGAACGAAATGTAAAATCATCAGGAGCCACGCTACCAAAACCGTTTGAAATTCCAAAACCTGCGTATCCCGGATCCTCAGCACCTGCAAAAACGTGCACATGCATGTCTATAAAACCGGGAGAAACATACAAACCTGTTGCATCTACCGTTTTCTTTGAAGTATTTGCCGGAATGTTGGAGGCTACCCTAAATATTTTGCCGTCCTTAACAGCAACGTCCATAATCCCATCGATCTTATTCTTTGGATCGATCACATGTCCGCCTTTAATAAGCATATCAATCTCCTGAGCCTGAACTGAGGTCTGGGAAACCAAACAAACGGCAAAAAATAAGAAGTAAAAGTGTGCCGCGATTTTTTTGAAAAGTTTGTTATTCATTTTTTATAGTTTAAAATTGTAAAATTCAATTTAGGTAATTTATATTAACTGGCAAGGGGTGCTCCTGAAGGAACAAAAATTGGTTTTTTGGAGGCCGGTCTATTATTCTTCGTAGCCGTAAATTTTGCACTCCTGTATTCCCCCATAAAAATCTCACCTATTAGTTTGTCTCCGGAAACCGTTCCTGTAAACGTGTAAATTATCGAGTCGCCGATCAGCCGGACAGAGCTCTGCAGCTTAACCATATCACCTTCGATAGAACCGGCCATGTCATTCACCGCAAATCCGCCCTGATGAGTTCCCTTGATCCAGTTTCCATCCTGCTCAATAAATAATTTGTGCTTGCCCTGGCTATTATAAAATTTAACATCCAAATCCCAGGTACCTGAAATATTTGCTGCCGGAGCTTTTAATTCTTTTGACTTAGGATTTCTTTTCGCAGTTAATACTTCGAAAATCCGATTGGCAGCAATCTTTTCCTCGCCAGCCTGCATTCCAATTGTAGTCACAGCAATTCCATTAATATTAGGATCCTTACCTCGGCCACCGCCACTGGCAACGGCAATTCTCGGTTTGTTTTTAGCAAGCTCATCAGCCATCTCGGCTCCTGTTATATTTAACACATCAGGATCCCATGTTATGACAACTTCCGGGGATACATTCGAAAGACCTGACAAGGTTGAAGGAACATGTACCATGGTCTGAACGCTTTTTATCCCGGAAACTTTTTTGATGATATGATCAAGGTAGGAGTACCATTGTTTATGAATTGCTTCATGATCCATCTCCTTCCATGCCTTGACTGCGGCAACCATACCAAACATTTCATCACGGTCGACCTTATTATCTCTGCATGGACCATGGTGAGGAGAACTTGCCTGCCATGCAGCCATTAAAATATCTTTTTGTCCCAAAATCAAGCCACAGGATTGCGGTCCGCAGATTGCCTTGCCACCACTATACGCAACAATGCTTGCTCCGCGCTTGAGATGTACGGGCGGAAATGTCAGAACTTCATTCGCTGCATCAAATAAAACCGGAACATTTTTTGCCTTCGCGATTTCAGAAATATTCTCTAATGACATTGGAGCACCGGTCCATGACCTGTCGCCATTAACCATATAGATCAGGGCAGTTTTAGGGTTGATCGCATTTTTTAATTCTTCAAGAGTGGATACATTAATAATGGTTACTCCAATATTCCTGATGGAATGATCATATGCATTTCTGGAAGTGATGGGAACAATGACTTCCGTTTTTTCCAAACCTTCCAGATTAGGAATACGAACCAATTTTTCAGGATCACCACCAGACACTACTGCAGCAGTTACCAGCTTAAGTCCGGCAGCACAACCGGAAGATACCACCCCCCATTCAGCACCGGTAAGATTAGCAAGACTCTGTCCTATACCATCGGCCACTTCATCCATTTGGGCAAAATTATGGGATGCTGCTTCCATGGCGGCCTTAGTCTGAGGACGTTTTAAGGAACCGCCGATAATTGTAAAAATGCCCCGGCAATTGATTATCGGTTCAATACCGTGTGTTCTGTAGATATTATTTTTATCGAGAAATGATTCTAATGTAACTTCAACCGGTCCCATAGGGTTGAATGGAGGTTTATGGGATCCGGCAACTGGTGATGCAAATATTGAATTTAAGGGAATGGCACTACCTGCCAGAGGTAAAAGAGACAAGGTCTTCAGTACATTTCTACGTTTCATTTCTTTTTGTTTAAATAAAAACTCTAATCCATTTTTTATTGAAAATATTATTTTTGAACCAGAAACATGAGATCCTGATTCGAAAAAAATCTATTAATTTCTTTCTGTGACCTGACGAATTACCCGCAACCAGTTTAATCCTAATATCTTTCGAATTCTATCATCTGAATAACCTAATTCCTGCATGGCTAAAGTCATTTGAGGATAATCACTCACATCCCTGATCTGCCTTGGCAGGGGCGGGCCACCATCGAAATCAGAACCCAATGCAACATGATCTTCACCAACCAGACGGATACCATAATCAATCACCCGAGCAAGCTGATCTACTCCCATCCAATATTCATCTGGTATTACTTCCTTATGAACAAATGGAAGATCAATAGCTACCTGCAGGTCGATTTCTTTTATACTTAATAGCTTAGTCTCTTTTGGAGATGATGTTTCAATTGCTTTTACCTTAGGCTTAGATGCAACCCACTGAGCGTACTTTGGATTGTTAAAACTACTTCCAAACTGGATACCTATTACCCCTCCTTTGGCGGCAATTGCTTTTGCACATTCATCAGAAATACATCTCGGGTTATTTACAATTCCCCGAAATCCTCCATGACTATAAATAATGGGATCATGACTTGTTTCAGCAGCCTGAATAATTGCATCATCAGAGGCATGAGCTACATTGATCACTATCCCTAATCGATTCATTTCTCTTACAACAGAACGTCCATGCTCATTCAATCCACCCCAGAGCTTTTTTCCATAGCAAGAATCAATAAATCCGTTGGTTTCATTATGTGCAGTAAGCTGCAGAGAACGAAGCCCCAGCCGGTAAAGTGCCCTGAGTAAATTTAGATCACCATCCAGATCAAAACCTCCTTCCAGATCAAGGAAGGCAGCCATTTTCCCCCTTCGATTAATTTCTTCAATTTCCGAAGCCGTACACGCAAGTTCAATAACCTTACTATTTTTTTCAATCTGAGCCAAAGCCAGTTCTACAACCCGAAAAGTATTTTTTACTTCCTGTCTTGTTTCATAATAAGGCTCAGGAGTATAAACTGAGAAAAAGAATGCATCAAGACCTCCCTGCACAGCTCTGGGCAGATCAACATGTCCATCAGGGTAACGCTGACCCATATCAAGTCCCTGCAAAAGTTGCCGGCTCATCATATGGATATGACCATCCATTACAAATGCGTTCTTGTGTAAATCGGGATCTGTCAAATATGCAGAGGCAGGTGAGGCCGGAGACTCCTTGTTAACTAGGAAATTACCCCCAAAATAATTTAAGGGAGTCAGATCCATTATTGGCAACAGCGATAGGCTTTTTATTAAGTCTCTGCGTTTCAATTGCTTACTTTAATTACCCTGAAATAGAACATAACCCTAAAAATTTGAAACAAATCCGGACTACTGATAAAATCAGTCAAGAAAAATCTTGTATAAGATACCCCTAAATAATCTGAACAAAATTGAGCCTAATAATTAATTATTATTGAAACAGGAGAATATCTCCAGATAAAATCAGATCAAAATAGAGAATTATCAAATACCGTATCTATTACAATTAACAAGAGAAAATAAGTTTTAATACAGGGATGCAATGCATAATTTTCATTGCATCCCTATAAAAAATCAAAATCAGGAATTTGAAGACAAGCTCAAATTTACCAGCCTGTGTTTTGTGTTAGCTTTGGATTTATATCCAATTCCAATTGAGGAATTGGGAATAAAGCATGTTTGGCCTGGTATCCCAGAGGGCCCAAAACAGTTGCCGCCATACCCCAGCGTTTCAAATCCATAAAGCGTTGAAATTCAAACATAAGTTCAACTTGTCTTTCTTTAACTATTGCATCAAACATGGTCTGCTTAGTTCCGGTATCAACAACAGTCAGTTTAGGCATCATTACTGATGGGCGCTGACGAACCAAATTAACGGCATCGCGGGCCTTATCGATCTGATTTAGCTCATTTGCTGCCTCTGCATACATCAGTAAAACATCAGCATACCGGATCAGCGGATAATTGATACCACTACCGTTCACATACATGATAGGCCACATTCCTTTTTTAACTGCATAACCACTTGCTGACCATGTTGGGTTAAATACGGCCAGGGCTGCACTTACATTTGGAGCAAAGACATCACCAGCTTTAAATATTGTCATTCCCCTGCGCGGATCAGCCGGATCAAATGCATCAAATGCTCTTTTTGTTGCCAGTGTAGAACCAGTAGCACCATTTACAGCCGGTAACATGGTTCCATTTTTAAGATTGGTACCGCTACCGCCGATATCGGCAAATTGAACTTCAAAAATTGATTCCTTGTTATTCTCAAAACTACGATGCCATACTTCCTGGAAATTATCCATCAGACTATATCTGTTAGACGCGATAACCAGACTAAAATATTTTTCAGCATTGGTATAGTCTTTATTGTAGAGGTAAACCTTACCTAAAAGAGCTTGTGCAGCACCTTTTGTAGCTCTTCCCAGGTTATTGCCACTGAAAGAAACCGGCAAACCAGCTTCAGCAGCAAGCAGATCAGCAATTATTACTTTAGTAATATCGGCAACCGGAGTTCTGGCAACCAGGGCAGCATCTGTATTTTCAAGAGGCTCTGTAATTAATGGCACTGCACCGAATAAATTAGTGAGTGTAAAATAATTAAGTGCTCTTAAAAATTTCGCTTCACCTACATACTGATTCTTTAACGCATCAGCCATATTGATTGCAGGCACATTTTTGATTACCGCATTTGACCTGATTATTCCCTGATACATACCACTATAAGTAGCATGTATTTGAGTGAGTGCAGGATAGTAGGTATAGTTATTATATTCCAGAGGAGTAGTGTTTGAAAGCACCAGATCACCGGATGGAACATCATTTATCCTCATCAGGTTCTCACTCCATGATCCCTGAAGAGCAACATAGATTGCGTTAACTCCTAATTGGGCACGCTCTGCGGAATTATAAAACCCATCTTCTGTCAATGCATCAGGCGGAGATTTTTCAAGAAAATCTTTTTTACAACCGCTAAATAATAACAATACTATGAAGGTCGTTATAGCAAATTTTAACTTTTCCATTTTTATATATTTTAAATTTCTTAATGACTTAATTAGAATGATAATCTGGAGTTAAATATCCCCTAGAAGGTTAAATTAACCCCCAGAGAGTAAACACTTGGTATAGGAGTTGATCCTGTATCTACACCAAAACCCAGAGGGCTCATTGAATCGTCATTAAAGCCTAAACCTCCCAGAGTATCCGCATTGTAGTTAGGATACTTTGTTATTGTAAACAGATTCTGGCCGTTGAAATAAACTCTTGCATTTCTTGCTCCGATTCTTTTAATCATACCTTGTGGAAGGGTATAACCAATCTGAAAATTCTGCATTCTTAAGAAATCCGCATCCAAAACATAACGTGATTGTCCGCGGTTATTCTGATTGGTATCACCACGAACAGCCCTCGGCAGAGTATTAGATGTACCTGGTCCTTTCCAGCGATTTAGCACAGTGGTTTTATTATTCCACTCACCCTGCATAGTTTCAAGATAAACACCCTGACCATCATACAGTTGTTTTCCACTGGTTCCATAAAAACTCATATTGACATCAAAACCTTTCCAGCTGGCATCGGCTGAAAAGCCATAATCAAAGTCAGCCCATGGATCGCCGATATTGGTTCTGTCATTGGCATCCACTTTTCCGTCACCGTTGATATCCCTGAATCTTACGTCACCAGGTTTTGCACCAGGCTGGCTTGCATGCGCATTGATCTCTGCCTGAGTCTGAAAAATACCATCAGAGATATGCCCATAAAAATGAGACATTGGCATACCCGGCATAGTACGAACAAAGGTACCTGAGTAATAAACATTCTCAAGAAGATTGATGATACTTGAGCCTGCTCCCAAAGAAAGCACTTTGTTTCTTACTGAAGAAAGGTTGGCAGATACACCATACTTTAGCTCACCAACATCACCCCGATATCCAAGAAGGAATTCTAATCCCTTGTTTTGCAGCTCAGCAGCATTCTGATAAGGCCCTGAATCACGTGCAAAGCCTGTTACAGTAGATATTGGCGTACGAACCAGGATACCATCCGTGTTCTTTACCCAATAATCTGCAGTGAATGTGATCTTATTCTGAAGTAAACTCAGATCAACTCCAATATTTGTTTGAGTAGTTCTTTCCCAACGCAAATTTGGATTTCCTAATGAGTTAACAACGGCTGCCGGTGCCAAAGCATCTGCTCCGAAGAAATAACGTGAAGATGTTGAAACAACTGTTTGATTACTATAGTTACCTATATCCTGATTACCCAATTGTCCCCAGCTTGTCCTTAACTTTAATCCGCTGATCAATTTTGAATCTTTCAGGAAATTTTCCTGATCTAAATTCCATCCAAAAGCCAGAGAAGGGAAATTACCAAAGCGGTTAGTTTCACCAAACCTGGAAGATCCATCGCGACGAATAGTTGCAGTAATAAGATATTTATCGAACATAGTGATGTTAGCCCTTCCTAAAAACGAACGAAGAGAATTTTCTGCCTGATTACCATCAATGGTAAAAGCTCCGGTTCCAGCGCTTAGCACCTGTATGTCATTACTTGGAAAATCTCTTCTATTGCCTGAAATGGTATTAAAGAAGAAGTTCTGCTGAGTATAACCTGCTAATAAATTAACACGATAGTTCTTCGCTATCACTTTA
The DNA here is from genome assembly GCF_900103545.1 of Daejeonella rubra. Classification (GTDB taxonomy): domain Bacteria; phylum Bacteroidota; class Bacteroidia; order Sphingobacteriales; family Sphingobacteriaceae; genus Daejeonella; species Daejeonella rubra. Next base: position 54,548 of record NZ_FNHH01000011.1, read on the forward strand.
TTGTAGGTCAGGGTATTTTCGATCAGGTACTCATAGGATTCGGATAATCTTTCTGTCAATGACCTAACGTTACTACCCCTGTTGTTCATCTGGAATTGAGGGACATAGTTCTTAAATCTTCTATTTCCAAAATTAAGACCTGCATTAAGTTTGAACTCCAGATCCGGTAAAATTTTGTAGGATGCGTAAGCACTTCCCAAAAGTTTATTATTCCAGGTATAGGCACGGTTCATATCCCGACGGCCTAATATATTATCCCGGTTGTTTACGCCAGTAACTGCAGGCGAAGGGCCAGCATATCCACTGTCATTATTCGGGTCGTAAACAGGCATAGTTGGTGCTGCACCCATCATATAGGCCAGATCCAGGTTATTACCAAAATTCAGGTTCAAGCCCTGATCTCTGCTGGCAATCAATGATTGTCCAACAGTTAATTTACCAATTTTAAATTCTGTTTTTACTCTGGAATAGTAGCGCTTAAAGGTTCGAAACGCTAATACGCTTTCCTGATCAAAAACGCCGCCTGATATAGCATATTTTGCATTTGGATTTCCTCCTGAGACGGAAATGGAGTGATCCTGGATAGGTGCAGGGTTGATTGCTTCGTCTTGCCAGTCTGTACTGGTCTTAAGATTGTTTGGATCATTCATTGCCGGTTGTAATGGAAAGAAATTTCCATTAACATGCGCTTCATTTATCACATCAGCCATTTGCTGTGAATTTAGAAGAGGAATGAATTTATTAAATGACTGAATACCGTAATAAGAATTAAAACTAACCTGAGGAGCTTTATTACCACCACTCTTAGTGGTCAGGATGATCACTCCATTTGCTGATCTTGAACCATAAATTGCAGCAGCAGACCCATCCTTAAGGACTGTAGTTGATTCAATATCATTAGGATTGATACTATTGATATCACCTGCTTCCATTGGCATCCCGTCAACCACGTATAATGGTCCGGAACTTCCAAATGTATTCAAACCACGTATTCTTACGTTCACACCTTCTCCCGGATCACCCGATGTACTTGTGAATGTAACACCAGCAACTTTTCCCTGAAGTGCCTGGTTAATATTAGAAAAAGCCTGATCTTTAATATCCTTTGCAGTTACTGATACGACTGATCCGGTTAAGTCACTTTTCTTCTGGGTTCCATAACCTACAACCACTACTTCCTGCAAAGTCTCAGAGCTCTCTTCTAATTGAACATCCATACTGGTACGTCCGGAAATCGCCACTTCTTTAGTTGTATAACCTACATAGGTAAAAACTAAAACTGTTGAGCCATCCGGAACAGTAATTGAATAGCGGCCATTTACATCAGTACTTACACCAATTTCAGTTCCTTTAACTTTGATACTTACACCAATCAGGCCTTCGCCTTTTGAATCTGTCACGAGTCCTTTAACTTCCGATGGAAGTGCCTTCTCGGTTAACTTTTTAATATCAATAAGTGCATCAGGTAAAAAAGCAGAAGATTTCTGCTGAACGATGATGGTATTATTACTTATTGTATAGGTAAGCGACTGATTGGAAAAAGATTTCTCAAGCACATCTCTGAGAGGTGCATTGTTTACATTGATACTTACTGGTTTAGCTTCATTGATCAAAGGTGTAATATACACCAGATCATAGCCCGTTTGGGTGCCAATCTCCTTTAGCACAGTCTCAAGTTTAGCGTTTTTAAACTTTAGACTGACTGTTTGAGAAAATGATTCAGCACTGCTTACCTGAAGAAATGCTGTGATCAATAAAACAAAAATTAGTTTTATCATCAACAATAGCTTTATTATGTAATCAGAGGGCCTACATATGGTTAATGAATACAATTTCATATATTTGCGTGTTTGGATTTAGTTAATACTTGTTCACTACATTTAAATTGATAATCCAAATTTGACCAGGAGCGTTGCAACCGCTCTTGGTTTTTTTAAGATTACCGTTTGATCGATTTAGTTTGCTTCATCGCATAACGGTGATCCTCCTTCCTTCTACTTTAAAATGAATGGCATCAGTTAATTGAAGAACATCCAGAACCTCTGAAATATCCTTAGATCTTGAAATATTTCCACCAAAGCCTACATCAGGAATATTCCCGCTATAGCTAACCTCCACATTGTACCAACGTGATAATTTCCTCATGATACTCTGGATATCTTCATTTTTAAAGACAAAGTAGCCATCCTTCCATGCTACAACTTCTTCGGTATCTGCTTTAATAACTTTTGCTGCCGACTCCATGGGCCGGAACTGTTGTCCGGGACTCAATAAAACCACCTTATCTTTATAAATAATTTTGACTGAACCTTCAATCAGCGTGGTTTTAATGGGTCCCTCATCCGAATATGAATTAATATTGAACTGAGTTCCCAAAACCTCTACGATCTGATCCTTGGTGATTACCTTAAAAGGTTTATTCTTATTTTTAGAAACATCAAAATATGCTTCACCACTAAGTTCTACTTCACGGGTATTACCATTGAAAAGAGCAGGAAATCGCAATGAAGAAGATGAGTTGAGCCAAACTTTACTTCCATCCGGCAGATTTACCTGATATTTACCCCCTACAGGAGTTTCAATCTTGTTGTAAATAACATTTTCATTTGATTCAGGAGAAACAGTTTTTGCAGAATTCGAAAATGAATAAAGCAGTTCACCGTCTGATGTTTTTTGAATACTCACACCGGCCTGGTTAGCAAGAATTCCATTCTTTGCATCTTCTAAAATAATTTCAGATCCATCAGAAAGTGTTAAAATTGCCTTATCGTCTCCCGGAGCAATTACAGCAGCTTTAGGTTCAATAATTTTTACTGCCATTTGCTGAACCGGCGACCTGTTTGTGTAAAAGAATAAACCGGTTGTAAGCAGGATCATTATACTGGCAGCGACCCCAACCTGATACCACAAACGATAAGAGTATTTTGGATCTATGTCTGTTTCATCCTGATTGTCACTATCAAAATGCTTATTCCTGATTATATTTTGAAAAATAGATTCCCTGTCCTCAGAATTTATTGTGCTGAATTTTTTAGAGTTACTAAAAACAGTGTCAATGGCAGTATTTAAATGTTCATCATCCGGATTCAGCCTGATATAATCAAATAACTGGTCATATTCTTCTCTGCTGATCTCGCCATCAACAAAAAGCCTTAAAAGTTCTTCCAACCTATTTTGATTCATAATTACAATAATCGTGACCAATTGAATTATAGCTAATACACCCAAAAATGAAAAGAGGACTAGTCTATACTTAATTATTTTAAAAGAAATTTCAGAATACGGCTAAAACCTAGAAAAAGAAGATGGTAAATGCCTTATAAAATTGGGTACGGAGAGTTTTTAATGCCGCTACTAAATGGTTCTTAACCGTATTTCTGGATATATTAAGTTCTTCAGCAATTTCATCATAGCTTAACTCCTGATGCCTGCTCATTCGAAATATCAATTGTTGTTGTTTAGGCATTCTGGACAGTACCTGCTCTGTGAATCGGGATAGATCTTCTAATAGGACCTCCTCCTCAGTCTCATTACTAACCTTTTGAACATTAAGCCACATCTTATTCATTGCACACTGGGATGTTGCAACATGACGTAATACGTTCAGAGTCAGTCTGCGGGTAATGGTATAAAGGTATGGAGCAATGGGATATTGACTGTCAAGCTTAGCACGGTTAACCCAAAGACTTAAAAAGGCCTCCTGCACAACCTCCTGACAAGGCTCTTTCTCTTTCAGAAAGCGGTAACTGAAAGCATACAATTTACTGGAATACAAGTCAAAAACAATTCGAAATGCTGATTCATCACCCTCTTTTATTCGGGAAATAAGCTCAAAATCACAGATCTGTCCTTTCTTTTGCATAGGTGTTCAGTACACAACATAAATATAATGTAAATTTTATGTAATAATTGTAATAATCCTATTGCTTTTCCTAACGGCATGATTAATACAATTTCTTAAAAATTTACTGAGCAATATTTATATAAAAAATGAGCAACTACTTTATGTTTCTATTAAATCATAGCCTTAAACAGCGTTTGTTTCATACAGCATTTTTCCAAATCCGGAATGTAAATCCCTCAGATTTACTCAGCAGATAAATCTAATTATGGCATTTTTTAATAAATAAAAATTAGCTTAACTTCCATCCAAAATAAGTTCAAATGTTTTTTTTAACTATTCATAAATATGCTCAAGCACTATATCGGCCATTAAATGAAATCGTTAATTATTGATAAAATACATCTGGACTTATTAAGCAATATTGAAAAAAAGAAGTATCTGCAAAAGGTCAGATTAGTTAAGCTGCTCCATGCGGATGGCGCTAATTCTAATGCAGATATATACAATATCTTAGGGATCAGTTCACCTACCTCATTCACTCTGATTAATGAACTTGTCTCTGAAGGTCTGATTGAAAAAAAAGGCAAAGGCCAATCAATCGGAGGTCGAAAACCAGAATTATATTCTCTTCAGAATAGTTCATTCTTTGTGCTATGCATAAAGATGGAGCAATTCAAAACCGATATCGCCATTCTTGATAACAACAACAATAATATTTCAGGAATAAATAGTCTGCCGCTTCACATTACCAAAGAAAAAGACTCGATCATAGAAATTCATGAATTTGCTGAACAATTAATTCATTCTTCCGGGATCAACAGGAACAAACTGGTCGGGGTTGGAATTAGTATGCCTGGCCTTGTCGATTCAAACACAGGACAAAACTTCACTTATCTTACTTCACCCAAAGAACCCAAAACATTAAAGGATATTTTCGAGGAAAAATTTCAAAAACCAGTTTATATTCAGAATGACGTCAAAACCAATGCTTTAGCAGAGTATCATTACGGACTTGCCAAAAATAAAAAAGACGTACTTGTTCTGCTCATGGACTGGGGAATAGGCTTAGGAATTATCATGGATGGAAAACTGCAAAGCGGAACTTCAGGCTTTGCAGGCGAAATTGGCCATATCCCATTCGTTAGTGACGGTGAACTTTGCCATTGTGGAAAAAGAGGTTGTCTGGAGACTGTAGTATCAGGAATTGCTATGGCAAAAATGGCAAGGGATGGAATCAGATCCGGGCAAGCATCCATTTTAAAGAAACTTTCAGAAGAAGAAATTGAACAGATCGTACCCTTTAATGTTATTGAGGCTGCCAATCAGGGAGATCAATTTGCTATAAATATCTTATCGCAGGTAGGACAGAGCCTGGGAAAGGCAGTGGCAACATTAATTCAACTTTTCAATCCGGAATTGATTATCCTTGGAGGAATAATGGCTCAGGCAAAGCAATATATTTCAATTCCTATGAAACATGCCATCAATACTTATAGCATGGCTCAGGTTAGAGAAAATACAAAAATTGTTCTGTCGGAATTGGGAAATGATGCAGGATTATTAGGTTTAGCCGACATTGTTATGGAAGGCACCTTTAAAAAGCAAATTGAACTGGTATGTCAAAAAAGCACCCTGTCAGACAATTCCAAAAAAGCCTGTTAATAAAAAAGCCCGACGAATTTCGCCGGGCTACATACGATGATCTATAAATATTAGATCAATTTTTTAGCCATAAGGTATTCCGCTATTTGAACGGCATTTGTCGCAGCTCCTTTTCGTAGATTATCTGCAACGATCCAAAGATTCAGTGTTTTGTCCTGAGATTCATCTCTTCTGATTCTACCAACAAAAACTTCATCTTTCTCGTGTGCATCCATTGGCATTGGGTACTTTAAGTTTGCCGGATCATCAACAACAATTATTCCTTCTTCTTTTTCCAGAATTGAACGTACTTCATCCAAATCGAAATCATTTTCAAATTCAATGTTTACAGCCTCAGAATGGCCTCCCATAACCGGGATACGAACAGTTGTGGCAGTAACACGAATTGAATCATCGCCCATGATCTTTTTTGTCTCAAGGATCATTTTCATTTCTTCCTTGGTGTATCCGTTATCCTGAAACACATCGATCTGAGGAATAACATTGAGATCAATCGGATAGGCGTATGCCATTGGTCCGACAATACCTTTGCGCTCGTTCATCATTTGATCCACGGCTTTAACGCCAGTGCCGGTAACAGACTGATAGGTGGAAACAACCACACGTTTAATCTTATATTTATCATGAAGCGGCTTCAAAACCACTACCATTTGTATTGTCGAACAATTCGGATTGGCAATTATCTTATCCTTTGCTGTAAGCTCATTTGCATTTACTTCAGGAACGATTAATTTTTTATCCGGATCCATCCGCCAGGCAGATGAATTATCAATTACTGTTGTTCCAACCTCTGCAAAACGCGGCGCGCTTTCCAGGGAGGTTCCTCCACCGGCAGAAAACAATGCTACATCTGGCTTCATAGCAATAGCATCATCCATGGTCACAACAGTATACTTTTTCCCCTTGAATTCAATCTGTTTACCTGCACTCTTTGCAGAGGCAACCGGGATCAATTCACTAACGGGGAAATTGCGCTCTGCTAAAACTTTTAACATCACCGAACCTACAAGGCCGGTAGCGCCTACTACTGCGACTTTCATTTTTTTAATTGTTTTTTTGAAAAATTTGAACTTTTTTATTTTTTAAACAAATATGAGAAATTGTTTGATCATTTTATTGGTTTAAATAGCCTTATGAGCAAATTCATGTTCCAAATCATGGATTTTAGCAATAATATTACCGTTAACTATATAGAACTTACCGTAAACTCATTCCATTTGAATGTAGGTTTCCAGAATCCTAATTTAATTCTGCTTTAAGGAGCAGAAATGAGAAAGATCTTAATAATAGTACTTCTTTTATACAGCAACTTAGCACATTCCCAACTGAATGATGATTTTAGTGATGGGAATTTTTTATTAAATCCAGTTTGGAGTACCGGGAATAGCGGATCTGATTTTATTATTCTGAATAATCGGCTCAGATCAAATTCCAGCCAGAGCTCTGGCAGCTTTTATATCAGTACACCTAATTCTCTTGCACTAAATTGCAAATGGGAGTTTTGGGTAAACCTTCAATTTAACACTTCAGGAGCAAATTATGCCGACATCTATCTGATTGCAGACAAAGCGGATCTTAAAAGCACTCTGATCAATGGATATTTTATACGAGTTGGGAATACGGATGATGAAATCTGCCTGTATAAACGATCTGGCCTGAGCAACAGCAGTGTCAAGATAATTGATGGTATAAACGGAACAACAAATTTAAGTAATAATACGATCAGAGTGCGTGTTACAAGGAATAACGATGGCCTGTTTAGTCTTGAAAGGGAATTAACAGGAAATAATAGCTCTTATTTTACAGAAGGAACATTTACAGATCTAAGCTTTACAAATTCCTCTTTCTTCGGCATTTACATTCAACAATCTACCTCATCCTTTTTTCAGAAACATTTTTTTGATGATTTCAGTATCGAGCCATTGATATCAGACACAAGTCCGCCGGAGTTAACAAGTGTTTCTGCGATAGATTCAAATATATTGGAGGTGACCTTCAACGAGGAAATGGACAGTATTGGGGTGAAAAATTCGACAAATTTCAGCATAAATAATTTCAATGGCCAGATAGTTAACATACAAACAAGCACTGATCCGGCAAAATTCAGGGTCAAATTAGCCACTGAATTGAATACCGGCACCTACACCCTGACTGTATTAAATGTAAAAGACAAAAACGGAAATCTAATTCAAAGTAAAAACAATGCTTCATTTAGTTACATAAAACCTTATAAGACTAAATTCAGAGATATAATTATCAACGAAATCTTTGCAGATCCCGCACCGCAGATCGATCTGCCATCGGTTGAATATATCGAACTGCTAAATACCACCAATGAAACCATATCAATGCATAACTGGAGACTTAGCGACCCATCAAGTTCAGGGGTTTTAGGAAACATCAGTATTTCTCCCCACTCCTATTTAATTCTTTGTGCAAAGGCGGATACCGCTGAATTTAAGAAATTTGGAAAGGTATTGGGTATCTCACCCTGGCCTTCATTGAACAATTCGGGTGATGTGATTCAAATAAAGGATCAATTCAATCTATTAATCGATTCCATCTCCTATTCAGACAATTGGCACCGTGAATCTTCGAAAAACCAAGGAGGATGGAGCCTCGAACGTATAAGTCCGACAACCGTATGCGAGGGAATTTTCAACTGGACCGGCTCCAAGGACCCTTCAGGCGGCACACCCGGAAAGCAAAGCTCTGTTTTCATTCTCAATTTTGATCAAATGACCTTTAAGACTGATAGTTTAAGCCGTTTATCAGATTCTACAATTCTGATCTATTTAAACAAACCACTCAATATTGGATCAATAATAAATGACCGATTCACTCTGCTCCCAAATGCAGGACAGATCAAAGGGAAAGTAATTAAACCAGAATTGGGACAGATCACATTAACATTCAGCGAAAAATTCAAAGCGGGCACAACTTATCAACTAAGCATAAGCGGAATAAAAGACTGCAGCGGAAATACAATAAACAATACATCTCCCTTCAGTTTTAGTATTCCTGCGCTTCCCGCACCACCACCGGCTCCTCCGGCTCCACCGGTCAGGATTGATACCGCACAGGTATTCATCACCGAAATATTTGCAGATCCATCACCAGAAGTTGGTCTGCCGCTGGTTGAGTTTATTGAATTGTTCAATCCCGGAAAAGACACAATAGATCTGGAAGGATGGAGTATTAATGATCCTCAATCAAAGGGCATCTTGAAAAAACACCTGCTGCCACCAAATCAATATCTTATTCTTTGTCCCGCAGCGGATACAATTCAGTATAAAAGCTTTGGAAGAACATTGGGTATTTCACCATGGCCATCATTGAAAAACAGTGATGATCAGATATCGCTAAAGAGCTTTAAAAACAGAGTTGTTGATTCTATCTCATATTCCGATACCTGGTATGCTGATCCGATGAAGAAACAAGGTGGCTGGAGTCTGGAACGGATTGATCATTTGTCTAAATGTTCGGGGCAATTCATTTGGACTGCTTCAAAAGATCTTTCTGGCGGAACGCCTGGCAAACAAAATAGTATCTATGTTCCCAATTATGATAAATTGATTTTGAAGGCTGATAGTATGAATCGTATGAGCGATTCTACTTTGCTAATATATTTCAATAAACAATTGATTATTAATACCTTAATTAAAGAAAACTTTACATTATCGCCAATTTCAGGTCAGATTAAAGAAATTAACAACAGCGGAGATTTTAGGCTGGTCACATTAAAGTTCAGCGAAAAATTCAAAGCAGGCGCAATTTATCAATTAAGTATTACCGGAATAAAAGATTGCAGTGGAAATACCTTCAGCAGTTCAACTCCATTCAGCTTTAGCATTCCTGCACTTCCGGCACCGCCACCGCCTCCACCGGTCCCACTAATCAGGATTGATACCGCCCGGATATTCATCACCGAAATATTCGCCGATCCATCACCTGAAGTTGGCTTGCCGCTGGTTGAGTTTATTGAATTGTTCAATCCCGGAATGGACACACTTGATCTGGAAGGATGGAGTATCAACGATCCCCAAACAAAAGGCATTTTGAAAAAATACCTGCTGCCGCCGAATCAATATCTGATTCTTTGTCCCGCAGCAGATACACTACAGTATAAAAGCTTCGGAAGAACTTTGGGTATCTCACCCTGGCCATCTTTAAAAAACAGTGATGATCAGATTGTCTTGAAAAGTTTCAAAAACCGAATGATCGATTCGGTCTCTTATTTTGATATCTGGTATGCTGATCCGATAAAGAAACAAGGTGGATGGAGTCTGGAAAGGATCGATCAGTTATCAAAATGCGCAGGGCAGTTCATCTGGACCGCTTCAAAAGATCAGTCTGGCGGAACACCAGGCAAACAAAATAGTATCTATGTTCCCAATTATGACAAATTGATTTTGAAGGCTGATAGCTTGAATCGATTATCAGATTCTACTCTTTTAATCTACTTCAATAAAGCATTGAATAATAGCACATTAACAAAAGAAAGCTTTTCCTTATTACCCATCTCTGGTCAGATCAAAGAAATTAGCAGCAGTGGGGATTTCAGGCTGGTCACATTAAAGTTCAGCGAAAAATTTAAAGCAGGCACAACTTATCAATTAAGTATTAACGGAATAAAAGATTGCAGTGGGAATACCTTCAGTAGTTCAACTCCATTCAGCTTTAGCATTCCTGCGCTTCCTGCACCACCGCCGCCTCTACCAGTTAGAATTGATACCGCCCAACTATTCATCACAGAAATATTTGCCGATCCTTCACCAGAAGTTGGTCTGCCACTGGTTGAGTTCATGGAACTTTTCAATCCCGGTAAAGACACAATTAATCTGGAAGAATGGAGCATTCAAGATCCCCAAACCAAGGGCACTTTAAAAAAATATCTGCTGCCGCCGAATCAATATCTAATTATTTGTCCCGCAGCAGATACAACGCAGTATAAAAGCTTCGGAAGAACTTTAGGGATCTCGCCTTGGCCATCTCTAAACAATAGTTCAGATCAGATCATTTTGAAAAGTTTCAGGAGCCGGACAGTTGATTCTGTCTCTTATTCAGATATCTGGTATGCAGATCCAATTAAGAAACAAGGAGGATGGAGCCTGGAAAGGATCGATCATTTGTCCAAATGCACAGGACCCTACATCTGGACCGCTTCGAAAGATCAGTCTGGTGGAACACCGGGCAAGCAAAATAGCAGCTATGTTGCCAATTATGATAAATTGATTTTGAAGGCTGATAGTATAAACAGAAGTTCAGATACATCAGTTTTTGTTTATTTTAATAAACCAACTGACCCCAATTTGATCAACAAAGAGCAATTTTCTCTTCTTCCAAACTCCGGGCAGGTCAAGCAAATCAGTACTAATGGTGAATCCAAAGGAGTTCAGGTTATATTCAGCGAAAAATTCAAAGCGGGCACAACTTATCAATTGAGCATTACCGGAATAAAAGACTGCAGCGGGAATGCCGTTAGCAATACTTCACCATTCAGTTTTAGTATTCCTGCGCTGCCACCTCCTCCACCGACCCCTCCGGTTCCACCGGTCAGGATTGATACCGCAAAGGTATTCATCACCGAAATATTCGCCGATCCATCTCCCGAAGTTGGCTTGCCACTAGTTGAGTTTATTGAATTGTTCAATCCCGGTAAAGACACAATAGATCTGGAAGGATGGAGTATTAATGATCCGCAATCTAAGGGTATCTTGAAAAAATACCTGCTGCCACCGAATCAATTTCTGATTCTTTGTCCGGCAGCGGATACAACCCAATATAAAAGCTTTGGAAGAACATTGGGTATCTCGCCATGGCCATCATTGAAAAACAGTGATGATCAGATATCGCTAAAGAGCTTTAAAAACAGAGTTGTTGATTCTGTCTCTTATTTTGATTCCTGGTATGCTGATCCTATAAAGAAACAAGGAGGCTGGAGCCTGGAAAGGATAGATCATTTATCCAAATGCTCAGGGCAATTCATCTGGACAGCTTCAATAGATCAGTCTGGCGGAACGCCTGGCGAACAAAATAGTATCTATGTTCCCAATTATGACAAATTGATTTTGAAGGCTGATAGCTTGAATCGATTATCAGATTCTACTCTTTTAGTCTACTTCAATAAAGCATTGAATAATAGCACATTAACAAAAGAAAATTTTTCCCTATTACCCATTTCTGGTCAGATCAAAGAAATTAACAGCAGCGGGAATTTCAAGCAGGTCACTTTAAAATTCAGCCAAAAATTCAAAGTGGGCACAAGCTATCAGTTAAGCATAACAGGAATAAAAGACTGTAGTGGAAACACCTTCAGCAGTTCAACTCCATTCAGCTTTAGCATTCCTACACTTCCGGCACCGCCACCGCCTCCACCGGTTCCACCAATCAGGATTGATACCGCAAAGGTATTCATCACCGAAATATTCGCCGATCCATCTCCCGAAGTTGGCTTGCCACTGGTTGAGTTTATTGAATTGTTCAATCCCGGAAAAGATACACTTGATCTGGAAGGATGGAGTATCAATGATCCGCAATCTAAGGGCATTTTGAAAAAATACCTGCTGCCACCGAATCAATTTCTGATTCTTTGTCCGGCAGCGGATACAACCCAATATAAAAGCTTTGGAAGAACATTGGGTATCTCGCCATGGCCATCATTGAAAAACAGTGATGATCAGATATCGCTAAAGAGCTTTAAAAACAGAGTTGTTGATTCTGTCTCTTATTTTGATTCCTGGTATGCTGATCCGATAAAGAAACAAGGAGGGTGGAGCCTGGAAAGGATAGATCATTTATCCAAATGCTCAGGGCATTTCATCTGGACCGCTTCAAAAGATCAGTCTGGCGGAACGCCAGGTAAACAAAACGCTGCTTTTATTGCCAATTATGATAAATTGATTTTGAAGGCAGATAGCTTGACTCGGTTATCAGATTCTACCTTGCTGATACATTTCAATAAACCACTGATTATTAATATTTTAACTAAAGACAACTTTACCTTATCGCCAATTTCAGGTCAGATCAAAGAAATTAACAGCAGCGGAGATTTCAAGCAGCTCACTCTGAAATTCAGCGAAAAATTTAAAGCAGGCACAATTTATCAATTAAGTATTACCAGAATAAAAGATTGCAGTGGAAATACCTTCAGCAGTTCAACACCCTTCAGTTTTAGTATTCCTGCGCTGCCACCGCCGCCTCCGACCCCACCGGTTCCTCCAGTCAGGATTGATACTGTCCGCGTATTCATCACAGAAATATTCGCTGATCCGTCCCCGGAAGTTGGCTTGCCGCTGGTTGAGTTCATCGAACTTTTCAATCCCGGAACCGATACCCTTGATCTGGAAGGATGGAGTATCAGTGATCCGCAATCTAAGGGCATCTTGAAAAAACACCTGCTGCCACCGAATCAATATCTGATTCTTTGTCCCGCAGCGGATACAATTCAGTATAAAAGCTTTGGAAGAACATTGGGCATTTCACCATGGCCATCTCTAAACAATAGTTCAGATCAGATCGTATTGAAAAGTTTTAAAAACAGGACTGTCGATTCTGTGAACTATTCAGAGAAATGGTACAAAGACCCAAAAAAGCAAAGGGGAGGATGGACACTGGAAAAAATCGATCTCACCAAAAACAAATGCGATGGATTTTATAACTGGGCCTCATCTGCTGATGGCGCTGGCGGTACACCTGGCAGGAAAAACAGCAGGGATTACCCCGGATTTTCGGACCTGGAATTAAAGATCGATTCCGTACATATATTCTCAGAAAATAGTATCGATGTATATTTCAACCGAATCCCAGATACCAGCTATTATAAAGCTTCGAATTTCAGCATCAATAATGGAGCAGAAAATGCTCTGCAAATAAGCATTGATTCTACCTATAAACGTATTCGATTGACCTTTAAACAAAAATTCAGTGAAGGCGAAAAATATATTTTATCAGTCGATTCACTCTTCACCTGTTCAGGAATATCCATTAAAAGGAATGATGCCAGTTCAGCATTCGGGATCGCTTCGATAACAGAGCTCGAATACCCCATTTTGATCAATGAGATCTTTGCAGACCCTTCTCCCGTAATTGGTCTACCAGAAGCAGAATTTATTGAATTATTCAACCCTACTGAAAATATTGTAAAGCTCAAGGGACTATCATTCGGGAAAAATTACACATTTCAATTCGGAGAAATTGCTTCCGGATCATACCTGATACTATGCTCAGAAAAAGACACTCTGGAATTCAAACCTTATGGAAAAGTAATCGGCATACCGGGGTGGTCCAGTCTGAATAATCAGTCGGACACTCTAAGATTAAGAAATAATAAAGGAAGGTTAATTCAGCAGATTAATTATGTTCCGGGCTGGTTCAGAGATTCAGAAAAAAGAAAAGGCGGATATTCCCTTGAATTAATAGATCCAAAATCAATTTGCCCCGACTTTCAGAATTGGATCAGCAGCAGTGATAGCACAGGCGGAACACCTGGAAAGAAAAATTCAATGTTTCAGCAAAATGCTTCAACTGAGCCTTTGAAATTAATAGAAATTGAATTCCTGGATAGCATCAGTATTTCTCTAAGCTTCAACAGGACCATCGATAGTCTAAAAGGAAGTATTCCAATAAATTTCAACTTTAATAATGGCGTAGGAAATCCTGAATATGCTTTACCACAAGCCCCAAATTTCGACAAAGTGGTATTAAAACTTAGAGAACCTCTAACACGTGGACAAACATACCGCATCACGGCAAGTAATATCGGAGATTGCAGAAACATATCGATCACAACAGAATTCAATTTTGCTGAATTTCAGCTAACTCCAAAAATTGAGAAGAATGATGTGATATTAACAGAGATTCTTTTCAATCCCAGGGCAGGCGGGTCAGACTTTGTCGAAATTTACAATAATACCAGCCACTCAATTGATCTCAAAGAGCTTTCACTTGCACGAATCAGTGTTGATACTGTAAATTCTATTCGGGTAATCAGCAGGAAACAATTGCTTTTAGAGTCGGGAAAGTATTTAGCCTTAAGCACAAATCCGGATAATATTAGTAAGGAGTACATAGTAAAAAATAAAAGCGATCTATATAAAATGACCTTATTTCCTGCCTTCAATGATGATTCAGGGAGCGCAGCATTGGTAAGCAATGGAAAACTGATCGACCAGCTGAGCTACAATGAAAAAATGCACTTCCCTCTGATAAAATATGCAGAAGGCATATCCCTGGAGCGCAGTAAATTAAACAAACCAGCCAGTGAATCCGGAAACTTAAGGTCGGCCACTACCGCATCAGGAGGTGCGACTCCTGGTTATCAAAATTCTCAGAATTCCAACGATTTAATAACAAATGAAGATTTCAGTATCGTTTCAAAGACATTTTCACCTGACAATGACGGGTTTGAGGATCTATTTGAAATGAAATACAAATTCTCAACCGCAGGGGAAATTGCCAATATCAGCATCTTTAATGACCAGGGTGTTCTTATAAAGAAGCTTATAAAGAATTTCACGCTTAATTCTGAAGGAACATTCATTTGGGATGGTTTAAATGAGCAAAGCCAGCTAGCCTCTCCTGGAATATATTTGTTGAATGCCGAAATATTTAATCTGGAAGGAAAAATAAAAAGGTATAGAAGAAGCTTTGCACTTGTGTCAAAATTCAATTAAAGAAGCAGGACAAATCAATAAATTCCAATGCCCTCCATAAATTTTTTAACTTTGGGCAAAACCAATTAGAATGCTTGAAAAAATTGTAGTTATTGGCTCCAATGGGCAAATAGGAACAGAATTAGTGACCGAATTAAGGAAGAACTATGGCGATGGGAATGTCATAGCTTGTGATATTCGTCGTCCGGACTATGACATTAAAAATGCAGGTCCCTTTGAATTTGTCAATGTGCTGGAGAAAGATATTCTCAACCAGCTATTCAGAAAACACAAGCCCACTCAGGTTTATCTTTTGGCAGCACTACTTTCTGCAACGGGTGAACAGAATCCCAAATT
Organism: Daejeonella rubra; assembly: GCF_900103545.1. Taxonomy (GTDB): domain Bacteria; phylum Bacteroidota; class Bacteroidia; order Sphingobacteriales; family Sphingobacteriaceae; genus Daejeonella; species Daejeonella rubra. The sequence continues at coordinate 70,064 of NZ_FNHH01000011.1, forward strand.
AGCCTGGGATTTGAATATGAACGGCTTATTGAATGTGCTGGACCTTGCTTTAGAGTATAAGACTGCTCGTCTATACTGGCCTAGTTCTATTGCGGTCTTTGGGCCCAATTCACCAAAAGATAATACTCCGCAGTATTGTATCATGGATCCTAACACAGTTTATGGCATAAGTAAACTGGCCGGTGAACGCTGGTGTGAATATTATTTTCAACGCTATGGACTTGATATCCGCAGCATCAGATATCCCGGATTAATAAGCTGGAAAGCAGCTCCCGGAGGAGGAACTACCGATTATGCCATACATATTTTTCATGAAGCACTGAAAAAAGGCAGTTACCAGAGCTTTCTTTCTGCGGAGACAGAACTTCCAATGATGTATATGGATGATGCGATTCGCGGCACGATCGAATTAATGGATGCTCCGGCAGAAAATATCAGTATCCGTTCATCCTATAATTTAACAGGAATGAGCTTTACCCCTGAAGTATTAGCTGAAGAGATAAAAAAGCATATTCCTGCTTTTAAATTGGGATATACCGAATACGATCAGCGGCAGGCTATTGCAGCAAGCTGGCCCAGGTCTATTGATGACAGCAGGGCACAGTCCGATTGGAATTGGAAACCTGAATTCGATCTTTCGAAAATGACAGCCGACATGCTTAATAATCTAAAAAAGTAATGAAAAAATAAAATCGGGGATAAACCCATTAAGAATTTAAGATGCCCAATGCTAAAAAATCAGAAAAATAGGTGCAGATTCGACAGAAAATAAATAATAAATAAGAAATTCGTTTTTAGAAATAAATTAGAAAATAGTACAATAATGGGAAGAGCATTCGAATTCCGTAAAGAAAGAAAATTCAAACGCTGGGCGAAAATGGCCGTACAGTTTACACGTTTGGGTAAAGAAATTGTAATGGCTGTGAAGGACGGAGGATCAAACCCTGATGCAAACTCACGACTTAGAACTGCCATGCAGAATGCTAAAGCAGTGAATATGCCCAAGCATACCGTTGAAGCAGCTATCAAGAGAGCTACCAATAAGGATGAAAGCAATTATGAGGAGATCGTTTATGAAGGATATGCCCCTCACGGTATTGCAATACTGATAGAAACTGCCACCGACAATACAAACCGGACCGTAGCCAATGTGCGCAGTTATTTCAATAAAACGAATGGCACACTTGGAAAAACAGGCTCTTTAGACTTTATATTCAGCCGCAAATCAGTTTTCCGTTTTGATCCGGGTGAAATGGAAATCGATGAGTTGGAACTTGAATTAATTGATGCAGGCCTTGAAGATCTTTATGTGGAAGTTGATGAAACGGGGAAAGATATTGGTGTGATCCATACTTCATTTGAAGATTTCGGCAAAATGCAGAAAGCACTTGAAGAAAAAGGCATTCCGGTGATCAGTGCGAAACTTGAGCGCATCGCCGAATCAACTTCTGAAGTGACTGAAGAGCAGGCTGCAGATGTTTTTAAGCTGATCGATAAACTCGAAGAAGACGATGATGTACAGGCTGTATATCATAATATGGCCGAATAGTAAACCAAAAAAAATGACTTTTGAAGAATTCCTGATAAAGAAAAAGATCGATCCTGTTCAGCTTAAAAACACTGAACAGGCATTGTTTTCTGAATTCAGCAGTCATTTCAAGGAGATGGGCGAAAAAAGCTTCGACCATAGTAAGAAATTCTGGTTTAATAAACTTCGCCGTGCCAATCCCCTGAAAGAAGTACCAAAACCTGAAACCATTCCGATAGCAGCTCCGGTAAGCAGTACTAATTTAGCTGTAAATACTCCTCCACTAAAAGAGGATCAAATCAAAAAAGAAGTTGTCGTAGGTGAAATAACTAATCCTAAGCCAGCTTTCAAGCCCAGATTCAAAGCAAACATCATTGCTCCTTCAGCTGAACAGCTCGTAGAGCCTGTACCTTCCATTCCAACAGAAGAATCTGAAAAACCAAAGCCTGCTTATAAGCCCCGGTTTAAGGCAGCAATTCCAGCCACTGAAGAACCGAAAGCTGAAAATAAAAAGGAAGATATAACTGAACAAAGCATTCAGCCTAAACCTGTTTATAAGCCCCGATTCAAGGCAGCAATGATCAAAAAAGATTCGGAGCAGGACTAATTATTTTTTAAAAGAAAATAACCAGGACAAGAATTCAGGCTCAGCAAATGCAGAATCCCAACTGTTATGACCAGCTTCAGGATAAACACTGAACTTCACATTTCCATTCAGCCTCTTTAATTCATTGACCACTATTTCTGATTTTTCAATAGGTACGGTCGTGTCTTTGCCACCGTGGAATACCCATAATGGGATCCTTTTATACTTTTTTACATTTTCAACATGATCACCTCCGCAAATAGCAAATGCCGATGCAAAAGCTTTAGGTTTTCTTCTAAGTAACTCAAAAGTGCCCATTGCCCCCATCGAAAGACCACCAACATAAAAACGATCATTATCTGTAAATTTCTCTGACTTAAATTTGCTCAAAAGACCCATGAGTAAGCTCATCGCTTCTCCGGGTTTTCCACCCTTTTGAAAGCCGAAACGATCGTTTGTTTTTCCATCACCGAATTTCACATTTGCCCAAAAGTCGTTCTTCGGACATTGAGGGAAAATAACGATCGCAGGAAAATCCTTCCTGATCTCAGGTTTTAGAAAAAGTTTACTTCCATGCATCAGTTGGGCTTCATTATCGTTTCCACGTTCCCCTGCTCCATGTAAAAAGAACAAGACCGGATATTCCTTTGCAGGATCAAAGTTCTCGGGAAGCAGCATACGATATTGAAGAGTATCCCCTCCTTTTATAAATTGTTCTTTAGTAAACAAAGATTTATCCTGTGCAAAGGATACCTGAAGCATAAAAAATGCAAGTATGAAAAGAGATATTGATTTCTTCATCGAATTAATTTTAAGGAAAAATAGGTTTTTATTAACGGTATCGAACTATTTTTTGAGAAAAACAAAATAAACAGCCAGAATCAGGAAGCCGAAGCCAACGAGATGGTTCCAGGCTATCTTCTCATTTTTGAAAAAAAGCAAGGTAAAAATTAAAAAAATGCCAATTGATAGGGCTTCCTGGATCATTTTAAGTTCTAAAAGGCTAAAGGGACCTCCATTTTCTTTAAATCCATATTTATTAGCGGGCACCTGAAAAGAATACTCGAATAATGCGATTCCCCAGCTGATCAGAATGATAGCAAAAAGTCCAAGGCCTTTGCTCCACTCCATTTCTCTAAACTTCAAATGACCGTACCATGCCAGAGTCATGAAAATATTGGAGACACAAAGCAGAGAAATAGTAAAAAGGGCTCTCAAAAATTAGGCTTTAACTGGCTTTAATTTCTCTTTATTGATTGGCTGAGGGACTTTTACATAGTATCCTGTACCATCATAAACACGAATCCGGGGATGCGACTGACAGATCACAGAGCAAGCTCCGTCGAGTTTTTCACCACACGCATCACATTGAGTAAAATGCTCATTACACTCAGGATTTGCACAATTGATCATTTTGGTGGTATGAGTCCCGCAATTACGGCAGGTAGAAATAACAACAGGATTCACTGAATTGACATCAACTGCTACACGATTATCAAACACATAACATTTGCCCTCAAAGTCTTCTCCTCCGGCTTCCTTACCATATTTAATGATACCTCCATGCAGTTGATAAACATTTTCAAAACCCTCATGCAGCAATAAAGCTGATGCTTTTTCGCATTTAATTCCACCCGTGCAATAGGTGACGATCTTTTTGTTCTTATACTTTGCCAGCTCATTGATCTTTTCCGGAAAATCACGGAAGTTCTCAATGTCAAAAGTTATCGCATTCTTAAATCGTCCTATTGAATGCTCATAATTTGATCTGACATCGACAATGACTATATCGTCATCATCCTTCATTTTAACAAAATCTTCCGGCTCCAGATGTATGCCAGTTTTAAGTTCCGGATCAATAATGCCCGGATCTCTGAGCCCTGAATGCACGATCTCTGCTTTATAACGGCAATGCATTTTTATGAAGGAAGGTTCTTCCACATCATCGATCTTGAAATCAATCTTAGAAAAACGGGGATCCGCATGAAGGGTATCCATATAAATCTTACAGGATTCATCAGTACCGGAAACTGTACCGTTTAGTCCCTCATCTGCAACAATAATTCGCCCGACAAGATTTAAAGATTTACAAAATTGGAGATGGTCTGATGCGAATTGTTCTGCATCGGAAATTCTACTATAACAATAGTAGAGAAGTGTCTGGTATTTGATCATAATTCATTGATACTGTTGCAAACAGCGTTTAATGCGGTGCAAAGATACAGCTAGCGATTAAATAATGCAAGTGCTGTTAAAAACTGAACCAGCCAGAAGCTTAGAAGTTAATTGCGATCCTGAAACCTTTGTCAACTTTTTTTCCATCGGCATAAGACATTCCATATAAAGCCCGCAGGTTCATGAACTGAAGTCCGAAATAAACCTCAGAATAATTATTCAGAGACGGTGTGCTGAGGTAATTAAAACCAGCGATCTCACTTAATTTTAACTTGCGTAAGAGCGGCACCTTATTGGTCATAAAGCCTGAAAAATTATGTTCAAAATGCGCATCAAAATATTGATCAGAAGTGCTGAAATTGTAGTAATCCAGATAGAGAAAATTATTGGCCACAGGGGTATATGATAGTGTTTTATTGCCTTTAAAGTGCTTATAATCTGTAAAATAGAGGCTTTTAGCATTCAGGAACTTGCCTGCTCCGATCCAGAATGATGATTTCCCTAAAAGCCCCAGTTTAATATCCGATTTTGTAAGATCGAATGATATAAGATCATAATCTACATCCGAACCGAATATCCCGCTTATTCCTTTGGTATAATTTATTCCCAGTTGCGGATATTTCGAAGGCCTGAAAAATTTACCCGCCGGATAAGTCGCATAATCATTACTGAAAGCATAGGTCGCTCTAACACCTACCTTAAAGGCCTGGTTTTCCGGAAACATAGGAAGGTCAGAGGCAGGCCGGAGCGGATTGTTTGAAGTAAATACCCTTCTTTTCAGATCTCTCATTGTATAATCTGAAGTATTCTGAAGGGAGCGACGGTTTGCCCAGGATGCTGTAAAACTGGTTTGAACACTTCCAAAAGGCTTTGAAAATGAAAAGTTCAGAAACTTACTCTCATAAAGCTTGAGCAGATTACGCTCATAGAAAAGCGAGTTTATTGAGTTACCTAATTGAGAAATAGTTACATTATTATTCAGGTCTAATACGTCAGTTCCTATATTGAACCCAATTCTTGAACTTTCTAGCGGGATGGTTCCAAAAAAGCTGCCGTATAACTTTTCACTGGATAATCCATATCTCACTTTGCCGGTAAGATTAAGAAACTTATTGGTAAGTGAATCGATCTGTTTTGAATAAGAAGCCTGATAGTTTAACCCAAAGCCTTCCACAGTATTATAAAAAACTGAATTGATCAGTGAGCCAAAACGATAATATTCCTTTTTGAATCTATTCCTTGGAGTATATCCTGATCCAACCAGTAATCTGAAAGGCTTTAATTTATTATTTACCTTATCTATTGAATCGAGATACACTTTCGACTCCCGTTTAGCTGCCAACTCTTCTTTTTTCACATAATCTATTTGCTCTTCATTCGTAAGAGGAATTGGTCGGACCTGTTTCCAATAGGCAGTATCTTTTTTATTAACCTCCCGTGTGATCTTCAATACTTCTATAAAGTCTTTCTTTTTCAGACTGGCTTCCAGATCATAATTTTTAAAGAGTGCTATATAATATCCGGAAAATCGAAAGCCCAGAACCCCACCCGTAAAATCGTATCTGATGGAAGATGGCATCCATACTTTTGAATTTACCGGAATAAATTCCTGCCGTATGTTCAGGGTGTCAACAAAATTGATATTTGCTTCTTTGGTAACATACAGATCTGCACTATGAATCCTCCAGCTATCTTCAAGAATATAGATCAGTCCCCTGAAAACAGGGTCTGCCGCACGTCTGGGTATAAGCTCGATCTTATTCACCATCTCGCCATTTTCTATACTTGTCCCAATCAGCCTGTATTTATAATAAAAAAGGGCATTATCAGCAATCGGTGAAATAAAAGGACGGTTACTCAAGCCTTCCAAATCAAGTTGATTTTCATAAAAATTAATCCTGATATCCGAGGCACGGTTAAAACTAAAGGCACGGTTACTGCCCGATACCTTGGAGGATATCATCTCTTCCCTTAGTTTATCTGGCTGCATGAAGCTGATCTTCGATTCAGACTCAGATAAATAAAGTATACCCTTTCTGTTTGAATCCAAACCCATTTGCTTGCCAATATCATCAATATTGCGACCCAGAAATTTTTTGGGTGCTGATAAGAGCTTCTGTAAACCTTTGATATAGACATCTGCTGTGTATTTATCAGGTTCTGTCAGATGGCGCTTTCGGGTACGGATCGCATTTTTGATCACTTCATAGGCAGGATCATCTGCAAAAGCATTTACAACCACATCATTCAGCTCATAAACTGCCGGATTTAATACAATATCCAAAGTCTGAGCGGCACCTAAATCAAGGTCTCTGCTTTCCTGGCTGAAACCTATTGCTTTAAATATAAGTGTATGCTTCCCGGGAGATAATTTAAGCTGATACTCACCCTCGCTGTTCGCTGAAGTACCACGTGTCGTACTTTTTTCGTAAACGCTGGCAAAAGGAACTGGTAGTCCTCCGGTATCCTTTACAGTACCTTTTAATATGATTGATTGGGAATAGGCATTAAATGAAAAGATCAGAAACAGCAGGCTAAGGTATAGTGATCTCATTTATATTTTTTTGTAAAGATGGAAATAATCTGATTATGGTTGCAATTCAAGTAAAATTTAGAACTTAACATCGACTAGTTTATCAGGAAGTCTTTAGAATTTGTAATTTTACAGATTCTAATCAAGGATATTATGTATAAAACCCTTCAACCGGTATTGGAGAAAGAGCTGGAAGAAATCGAAAAGGCCGGCCTTTATAAGCGTGAACGTATTATTATTACCCCTCAGGGTGCCGAAATAAAGATTCAGGGCGGTCAGGAAGTAATTAATTTTTGTGCGAACAATTACCTGGGCCTGGCATCACACCCAAGAGTGATCGAGGCTGCCAAAAAGACCATGGATTCGCATGGATTCGGAATGGCATCCGTTAGATTCATCTGCGGAACACAGGATATTCATAAGGAACTTGAGGAGAAGATCTCCAAATTTCTTGGAACTGAAGATACGATCCTTTATGCTGCAGCATTTGATGCGAATGGCGGTGTATTCGAACCTCTATTTGATGAGCAGGATGCGATAATTTCTGATTCACTGAACCATGCATCCATAATAGACGGGGTACGCCTTTGTAAGGCTCAGCGCTTCCGTTATATCCATGATGACATGGCGGATCTGGAAGAAAAGTTAAAGGAAACACAAAATTTACGTCATCGCATCATAGTTACTGATGGATCTTTTTCGATGGATGGGACAATTGCCCAACTTGATAAGATCTGCGACCTGGCTGATAAATATCAGGCACTGGTTATGATCGATGAATGCCATTCTTCCGGATTTTTAGGGAAGACAGGTCGCGGAACCCATGAGCACCATAATGTTATTGGACGAGTTGACATCATCACAGGAACACTAGGCAAGGCATTAGGCGGTGCATCCGGAGGTTTTACATCCGGACCCAAAGAAGTGATCAATATTCTCCGCCAGCGTTCAAGGCCATACCTCTTCTCCAATACCCTGGCACCTTCTATTGTCGGCGCTTCCATTGAAGTTCTTGACATGCTGAGCGAAAGCACAGAACTTCGGGATAAGCTGGAAGAAAACACCTTGTATTTCCGTGAAAAAATGACTGCCGCGGGATTTGACATTAAGCCCGGAACACATCCAATCGTTCCAATCATGCTTTATGATGCAAAACTTGCCCAGGATTTTGCCGCGGATCTTCTAAAAGAAGGAATCTACGTTATTGGATTTTATTTCCCTGTCGTACCAAAAGGAAAAGCAAGGATCAGAGTGCAATTATCCGCATCACATAACAGAGAACATTTAGATAAGGCGATCTCCGCATTTACAAAAGTTGGAGTCAAACTGGGTGTAATAAAATAAACAAGAGATAAGAAAAGGGAATTTTCAGCCCTTATATATAAAGTATCATGCAGGAAAAAATCAATCAGTATACCGCAGAAATCAACTCTTTTCAGCCAAAGAACGCAGAAGAACTGGAATCATTCAGAATCCGTTTTTTAGGCACCAAAGGGATCATTAAAGACCTGTTCGAAGAATTCAAAACGGTATCATCTGAAGATAAAAGGGTGTTTGGAAAGGTTTTAAATGAATTCAAACAACTGGCAGAAGCAAAATACCAGACTCTAAAAGAAGGTTCAGAAACAGAGGACTCGGGTTCAAAATCAGAACAGGACCTTACCTTACCGGGCGAAGGATTCGAACTGGGTGCCCGTCATCCTTTATCTCTTGTCAGAAAAGAGATCATTGAGATCTTCAAAAAATTAGGTTTCAATGTAGCTGAAGGACCAGAAGTTGAAGACGACTGGCATAACTTCTCGGCTTTAAACTTTCCGGAGGAGCACCCTGCCAGAGATATGCAGGATACCTTCTTCATAAAAAAAGGTGGAGAAAAAGGTGACATCGCCTTAAGGACACATACCTCCTCGGTTCAGGTTCGCATGATGGAAGCAGGCAAACCTCCTTTCCGTGCTATTATGCCAGGCAGAGTTTACCGAAATGAAGCTATTTCTGCCAGAGCACATTGCTTTTTCCATCAGGTTGAAGGATTGTATATCGATGAAAATGTGTCATTTGCAGACCTGAAACAAACGCTTTTCTATTTCGTTCAGGAGTTATTTGGTGAGGGAACAAAAGTTCGTTTCAGACCAAGTTACTTTCCTTTTACCGAGCCTTCAGCAGAAATGGACATATCCTGCTCCATCTGTAAAGGCGATGGATGCCAGTTTTGTAAACATAGCGGTTGGGTAGAGATTCTGGGTTGCGGAATGGTTGATCCGAATGTTCTTGAAAATACAAATATCGACAGTAAGAAATATACCGGTTATGCTTTCGGAATGGGAATAGAACGGATCACGAATCTGAAATACCAGATAAAAGACCTGAGACTGTTTTCTGAAAATGATATTCGCTTTCTAAAACAATTCCAGTCGGAAATGATCTGATGAGAGTTTACCTGGTCTATATATTCATTCTCAGTACGTTGATATCCTGTAGCAAGGATAACCTGGACAGGATTCCTGATGTGTATGTCAGCTATAAAATTACCCTTCAGGAATTTAATATCAGAAGTCAGAATGGGCTGTTAGTAGTTAATAATCAGGCAAATACAGGGGTTGCCGGACTGATCATATACCGTAGAGCCGATGGCGCTTATGTAGCATATGATCGCTGCAGTTCTGTAGATCCGCAGAAGAGATGTGCCATAGTACCTGACGATCCGAACCTCACTGCGACAGATCCATGCAGTGGCGCAAAGTTCTCCCTGTTTGATGGATCTCCGGTAAAAGCTCCTGCACAGAGAGCCCTGAAAGAATATAAAGTAATTATTACTAATTTTGACCTGATGGTAGTTAATTGAAATGGAAGTAGATAAGATCAAGGAAAGTATTAAAAAAGCTGCGCAGGACCTGTTTCGTAAATATGGCTACCATAAAACCAGTGTCAATGAAATTGCCAAACGTGCCAAAATAGCTAAGGCTACCATTTACAAATACTTTGAAAGTAAAGAGCTGCTCTTACAAGCAATCCTGATGGAATATATTCAGCATAGCGTGCATGAGATCATTCATAACCCTACCGAAGATCTTGATGAAGAAGCATACCTGAGTATGATCATTCTCAAAACCAGCAGACTCTCCTACACGGTTTGCAACGAATTTATCGGATGGGAATTTATCCGTGAATCTGCCAACTCCCAGGAATTTCTAAAAACCCTTTCCGACGATCTTGAAAATCTTTTAGTAGAATCGTTCAATAAAACCCCACTATTTAAAGCAGATGATTACATCGCGCGACTGCGTTTTTTGATCAAAGCAAGTAAAAGTATTGTATTCTCCTTCGCATTTACATCAGTAAGCGATTCGGATGTTCGTAAAAATTTCATATCCTTCCAAAAAGAGATCCTCCCTTATCTGGTTAAAGCTGCAGTAAAATAATTTTATGTCAATTAATTGTTAAACTATTATACCGATTTGGTTTTTGGTATAGATTAATGTATTTTGTGGATTCAGCTAAGAAAATAACCATGAGTCGTGAAATTTCAGAATTATCCAATTTAATTGATGCACTGTTTGAATTTTAAGAATCTGCAGTATTTCAATTAAATTTAATACCAATCCCCCTAAATATCCTGATCAATTTCAGGACATGGCCTTGTTCTGCCCCAATATCTGATCCTTTCCCCCTTTCCTAACATAAAAATATTTAATTTTGCCGCTCATGAAAAAAATTCCGGCCGACAAAAAATTTTTAAATAACATCCAGGTAATTGATATTGCTGAAGAAGGTAAGGGTGTAGGTAAATCAGACGATCTGGTTATCTTCATTGATAAAGCCGTTCCAGGAGATGTGGTAGATGTTGAACTCCTTCGAAGAAAGAAAAAATTCTACGAGGGCAAAATTCAGAAAATAGTAAAACCATCTGAGCATAGAACAGACCCATTTTGCGAGCATTTTGGAGTTTGCGGAGGCTGTAAATGGCAGCATCTTAATTATGATGCACAACTTCTGTTCAAGCAGAAAAGTGTTGTTGATGCATTGCAAAGATTGGCCAAAGTTGATACATCCGGAATAGAACCTATCCTGGGATCAAAGGAAACAAGTTATTACAGAAATAAGCTCGAATATACATTCTCTGATAAGCGCTGGTTAACAGATGGGGACATGCGCAGTGATGAGGAAATGGAAATGAATGCCCTGGGTTATCATATTCCGGGAAGATTTGACAAGATCCTTGATATTCAGCATTGCTATCTGCAGGCAGATCCTTCAAATGATATCAGAAATAAAGTAAGGGAATATGCATTGGCCAATAAGATCTCTTTTTATAATCTGAAAAATCATGAAGGCTCGCTCAGAAATTTAATCATTCGGACTTCCAGCACAGGTGAACTCATGGTGATCGTAGTTTTTGCATATGTTGAAGAAGAGCAGATCGCAGGAATGATGAAATTCATATCCAATGAGTTTAAAAGTCTGAAATCACTGCTTTATATCATTAATCAGAAGAAGAACGACACCATTTTTGATCAGGATATTCATGTTTTCGAAGGTGCTGATCACATATTTGAAAATATGAACGGACTAAAATTCAAGATCGGTCCGAAATCATTTTATCAAACTAATTCAGATCAGGCATTTGAATTGTACAAGATCACCAAAGATTTTGCTGGATTTAAAGGCGATGAACTGGTTTATGACCTATACACCGGCGCCGGTACCATTGCCAACTTTATCGCCGGATCTGTCAGATCAGTGGTCGGAATAGAGTATGTTCCGACGGCTATTGAAGATGCGAAGATCAATTCGGAGATCAATTCCATTAAAAACACCAGTTTCTTTGCCGGTGATATGAAGGATATATTGAATGCCGAATTTATCAATACCCATGGGAAGCCGGATGTGGTGATCACTGATCCGCCGCGCGCAGGTATGCATGCTGATGTTGTGAAGCGCCTTCTTGAAATGGAAGCCGAAAAGATCGTTTACGTGAGCTGTAATGCAGCGACACAAGCACGTGACATCGCATTGATGAAAGATAAATATGAAGTCAGCAGGATTCGTCCCGTTGATATGTTCCCGCATACCCAGCATGTTGAGAATGTGGTATTATTAACCCTGAATCTTAATCAGGTAAAAACAACAGAAACAGCCGAATAATTAATTTAAAGGCCCTTTCAAACCATTGCCATGGAAATAAAAGATCTGCTAAACCCTGATGAAAATTCTGATGGGAATAAAAAGGAAAAAGAAAGTCCGCTGAAAAGCCTCGAGCTCGATTTAAAATTCTACAACGAATCCATCAAGGAGGTTGCTGTTGAGATCATGGTCGAGGGCATTTCAGAATACCCGATCTTCGTTGCCCACCAGCATGAGGTAAAACTGGGTGAGCCTATTCTGGATAGAAATGAACTGAATACAGGCTGGAGCATTCATGCATCAACGGTAGAAGAGTTTGTGGAAAAAGGATTGATACAGGCCGATAAAAAAGATAGGTTTATTAAACAATACAAGGATCCATACGGCTTTATGTGTGTGTTCGTGATCGTTCCCGAGGGAGCAAATTTTATATTCTTTCCCTACCAATAGATACGCTTGCCTGAACTCCCAAATTAATTAGACAGAGAATCGCAGGAATTCAGTTAGAATATGTAATTTAAAATGAAATTTCAGAAGACAATGGCTGGCAAAAAATTACTGATACTCAATAAAAAGCAAATTCAACAACGAATAGATCGTATGGCCTATCAGATCCTGGAAGATAACCTGGGTGAGGAAGAGTTGATCATGGCGGGGATCGTTGATAAGGGTTATGTGATAGCCAAACGTCTTAAAACGGTCCTTGAATCTATTTCTGAAATTAAAGTCACCCTGATGAAGATTGAGATCAACAAAGATATCTCACATCTGGATGCCAATGCAGACCTGGACCTTGATCTGGTATCAAACAAGGTTGTCATATTAGTGGATGATGTTTTAAACAGCGGCCGCGCACTAGCCTACGGACTGGGAGTATTTCTTGATATCCCATTAAAAAAACTAAGAACCCTGGTTTTAATTGACCGCAGCCACCGCAATTTTCCCGTTTCCCCCGATTTTACAGGACTTGAACTTGCAACTATCCTAAAGGAGCATGTAGATGTAGTTCTTGATGAGAAATCGGAAGAGGATGCGGTTTATTTAAGTTAGGCTGAATCAATTTGTCATCTGGTGATTTCTATTATTTAAAAAAGAAATTATCGTTTTGTTATTTGATACTGGCTTGATGAATAGTTTCCAAATGGAATTCACGAACTTGCTGTTAAGGAATACTCAATATGGCTATTATAAAAGATAAAGCATATAATAATTTACCTTTTCTTCCTCCAAAGGAGTCTTCGGTAGAAACAGTTAAGGTTTTAAAACAAGTTAGCAAATCAGCTGTTGCATTGGCTGAATTAAAGGGACTTGCTAAAACATTACCCAATCCGAATATTTTGATAAATGCAGTTGTATTAAAAGAAGCGCAGGCAAGTTCTGAAATTGAAAATGTAATTACAACTCAAGATAAACTATATCAGGCTTTATTCGCAAAATCAGTAAAGCCTGATATTGCAACAAAAGAAGTTTTGCGTTATCGAGAGGCCTTACTAATGGGAACACAACTTATAAAGGAAAGAGGGTTTCTTAATACAAATGGCATTATTGATATTCAAAGTGAATTAGAAGAGAATAATGCTGGTATTCGAAAACTTCCGGGAACAGCTTTAGTAAATGATTTAACCAATGAAATTATTTATACTCCACCGGATAAATACGATACCCTATCTGACTTAATGAAAAATTTAGAAGAATATCTAAATGATGATTCAGATGATATTTCACCACTAATTAAATTAGCCATTCAGCATTACCAATTTGAAAGTATTCATCCATTTTATGACGGGAATGGTAGAACTGGAAGAATAATAAATGTTATTTATTTGATTTTAAAAGGACTTTTAGATGAACCTGTTTTATACTTAAGTTCGTTCATTATAAAAAGGAAAGCTGATTATTATCGGCTTCTCCAAGAGGTTAGGACTAAAAATAATTGGGAAGATTGGATACTATTTATTTTAAAGGGCGTTGAAGAAACAGCAATTGAAACCATCAAACAAATAAATAAAATCAATACAACATTCAGCGAAACACAAAAATTAGTTCAGGAAAAGTTGCCTAAAATTTATTCAAAAGATTTAATTGAGCAATTATATATTCATCCTTATTGCAAAATAGAATTTCTGGTATCCAATCTTAAAATTGAACGCAAAGCAGCTTCTCGTTATTTAGCTAATCTTGAAGAAATAGGCATTCTAAAATCACAACAAAAGGGTAAAGAGACAATTTACATCAATTCAAAACTTTACGATCTGCTTAAAAAAGGATAAAAATAACATGTACCAACTTGTCTCACGACTACGATGTCATGTACCAAAAAATAAATTATTGGTACATGAAAAACAAATATGTAATAAATGGCCTATATGTAAAAAGTGTATCCCAGGAGGCTAAATAGAGTACCTTAAAGACAATTTCCATAAAACAGTTTTATCAAATCCAATTTTTCAAATCTGTTTTCAAAGACAGAGAAGATGTGTTTGCGATTAGTTGTCTATTCCGCTGATGCTGATCAGTGATCTGGAATTTTGAGCACCACTCTGTAAGGTAATTTGCTCTTCCTGAATGGCAGCAAATTTGAAGGCCTTTTTTATATAAAGGCACACATAATCAATTATTCCCTATTGTCCGTGGAGTTTCTACCGATTTTTTTAAATAGATTTATAAGTACAAGAGGTTGGGCTGTTATATAGTTTAGCGAAGCTTGCAATTGATTGTAAGAATAACTCGCACCAGAGCAGGGCCAATGTTTATATGTGTTTTACACATAAATGATAAAAACCCAATGATTATTGAATTGCAATGTAGGCATTATCAACCTGAACTCGATTCTGTCAACCTGAACTCGATTCTGTCAACCTGAACTTGATTCTGTCAACCTGAACTTGATTCAGGTCAGGTCACCCCAAATTCAAATAAAACGCCAACCTCTCTGCAGTCAGATCACTGGCGCTCACTACAAATTTCGACTGGTTATAAAATGGTTCCCGTTCTGCCAGTTTAGTACTGATAAAACCTTCAAGTTCATCACCTTTTAAATGGCGGATCAGAGGGCGGTCGGTCTTTGAATTCTCCAGTCTGTTGGCAAGTGCCTTTGGAGAGAGAGAAAGATAAGCCACCAGACCGTTTTCATTCATCCAGGACATATTATCAGCAAAACATGGCGCTCCGCCACCGGTGGCTATAATTACATTCTCAGGGAATTCAGTTTTCTGTAATACATCTTTTTCCAGATCACGAAAAGCGTTCTCACCATGAAGTTCAAAATACTCAACAATACTCATTCCAACCTTAGATTCAATTAATTTATCTAAATCGATAAAATCATATTTTAAATAGTTAGCTAATTTTTTTCCAATAGTAGTTTTGCCACTACCCATAAATCCAACCAGAAATACCTTCATAAATTACTAATTACAATTTCTAAGCAGAGAAACAGTTCTGCTTTTTGTGTTAAAAAAAACAGCATTTAAGCTGTAAAAAATCAATTATTACCAAAGTATTTGGCAACCAGTTCATCGTAAGATGGTACATTATGAAAATGCCATTTATTGATAACGGTCCCCTGCTTCAATAAAAGCACTCCGGGGTTTGCCCTGACCATGCTCTTCAAGGGGATGCCGTCGGCATAAAAAACCTCCATGACGAGTTTATTCTTTTTACTGAACGATTCAGCATCCTGAGCTGAATTTGAGGTAAGCAGGACCGTACGAATATTATAATTTTCGGCAGCATTGATAGCAAGAGCATTTAAATTTCCAATACCTGTTGCATCGGTTTTGGCAAGATCATACGCAACGATAACCAGATTATAGTATGGATTTTCCAGGATCTCCTGGTTATAATCGGTCCCCTGACTATCGGTGATCTTCAGATCCTTGATCTTGAGATCAAACCCCTTTTTGATGAGTTTAGTGACCGGTTCCCCTGTTATCTCCCAGTTTTTATCCTTCCATATCTCAGTTTTGAGGTATTCCTTATCGGTCATCGACTTCGTTCCACCGGTACTCTTATTTTTAAGATTATAAGTGATCTCATACACATCCGGTGCAGCTCCCGGAGGAGTGATCATCAGTTGGGGAATATTGTTCCCGATCTTATACGGTAGAAAATCAAGTATTGGAAGGTAGTTATAGGTAAACAATCCAAAACCAAGAGATAAGATCAACACAAGTCCAGCAACAAGTTGTTGAGCCTTTTTACCAGCGATCACCGGCAAAATTTCTTTGCGTTTTATAAAGATCTGCAGGATCATAGAAAACAGGACAATATCCTTAATAAAAGACTGCCATGGTGTTAGGGGTATCGCATCTCCAAAGCAGCCACAAGAGGTCACGACTTCAAAAAATGCAGAATAAAATGTAAGGAAAGTGAAGAAAATTATAATGATGAGCAGTCCCCATGCCACTTTAGAGCTCCAGAATCCTAATAAAAGCAATGCACCAAGAACAATCTCCAGCGTACAAAGTAAAATAGCCAGTGCTACAGCAAAATCATTCAGAAAGCTGATATGAAATACCTCGAAATACTCCTGAAGCTTATATCCGAATCCCAAAGGATCATTGGCTTTGATCAGCCCTGAAAATATAAAGAGCAGTCCTACGATCGCTCGTCTGATATGGAAAAAGGCATTTTTCATGTAGGAATGTATAGAATAAATTTAAAAATGAATGTCTGGAAAAGAATTATTCAGAATGATGTCTGCTTAGGAATCCTTGTGAAGGCCAAGCTTAATCAATGCAAAGACCGCATAATTCAGCATGTCCTGATAATTTGCACGCACACCTTCAGATGCTAATGTCTGCCCGAGATTATCTTCGATCTGTTTCACTCTGAGTATTTTCATCAGGATAAGGTCGGTCAATGAGCTGATCCGCATATCTCTCCAGGCTTCTCCGTAGTCATGATTTTTGGCAAACATCAGTTCCTTGGTCTCGTTGACCTTTTTATCAAAGTACATTTCAACCTCATCTACCGGAAGTTCAGTCCGCTCATCATTTTCCAGGTCGATCTGCATCATCGCAATGACGCAATAGTTAACGATACCAATATATTCGGAGGTAATATCCTCCCCTACTTTTGATACTTTCTTCTCCTCAAGCGTCCGGATCCTTTGTGCTTTAATAAAGATCTGGTCGGTTATTGAGGAGATCCTCAGGATACGCCATGCAGTACCGTAATCAGTACTTTTCTTTAAAAATAGCTCCCTGCACACCCTGATCACACCATCATATTCTACTGAAGTTTTGTTTATCAAAGCCTTAATATTTTATTTGTTAGAACCATGAATTAATCGGTATTTTGCCCTGATATGGCGGATAAAAATACAGTTTTTCAGCAAAAATTAACGTTAAATGTTCGCGGAACCCTTCTGGATCTCTCAAAGCCAAAGATAATGGGGATCCTGAATCTCACGCCGGATTCCTTTTATGACGGCGGGAGGAACAACAGTTTGGAGAACGCATTGAGAAAAACTGAACAATTAGTATCTGAAGGTGCCGACCTGATCGACCTGGGAGCTTATTCATCAAGGCCCGGAGCTGAGCATATTTCGGAAGAAGTTGAATTTGAACGTATGATTCCTGTGATCAGGGCAATAGCGAAAGAATTTCCAAAGGCTTTACTTTCGGTCGATACATTCAGGTCAGGAATAGCCAGAGCAGCGATCGGTGAAGGTGCCGATATGATCAATGATATCTCTGCCGGGGCAATGGATGATGCCATGTTCCGGACCATAGCAGAATTGAAAGTGCCCTATATTCTGATGCATATGAGAGGCACTCCTCAGACCATGGCCTCAGAAACAAATTATACAGATCTGATCGTGGAATTAGCGCAGTATTTTGCCGAAAAAATTCATAAGCTAAAAGAATTGGGCGTTAAGGATCTGATCATTGACCCTGGATTTGGCTTTGCCAAAACATTGGAACAGAATTATGAACTTCTGGGAAAGCTGGAACATTTAAAAATTACGGGGCATCCGGTTCTGGCAGCGCTTTCACGTAAATCAATGGTATATAAACTACTCGAAACTGATGCAGAACATGCCCTGAATGGTACTACAGTAGCAAATACCATCGCACTAATGAATGGAGCAAATATTTTACGGGTACATGATGTTCTTGCTGCAAAAGAGGCTGTTAAGATCGTGGAACAGGTAGCATCCTCAATCAAAAGAATATAAATCGTAATTAATCTTTACTTTAGTAAGATGGAAGGTTTTGATTTCAGTTTCCTCAATTTGCGTTTCCTTGATGTATTAGATATCATTCTGGTTGCTTTTATAATTTATTACGTTTACAACCTGATCAGGGGAACCATTGCCCTTAATATTCTACTCGGATTAGTGATCATTTATGCGGCTTACATGATGGTAAAGCAGGCAGAAATGCGCCTTCTTACCGAACTTTTAGGAGGATTTGTCAGTGTTGGTTTCATCGCTTTGATCGTTGTATTTCAGCAGGAGATCAGGCGTTTCCTCTTATTGATCGGAAGAAATGCATCCCTTCAAAAAAACAAGGCATGGTGGTCCTTCCTCTTTGGCAGTAAAGAGGTTATAAAAAATAATTCAGCTCGTATTAAACCAATTATTGATGCCTGCAAGAGTATGCAGAAAAGCCGTACAGGTGCCTTAATTGTTTTCGCTAAGTATTATGATGAACAATTTTATCAAAACAGCGGAGAAATAATTGAGTCGAAAATATCAAAACGTTTATTGGAGAGCATCTTCCAGAAAAACAGTCCGCTGCATGATGGCGCAGTGATCATTTCCGAGAACCGCATCAAATGTGCTAGCAGCATCTTACCCCTCACAGAAAACGATAAACTACCACCACAATTCGGACTGAGGCACAGAGCTGGTATTGGTATTTCAGAAATGAGTGATGCCGTAGCTGTGATCGTATCTGAAGAAACCGGCGAAATATCCTATGCCAAACAGGGCCGTGTACGAATGAACCTTACTTTTACGGAGCTTGAAAAATTGCTGAATAAAGATTTTTAATTCTCTATTTAAAAACACCAGGCATTTAACTCCTTACTGCTTATACACCACTCCTTCTTTCATCACAAAGTTCATTGAACTCAAAACTTTAATATCCTTTAGCGGATCACCGTTTACGGCAATTATATCTGCAGATTTTCCTCTCTCAATTGAACCAATAAGAGCAGAAATACCTAAAAGATCGGCGGCATTCATAGTCGCTGATTTGATAGCCTCCATTGCCGGCATTCCCGCCTCAACCATATATTCAAACTCTTTATAGTTCTTACCATGAGCAAATACGCCCGCATCGGTACCAAAGGCAATTTTAACGCCTGCTTTATATGCTTTAGCAAAGGTGCTTTGAATTTTCGGCCCGGTTGCAATTGCTTTGGGAACTACCAGCGGAGGGTAATATCCCGGAATTTTAGCTGAATCAGCTACTGATTTTCCAGCTGTAATTGTGGGAACATAATATGTACCTTTTTCCTTCATTAATGCGATTACCTCATCATCCATGAAAGTCCCGTGTTCAATAGAAGAAACACCCGCCCGTATGGCCCTTTTCATTCCTTCAGCACCATGAGCATGTGCTGCAACTCGATAACCATAATCTTTGGCGGTACTGACCACCGCCTTAATTTCATCTTCTGTAAATTGTGCACCTGCACCATCCTTCGCATTACTTAAAACGCCGCCAGTCGCAGTTATTTTAATTACATCTGAACCTTCTTTATAACGTTGTCTAACTGCTTTTCTTGCTTCCTCCGGACTGTTAACTACCCCATCTTTCGCCTCGGGATCTCCAATTAATGCCCTGCTGTACCCATTTGACGGATCAGCATGGCCACCCGTAGTAGCAATACTTTTACCTGCGGCTAAAATCCTCGGACCTTTAATATCTCCCCCATTGATCGCATTTCTTAGCGATACCGCTACAAAACCACCAAGGTCTCTAACCGTTGTAAAACCTGCCATGAGCGTACGCTCAGAAAACTTCACTGCCTTTAAAGCATAGTCATCATCGTTAAGAGTAAACTCTTCCATATACTGATTCTTGCTTGTCTCTCCTGAAAGATGAACATGAGAATCGATAAATCCGGGCATCACGGTCTGATTTCTCAAATTAATGAGCTTATCATTAGCAGCGCCCGACTGATAGCCCTTTCTGACATCTATAATTTTATTGGATTCCACTACGATGGTCACCTCAGTTTGAACCGAGCTTAATTTTCCATCGATCAGGCGACCACATTGAATAAATGTTTGCTGTGCAAAAGCAGGAACAGCTAAAAAAGCAGAAAAGAGAATAGCAATAAGTTTCATACAGGGTTTTTTGGTTAATCTAAACTATCTAAAAAAAGGCATAAAACAAAAAATCCGGCCTGAGACCGGATCTTATTATTAATAAATGTTTTGATTTTGTTTAGCAATATTGATCAAAAGCCTGGCTCAGGTTATCAGCGATCATTTGAGCAGGGCGACCTTCAATTTGATGACGTTCGATCATATGTACTAATTTACCATCCTTAAATAAGGCAATGGCAGGAGAAGATGGAGGGTAAGGAAGCATATGAGCTCTTGCCGTGTCTACCGCTTCTTTTTCCATACCGGCGAATACCGTAATAAATCTATCCGGGTGTTTTTCATTCTGGGTGGAGATCCTGGCAGCAGGACGGGCATTGGCAGCAGCGCAACCGCAAACCGAATTAACCATTACTAATACCGTGCCTTCTGATTTTATAGCCTGATCAACTTCTTCAGCTGTTCTCAGATCCTGAAATCCGGCATTGGTCAGTTCCTGACGCATTGGTGCCACTAAATATTCTGGATACATATCTTATTTAAATTAATGAGTAAAAATTGAAATTAAACAAAGTTAAGTATTTGAAAGTCATACATCCTAAATCATCGGACTTTTGACGTTGCAATTACTAAAACCTTTTACCTGATTTAATAAAAACAGCATCAGGACGGTTTAAAAAAGGCCTTTTACCATTCGATTGTAATAAAATTAAATTACTTATTTCCCATAAGCCAGTTTTATTGAATTAGTCAAAAAAACTGTACTTTTGCGCAACGTTTTTAAAACCGGCCTTTTTAGATACTATCTGAAAAAAATCTGGCTATCAAAAAACTTAATTATTTATTTATCAATACGTTAAATCGTATTTAAACCACAAACTATGTCATCAGTAGAGACAAACTATGTGCCTTACAAAGTTAAGGACATCACATTAGCAGAATGGGGCCGTAAAGAAATCGGTCTTGCAGAAGCAGAAATGCCAGGATTAATGGCACTTCGCGAAGAATTCGGAGCTTCAAAACCACTTAAAGGTGCACGCATCGCAGGATGTTTGCACATGACCATTCAAACAGCTGTTTTAATTGAAACTCTTGTTGAATTAGGTGCTGAAGTTACCTGGTCATCATGTAACATTTTCTCAACTCAGGATCATGCTGCTGCTGCAATTGCTGCTGCAGGAATACAGGTTTATGCCTGGAAAGGTCTTAACGAAGAAGAATTTGACTGGTGTATCGAACAAACTTTACATTTCGGACCAGAGCGTCAGCCATTAAACATGATCCTTGATGATGGTGGCGATCTAACTAATATGGTATTTGACAGGTTCCCTGCACTTATCGCAGCGATCAAAGGTCTTTCTGAAGAAACAACTACCGGAGTTCACCGCTTATATGAGCGTATGAAGAACGGAACATTGCACTTACCTGCAATCAATGTAAATGATTCAGTAACAAAATCTAAATTTGACAATAAATACGGTTGCCGTGAATCATTGGTTGATGCGATCCGTCGTGCAACTGACGTAATGATGGCTGGTAAAGTTGCTGTTGTTTGTGGTTATGGTGATGTTGGTAAAGGTTCTGCAGTTTCTTTGAGCTCTCAGGGAGTTCGTGTAATTGTAACTGAAATTGACCCTATCTGTGCTTTACAGGCAGCAATGGAAGGTTATGAAGTGAAAAAATTAGCTACAGCAATTAAAGAAGCAGATATCGTGGTAACTACTACCGGTAACTGTGACATCGTTCGTGGCGAGCATTTCCTTGCATTAAAAGACAAAGCTATTGTTTGTAATATTGGCCACTTCGATAATGAGATTGATATGGCATGGTTAAACACAAATTATGGTCATACTAAAGTTGAGATCAAACCACAGGTTGATAAATATACGCTCAACGGTAAAGATGTCATCATTCTTGCTGAAGGCCGTTTAGTGAATTTAGGATGTGCAACTGGTCACCCATCATTTGTAATGTCGAATTCATTCACCAATCAGACATTGGCTCAGTTAGAACTTTGGACAAACACTGATAAGTATGAGAACAAGGTTTACGTTCTTCCAAAATACCTGGATGAAAAAGTAGCTCGTTTACATCTTGCAAAGATCGGTGTTGAACTTGAAACATTGGATCAGCATCAGGCTGATTACATTGGTGTTCCGGTTGAGGGTCCGTTTAAAGGGGATGCTTACAGGTATTAATTGAGGGCAGAGGACGGAAGACTGAGGTAGGAGGACGGAAGACTGAAGACTGAGGACGGAGGACGGAAAACAGAGGTCTGAGGACGGAGGTTACCGTTAAATAAGTTAAATACCACAAATTTGACGCATTTTATAAGAATGCTTACTTTCGGGTAAGCATTTTTTATGATCAAAACATTTTCAGATCTGGAGGTATATCGGCTATCCTATCAATTTTCAATTGATATTTTCCATCTCTCTTAGCAATTTCCAGTATCGGAGAAATATTCATTAACCAGCCAAATTATTCGCTCAACAAGATCAGTAAGTGCTAACATTGCAGAAGGTTTCGGCAGAAGAACATACCAGGCAGAATTTAAGAAATTTCTCATTTACTCGACAGGATCTTTGGAAGAAAGCAAGGTTTGGCTGAATTTTGCAAAAGACTGTGAGTATATTTCGCCTCAGCAATTCGATCTTTTACAAATGAAAACAGACGAAATCGGTGCGAAACTGTATAAGCTTTATATTAATTGGAAATCTTAATCTAATTTAGTGGCATCCTAAACAAATATACCCCTAACCCTCAGACTTCATACCTCAGACTTCAGACCTCATACCTCATGACAAAACTATCCGTCAACATCAATAAAATAGCTACTCTCCGCAATTCCAGAGGTGGCAATAACCCTGATCTGATTAAAGTTGCACTTGATGCAGAGCGCTTTGGTGCTGAAGGGATAACCGTTCACCCACGTCCGGATGAAAGACATATCCGCTATCAGGATGTATTCGATCTGAAAAAGGTGATCCAAACAGAGTTCAATATTGAAGGTAATCCTAAAGAACAAAAATTTGTCGAGCTGGTTTTAGCCAATAAGCCTGCACAGGTTACCCTGGTACCCGATACAGAGGGGCAATTAACTTCCAACCATGGCTGGGATACTATTAAGCATCAATCCTACTTAAAAGATATTATTGCGGTATTTAAAGCTGAAGGCATCCGTGTCTCCATATTTGTTGATCCTTCTGAAGAAATGGTAGAGGCCGCTCAATCCACAGGAACAGATCGCATTGAACTTTATACTGAAGCCTATGCTTCCGGATTTCATGAGGATAAAGAACGAGCTATTAAACCCTATATTAAAGCTGCGAAACTAGCCGAAAAACTAGGCCTTGGTATCAATGCCGGTCATGATCTCGACCTCCATAATCTTCAATATTTTTCACAAAATATTCCCGGTTTGCTGGAAGTCAGCATAGGTCATGCATTGATATGTGATTCCCTTTATTTCGGACTTGAAAACACCATACAGATGTATTTAAGGCAAAAAAATGGATGATCATCCCATTTATGGGTTCAAAAAAAATCAAATAATTATAACATAAAATGACTCAAACACTGGACATTGTTAAATTCCTGGAATTGGCTGATACTATACCTGTGGTAGACGTAAGAACGCCCCTTGAATTTGAACATGCCAGTATTCCGGGTGCGTTTAATCTTCCGATCTTCTCCAATGAGGAAAGGGTTATAGTTGGGACAACCTACAAACAAAAAGGTCGGGAGGAAGCTATTTTGCTTGGTTTTGATCTTACCGGACCAAAATGGTCGGGATTTATTCAGCAAGCCCTCAAGATTGCTCCCGGGAAAAAGATCCTGGTTCATTGCTGGCGTGGTGGTATGCGAAGCGGCGCAATGGCATGGGCATTGAACCTGTACGGTTTTGAGGTATATCTTCTGGAAGGGGGATACAAGCGATACCGAAACTGGGTATTGGCGCAGTTCAAAGAAAATTATCCTATCCTCATTTTGGGAGGAATGACCGGATCAGGCAAAACAAAAACCTTAGTTAAGCTAAAAGAACTTAACCAGCAGGTTATTGATCTGGAAGATCTGGCTCAGCATCAGGGCTCTTCTTATGGATCAATGGGGTATTTGAAACAACCCAGTCAGGAGCATTTTGAAAATTTACTGGCATCCCAGCTTATTAAAATAGATAAAACAAAGCCCCTTTGGCTGGAAGATGAAAGCCTGTCGATCGGGAAATGCTTTATTCCGAACCCTATTTTTCAGCAGATGCGTGAATCTGCCCTGCTGAAACTTGAAGTGCCCTTTCAGGAAAGAGTTGACTTTCTGGTGGAAGAATATGGAAAACTGGACAAGGAATTCCTGATCGAGAGCACCGTTAGAATTGGAAAAAGGCTTGGGCCCGAACAAACCAGAGATGCCATTGCCGCTATCCGGGAAGACCGAATGGACACTTTCATCAAGATCGTATTGGTATATTATGATAAAACCTATGCCAACGGCCAGGGAAAAAGAGAAAAAGAAAATATCCATATCATTGAGTGCAGCAGTACAGAAGCTGATGAAAACAGCTCTCTCCTGTTAAATTACATTCAATCAAATGAAATATTAAAACCAAATACAATCCTGAATATCTAATATCTCAACCTGATAGCTATCGGGTCTCTATACTCATATCTCAATACTCATATCTACAATAAATGAACCCTGAAGAAATAAAATTAACTCAATATTCACATGGTGCAGGCTGCGGATGTAAGATCAGTCCGGCAGTTCTGGATCTTATCCTGCACAGCCCAATAAAACATGCCGTAGATCCATCTTTATTGGTTGGCAATAACACGCGTGATGATGCCGCAGTTTTAGACCTGGGTAACGGTACAGCTTTAATTTCAACTACAGATTTTTTTATGCCGATCGTTGATGATGCCTATGATTTTGGCAGGATCGCTTCAGCAAATGCCATCAGTGATGTGTACGCTATGGGTGGTAAGCCGGTGCTTGCCATTGCCATTCTGGGCTGGCCCATCGATAAGCTCTCTCCTGAAGTAGCTCAAAAAGTTCTGGAAGGTTCGCGTTCTATTTGTGCCGAAGCAGGAATTACCCTTGCCGGTGGACACAGTATTGATAGTCCGGAGCCTATATTCGGACTCGCAGTAAATGGCATGGTTGATATTCAGAACTTAAAACAAAATTCAACAGCCATTGCAGGATGCAAACTATATTTAACCAAAGCATTAGGTGTTGGCATATTAACCACCGCACAGAAAAAAGGCATTTTGAAACCTGAGCATGCTGATATTGCACCTAAAAGCATGTCGATGCTGAATAAGATCGGCGAAACGCTGGGCAAACTTGACTATGTAAAAGCGATGACCGATGTAACCGGATTCGGATTATTAGGCCATTTATCTGAGATGTGTGAAGGAAGTAATTTGCAGGCTATAATTGAGTTTGACAAAGTTCCAAGAATAAATGAGATCGACGAATATCTGGATCAGAACTCTGTTCCCGGGGGCACCAACAGGAATTGGGCCAGCTACGGGCATAAGGTGAAAACCATTACAGATAGACAGAAGCATATTCTGGCAGACCCTCAGACAAGCGGCGGACTATTAGTTGCTATTCAGGAGGAAAAAGCAAGTGAATTTGAACAGATACTAAGAGACAATGGAATTCCTGAAAAGAACATCGTTTGTTTCGGGACTCTATCAGAAAGAAATGGGGAGAAGCTCATTGAAGTTATTTAATAAAACGAATTCGATATGAATGCCACTCTTTCATATTTAAAAAGCGGCATATTTTTAGTACATCTTCTTAAATAAGATAAAAGCTATGAAAAGATCAGCAACACTCCTGTTTATTTTATTCAGCACCATTTTTATGAATGGATGCGGAAGTGAAACCAGTATCAATGAAAATGAAGCATCGGCAGTGATCGCCGACTATCTCGAATCAAATCCGGAGTACAAAACGACTTCTTTTAATTATGGTGAGATGAGTTTCAAAGGTGAAAAAGATCAGGAAGAGCTCCGTAAGTACGAAGCTTTAGAAGATAATGGCCTCATCAAAATGGAACTGATTGAAGGAAAGAAACGGTTTTTATCAAAAGACAGCACATTTGTTTATCAGATCAGCCTTACAGAGAAAGCCGCACCACTGGTTATCAGTCAGGGTAAGGACAAGGCAAAAGTTAAGACTGTAACCTATATTCTGGATGAGGAAAAACCCGTAAATTTTGTAAAATCAGCTAACAAAACTGCCAAAGCTACCGTAACCTTAAAAAGAGAAGAGACCGATTTTTATTCTTTTGACAACAGCAAGGCATCCAATAGTGAATTCATCACTAAGACCTATAAGCTTAAACTTAAAAAAGAAGCCGGCTGGGTTGTTACCGGAGAATAATATCTTTCAAAGACTATCTATTCGTAATCCTGGAGGGTAATTTACTATGAACTCTGATCTTACAAATATTTTTCTCGTGAAAATAATTCACGCTCAATGAAATATGGGGAAAATGCTTATTTTTGCGGCACCAAAACTCCCCCTATTTTAATGAAATTGAATATAGATTATCAGGAAAAATTTGAGCAACGTCATATCGCTCCAAATGAGAAAGATATTGACAAAATGCTTGATGTTATTTGTGTGGATTCTATCGATGAATTGATCGAGCAAACAGTGCCGGCAAACATCCGATTAAAAAAAGCATTAGATCTGCCGGCTGCAAAAAGTGAATTCGATTACCTGAATGATCTTAAATTAACAGCCTCAAAAAATAAAGTTTTTAAATCATACATCGGCCAGGGATATCACGATGTGATCGTTCCAGGGGTTATACAACGCAATATTCTGGAAAATCCGGGATGGTATACCCAATACACTCCCTATCAGGCAGAAATTGCACAGGGCCGTTTACAGGCATTGTTAAATTTCCAGACCATGGTGATCGACCTCACAGGAATGGCAATAGCAAATGCCTCCCTTCTCGATGAAGGGACAGCCGCCGCCGAAGCGATGTTCATGCAATACAGCCTTCGTAAAAATGACGATGCCAAAGTATTCTTTGTTTCTCAGGAAGTACTGACTCAAACAATAGATATTTTAAAGACCCGCTCTGCTCCCTATGGAATAGAGATCCGTATTGGTGATCATCAGACAGTTGAACTGGATGAAACCATGTTTGGAGCAATGGTTCAATATCCGGCAGGTAAAGGAGAAGTGTATAATTACTCTGATTTTGCCACAAAAGCACATGAAAAAGGCATCAAACTAACCGTTGCAGCCGATATCATGGCGTTAGCGCTTTTAACTCCTCCGGGAGAATGGGGTGCTGACATTGTAGTTGGTTCAACACAGCGTTTCGGAATTCCGATGGGCTTTGGGGGACCACACGCAGCATTCTTCGCTACAAAAGAAGAATACAAGCGTTCTCTGCCGGGGAGAATTATCGGAGTCACCATTGACAGTGCCGGAAATTATGCACTCAGAATGGCCTTGCAGACACGTGAACAGCATATCCGTAGAGATAAAGCCACTTCAAATATTTGTACAGCTCAGGCTTTATTGGCAATTATGGCCAGTATGTATGCCATTTATCACGGACCTGCAGGAATAAAACTGATCGCAGAACGCATCCATGGCCTGACAGTATTTCTGTCAAAAGCTCTGGTAAGTTTAGGATACAAACAAGACAATCAGTTTTTCTTTGATACACTGAAATTAGATCTTGGCGAACTAAAAAATTCGATCCACGCTGAAGCCATAAATAATGAGGTTAACCTGAACTATGAAGGTTCATTGGTTAGCATCACACTTGATGAAACTACTTCAACAGAAGATGTGTTAACCCTGATCAAATTTTTCGCAAAAGTTAAAGGCAAAAGCATTCACGACCTTGACCTTGATGGATTAAAATCTGATATCAGATCACAGATCCCGTCTGAACTGCAAAGAAAATCAAGCTATTTAACACACCCGGTATTCAATTCGCATCACTCAGAACATGAGATGCTCAGGTATATCAAGTCGCTGGAAGCAAAAGACCTTTCACTTTGCCATTCAATGATTGCATTAGGATCTTGTACCATGAAACTGAATGCAACTACCGAAATGGTTCCGGTTACATGGGCAGAATTCAGTAAGATCCATCCATTTGCTCCAACAGATCAGGTTGGGGGATATATGCAGATCTTCGCCGAATTAAATGAATGGCTCAGCGAGATCACAGGCTTTGCAGCAATGAGTTTACAGCCTAATTCAGGTGCTCAGGGCGAGTATGCAGGCCTGATGGTTATCCGCGCTTATCATCTGGACAGAGGCGACAAACAACGGAATGTGGCTTTAATTCCTTCTTCGGCACATGGCACCAACCCTGCTTCTGCAGCAATGGCTGGCATGAAGATCATCATTGTAAAATGTGATGAGCGTGGAAATATTGATGTTTCCGACCTGAAGGAAAAAGCAATTGAACATGCTGAAGATCTATCTTGCCTGATGGTAACTTACCCATCTACCCATGGGGTATTTGAGGAATCGATCGTTGAGATCTGTGAGATCATTCACCAATATGGCGGACAGGTTTATATGGATGGGGCCAACATGAATGCTCAGGTAGGATTAACAAGTCCTGCAACCATTGGAGCCGATGTTTGCCACTTAAATCTTCATAAAACATTTTGTATCCCTCATGGAGGGGGCGGCCCGGGAATGGGACCCATTGGAGTTGCAAAACATCTGGTACCATATTTACCGGGACATGCAATTGTAAACATGGGTAACAGTAAATCTATTTCTGCTGTTTCATCTGCACCATGGGGCTCAGCATCTATCCTGTTAATATCACATGCATATATTGCTATGATGGGTGGCGACGGATTGGCCAATGCAACTAAATTTGCTATCCTGAATGCCAATTATATCAAAGCCCGCTTAGAAGGCTCCTACCCTGTTCTATATTCAGGAAGCCAGGGACGATGTGCACATGAGATGATCCTTGATTGCCGTGCTTTCAAGAATTTTGGCATTGAAGTTACTGATATTGCCAAAAGACTGATGGATTATGGCTTCCATGCACCAACAGTGTCCTTTCCGGTAGCAGGAACTGTGATGATCGAGCCTACAGAATCAGAACCTAAGCATGAACTTGATCGTTTCTGTGATGCAATGATCGCCATCCGATCAGAAATTGAAGAAGTAGAGAATGGCATAATGGATAAAACAGACAATCCATTGAAAAATGCGCCTCATACTTCAGCTGTTGTAACTGCAAATGGCTGGGCACACCCATATTCACGTCAGCAGGCAGCCTTCCCACTGCCTTATGTTGCAGCATTCAAATTCTGGCCTTCTGTTGGAAGAGTCAATGACACGCATGGCGACAGAACACTTATTTGTTCTTGTCCACCAATTGAGTCTTATGCTGAGGAAGTTGTATAAAATAAATAATATAAATAGTAAATAATATTGTGATACCCCGCCGTAAAAGGTGGGGTATTTTTAATTACTAATAATCCCAATAATAATTGAGGGGTAATACTTATTAATCAAAGATTATCTTTACTTTGATTAAGTTAATAAATAGTAGAGATAGTAAATGCACTAATCCATTTAAGCATACACCTGATTTTAGATATGCCAGACAATGAGGCTTATTTATCGCAGCCTGCCGGCCATTTGAGAAGCATAAAATCGTAATGTGCATATGAAAATAAATTTTCAGTTTCATTTACTTTTTAAAACCCTCCTGTTTCTGAGCATTTCCTGCTCTTTGCCTGCTATTGCTCAGAATTTAAAACCACTAAAGCTTCAGCTTAAATGGCATCATCAATTTCAGTTTGCCGGTTATTATGCGGCTAAAGAAAAAGGATTTTACAAAGAGGCTGGTTTCGATGTAGAATTAATTGAAGGTGGAATTACAAGACCTCCGGTTAGTACTGTCTTGTCAGGTGAAGCTGATTTCGGCATAACAGGCTCCGATATCCTCAATGATCATATCAATAAAAAACCAGTAGTAGTTGTTTCAGTGATATTTCAGCATTCGCCATATGTCATTATGACTATGGCCGACAAGAAAATAAATTCGCCATCAGATCTTGCAGGGAAGAAAATCATGGCTTCCGAAAGCCAGGGCTGGCCCCTATTAAGGGCTTTATTCTTAAAAGAAGGAATTCCCGAAGAAAGCGTCAAACTAATAGATCATTCATGGAACAGTATGGATCTGATCAGCGGAAAAGTAGATGCTGTAACTGGATATATCACAATGGAACCGCAGCTTGTCCGCGAGAAGGGCTATGAGGTATCTTTGATCAACCCCATCGATTACGGGATTGATTTTTATGGCGACCTGATCTTCACGACAAGTGAAATGGCAAGCAATAATCCTGAGATCGTTGAAAAATTCAATCAGGCAAGCATTAAAGGCTGGTATTATGCCATGAATCACCCTGATGAGATGGCAGACTATATCATTAATCTTCCGGGTGTAAAAGAACGTGGCTTAAGCCGTGAAAATTTATTGAATGAGGCGAAAGAGATGAAAAATCTCATTCTGCCAGATCTCATTGAGATTGGGCATACCAATTCAGGCCGTTGGCAAACAATGCTTAGAATATACAAACAATTGGGAATTGCTCCGGATGATACCAGCCTTGATGGATTACTTTTCACTTCCACGATTACAAGAAAGATCAAATATTTTGATGAACTTCTTTATGCTATCGGCATTGGCGCCTTCCTCTTTATCCTCGCACTTATTGGAAACTGGCAATTGCGCAAACTGGTTCTGAAGAAAACTCAGGACTTGCAGGATGAAATAGTAAACAGAACAAAAACAGAAAGACGTTTAGAGTTGGCAATAGAAGCAGCCGACCTTGGAATATGGGATAGAAACCTGGATACGAACGAAATTAGATTTGATGAAAAATGGTTCCTGAATTTAGGCTGTGATCCTAAATTATTTGCCAGTCACGATGGCTGGATAGACGCCATACATCCGGATGATAAAAAAAGTATTCAGAATTCAGTACTCGCTCTTAGAGCTGGCAATTCAAACTACAATAACTTAACCTATCGAATTAAAACCAATCAGGGTTATTGGAAATGGATCTTATCATTCAGCAAGATTTTCCAGGCAAACGATGGCAGGCATGTCGTTGGGGCAATCCTTGATATCGATGTAATTAAAAGCAGAGAAATTGAATTGCAGGAGCTAACTAAAGCACTTACAAAAACCAATAATGAACTTGAAAAATTCGCATACATCACCTCGCATAATCTGCGGGCTCCTGTTGTCAATTTATTAAGCCTCACTGAAATGCAAACTGATGAAACTCTGTCTAAAGAAATTAAGGAAGAAATCAATAATAGTATCCATCAATGTGTATTACAACTGAATTCTACTTTAAATGATCTTGTTGAAATTGTAGCCAGTAAATCAGGCGAGAATACTCAATGCGAAGATCTTGACCTGCAAACTGAACTCAACCTTGTGCTGAGCAGCATAGAAAATCAGGTTCGGCAATCCGGCATGCATATTGAAACAAACTTCACTGAATGCAAAAGCATCTATTTCCCAAGACATTTCCTGAATAGTATTCTGATCAACTTATTAACTAATTCGATCAAGTATAAATCGAATGATAGAAAACTGGTGATCAGTTTAAAAACAAGAAAGAACAAAGACCAAACCGTATTGTATTTCAGCGATAATGGTATTGGTATTAATATGGAGAAATTCGGAAAAAAGATATTTGGTCTTTACCAGCGCTTTCATACCAAAATTGAAGGTAAGGGTCTTGGACTATATATTATTAAATCACAAATAGAAGCCATGAACGGGAAGATTGAAGTGGATAGTTTGCCTGATGTTGGAACTACCTTCCGTATTTACTTCAACAATAAAGGCTCCTAGGCAATTGTCAACGAGAGGTAATTTCTAAGCGACAATATGGGATTTGCAAAAAACACGTTTATATTAGGTTAGATATAAATTTATTATAAAAGATGAAAAAAAGCATTACAATCCTAAGCCTTATTGCTGGCATGTTCTTCATGACGGCTTTTAATCCTATTAAGGACGATATTTATACTGTCGATGTAGAACGTTCAACTATTGAATGGACAGCTAAAAAAGTAGGTGGCGGCCATGCCGGTACAGTTAAAATTGCTGATGGAAAGCTGGTTTATAGTGGAAAAGCATTAAAAAGCGGTAACTTTCAAATGAACATGTCAAGCATTACTTCCGATAATGCCAGGGTAACAACGCATTTAAAATCTGATGATTTCTTTTCAGCAGAAAAGAACCCAATGTCTAAATTCGAGATCACCAAAGTAACAGCTGCAGGTGCAGACCGCGTAAATATCACAGGAAACCTAAGCATTAAAGGATTTACCCACTCCATCACATTTCCTGCAACCGTAAAACAACAAAAAGGAGTAGTAGTTGCAGTGGCAAGTGGCATCCGCGTTGACCGTACTAAATATGATATCAAATTCCGCTCAAAGACTTTCTTTGGCGATATCGGCGACAAAGCAATTGATGATGAGTTTGAGCTGAGTATTAATTTGACTGCGAAGAAAAGCTAAATAGAAACAAAGATCAGGGACGTTTTGATTTAATTGAACAAGAGGTTCCTGATTTTTGAGGTAGGAGGTAGGAGGTAGGAGGTAGGAGATCTGAGGTCTGAAGCCTGAGTAACTATCATCTAACCATCTAGCTACTAACCAACTACAAAATTCGAAAAGCCTCATTCTCAAACCCCACCCTGGCAATAGCTTTGCTTTTTGCGTGATAGAAAAGACATTGCCAATTCTCTTCCACTGCCCTCATACCGTATTCCTGTCTTAATTCCATGGATCTTCGGCCATCAAAGTCATATTTGGCAATGAATTTCCGCAATAATTGTTCAGGTTCGGGAAGTATATCGGCACCAAAGAAAATAGTTTCATCATTTTCTCTTATCAGGAATACCTGGTGATTCTCACAATGTCCACCGGTAAACTCATACGAGATCTCATTATTAAATTGTCCGCTGCCCTCAATAAAATGCACCGAACCACTCCGCTGCATGAAATTAAATATTTCGGTTTTGTAGGAGCGTGATGGCTTACTGTATGCGGCTTCCCACTCACCACGCTGAATCACATACTCGGCATTCGGAAAGGTCAGGGACACTTGTCCATCCGTATTATTCACCATGCCGCCTGCATGATCAAAGTGCAGATGCGACATCAGCACTAAACTCACATCATTCGGATCATAGCCGGCACGACGGATATTCTCATGGATCAGCAGCTCTCCCGACTCGCCCTTAAAGCCAAGACCGGTATCCAGAACGATCAGATCATTCTTTGTTTCAACAAGAAAAGGCTGAACAAAAATAAAGAGAGAAGCGGGTCTGTCTTTGGGATTATGGATGGCTGGATCGAAGGGAATGAATGTCTTTGAGCTGTCTACAGAATAAGATCCTTCATATAAGGCTAAAGCTTTCAACGTTCTTTGTATATTATAAGGTTAAATTCTATTTTTACAGATTACTAAGGCAAAGATATGCAAAAAAGGTGGGTGGAACGGGAGGTTGAAAACCTTACTGCAATAGCAGAATTGCAGGAATCTCTGAAAATTGACAGCATTCTGGCAGATCTTCTGGTCAAACGGGGAATCAACACCTATGAGGAGTCCCGTTATTTCTTCAGACCGGCACTTGAGCAGCTTCATGACCCCTATTTAATGAAGGATATGGATCTGGCAATTGCCCGTATAGAGCTTGCCATTCAAACGTGCGAAAAGATCCTGGTCTATGGAGATTATGATGTGGATGGAACCACCTCTGTCGCACTTACCTATAGTTTCCTTAAAAAACACCATTCAGAAATTGATTTCTATATCCCCGACCGCTATCTTGAAGGATACGGTATTTCAACCCAGGGTATTGACTATGCTTTTGAAAATGGATACTCGCTCATCATCGCACTCGACTGCGGAATAAAATCAGTCGATAAGATCGCTTATGCCAATGAAAAAGGCGTTGATTTCATTATCTGTGATCATCACCTCCCGGGAGATATTTTACCGGCGGCAATTGCTGTCCTCGACCCAAAACGATCGGATTGCGATTATCCCTATAAAGAATTATCAGGATGTGGCATTGGGTTCAAGCTCATCCAGGCATACGCCCTAAAAAATGATCTTCCGTTTGAGGATGTAAGTACTTATCTCGATCTTGTTGCCTGCAGTATTGCATCCGATATAGTTCCCATAACAGGTGAGAACAGGGTTTTAGCCTGGTTCGGACTTCATAAGCTGAATACTGATCCATGCAAAGGCTTAACCGCCCTCATGAACCTCTCAGGAAGAAAAGACGATCTCACCATCACCGATGTGGTCTTCACCATTGGTCCCAGAATAAATGCAGCCGGCAGGATTGACGATGCAAAGCATGCCGTAAACTTACTAATTGCTGATAATGATGCCTTTGCATTCGAAAAAGGTCAGATCATTAATACGAAGAATACCGAACGAAAAGAACACGATAGCCTGATCACGGAACAGGCGCTGGCTTTGATCGATACAAATCCTGAGCTCATAGCCAGGAAAACTACGGTTGTTTATAATCAGGACTGGCATAAAGGCGTTATAGGGATTGTGGCTTCCCGCCTGACAGAAAAATACTACCGCCCAACCATTGTCATGACCAACTCGAACGGAATGGCAGCAGGTTCAGCACGATCTGTCATTGGATTTGACCTGTACGAAGCATTAAGCGAATGCAGCGACCTGCTCGAACAGTTCGGAGGGCATAAATACGCAGCAGGTCTGACCATGAAAACGGAGAATATTCCCGCATTTCAGCAACGCTTTGAAGAGGTTGTATCCAGAACAATTACCGATGAACAACTGATTCAGTCCATAAACATTGATGCCGAAATTGCTCTCCAGCATATTGACGCGAAATTTTTCCGCATCTTAAAACAGTTTGAACCTTTCGGTCCGCAAAATATGGCCCCCGTTTTTCTTAGCAGAAATGTTTATACTTACGGAAGTGCATCCCTGGCAGGAACCAATCATTTGAAAATGTGCGTCCATCAGGATAATCAGACCTATTATAATTGCATTGGATTTGGTTTGGGAGAATTTCTTCCGATGATCAATTCAGGTGCCCCATTTGACATTTGTTATACTATTGAAGAAAACGTATGGAAAGAGAAACGATCGATACAACTGAACATCAAGGGAATACGAGCGACTCTTCCGGTCCTAAACGAATGATACTCAGAGCAGAGAACCTTGTAAAAAAATATAAGCAGCGGACCGTTGTGAACAATGTGTCGTTCCATGTTTCACAGGGAGAGATCGTTGGTTTACTGGGTCCGAACGGGGCAGGTAAAACAACCTCCTTTTACATGATCGTAGGGCTCATCAAACCCAATGAAGGTCATGTTTATTTAGATGATGAGGATATCACTGAAGATGCCATGTACAGGAGAGCCCAGAAAGGGATCGGTTACCTGGCGCAGGAAGCTTCAGTTTTCAGGAAGCTAACTGTTGAAGACAATATCAAAGCAGTGCTTGAAATGTCAAAACTCAGCAAAGAGGAACAAAAACATAAACTGGAGGAGCTGATCGATGAGTTCAGTCTGCATAAGGTCAGGAAGAACCGTGGCGACCTCTTATCAGGTGGAGAGCGCCGCAGGACAGAGATCTCCAGAGCGCTTGCAGCAGATCCTAATTTTATCCTCCTGGATGAGCCCTTTGCAGGAGTTGACCCAATTGCGGTTGAAGAGATCCAAAGCATTGTAGCCAAGCTTAAACTGCGCAATATCGGCATCCTGATCACCGACCATAATGTGCAGGAAACCCTTTCCATCACAGACAGAGCCTACCTTCTGGCAGAAGGAAAGATCATGCTAACCGGCACCCCGCAGGAGATCGCTAACAATGAAATGGCCAAAAAATTCTATCTTGGACAGAATTTTGAATTACGTAAAAAGAAAATTTTAGCCCGGTAAACAGCTCTTATAAAATGACAATTGTAAATTCCATTTTTACCTGGATTATGAAAAAGCGGATGCACCAGATCGAGCTTTTCATAAAATATCCTTATGATGTTCAGGATGAGTGGTTCCAGAATTTAATATCTACTGCACAAAATACAGAATGGGGCAAAATGCATGGTTATGAGTCGATCTATAACCAGGAACAGTTCAAAGAACGGGTTCCGATCCAGACCTACGACAGCCTTAAACCCTACATAGAAAAAATGCTCAGCGGTGAGCAAAACGTACTCTGGCCTTCAGAAATAAAATGGTTTGCCAAATCTTCGGGCACTACCAATGACCGAAGTAAGTTTATTCCTGTCAGTGAAGAATCACTGGAGGAGTGCCATTTTAAAGGCGGCAAGGATCTGCTGTCGATGTATTGCAATAACCGGCCGGATACCCGAATATTTACAGGGAAATGCCTGGTTTTGGGTGGCAGTCACCAGATCAATCAGCTGAATGCCGATTCCTGCTTCGGCGACCTATCTGCGGTGCTGATCAAGAATTTACCTTTCTGGGCTGAGTTCTACCGTACTCCTGACATGTCGATCGCTTTGATGGACAATTTTGAGGAGAAGGTCGAAAAGATGGCCAGGGCAACCATCGATGTGAATGTCACCAATATTTCGGGGGTACCTACCTGGAACATCGTTCTTGCCAAACGGATTCTGGAAATTACCGGCAAAGACAACCTGCTTGAAGTCTGGCCCAACCTGGAATTTTATTTCCATGGTGCAGTAAACTTTAATCCATACCGCGAGCAGTTTAAAAAGCTGATTCCTTCTGATGATATGTATTATCTGGAAACTTATAATGCATCGGAAGGTTTTTTTGGGATACAGGATCAGTCGAAGTCGGAAGAGATGCTGCTGATGCTGGATTACGGCATTTACTATGAGTTCCTTCCCATGGAAGACCTGCATAAGGAAAATCCTAAAACCCTGCGACTTGACGAGGTACAGCTCAATAAAAACTATGCTCTTATCATCTCTACCAATGCCGGTCTATGGCGGTACATGATCGGGGATACCATTAAATTTACTTCACTTTCACCACACCGCATACAGATCACCGGCCGCACCAAACATTTTATTAATGCCTTCGGTGAAGAGCTGATCATTGACAATGCTGAAAAGGGCCTTGCCAGAGCCTGTCAGGAGACGGGAGCGATCATTCGCGATTATACTGCTTGTCCCATTTATTTTAAAGGCAATAATGCCGGAGGACATGAATGGATCATTGAGTTCGAGAAAAAACCTGATGACATCGAGCGTTTCACCGACCTTATGGATCAAACCCTGCGTGAGATCAATTCAGATTATGATGCCAAACGTTACCGTGATATGGCCTTAGGCCGCCCACTAGTCCACATTGCTCCAGACGGAACATTCTATGAATGGATGAAAAGCCGCGGCAAACTTGGCGGTCAGCATAAGGTACCTCGATTAGCTAATGACAGGGCGTATGTGGATGAGATATTGAAAATGCTTTAGGCAGAGCCAGGAACCTGGAAGAGCCAGGAACCAAGAGCCAAGAGTCAGGATGATGAAGTGGTTTTTGAAATTACTGGTATTTCTTCAGATAATTGAATTCCTAGCCACCCAGTGTCCACCGCTGGTCCGTGGGACTCCATTGGAGCGGGGGAATAAAAGGGGGTGGTTCTTTCTAAATAGGAATAATTTTCACACGCTTTTAGTTTGTTAGTAGCTAGTTGGTTAGTTGGCTAGGCTCAGACATCTTACCTCATACTTCAGACCTCCTACCTCAGAAATATAGCATTCCGAACCACCCCCTTCCAGCGCTCTGGCCAACACACCCCCCGCCAGCGGTGGACAGTATGGCGGATAAGAAAATTTCGAAAATGGATTGAAATTTCAATATTACAACATATTCCTAGCCACCCAGTGTCCACCGCTGGCGGGGGAATAAAAGGGGGTGGTTCTTTCCTAAATAGCAATAATTTTCACACGCTTTTAGTTTGTTAGTAGCTAGTTGGTTAGGCTCAGACATCATACCTCCGACCTCAGACCTCCTACCTCAGACTTCTGACCTCAGTCCTTCTTCGGAAACACCAGCGAAGCCACAATACTCGTCGTAAGAATAAACAAAATCACAAACAAAGAATGCATGGTTGTAAAGCCCCAAAGGCTCAGCCAGTGGTGGGCAAGCATTTTAACACCGATAAAGACAAGCAAAAAGGCTAATCCCACCTTCAGGTAATGGAATTTATGGATCACATTAACCAACAAGAAGAACATGGAACGTAATCCCAGGATGGCAAAAATATTGGAGAAAAACACAATATAAGGGTCTTTCGTTACCGCAAAGATTGCAGGAATAGAATCTACAGCAAAGATCAGATCTGTGAACTCAACGATCAACAGCACAATAAAAAGAGGGGTTACCATCTTTGCACCATCCACCTTAATAAAGAACTTATTACCGACATATTCCGGGTAGACAGAGAAGTATCTGGAGGCAAAACGAACAACCTTATGATTCTCCGTATCGATCTTCTCCTCTTCGTCCCTGCTGATGAACATCGTGATACCGGTATAGATCAGGAATGCCCCGAAAATATACAGGATCCAGCCGAACTCATTGATCAGGGTAGAACCAAGGAATATGAAGATAAAGCGCATTAATACAGCGCCAATGATTCCCCAGAAAAGCACCCTGTGGTAGTATTTTTCGTCGACATTAAAGGCTGTGAAGATCAGCACCATCACAAAGATATTATCTACTGAAAGCGCATATTCAATCACATAACCTGTGATGAACTCCAATCCCAGATTCTGCTTATAAATAGCCAGACTTTCGGCATAATTATTCGGATTGAGCGTAATGTTATGAAGATGGCTGGTCGTGACCTCCTGCAACTGTGCAAAATTATTGATCCCATGCAGGATCTCCCCATTCGTGATCAGTAAGAAATAAAAACCCAGTGCAAAGCTCACCCAGATAAAGCTCATTACAGCAGCTTCTTTCAGGCTTACTTTATGGTCTTTTTTATTGAAAAGTCCGAGGTCAATAGAAAGCATCAGGACAATAAACAGCAGAAAGCTGCCAAAAAACAGATATTCGTTAGACATTTTTATTTTTTACGTTCAGTGGTAAAGCGGACCAGTTGCTCGAGGGCCCTTCGTGATTCATGTTCCGGAAATTCATTTAAAATAGCAAAGGCTTCATTTTGATACATCTCCATCTGAGATCTGGCATAATCCATCCCTCCGCTATTGCGAACAAAATCTATGATCTCGGAAACCTTTTCAGCTTCCTCATTATGATTCTTAACCAAATTGATAACTCTCTTCTTCTCAGAGCTTCCCGACTTATTCAAAGCATAGATCAGGGGTAGCGTGATCTTTTTTTCCTTGATGTCGATTCCCAATGGTTTCCCGATGTCATCTGTACCGAAATCGAAAAGATCATCCTTGATCTGGAAGGCAATGCCCACCTTTTCACCAAAAAGACGCATTTTTTCAACCGTATCCTCATTGGCACCTGCAGAAGAAGCACCGCATGCACAGCATGAAGCAATTAAGGAAGCGGTCTTCTGACGGATCACCTCATAATAAACCTTTTCGTCGATATCCAGTCGGCGGGCTTTCTCGATCTGCAATAATTCTCCCTCACTCATCTGCTTCACCGCATCTGAAACCAATCTCAGCAAACCGAAGTCGCCATTATTGATGGAGAGCAGCAAGCCTTTGGATAACAGAAAATCACCCACCAGAACCGCGATCTTATTTTTCCATAAAGCATTCACAGAGAAGAATCCGCGTCTTTGGTATGAATTATCCACCACATCATCATGAACGAGGGTGGCGGTATGCAATAATTCGACAAGGGCTGCACCGCGATGGGTAGCTTCGGTAATTCCGCCGCAAAGACTGGCAGAAAAGAATACGAACATGGGACGGATCTGCTTCCCCTTACGTTTAACAATATAATGTGTTATACGGTCCAGAAGCGGAACAGAACTTTGCATGGAAGATTTGAACTTCCCTTCAAAGGTGTCCAGTTCTGCGGCTATGGGTTTTTTGATCTCGTCGAGACTCAGCATCAATTCCTGAAATCTTTGGTTTTTAAATAATGTTGCAAACATATTGAAATTTCAGCACTAAATGGTCGGGCGAAACGATTGTAAACAGCTAATATTTATAAAAGCCTGTAATGTTTACAGAATTTTGATACTTTTGCATCCCTTCCGAAAGGAAAGGTTGGTGATTTTGAGAGGTGTCAGTCCGAAGGACGAATCATCACGTGGTAGAAAAGAATAACAATAAGGCCCAATAAATTGGAGAGGTGTCAGTCCAAAGGACTCCCTTGGAGAGCAAAAGGGAATTATTATAATAATAACAAGGCCCAATAATTGGAGAGGTGTCAGAGTGGCCGAACGAGCGAGCTTGGAAAGTTCGTGTACTAGCAATGGTACCGTGGGTTCGAATCCCACCCTCTCCGCAGGTTGATCATTAAAAGAGCTACAAATTTAGGTTTGTGGCTTTTTTATTGGTCGCTTGCCCGGTAATTATGCTGTCTTCTGTTTATAAAGATGTTCCTGAAACTCTATGAACAAACGGCTGATATTAGCTACATCACCCAAAATGTTTTTGGCATCTTCCAGGGATTGATATTTGTTTGTCAGTAAGACTGGTAGTTTCTCCTGATCAAGTTCTTCAACGCCTGTTTCAATGTATTTACTTAATACGAATTCGATAAACTCTTTTTGTTTGTTGTCGAGCAATGCAAAAATGGTGGCTTGAGCCGCTGCAACTCTTGCTTCCCGCGTCATTGGCTTAATATCGCTGTTAAACACATATTCCAATACATCAAAGAGATCGCTTTTTTCAGCGTTAATAAGTTTTTGCAGGGTGGACAGTTCATCCTTTCCAAAACCTGCATCGTCTAGTTTCTCTAATAATGTACGTCTGGTAATTGGATTGCTCCAAAGTGTCCGCAACTCATCTTCATTCTTGAAAAGATTGGGCAATTCTCCAAACAGATTATTCAGGAATTCTTCTACCGAAATTGGCTTACCATCGGCACTCCAGAATGAAGTGGACATCATATGCTGAATTTCACGTTCCTTGCCATCCCGCAACTTGATTTTAATGCGCTTGGTCTTTTCGCTTTTTTCTCCACCTTCACCACCATCTACAGCTACTCCTGTTTCATAGGGTGCCTTTGGCTCATTCACCATGGGAATCTCTGGTTCCAATGGCTCTCCATCCCATTCAGGATCGGCAAAATGGTGGTAGGCATCCACAAAGTCATAGATTGTAAAAAAGTCCTTTCCATCAAATAAACGGGTACCGCGACCAACTATTTGCTTGAACTCAATCATGGAATTTACAGGACGCATCAAAACGATGTTACGAATATTCCGTGCATCAACTCCAGTGGAGAGTTTTTGTGAGGTAGTAAGTATAGTAGGTATCGTTTTCTCGTTGTCCTGAAACTCACGCAGAAATTGTTCTCCCATTTCTCCGTCATTGGCAGTAACCCGAACACAATAATTAGGTTCAGAGCTTCCTGAGCCCGGGACAGGTTTTTTCTTTTGGTTTACAAGCTCACGTACTGCGGCAGCATGGTCTTGTGTTGCACAAAAAATAATTGCCTTTTCTTTTTGATTGGCATCGTCCATATAGATCTGAACACGTTTTGCCTCTCTGGCTTTTATTTCAATAATTTTATTGAAATCAGGTTCAGTGTATAATTTTCCTTCTTCAATATCCCCTTCAATTATTTGATCATCGCTTGTATAGATATAGTCATCCAGCGTGGTTTTGATTCGTTTCACCTTAAACGGTGTAAGGAAACCATCGTTAATGCCTTCCTTTAGTGAATAGATGTAAACGGGCTCACCAAAATATTTATAGGTGTCTACATTGTCCTGTCGTTTAGGGGTAGCTGTTAAGCCTAACTGAACGGCAGGTGAGAAATATTCTAAAATCCCACGCCAGTTACCTTCGTCATTTGCCCCACCTCGATGACACTCATCAATAATGATGAAGTCAAAATAATCGGGAGCATATTGTCCGTAGTTTGGTATTGGATTTCCGTCTTCGTCTTTACCAGACATAAACGACTGGAAAATCGTGAAGAATATATTTCCATTGGTAGGAACACGACCATTCTTTTTTACTTCATTTGGTTTTATCCGAACCAGAGCATCTTCGGCAAAGGCAGAAAACGAATTGAAGGCCTGATCTGCTAAAATGTTTCGATCAGCTAAAAATAATATACGTGGTCTGCGTGATAAATATGGCTTTAAGCCTGCCTGTCCGGCAGACAGGTTCCAACGGGTTTGGAATAATTTCCAGGCAATTTGAAAGGCAATAGCTGTCTTTCCTGTTCCTGTTGCCAGGGTTAATAAAATACGGTCTTTATGATTGGCGACTGCCTCCAGAGTGTTTTTAACGGCAATCTCCTGATAGTACCGTAATTGCCAAGAGCCACTTTTATCTTCAAAAGGAACATTTGCAAATTTTTCTCTCCACTCATTTTGAATGGCAAAGGTTTTGTCCCATAACTCATCAGGGGTTAAATAAAAAGCTACCAAACCTTCTGCACCTGTCTTCATGCAGATGCTGTAAATTTCTTTGCCGTTGGATGAATAAGTGGTTTCTAATTTTAATTTTTCTGCATATTGTTTGGCTTGTGCTACGCCTTCACCTACACCCAGATCATCGCTTTTAGCTTCAACAACCGCCAGTTTAATTCCTTTGTAAACCAGTATATAATCAGCAATGATTTTCTTGCCTCTTATGCCCCCGGTTTGGATTTTACCAGCTGTAATATTGTATTCACGAAGGATTTTTGAGCCCTCTATAACGCCCCAACCACAAGCTTTTAATTGAGGGTCTATGAGTTCTGCTCTTGTTTCTGCTTCGTTCATACTAATGCTGTTGTTATTTTTAATTCCCCACTAAATGCCTTTTGTAAAACTGATTTTTTGAGTTCTTCTAAATCATTTATTTTCTGTTTGTAAATAGCTTCTAATTTTTTGGTTTCGGTGGATAGTGCATCTAATTTTTGAACGATAGTCTGTTGTTCTTCAATTGTTTTTGGAAAAGAAATTTGATATTTATTTAATTTTTCTATTGTCAAAGCACTATATGCAGCACCAATTGCAAGACCTTTAATTTTTTCTACAAATGCAGTCAAAGCAAATTTTAAATAATTCGTATCTAAACTTTTAAACCCTTTGAACCAAACAATGTTTCCATCCTTAAAATAAAATTCTTCACTATTTTCAATAACCATTATTTCGCCAATTGTTCCAACTGCCGACATGAGTAAATCATTAATCTGAGGAACGCCAAATGATTTTTTTATTTCATTGTATCTTTTTCTTGAAATGAATAATTCCAAGGTTATACTTTTTCCATTTGATAATTCCTTAATTTCCTTAGTTCTATAAAAAGGAACACCATCTTTTACATACTCGCTTTTGTAAATTCGTTTGCTTGAAGTAATTGTTCCCAATTCATCTAAGCTTTTCGTTTCCCAGTTTTCATTACCATTCTCAAACACCCCCTGCAAATAACTTTCAAAAAGTTCTTTAGCATTTTTGAGGTTTTGTTCGGCATTGGCTTTTGCCCTGGCTATTGCCTCAAAGGCTTCATCTAATATGGCTACTATGCGTTGTTGTTCGGGGAGGGGTGGAAGGGAAATCTCAAAATTCCTTAGATATCCTAAACCAACAAATTTTTGAGTAGCTC
Source organism: Daejeonella rubra (assembly GCF_900103545.1). Lineage (GTDB taxonomy): Bacteria > Bacteroidota > Bacteroidia > Sphingobacteriales > Sphingobacteriaceae > Daejeonella > Daejeonella rubra. The sequence goes on from NZ_FNHH01000011.1 coordinate 114,047, forward strand.
CCTTTGCATCGTTTGACATACAATCAATGACATTGCTTGAATCAAGGAAGTATTTTAAAAAAAAGCTGTCTTGACTTTTAGGAACTTTGAACAATGCAACATTTTTAATTGCAAAATCTGGTTCATCCTTAATTACTACTGGATTACCAATAGTTCCAATCATAGCAAATAAAATATCACCAATGTCAACTTTGCTTCTCTTATTGATATTGATGTAATCCTGTTCGGTTATATAGTTTACATTATCATAATTCAAACTGTCATTCTTTAGATTTTTTGATGTGATCAAAGCGTAACCCTCACTCACGTATTTTGGAGAATCGTGTGTGCCATCTCTAACATCATAAACTTCACCTAATTTCTTTATCTCCCAACCCTGTTTCATATCAATCCCAAAATTGAATTTAAAATGTCCGCACTTTCTTCGTCCAGGGCTTTCATCTCCTCCAAAATTTCTTCTGGTTGGCGTAAGGCGGCTTCTTCTTTTTTGTTGGGGTTTTTGGCTGACAGATCAAAGGTAGTTTGGTCAATGTTTTTTAAATCAATCGTCCAGGAGTTTTCGCCTTCTGCTTTTGTTTTTTGCAATTCTACAAAGTCTGACAGATCTTTTTCGTTCAGGGCATTGGTCTTGCCGAGGTTCCTGTCTAAGTTCAGCTGGTAAAACCAAACCTTTTTAGTGGAAGACCCTTTCTCAAAAAATAGCACCACGGTTTTCACTCCTGCACCGGTAAACGTTCCACCAGGCAAATCTAACACGGTATGTAGGTTGCAACTTTCCAGCAATTGTTTACGCAAAGCAACCGAAGCATTATCTGTATTACTCAAAAAGGTATTTTTAATCACTATACCTGCTTTACCTCCTGCCTTTAGTATTTTAATAAAATGCTGAAGGAATAGAGAGGCCGTTTCACCAGTTTTAATTGGGAAGTTTTGCTGCACTTCGGCACGTTCTTTTCCACCGAAGGGAGGATTAGCCAACACAATATCGTAGCGATCTTTCTCTTGAATATCCGCTAAGTTTTCGGCAAGGGTATTGGTATGGATAATGTTAGGTGCTTCAATACCGTGAAAAATCATATTCATGGTACCAATGATGTAAGCCAGTGATTTTTTTTCTTTCCCGTAAAAGGTTTTCTTCTGCAGGGTTTCTACATCAGAGGTAGTTAGTGTTTTGCTTTTTTGTAAAAAGTCGAACGCCTCACACAAGAAACCAGCACTACCCACAGCACCATCGTATACTTTATTTCCAATCTCTGGAGCTACTACTTTTACAATGGTTGTAATAAGCGGCCTTGGAGTATAATATTCACCACCATTGCGCCCGGCATTGCCCATGTTTTGTATTTTAGACTCATACAAATGGCTCATTTCATGCTTTTCGGCATGTGTGCGGAACCGAAGTTCATCAATACGGTTGATTACCTCGCGTAAGTTATAACCGCTTTGTATGCGGTTTTTTAGCTCGCTGAAGATCTCACCAATTTTATATTCAATGGTGTCGGCACTTACAGCATCTGCCTTAAACTTTTTGAGATAAGGGAACAGTTGAATATTTACAAAATCTGCCAAATCATCGCCTGTTAAAGCTTTGTGGTGGTCAATTTTGCCATCTGTTCCTTTTGGTGCGGCCCAAACTGTCCATTGGTATTCGCTAGCAATTATGGGTGTGTAAGTCTTACCTGTCAATTCAGCAGCGGTAGCTTTATCTTTTTCTAAATCGTCCAAATACTTTAAGAACAATACCCAGGAAGTTTGCTCCACATAATCTAATTCACTACCACAACCAGCATCTTTATGCAGGATATCATCTATATTCTTAAAGGTTTGTTCGAACATTATTAGTTATGCATTTATGAATTCATAAAGTTATCATTCTTATCGGTGGGTTGGTAAAATTTAGTTGTTTTGGTTTTTGGGAAGGGTCGGGTTGGGTTTTGGGTAAAATCAAATGGGGTGAATGGGTGGCAGGCATTTTGGGGTGGCGGTTAGTGCACGCAGTGTTGATTTTTTTAGGGATGCTTGTAAGGTTTGAAGGCACAAGAAATTGGCGATTTTTACTTCAAATGTTGATGCGGAGAACCAATTTTGAATAGCCACAAATGTGTCTGCGGAGCACTGAACCGCCAATTTCTTGTAGGTGCTTATAGCCAAGGTTATTTTCTAATTTCATCTATAAAGTCGTTAATTATATTGTTGTCGTTGTTGCTCAATAAACTGTCAATTGTCTTGCCGCAAAACTTGTCATAAATTGAAACTCTATAAACTGGAATATTTCTTATACTAGAGGTAATATCTTTCATAAAGTCGTAATAGGCTCTTTGTCGCCAGCGAGAGCTACCATTGCCTGATAAATTTGCGTCTACATTACTTTGTAAAAACATTTTTTCTGTCGAGTCATTTTTCCAATTCTTACCCCAACTTGCTGCACTTAGGCAATTGCTTTCAAAGTCTTTACAAAAGTCCTTATAGTTAGCAACCAAAAAATTCGAATTATTGTCGTAAAAACTTGAGTGTAGTGTTTCTAATCTGTATCGGTTGAAGTGTCGTTCTTCGTCAAACTCAATAATAAAGTCTTTTGTTGATATGTCCCAAGGGCCGTAATTTGTCGGAACCGTTTCTAATTGTCCACCTAACTTTTTGTAGGTCTCGCTAACTTTATTAAATAAGTTTGAGTTTTCAAGTTCCCTTAAAGTTAATTTGTCGTGCTTAAAAGCAGTAAACTTTTTTAGTGTAATCTCTTTAAATTTATCTTGTCGTTGTCCCATTTTATTGGTCTATATTTAGTCGGTTTACAGTATCGTCATGCATTGGCTATAACGGTTTGTGGGTTTAAGAAGTTGGCGCCTATTAGCACGAATATAGTAGCGAATAACCTAATTTCCATAAACCCCAAATGCATCTTCGTAGCCCTGAACCGCCAATTTCTTGTAGGTGCTGTTATAGGGCGTTTTTCTTTCGGTCGTCATTAATTTCGTCCAGTTAAAACATACATTTCTGTTAGTCCTTTTCTGTTGAACAATTCGTCTTGTCGTCTTGCTGAAACAAGTAAACTATCAATTTCTCCTTCTGGTTCGTCCCAAAGCGGATGATTGAAAAGTCGTTGCAAACAAACTCCAATTCTATCTTTTTGATTAGTGTCCATAACTGCACGATACAACAGTTTTTCTCTGTCGTCATTTGTTATGAAGTTGAAAGCCATACCCAAAATACTTTTTAAATATGGAGCCCAAGTCAAAACAGCACCTTTATGCCAAATTCTTCTTGCTTTCAATTCAATATTTGTCAATGATTTTCCACGAGTATTCTGGACCCAATTATTTAATTGTCCATACTGAACAAGCAAAACAGAAACTTCTTTAAAATTTTCCAATTCAGAATCTCTAAAATCTCCGGAAGATTTAAAGTTTGCAGAAGATGGTTCAAGAAATAATGTGTTTGGAAATACTGCCGTTTTCAACAAGTCAATTGATAATGCAAAACCTGTGTCTCTTGATGCAACAGCAGTAAAATTGTTAATTGCAGATAATTCAACTGCATTAGTCATAATTGCACTTTTAAGCATTTGCTTTGCGTCCGCACGGCTGTGTTGTTTATCAGAAACAAGGTAGCTTATGAAATTTTCTTCCGAGTGTTTGTCAACTGGTTTTGTTGATGTGAATTCCCCTAACATTTCTTTGTAAATAACAGAAAGTCTGTCAAGCAAAGTAGAAGTATAAAAGGGTATTTGTTTGTGTTTTGAGTGTGCATCAAGATTTGTAATCATCAAGTCGTCAAATAGCTTTTTTGCTTTATCTGCTTCTGTTGGTGAAATGTAGGCTTTGATGTCAACTTCTCTAGTGTTGTTTAAAACCTGTCCAGCTAATTTGTGCTGTCCGTCAAACAATTTTATTCTATTGTCAATTAGTCGGGCAATTGAAGGCGCAAGTTGTGGATGGTCTTTTAAATGGTCTCTTAAACTGATGAGTCTTTTGTAGTCGATAACTCTCGGTTGCAAGCCTTCTTGATCGTCATTTTCAAGCCACTTAATAGGAATTCGACCGTAGAAATATTGAACGTTTAAAATGTTGTCGAACAAAAGTGAAAAAGTTCTTTTATCAACTCCATCATCAATTTTTATGTTGTTGGGTTCAATGGTAAAATGAAATGATTTTGGCAAAATTTCTTTAAGTAGAAAAATGTCTTGCAGTTTGATGTTGTTTTTCTTGTCGTTGAAAAGTTTCTCAAGTTTGTAATTGTCTCTAAACTCATATAAAGGCTGGTCTGATTTTCTGCGATTATATTCTTTGAGAACAATTCGGATGTTCGATAAATCACTGTCACCTTGTTTTGAAAAAGGTAAAATATGGTCATATTCAAAGTCGTCTGTATCTCCGATAACTTCTCCTGAAATGAAACATCTCAAAGAGCCGTCTTTGTCCTGTTGTTGTAGTCTTACTTGTTGCTTTTCAGCGTCTGATATTTGTCGTTTCATATTGTATTGTGTCGTTCTTTAAAATGCCCTATAACTTGTATATACCCCTGAAGAACTCTCTCCAAGCCACGCAAATCCGGGTGTATTGTACCATATATATCAGGCTTATTGAATTTGCTTATTAAAAAATCAGATTTCAAGTTTATTTGAATACCTATCCCCATATAAACGAATATGTACGTTTATCTTAACCAAAAGTTAATAACTTCAATTAAAAGAGATGCAATTTGTCAGCACTTCAAAATCAATCAAACCCTAATTATTAGATAACAACAAATCATAACAGAACCAATCAAGCCCCCACTTTGAGGTAAGCCCTATTATATGCAGGCATTTTTTATTTCATTTATCAAATTTGGAATTACCGTTCTATTCTTGCCTTTAAAATATAATGCGTTTGGATGATAGGTCTTAAAAGATTTTATAGATTTCAATCTATCATCGTTAAAGGAAATTTCCCAAATACTATCCGAAATTTCTGTTTGTTTGAATTTTCCAAAATTATTCTCGATGAAATAATCGTAATCAGATCCAGTGAGAAAAACTATTACATTAGGTTTCAAAAGTTCGATTTCGTCCCGTATTAATTGAAAATAACGAAATTGTATTTCGTTGATCTCTTTTATATTTCCTTTACCTATTCGTCCTATTTTATTAACATTATTCCACAAAAACACTGTGTTTTTGTGTTCCTGAATAGCCTTTCTAATTCTCTTGAATTCATTCCAAAATGGACCAGAATAACTGTTTATTCCTCCATTAAGATAGAATTTACGGTAAATTTCAATTGACTTATCTAATGAATTAGAATATTCACTATTGTTACCACATTCATTACACCAACCATTTGTTTCTTGCCCAAAAATCATTATTCTGTTTGAATAAGAACCATAATCGTCAGGAATAGTAATAAAAAAGGGGTTTGTAGCTTTCTTCTCAGGTGGTACATTTAAATTATACTCCTTCAAATGACCATCAACAATTTTGAGTCTTTCTCTATAAAGTGAAATTAATTCATCCATGTAATTTTCAATTTTAACTTGCCAACAATTTATTTATTAGGTTAATAAAAAATCACAATCTTCATGAATCCCTATGAATTGTAGCCTTTTTGACATTCATAAAAATATGCCTCAAGCTCCTCTATTCTTCCTGCTAATCAATATTTAACCATTCAACCACTACCCTTAATAATGATATTTTGACTCAGTATTTGATTATAAATGATAGATACAATTTGTAAAGTAAGTCCTATTATCAAGCACTCTGTAACCTTATAGCACATACCGAAAAAAAGCATTAACCTGCCATTCAATTAATTACTTTTCTTGCTTAAAATTTTCGTTTACTAAAATTCCTTTTAATTGAGTAGAATATCTTACGGGAAACCGGAAACGAGGCATTTGTTAGTTAGTTTTCTGGAAGGATGACCGATTTATAGAAACCAAGATCAAGCATGATTTCATTCAAACAGGTTGTAGGAGAATATTTAAGGAAGGAGTATTAATTAAAATTTTGCATTTTATATCTTAATTAACAACGCATAAAATTGGCTTTCAGAAAAAAGCTAAAGGATATTTTATTGTTTATTCGAGTCGGAAGACTCTTCTTTATTGACAATCCGTAGAGATTCTGTGTTGATTTCCAAATAAAATTGTTTTTATCTTTGTTTTTTAAGACGGTCAAGAACCAGTCTGTGTAGCGTACTGATCCTTA
>NZ_FNHH01000050.1 GCF_900103545.1 Daejeonella rubra
GGTTTAATAATAAACTTTTTTCTAAGCCAAGGTTTACTATTTTTAACAATGAAAAACTATTAGAAACCGGTCAACTCTAATTAGGGAAGTACAATTGAACTGCTAATTTCAAACCAGCAGTATTTACTCAGACCTCTGACAAAAGAACCAGGAACCAGAACGATGAACTGCTAATTTCAAACCAGCAGTATTTATTCAGACCTCTGACTTCGGACCTCATCCCTCTAATTCTTCTCCCCAATTAAAATTCGCTAATTTCAAACCAGCACAATTTCCTCAGACCTCAGACTTCAGACCTCAGACAACAGAAAATGCTAGTAACCTGCGCCATCATCCTAAACCCCCAAAACCAGATCCTGGTCACGCAGCGCAGTTCGATTATGCATCTGCCCTTAAAATGGGAATTTCCTGGTGGGAAGATCGAAGCGAATGAAACGCCGGAAGCCAGCCTGATCCGTGAGATAAAGGAAGAGCTTAATATCGATATTGAAATTATTGATGGACTAAGTGCCAATGATCATCATTATCCCGATAAATCCATCCGGCTGATTCCTTTTATTTGCCGGCAGACTGGCGGCGAGATCTTGTTAAAAGAACATGCTGATTATAAATGGCTGGATAGGAAGGATTTGTTAGATTTGGATTGGGCGGATGCGGATGTGGAGGTGGTGAGGGAGTTTATGGGTAATTGCTCTTAAGAATTCAGGATCTGACGGGTCATGATTTCTATTCCTTCCTCCCGGGATAGGATGTTACCGAATTCTTTCATGGATTGTTCATCGGTATAAACACCATTCCGATCGTTCCATTGCAACCAGTTAATGACGGTTTCACGGCTGCAGCTGTTCAACTCATTTAACAGTTCATCACCACGAAGTTCCATGATTCTGTAGTTCCAGCCGGAAAGTTTAAGGTGCTCGTTGAAATCCATATCGTTTTTAATTGATCGAATTAATATACGAAAATAAAAGGAGAAAAGCAAGATAAATCGGTTCAATAAGCATGCCTTAAACAAGGTTTAAACAATATTCAGACAAGATTGTAGTTTAATAATTTATGGCCGACGTCCACTCCAAAGAAACCCGCTCATACAACATGAGTCGCATTCGAAGTAGGAACATTATCATTATCATCAATAAAATGCTGAAGAGAAAATTCCCAATAATTTAACAATAACAGTATTCCTAACAAGGCATCTTTTGACTATTTATGTACAATAAAATTTCTTGAACGCAACTTTCTAAATTATTCTTAATATCCTTACTCCAAAACCTGAATACCTTATATCCTAACAGATCCAATTTATTGTTATTTTGGACGTCACGCTGCATATTCCTTTCAATTTTAGGTATCCAGAATGCAATATTCGTTTTGATTTTCTCTTTCTTATTTTCCCAATCATGACCATGCCAGAATTCACCATCAACAAAAACAGCTAATCTATATTTTCGAATAGCAATATCTGGTCGCCCAGGTAGATCATTATTAACAATACGATATCTTACACCTTCGGTGTAAAGTGCTTTACGCAATGAGATTTCAGGGACAGTATTTTTTCCTTTAATTTTTGACATAATGCGGCTCCTTTGCTTAGTTGTATAAAAGCCGCTCGCCTCCTCGAACCTTGGCACTATTATTTTATCTTCCTTATTATCTGACATATAAATAATTGTGGAAAACTAATTTTATTAGTATTTCATTTCTTTGAACAAGACAAATATATTTGTAACCATGTATAATGTTGTATAATATGGGTATAAAAGATTACTATTCTCTATCAGAAGTTGCAGAACTCTTGGGTAAAAGTCCGGAGACCTTAAGGAGATGGGATAACAATGGGAAATTAACGGCACTCCGGGAGCCAATGAGTAACTATAGGATCTACAAAAAAGAACAACTTAAAATTTTCGATGAGCTAAGCTATTTATTTAATAACGATACTGAAACTTCAACAATTAGTCCCAAAGGATCATTTAATGTACTAGAGTTGTTTGCTGGTGCGGGGGGGTTGGCAATAGGGCTCGAACAAGCTGGCTTAAAATGCATTGCTTTAAATGAAATTGACCATTGGGCGGCAGAAACACTAAGAATTAATAGGCCAAATTGGAATGTGCTTGAAGGAGATATAAAAGACTTGTCTTTTATAAGCCAAAAAGGAAAAATAGATGTTGTAACAGGTGGATTTCCATGTCAATCTTTTAGTTATGCAGGCAAAAAATTAGGACTTGAGGATGCTAGGGGAACATTATTTTACGAATTCGCAAGAGTTGTAGATGAAACTCGCCCTAAAATTTGTATTGGTGAAAATGTGAGAGGTTTATTGAGCCATGATTCTGGAGACACCCTCAAAGGAATGATTTCTATTTTAGATGGACTGGGATATAGAGTACTAGAACCAAAGGTGCTTAAGGCAATATATTTTAAAGTCCCACAAAAGAGAGAGAGACTAATTCTCGTAGGGATTAGGAAGGATATTGAATATGATTTTGAATATCCAAAACCATCCAAGCAGATTTTTACATTAAAACATGCTTTGAAAAAAGGCGACCTTTATTCTACTGATGTCCCACCCTCTCCTGGTGCAAAGTATCCTGAATCTAAGAGGAAAATATTAGATTTAATTCCTCCAGGGGGCTATTGGAGAGACCTCCCATTAGATCTTCAAAAACAATACATGCAAAAAAGCTTTTATTTAGGTGGTGGGAAAACTGGTATGGCTAGAAGAATAAGTTGGGAAGAACCATCTCTAACATTAACATGCAGCCCTGCCCAAAAACAAACTGAAAGATGTCATCCTGATGAAACAAGACCATTTACAGTAAGAGAATATGCTAGAATACAGACCTTCCCAGATGAGTGGGAATTTGCGGGTCCTGTTTCGGCTCATTATAAACAAATTGGTAATGCAGTTCCTGTTAACATGGCGAGAGAAATTGGATTCTCTATTGTCAAATTCTTAAACTTGGTACAAAAACATAAAGAAGAAAACGAATTGGCTATTCAGCACCAAAATGTTTAATTGTCGATTTATCCTATTATAATGAAGTTATAATCCATCAAAACCCAAATAATAAGGGTAGTTATCAAAAGTAACCTGATCAATAATTGTTCTATTTGATTTTACAACTTCTTCACCTATTTCAGAAAGTGCAGAATTAAGCGCAATCTCTTCTGATGGCTGTAAAGTTCGTAAGTAATGATCTATTGCCGAAGGCAATATTTTGTACAATTGAAAAAAAGCATCATCCTGACCAGTAACTAATTTGTAAAATTGATCACCTGAAATTTTAAATACTCTGCTATGACTATATTCTTTTCCGTTTATTATTCCATTCCAATGTGTATTAAAGCTCTTATTTGCTAAAATTTGCACCCAGTAACAATTTGCCTTCTTATAAGTATTGGCATATTGTGCTAATTTTTGAAACAGACTTTCAGCTGAGCTACTATTCATTGTGTTGTGTTTATTTTTGATATCAGCGAATAATGTATTATCCTCAGCTCGTATATCAAACCCGCTTAAATTACCTCTTTCAAATCCATTAATTCCACCAAGTATCTCTTCATGAAATGTTCCAAGAAAATTGTTAATTGATTTATCTATCTGCCTAAGAACTTCCGCTTCAATCATATCCCCCTCACTTATGTCATTAAACTTGGTGTCAAAAGTTAATTTTATCGTGTCGACTTTGTTTTTGTAAAATTTTCTTTTGTCTATATTATTTTTAGCATTTATATATGACCGATGCAAATTTGAAATGCATTTAAATAAGTGTTCGTCTGATATATAATTGAGATAAATATTTTTCATTATAGCTTTTTTTTACTTCAATATCCTACATTCTTGCTAATATGCAATCAACAATTTGGATATTACACCTCATAAAGATATTGTAAATAATTAATTTGAAACCATCTATAGCCATCAACTTAACTAAATCATTACTATAGATCACATCATTGTTCTAAACAAACTCATGATAATTGTTAAAAAATCAAGTAAAAAATACAATTATTCTTACAACTTTATACCTCTAAAATCTTTAATATACCCCCCATGAAACGCCGTCAACTCCTCAAATCCCTCAGCCTCCTGCCCCTTGCAGGCGGAATAAACAATCTTTCATTACAGGCAGAACCTGCTCCGGCAGAAGATCTGTATAAGGAACTGGGCATCCGCACCTTTATCAATGCGGCGGGAACCTTAACCTATATGACCGGCAGTATTATGCAGGACAAGGTTTTGAAGGCTATCAACAGCTCGGTCAATAAGTTTTGCATGCTGGATGAGCTGCAGGATAAAGTGGGTGAGCAGATCGCTAAAATAACCCATGCGGAAGCGGCGACAGTTACCAGTGGGGCTTATTCTGCCATGACACTCGGTCTGGCGGGGGTACTTACCGGAATGGATATGAAAAAAGTGGGGCAGCTTCCCAATCTGGAAGGCATGAAATCGGAAGTGATCTGCCAGAAAGCACATAAAGATGCCTATACACAGGCATTTATACTCACTGGCTGTAAGATCATCACCGTAGAAACAAGAGAAGAGCTGGAGCACGCCATCAATGAGAAAACAGCGATGATGCATTTCCTGAATATTGCCGTGAATGGGGGTAAAATAAAGCATGAGGAATGGATCGAAGTGGGCAAAAAACACAATATTCCTACATCCATTGATATTGCGGCTGATGTTCCGCCGGTTGAAAATTTATGGCGATTTAATGATATGGGCTTTGACCTGGTCTTCCTTTCAGGAGGCAAGGCAGTAAGGGCACCACAGAGCACCGGTTATTTAATGGGCAGGAAACACCTGATCGAAGCAGCACGTTTGAGCGCACCACCCAGAGCGGTAACCATTGGTCGAGGGCATAAGGTAAATAAGGAAGAGATCCTGGGCGCTTATGTGGCTTTGAAAAATATGATCTCCATGGATCATGATAAGGAGTGGAAAAAATGGGAAGCGGGTATTGCCCTGATTGAAAATGCTGTGAAGGAGATCGATGGGATCAGCACCAATATTACTGTAAACCCACTTGGTAATCATACCCCTTCACTAAGAATCACCTGGGATGACAGCAAGATCAAACTCACTGGAAATGAGCTTCGGGAAAGCTTGCGGAATGGTAATCCATCCATTGAGGCAGGGTTTTCGGGTTTGCCTATATTCAAGGGACAAGCCACACCACCGAAACCCGGAGCAAAAGGAGCTAATTCAGTTTCCATTACCGTCTGGATGATGCAGCCCGGTGAAGATAAAATTGTGGCCAGGAGGTTGAGGGAGGAGTTTTTGAAAGTCAGAGTTTGATAATAAAGATTCGTCGTTTCGATCACCTGTGCTAAATTTTGATTGAAAGGTACTATTGAGAGGTGGAGAAATCTCATGCCTTGGGGCAGTTTTTTCAATTCAAAAGCCAATTCATTGCAACAGATTTCTCCGTCGTGCCTCCTGCGAATCCGATAGCTATCGGATGACGACAAATTCCTTTTATAAAAAGCCCCCAATCCCAAACCCCCTACAGCGCGGAGTCCAGGAAGACCTATGAAACCTGCATGAGCTTACCGCTCACAAACCGGAATGAATAAGCTCATGCAAGCTTCATAACCATTAAAAAACAAATTATATTCTGATGAAAAACTAAATAAATTCCCAAAAAACACTCCTGCACCATGTACCTGGCAAGCCGGTAAAAATTCTGACAAACAGCCACTTATAAATTTTTGGATTGTGAAACAATAGATTTTACAAATCAGAACCACCTAACAGGCCTTCTTTGTAAAAAAATCCTTACGCAAGCATAATATGGTCCGATTTAATTTAAAACTATAACATTAATAGATTAATTTAATTCCATGAAACCTGCATGAGCTTACCGCTCACAAACCGGAATGAATAAGCTCATGCAAGCTTCATAACCATTAAAAAACAAATTATATTCTGATGAAAAACATTTATTCTTTTGAGGGATTGAATTTACAGCTGACCTACCTGTTAATTTTTCTCTCATTTGCGGCGATAGGCTGTAATTCCAAAGAAACTGCGCTACCTCCCGGCGACAAAGATAATGGCGGTTTGATATTACCCGGTGGATTTGAAGCCCTTGTAGTGGTTGACAGTATTGGCGGTGGTTCTATTATCGCGCAGAAAGTCAGTCAGCTCTCGAAATCTGCCATTTACACCCCACCGCCCCCTGAAATTAAAGGAGCACCCAAAAGCACTCAGCTAAGTCGCCCAAATAACCAGCCTGCAGGCAATTATGTAGGTGCCCGGCATCTGGCGGTGAATGATAACGGAGATATTTACGTCAAACTCAGGACTCCAACTACCGATGGTTTTGGTAATGCAGCCCTGCGGGATGTGAACGGTGATGGCAAGGCCGATACTGTGAAGATCTGGGGTAAATATGAGAACCGCAACAGGGGAACGGCCATGAAAATACATAATGGTTATCTCTACTATAGCTCCGAACTGGCTGTTTACCGAAGTAAACTAAAACCGGGTCAACTGGTGCCCGACGGTGAAATGGAAACGGTGGTGATCGATGAGCCTCCCTATCATGAACATCAGGCCAAAGCCCTTTCATTTGATGGCAAGGGCCATATGTTTGTCTCATGGGGTATCGGAACCAATTCCTGCCAGACAGAGAACAGACGGCCCGGTTCTCCGGGATTAGATCCTTGTCCGGATATGGTAGACCATGGTGGGATATGGATGTTTGATGAAAACAAACTGAATCAGAAGCAAAGCGACGGAATAAGATATGCCACAGGAATGAGAAGTATTGTGGGAATGGCATGGGATGATGACACAGAGTCGCTTTATGCGGTGCATCATGGAAGGGATGATTTCCGCTTGCTCTGGCCTGAATTTTATTCACCATGGAAAAGCACCATGCTTCCGGCAGATGAGCTTTTTAAGGTGGACAAAGGATTTGACGGAGGTTTTCCCTATTACTATTATGACCAGATGCTGGAAAAGAAAATTCTGAGTCCGGAATATGGCGGAGATGGCATCAAAGAAGGTGATGGAGCAAAACTTCCCAAACCATTAGTTGGTTTCCCCGGACATTTCGCTCCAAACGATATCTTATTTTACAAAGGTGATCAGTTCCCTGCCAGGTACAAGGAAGGGGCATTTATTGCGATGCATGGATCAACCAACCGCATCCCTTACCCTCAGGTTGGGTATGTTGTACTGTTTGTCCCGATGAAAAAAGGCGTGGTAACTGGCCCATGGGAGGTATTTGCTGATGGCTTTGCCGGGGTAGACACCATTGCGATTGCAAATGATGCAAAGTACAGGCCAATGGGTTTGGCTGAAGGTCCGGATGGTTCTTTATACGTTGGGGATACTCAATTAGGAAAGATCTGGCGGGTGATGTACAAAGGTGATAAGTCTGCTTTTGGTGCTACGCAACTGGCTGCCATGGAAAAACGTAAAAACACAATTTCTTATCTGAAAACGCCTGATGAGATGGAAGATAATCTGGATAGGAAAGGGAAGCCTGTTCACGCTGCCCTGACATATAATATTTACTGCAGGGCCTGTCATCAGACCGATGGTAGCGGAGATGGAAACCGATATCCTCCCCTGGCCGGATCTGAATGGGTGAACAGCGATAAAACTGTATTGATCAATATCGTGCTGAATGGCATGACTGGCCCTATACAGGTTAAAGGACAGCCCTATAATGACACCATGCCGGCACATGCTTCCTTTCTGACGGATAAGGAAATTTCAGGGATCCTAACCTATGTCAGAAGTAATTTTGGCAATAAGGCCGGACCGGTTACGGAGGCTGAAGTTGCTGCAGCGAGGAAGAGTTTGAGTAAAAAATAAGGAGGAATGTGAATTTAATCTTCTGGGATCAATCTGAAATCAGGAGATTTCTCCACCTCTCAAAGGTCCATTTCAACTAAAAAATAACACAGGTGTTCGTATTCTAGGTTTAACTTATTTCCAAATTTAATTTAAAAAAGATTTTCTTCAGGCTGCTCTCTTATAGTTTTCCACATACATTTCCCCTCTTT
>NZ_FNHH01000048.1 GCF_900103545.1 Daejeonella rubra
CTGATATTTTTTCTTGCCTTGCATAATACAAAATACTAATAATCAGTTACTTAACAAAGTAATATTTAAAATAAATAAGTTGTGCAACAGCCACTTGAAACAAAAGTCTCCAAAAATTCAAGAAAGAACGAAGCTTCCACCGCCGAGGGCAAAACACCCGGCCCGCCGTTCTTTCATCCCACCGCGCGGGTATCGTGGTTCATTCCTTATTACTTTTTTATTTTAAACTCTTAAATCCTGCTATAGCTTGAACTAGGGCTATATCTGCAATAGAGTGCTGCTACTAGGATGAAGGAAACAGCTATTCAAAATAATTCAGCGTATTGAATCCACCATCTTTCAGGTACTCATCCTTTTTAGTTAAGTGGAGATCTGATAAAACCATTTCTTTTACAAGAGCCGGAAGGTCGTATTTTGGTTTCCAGCCTAATTTGGTATTGGATTTTGTTGGATCACCAATTAATAAGTCTACTTCTGTTGGTCTGAAATATTTTGGATCAACTTTAACTACAGTAGTTCCCGGTTTTAAGCTTTCTGCTTTCAGCTTTAGGCTTTCCACTTTCACTTCATCAATATCAATGATCACACCTCTTTCATGTTCATCTTTACCACTGAATTCGACTTCGATACCTAATTCTGCAAAACTCATTTTGACGAAATCACGAACTGAAGTAGTTACACCTGTTGCAATAACGAAATCTTCTGCTTTTTCCTGTTGTAAGATCAGCCACATCGCTTCCACATAATCCTTTGCATGTCCCCAATCCCTTTGTGCAGACAAATTACCTAAATACAGACAATTTTGTAAACCCAGAGCGATCTTTGCTGCAGCCATGGTTATTTTGCGGGTAACGAATGTTTCCCCTCTAACCGGACTTTCATGATTGAATAAAATACCATTACAAGCATACAAATTATAAGCCTCACGATAATTGACTGTGATCCAATAAGCATACATTTTAGCCACAGCATAGGGTGAGCGAGGATAAAATGGTGTTTTTTCTGATTGAGGCACTTCCTGTACCAGGCCATACAATTCTGATGTTGAAGCCTGATAGATCCTGGTCTTTTTTTCAAGTCCCAATATACGTATGGCCTCAAGTATCCGTAATGTCCCAAGTCCGTCTGCATTAGCAGTATATTCAGGTGTTTCAAAACTCACCTGCACATGGCTCATTGCAGCTAGATTATAGATCTCATCAGGCTGTGTTTCCTGAATGATCCTGATAAGATTGGTAGAATCAGTCAGATCTCCATAATGAAGTTTTAACCTTAGGTTTTTTTCATGCGGATCCTGATACAAATGGTCTATCCTGTCGGTATTGAGCAGAGAGCTTCTTCTCTTTATCCCATGCACAAAATAGCCCTTATTTAAAAGGAATTCTGTTAAGTACGCTCCATCCTGACCTGTGATACCGGTTATAAGTGCGGTCTTCATTAGAGGAGACATGAGATATGAGATGTGAGATGTGAGATGCTGTACATTTTGATAATTTGTTCTTTAGCCTCGTTCAAATCAAGTAAAATCAGTGCTTAATTCTGTGGATTGTTGATGATATGTATCTTAATAATTGATCTGGATTTAATTCAAAAAACAGAATTTTCGTCTATTGTCTCACATCTAATATCTCACATCTGTATACGGCTCCGCCCCTTCAGTCACATCTTTCGATTTTGACATCCAATATTAATCTATTAAAAACATGGTATTAAGAGGCCTTTAATTTCTCAACAACATTCTTTCTAAGGTCAACTTTAACCTGCAATCCAAGATCCTGTAAATACAAGGTTAAATAATTGCCCTTGCTTTCCAAAACCTCTGCTTCCTTATCCATCAATGCACCAGACTTGATCATTATCCGGTCGTTTGAATTAAAGGTTCCAGCTTCAATACTGGAATGATCGTATTGTATCAACCAGCTTTTTAAAAGCTCCATTTCCTTGTTCCTGATTACCGCTGGTTTACCACAATGCTGTAAAAATCGAACAACTCCGGGAACCGCAAAAACCTTTTCCCTTTCCTTCTCATCCAGATAAACAAAGCAATAGGATCGAAATAAAGGTTCTTCCACCCATTTCCAGCGATCACTCCAAAGCTTTTTCCTCTTTAAAAGCGGACAATATACCTCTATACCTGATAAGCTGAGCTTATCTGAAACCGCTTTCTCACAACGGGATTTGGTGTAGATAACGTACCAGTTCATTCCGGGCTATTAAATATTAACACCAATTCCTTATGATGCCTTTCAACATAAACTTTAGCGTCAGCCTCCTCAAAAACGAGGTAACGTATTTTTCTTTTTAACAGCGGCTCAGTCTTTTCGACCAATGAACTTAAGTAATTACGATCAATGTCATTCCCAATGATCAGCAAATCAATTATATCTGAATCAAGCCCCTGTGCAATTCTGCCTTCGAGATATACCTGCTGTACATTACCTAACCTATCAATAACTCTTTCCAATAATTCCTCTACTCCTACAAACTTCAGGATGATACTATTGAGATCCTTAAACAAAGGATGCCGGATATTCGCCCGGTATAATTTCTTGTTTCCTTCAGATTCAGCCAATAACAAGCCCGCATTTTCAAAACGGTTTAGTTCTTGCCTAATGCCATTAGTACTCTCATTAAACTCAGTCTCAAGGCTGCGTAAATAACCCTGGTTATTGATGTTTAAAAAGAATTTAAGCAAAAGCTTAATTCTGGTTTTAGAAGTGATGAGGCTTTCGAGCATTCTTATTGAGTATAATCAGTACTCATTATCGGAACAAATATATAAAAATTTTATATTGTCAATATTCTAAAACAAGTATTTATACTTAGTTATTAATTAGCTTCAGAAGATACTCCCCATATCCACTTTTCCTCAATGGCTCAGCAACCTGAACCAATTGCTCTGATGAAATAAATTTCATTTGAAATGCAATCTCTTCAATACATCCCACTTTCAAGCCCTGCCTTTCTTCAATAACCTGAACAAACTGCCCTGCCTGCATCAAAGAATTGAAAGTACCTGTATCTAACCAGGCTGTACCACGGCTTAAAACACCTACTTTCAATTTCCCCTGTAACAGATACTCACGGTTTATATCTGTGATCTCATATTCACCTCTGGTGGATGGTGCAATATTTTTGGCAATTTCTACCACAGTATTATTATAAAAATACAATCCCGGAACAGCATAATTTGATTTAGGCTTATCTGGTTTCTCCTCAATTGATAATGCATTAAATTCCTGATCGAATTCAACTACTCCATATCGTTCAGGATCTGATACCTGATAAGCAAATACAACTCCTCCTTCAGGTTGCTGGATCGTCGATAACATGCTTTGTATCGAATCTCCATGAAAAATATTATCACCTAAAACAAGAGCAACATCATCCTTCCCAATAAATTCTTCTCCGATTACAAATGCTTGCGCCAAACCATTTGGGATTTTCTGCTCCGCATAGGAAAACTTACAACCGATACGGGTACCATCGCCCAGTAATTTTTTGAAATTCGGAAGATCATACGGAGTTGAAATAATAAGAATTTCATTGATCCCAGCCAGCATCAACGTAGATAATGGATAATAGATCATGGGTTTATCATAAACCGGCATTAGCTGCTTACTTACTGCAAGCGTGAGTGGATGAAGCCTGGTTCCTGATCCTCCTGCTAAAATAATTCCTTTCATTATCGTGAATTATTAATTTGAGACAAGCACTTCTTTAAACTATCATGCCAGTAAGGTATTTTAATCTGCATAATCAACTCGATTTTTGACTTATTCATTATTGAGTAAGCTGGCCTTTTGGCTTTTGTAATATATTCACTACCAGGTATCGGCAAGACTTTTACAGGAATATCACTGATGTCAAATATAGCTTTTGCAAAATCATACCATGATGCGGTACCTTGATTGCTATAATGATATATTCCAAAAGAAGTATTGGAACTATTAATTATGTGGAAAATACAGTTCGCAAGATCAATTGCATAAGTAGGGGTGCCTAATTGATCAGCAATTACCTTTAGTTGCCCATGCTGTTTACCAAGTTTTAGCATGGTTTTAACAAAATTATTTCCAAACTCAGAGTAAAGCCAACTTGTTCGTAAAATAAAATATCGCTCAGTAATCTTAATAATTGCATTTTCACCTTCCAGCTTTGTGAGTCCATATATATTAACAGGATCCGTCAGATCTGTTTCCTTTAAAGGAAGAGCAGACTTACCTCCAAATACAAAATCTGTAGATATGTGAATCAATATAGAACCATACCTCTTACTAAGCAAAGCAAGATTAGCTGCACCATCCCTGTTAACTTTGCGAGTTTGCTCAATTTCATCCTCTGCCTTATCTACTGCTGTATATGCTGCACAATTTATCACAAAATCCGGATGCTCCTGATAAAATAGTTCGCCCAATAGATTTAAAGACAGAATATCAGAATTAAGTCTGTCGAAAAATAAAATATTGTTCACTTTCTTTTCTTCAGCTATTAATTTTAGACATTGACCCAACTGACCTGAGCTACCGAACACTAGTATTTTACTCATATAAATTTACTGGAATACAGAAAAAGGCGAGTTTTCACGATCCTTTTCAGAAACTAATATATCCTGCTCAGGTATCCCCCATTCAATATTTAGATCCGGATCATTAAACAGGATTCCACTCTCAGCTTGCTTATTATAATAATTATCGCATTTGTAAAAAAACTCAGCGGAACTGCTTAGCACTGCGAATCCGTGGGCAAAACCTCTGGGCACAAATAATTGAAGTTTATTTTCATCGCTTAGAACGACAGAAAAGTGCATCCCAAATGTTTGTGATCCAGGACGAAGATCTATCGCAACATCCAATACCTCTCCTTTGAGTACCCTTACCAGTTTAGCCTGAGCATGATCAGTAGCCTGAAAATGCAATCCCCTGATTGTCCCGTAAGAAGATAATGACTGGTTGTCCTGTACAAAGTTTACCTCAAAACCGGTTAGATTCTTAAATTTTTTTAAATTAAAACTCTCGTAAAAGTACCCTCTTGTATCATTGAAGACAGTGGGTTTAATCAGGACGCAGCCCGGCAATGTTGTTTCAATTAGTTCCATACTTATCTGTTTGAATATTGATCTGCATAATACGACTGATAATTTCCTGTCGTAACATTATTTAACCATTCTTCATTAGATAAATACCAGTCTACGGTCTTTTCAAGGCCCTCTTCAAATTGTAGGCTTGGTTTCCAGCCTAATTCATTTTGAAGTTTAGATGAATCTATGGCGTACCGAAGATCATGACCAGCTCTATCGGTAACGAAAGTTAAGAGCTTTTCTGAAGTGCCGGGTTCTCTTTGCAACTTCTTGTCCATGATTTTGCACAAAAGATAAACCAGGTCGATATTTTTCCATTCATTATGTCCACCAATATTATAGGTTGTACCAGGTGTGGCTTCATGAAAAATAACATCAATTGCTCTTGCATGGTCTTCAACCCAAAGCCAGTCACGCACATTTTCACCTTTACCATAAATAGGAACAGGTTTGTTATTTTTAATATTATTTATAGCTAATGGAATCAGTTTCTCTGGAAAGTGATATGATCCGTAATTATTAGAACAATTAGAGATCACTGTATTTAATCCGTATGTATCTTGATAAGCCCGAACGAAATGATCAGAACTGGCCTTAGATGCAGAATAAGGACTGTGAGGATCATAATTAGTTTCTTCTGTAAACATACCAGCTTCGCCTAATGCCCCATAAACTTCATCAGTAGAAACATGATAGAAGAGTTTATTAGAATAATTACCCACCCAGTAGTTTTTCGCAGCGTTAAGTAAATTAACGGTACCAACAACATTGGTCATCACGAACTCAAGTGGATTTGTAATTGAACGGTCCACATGAGACTCTGCTGCCAGATGGATAACCGCATCAAAATTCTCATTCTCAAAAAGTTTATTAATAAAACCTTCGTCAACAATATCCCCCTTTATGAATTTATAATTTGCCTCATCTTCAATATCAGTAAGGTTTGCCAGATTCCCAGCATAGGTAAGCTTATCAAGATTTATGATCATATAATCAGGGTATTTGTTAATAAAATGTCTGACTACATGCGATCCAATAAAACCCGCACCACCTGTTATTAAAATTTTCTTTATCATTTTCCAGCCTAAAGGGCGAAAATAATAAAACCTTTGATTGAATTCTAATTAAATAATTTGACGTATTAGCTAATAATTTTAATGCGGAAAAATTGATAAAAAAATGCGGAATAATTTACTAAAAAATCCAGTCTAAATTTCATTTGCAGGCTACAACCTTGCATCCACCCATTCTCTATTTAATATAGCCCTGGTATCAAACAATACAGTTTCCGAATTCTTCATTTTGCCGAAATCAATGGAGAGAAATTCCTTGTGCGCAACGGCTAAAATGATTACCTGATAGTTCATTTCATAAATATCATCAATTAGAGTGATCCCATAATGGTTCAATACTTCTTCTTTCCCGGCAAGCGGATCAAATGTATCTACTTCAAGACCGAATTGTACTAATTCATGGATGATATCAATCACTTTTGTATTCCTGATATCCGGACAGTTTTCTTTGAACGTTATTCCCATTACCAGTGCACTTTCGGAATTTAAGTTCACTCAATTATCTTAATAGATTTTGACCCTAACCAGGGAAAGTATAATAGACACATTGCACATTCGATTTATGTAAATTGCAAGCTTGTTCTATGTAATTTGTAAGTTTATGTTATGTAATTTGTAAGTTTGTGCTATGTAATTTGAATTTATTGTAATAATTATTTAAATACCTATTCTTATGAGCTCCTTCATTAAGAGGCAGATTGCTCCGATAATCGAAGCGCAGCGGTCGAAATTTCCTGTATTAGCTCTTACCGGTCCAAGACAGTCTGGCAAAACGACTTTATTACGGGAACTTTTTGCAGATTATCGTTACATTTCTCTTGAAAATCCAGATTTACGGTCGTTTGCAGCAGAAGACCCGATCGCTTTTTTGAACCGGTATGATAACAAGGTTATCTTTGATGAAGTACAGCGCGTACCGGAATTGTTTTCCTACATCCAGGGTAGAGTTGATGAATCTCGTATAATGGGGCAGTACATACTTTCAGGCTCACAAAACTTCCATTTACTAAACAGTATCACACAGACATTGGCCGGAAGGGTAGCACTTTTTAAACTACTTCCTTTTGATTTTGTGGAGCTGAAATCAAATAATATGCTGGAAATGCAGTCCGCTGACCTTGCAGTGAAAGGGTTTTACCCAGCGATCTACGACAGGGGTATCGACCCGGTTATATTTTACGCTAACTATATACAGACCTATATAGAAAAAGATGTAACTGAACTAATGAATATTCGCAACCTGAAATTATTCAGGACATTTTTGGGCCTTTGTGCCGGAAGAGCTGGTCAACTTGTAAATTTCAGCGCCCTTGCCAATGAATGCGACATTTCTCATAGCACTGCAAGGGCATGGCTATCTATACTTGAGAGCAGTTATATCATCTTTTTACTACAGCCATATTACCAGAACTTTAATAAGCGGCTAATCAAAAGTCCGAAGCTTTACTTTTACGATACTGGTCTGCTGAATTTTTTACTGGGACATAAAACCGCCACCGACCTGGAAGAGAGCCGGTTAAAAGGAAATGTATTTGAAAACCTGGTCATGGCAGAATACCATAAGCAGAATCATCATCAATATTTACATGAAGATTATTACTTCTGGCAAGACAGTAACGCCAATGAGGTAGATTTGCTGATGAAAAAGGCTGAGGTGTTCTCTATATTTGAGATCAAGTCTACACAGACTCTTTCTCAAGGCTTATTTAAGCAGATGGATCAGTTTGAGAAATTAGCTACACCAGCAAAGGTGGAAAAAACACTTATCTACGGAGGAGCGGAGGATCAGAAAAGGACGCGCTATGATGTGATAAGCTGGCGTAATATATCAGATAGTATTTAAAAATCAATCTGAAACGAATGTCATGCCGAAACCTGTCCTTTAGCTGGTGAGGGATCTTTGTGAGAAGGGAGAGTCTAGAACCAGGATGATGTAGTGGTAATTAGAAATAAGCAGTATCTCTTCTGATAACAGATAACTGACAACAGACAACAAATATTACTAACCATCTAATCACCTAATTACTAAATAATTATACAATAATACCACCCCCTCCAACGCTAAAAGGCTCTACTCCCCCCGCTCCAATGGAGTCCTTCGGACCAGGTGGACAGCAAATCGGATAAGAAAATTTTGTTTAAGTGTAAATAATTTAATCTTTAAGCACATTTTTCCTGGCCGCCCTTGTCCACCGCTGGCGGGGGAATTAAAGGGGGTGGTTCTGAAATAGTCCTAAAATATGTTTACAAGTTTTGATTTAATCCTGTAAGATGACGAGGTTATACAGGATTTACAATTGCTGCACTTAATCAGCATCCTTAGTACCAACTAATTACTATTAAACTTGATTATACAATAATACCACCCCCTTCCAGCGCTAATGGCTCCACTCCCCCCGCTCCAATGGAGTCCTTCGGACCAGGTGGACAGCAAATCGGATAATAAAATTTTGTTTAAGTGTAAATAATTTAATCTTTAAGCACATTTTTCCTGGCCGCCCAGTGTCCACCGCTGGCGGGGGAATTAAAGGGGGTGGTTCTGAAATAGTCCTAAAATATGTTTACAAGTTTTGATTTAATCCTGTAAGATGACGAGGTTATACAGGATTTACAATTGCTGCACTTAATCCGCATCCTTAGTACCAACTAATTACTATTAAACTTGATTATACAATAATACCACCCCCTTCCAGCGCTAATGGCTCCACTCCCCCCGCTCCAATGGAGTCCTTCGGACCAGGTGGACAGCAAATCGGATAAGAAAATTTTGTTTAAGCGTAGATAATTTAATCTTTAAGCACGATTTTCATAGGCGCCCGTGTCCACCGCTGGGGGGAATTAAAGGGGGTGGTTCTGAAAGTGACACGGGCATAGAGCAAAAAATAAATCTATCTATCCCGAAATCTGCCCTTAAGCAGGTGAGGGAACTTTGTGAGAAGGGAGAGTCTGGAACCAGGATGATGTAGTGGTAATTAGAAATAAGCAGTATCTCTTCTGATAACAGATAACTGACAAAAGATAACAAATATTACTAAGCATCTAATTATTAACCAAAAATTATCAGAGCCTCCCATCCACCCATTCCCTGTTCAGCACCGCCCGGGTATCAAACAGTATCGTATCCGGATTTTTCATTTTGCCGAAATCAATTGCGAGAAATTCCTTATGCGCAACGGCTAAAATGATAACCTGATAGTTTTTTTTGTATATATCATCAATTAGAGTGATCCCATAATGATTTAATACTTCCTCTTTCGCAGCAAGCAGATCAAATGTATCTACTTCAAGGCCGAATTGTACTAATTCATTGATGATATCAATCACCTTTGTATTCCTGATATCCGGACAATTTTCTTTGAAGGTTATTCCCATCACCAATGCTCTGGCACCTATTGGCTGAACGTTTTTACTTACCAAAAGCTTTATACACTTGTTCACTACAAAGCTTGCCATTTGATCATTTACTTCTCTTCCTGAGAGTATGACCCTTGGAACATAGCCCAATTGTTCAGCTTTATAGGATAAGTAATAGGGATCAACTCCAATACAATGCCCCCCAACGAGTCCTGGTTTAAAATTCAGGAAATTCCATTTTGTAGCTGCTGCATCCAGTACATCAGAAGTATCGATCTCCATTTTATCAAATATCAAAGCAAGCTCATTGACAAATGAGATATTAACATCCCGCTGTGCATTTTCTATTGCCTTTGAGGCCTCTGCAACCTTGATGGAGGATGCTTTATAAGTACCTGCACTGATGATGGATGCATATAAATCATCAACCAGATCAGCTGTTGCCTGATTAGAGCCGGATGTAACCTTTATTATATTTTTTAGAGTATGCACCGGGTCGCCCGGACTAATTCTTTCGGGAGAATACCCGCAAAAAAAGTCCTCATTATATCTTAACCCGCTTTCTTTTTCAAGTACCGGTACGCAATCCTCTTCTGTGCAACCGGGGTATACTGTCGACTCATAGATCACGGTATCTCCCTTCTTTAGCACAGCTCCAATTGTTTTTGAGGCTAAGAGTAAAGCTGTCAGGTCGGGCTTTTTTTGTTCATTAACCGGAGTTGGAACAGTGATAATATAGATTTGGCAGGAAGCTAAATCAACTGTCTTATTCGTAATTTTCAATTTTGAGGCACTCAATTCCTGCCGGGAAACCTGCTTTGTTCGATCTGACCCCTCCAGAAGCGATTCAATTCGGCTATCATCCAGATCGTAACCTGTTACCCGGTATTTTTCAGAAAAAGCCAGGGCAAGTGGTAAACCTACATAGCCAAGCCCTATAATTCCAATTTTTAAATCAGGCGATAGTTCTGGCAGCATATTTTCTCATATTGATGGATGCAAATATATCAATAGGATTAGGAAATGGGGGAAGGATATTTTAGTAAGAACCAGGAATCAAGAGCCAGGAGCCAGGATGATGAAGTGCTAATTTGAAATAAGTAGGATTAATTCAGATAACAGAAGAATGGAGCCAGGAATCAAGAGCCAAGAGCCAGGATAAAAGACATTAAGAATTCAATTGGCAATTTTAGCTCAGACAACTGACAACAGATCAAATCTAAAGCGAATCATCCCGAAATCTGCCCTTCAGCAGGTGAGGGACCTTCGTGAAGCTAAACTCAGATTTGACTTTATTGTCATTAAGTTCCCTCAATTTGTTCGGAATGGCTGTAATGGGAATGGCTGCTTGGATAGCGCTTAAGTAAACTAATATTAATGATACAATTTATCGTCCTAAATTAGGTTTACACCAATAGTAAACTTATTTTAGGACAAGACAGAGGTTCCCGCCTTCGCGGGAACCGATAGTTATCGGTTGACAAATCAAAAGAGAGGTAAGGAGATTCCAGCCTCCGCTGGAATCGGATCAGATCACTTTATATTTTTAACAAACCAATTAGCTGCAAGATCATGCCAGTCGGGGTTGTGTTTTTCAATTAAATTATTTTTCCAGGATCGTTGCCAGACCTTTAATTGTTTTTCCCTTGCGATTGCTACGTTCACATCAGTAAATACTTCATACTATACTAGAACATTGCAATTGTATTTACTTGTGAATCCAACAACAAGCTTTTGTTTATGTTCGTATACTCTTCTGCGAATATTATTTGTAAAACCGATGTACAAAACATTTTGATATTTATTAGAAAGCATGTAAACAAAATATTCCCTCATTCCTCAAAATTGTAATCCCGGAAATATTTAAAGAAAAAAAATGAGTAAAAGGTAACATCATTTATTAAACGGTTATGCATTAAGATTCCAGCGGAGGCTGGAATCTCCTCTACCCCCCTTGTCAACCGATAGCTATCGGTTCCAGCGAAAGCTGGAACCCCCATTGCCCTCTAAACAACCCTTGCCATCCGATAGCTATCTGATCCAGCGGAGGCGTGAACCTTCTTATATTTACCTCCAGATTTGTCAAAATATAAAATAGATTCCAGGAAAGCGGAAACCTTTAGATCCTAAACTGAATTATCTTATCCTAAAAGAAATTATACTAATTGAAGTTGATAGTCTCAAAACGATAAATGGCAACAGATTTCTCCATGCAGTATATATATTGTAAACAGAACATTTTGATCCGCATGTTCGTATTCTAGGTTTAACTTATTTCCAAATTTAATTTAAAAAAGATTTTCTTCAGGCTGCTCTCTTATAGTTTTCCACATACATTTCCCCTCTTT
>NZ_FNHH01000016.1 GCF_900103545.1 Daejeonella rubra
TTCAATTGTCCGCCAGAAACGGAAAACTCAGCAAAGAGATTAATATATTTATTAAATAAAAAAGGCCATCTCGAATTGTGTTTCGAGACAGCCTCTTTTAAATTAAACTGAATTAAAACTATGGTAAAGCTTCAATCTTGGCTGTTATCTCATCAACCTTGGCTTGGTTCTTTTTAATTATATAGTAAGTCTTTAAATTATCCAATGCAATACGTGACTTTGGATCTAATAGAGCAGCCTTTTCTAAATATGGCAATGCTTTATCAAATTCTAAACCAGCCCGTTTAGTCATATCTTCATACTCTTTCTGTTGATTTTGCGGAAGTTTATTGGCATCATTAAAAAGATTAATACCCTTGTTTAGCAATACTCCACCAACATTAATATAAGCATCAGCAAAATTAGGATCTACCTGAATAGCTTGCAGATATGATTCTTCTGCTTTTAAATTATCTCCTATTGTACTATAAGCAATCCCTAAATAATATGGATAAAGTTTATTTGTAGGATTCTTTTTAGCCTGTTCCGTAATTTTAGTAATAACTTCTTTTTGTTTTCCTGACATTAAGCTAAGCTCAATTTCCTGAGTAGCTAATTGACTATCATTAAACTTTGCAGCTCCTTCAGATGCTATGCTAATTGCTTTTGCAGTATCACCTTCCATTGTATATAATCTGGAAAGATCAAGATAGATCTGACTATTAGCAGAAAAATTAGTTTTTATCAAATTCTCATAATTTTGAATTCCTGCTTTATAATTCTTTGCATTAATTGCAGACAGACCAGCATAATAAGTAATGGTAGTATCACCAGGACGAAAAGCTAATGCATTGTTGAATGCTAAATAAGCATCTGCATAATTATTGGATTGATATGCCTTAACACCCTGGTTTAGTTCATATTGGCTAAATATGGTACCATTCGCATTGTCAAGATTAGCCTTGTTTTCACCTGCTTTATCTAACTCAATAGCCTTTTTATGAGCTGCCTTTGCTTCTTCGATCAATGGCTTTGAAGTAGCTGGAACTGTATCCAATAATGCCATTTCACCGTAAATAAGAGCCTTATAGGTCCAGGCTCCAGGATCCTCCATTGTTTTTGCATGTACAACTGCCTTATCTATGGAAGTTTTTGCCAATTTTAGATTGGGGATCGCTAAGAGAAGTGAGTTAGCATCCTTTAATCCCAGATATTTTTCATAATTACTTTTAGCGCTTACTACTTCCCCCTTTTGAGCAAAAGCTAATAAGGAAGATGCTGAGAACACAGCTGCTAAAATGAAAGATTTAATTTTCATGATATTCTAATTTAATTTGAGTTGGTTTATTCTGTTATTGATTTTTTGTAATTCAGTAATATCTCCTGTATGCTTGTAAAGTATTGATAAAG
Source organism: Daejeonella rubra (assembly GCF_900103545.1). Classification (GTDB taxonomy): domain Bacteria; phylum Bacteroidota; class Bacteroidia; order Sphingobacteriales; family Sphingobacteriaceae; genus Daejeonella; species Daejeonella rubra. The sequence goes on from NZ_FNHH01000016.1 coordinate 1,390, forward strand.
AAGTCAGCGATTTTATTTCATATGGATCAATTTCATTTGCTTTGGTCAAATAATATTTCGCAACATACATTACTCCATTTTGCTTCTTATCTTTCAGGTATAAATTTAAATAAAGTAATCCTAACGCATAATTTGCTTCATAATTGTTAGGATTAATATTAATAATAGCTTTATAATATTCTTCTGCTTTTGGAATGTTACCAGACATCTCATGAGAAAACCCTGCCAAATAATTCAAATTAATATTATTCTCGTCTAATTTAAGCGCCTGACTTGTAAATTTTATTATTTCAGTATACTCATTCCTGTTCAGCAGAATATTTAAAAGTTTAAATAAAAGGTCTCTGTTAGTTGGGAAAGCATTGCTTCCTGCAGTTAAAACACGAATCGTATTATTTTCATCATTCAATGATTCATACAAATTAGCAGCAACCATAAAATACTCTGGCCTTGGTCTGTTTGTAATTAATTTTTCATAATAACCGAGAGATCGCTGATAATAACCCAATTCCTGGCAAAGAAGAGCAAGGTTATGCGTTATAGAAATATTTGTCTTATCAATAGAATCCAGAATACTGAAATACTTTAAAGCATCTGTGTATTTCCGGTTTTTGAAAGAATTATTGGCGCGGTATAAATAAGTTTGTTTTAGTTGAGCTTCAATATAGGTGATACGATCCCGGGAGTCCTTTTCAAATTTAGATCCATAAACGTATTTCATTGAAAATAAAACCTCATCCACCGGATCCTTCTTGTAGGAATATTTAAGGTTTGAATCTACTCTTGCAAGTGTAGAGTAAACCAGACTTCTGATCAGATTATTTCTAAATGCACTTGAATCTGACCTGGTTTTATAACCATTATCAATAAGTTTTCGTGCATTTTCAAGCTTTTTAATATCCTTGCTTGATGAATATTGAGCAAAACTATTCATGGCCTCTTTAGTAATAAGAGTCTGAGCCCCTGCCGAAGCAAGGGTCAGAAAAAAACCACAAAAGAGTAATATGAATACCTTATTCATAAAAATTATTCAGTTTCCGGAGTCTGATCCTCTGTTTCAGTGCCTTCTGCAGCACCTTCTTCTGATATTTCCTCTTCTTCCTCTTCATGCTCAACTTTAGCAATAGATGCAATAGAATCATCACCTTTTAAAGTAATCAGTCTTACACCCTGAGTTGCCCTTCCCATTACACGAAGATCTCCCACTCCTATCCGGATCACAATACCTGATTTATTAATGATCATAAGATCATCATTATCAGTTACATCTTTAATCGCAACAAGTTCACCGGTTTTATCAGTTACATTAATGGTTTTAACACCTTTACCTCCCCTGTTTGTTACACGGTAATCTTCAATATCAGTACGCTTACCATAACCATTTTCTGATACTACCAGAACGGTAACATCCGGATTATTGATAGCGATCATTCCAACTACTTCATCTTTATCATTGGCTAATGTCACTCCACGAACACCAGTAGCTGTCCGTCCCATTGGCCTTACTGTAGACTCATTAAAGCGAATAGCCCTTCCTGATCTTAAAGCCATCACTATTTCACTCTGACCATTGGTCATACAAGCTTCTAATAACTGATCACCTTCATTAATATTTATGGCATTGATACCATTTGCTCTCGGACGGGAATAAGCTTCAAGAGAAGTCTTTTTAATAGTACCTTTCTTGGTACACATGATTATAAAGTTATTCTCCAGGTATTCCTGATCTTTCAGGTTAACAACTTTAATATAAGCCTTAATATTTTCTTCTTTAGGGATATTGATCACATTTTGTATTGCACGCCCCTTACTGGTTCTGGTTCCTTCCGGAATTTCGAACACTCTTAACCAGAAACATTTTCCTGTTTCAGTAAAGAAGAGCATATAATTATGATTAGTGGCAATGAGCATATGCTCAATAAAGTCTTTATCCCTTGACTGAGAACCCATAGAACCTTTTCCACCTCTGCCCTGCTTACGGTATTCTGTTAATGGAGTACGTTTTATGTAGCCTTCATGAGAAATGGTAATTACTACTTCTTCATCAACAATGAAATCCTCCATCCGCATATCTTCCGCTGAATGGGTAATAGAAGTACGGCGTTCATCTCCAAACCGATCCCTTATTTCTGTAAGTTCATCTTTGATTATCTGCATACGCAGAACTTCGTCACCCAGGATTGAATTCAAATAATCTATTGTCTTCATTAACTCTGCATACTCTTCCTTGATCTTATCACGCTCAAGTCCGGTTAAACGGCGCAAGGTCATATCCAGAATTGCTCTTGCCTGGATGTCAGAAAGGCTGAAACTTTCTATCAATCCAATACGGGCATCATCCGGACTGTTAGAGGCACGAATTAATTTAATAACCTCATCAAGATGATCGAGAGCAATTAATAAACCTTCAAGGATATGCGCTCTTTTTTCAGCTTCTGCAAGATCAAATTTCGTTCTGCGTATAACTACTTCGTGGCGATGATCTACAAAGTGTCTGATCAGGTCCTTCAGATTCAACATCATCGGGCGACCGTTAACCAGAGCAATATTATTTACACTGAATGAGGTTTGAAGGGCAGTATATTTAAAAAGATTGTTTAATACTACTGAGGCATTTGCATCACGTTTAATTTCGTAAACGATACGCATACCATCCCTGTCAGACTCATCTCTTATCTCACTGATTCCTTCAATTTTTTTATCGTTAACAAGACCAGCTGTTTGCTCGATCATATTAGCCTTATTCACCTGATACGGAATCTCATTAACAATGATACGTTCACGATCTCCTTTGTGTAATTCGATCTCAGCTTTGGCACGCATTACAATTCTGCCTCTGCCTGTTTCAAATGCTTCCTGAACACCTGTATATCCATAGATAATACCTCCGGTTGGAAAATCAGGAGCTTTAACATAATGCATCAGGTCAGCTATTGTTACTTCGTTGTTCTCAATATAAGCTATTGTTGCATTAACAACTTCCGTCAAATTATGTGGAGGCATATTAGTTGCCATACCTACTGCAATTCCGGAAGCTCCGTTTACAAGTAAATTCGGAATTCTGGATGGTAATACTGTTGGTTCTTCCAGCGTATCATCAAAGTTTAACTGAAAATCAACAGTTTCTTTATTAATATCAGCAAGCATTTCTTCGGCGATCTTTTTCAATCGAGCCTCTGTATAACGCATTGCTGCAGGTGAATCACCATCAATAGAACCAAAGTTTCCCTGTCCATCAACCATAGGATATCGTAAACTCCAGTCCTGAGCCATACGAACCATGGCAAAATAAACCGAAGAATCACCATGGGGATGGTACTTACCTAATACATCACCGACAATACGAGCAGATTTTTTATGAGGTTTGGTACTGGTCACACCAAGATCCAGCATACCATATAGTACTCTCCTGTGTACAGGCTTAAGACCATCACGTACATCAGGAAGAGCACGGGAAACAATCACAGACATCGAGTAATCGATGTAAGCAGATTTCATTTCCTCTTCTATATTTATTGGAATTATCCTATCGTTCTGTGGTACTAAATTATCGTTTTCTGTATCTTCAGCCATGTTATACTTCAGTTCTGATTAATAAATTAAATTTTTGAACAAGTCAAAATACTTGTAAAAATTAAATCGCTTTTATTGTTTGCGAAGTTAATAATTTTCACGGTTTAAATGGGTTCTTTGGAAAAATAATCACTTGCAAAAAATGCCTTTAAACCAGAGCTAATCAATCAAAAAAACAATTTCGGGAATGGAATTAATTATCAAAAATTTAATCGTTAACAGCCTTTTTATAAACCTCCAAAGCCCTTTTTCTCGCAAACTCATGATCAACAACAGGATACAAATAATCTACTCTGAAATCTTTGATCCAGGTTTTAATATATTTCAGTTTAGGATCAAATTTAAGGGTTTGGGCTGTTGGATTAAATATTCTAAAATAAGGCGCTGAATCACAACCGCTTCCGGCTGCCCACTGCCAGTTTCCGTTATTGGAAGAGAGTTCATAGTCAAGTAATTTTTGGGCAAAATAGGCCTCGCCCCAACGCCAATCAATTAAAAGATGTTTACATAGAAATCCTGCGGTGATCATCCTTACGCGATTATGCATTAATCCGGTTTCATTTAACTGGCGCATACCGGCATCAACGATTGGGTATCCTGTTTCACCTTTACACCATAGCTCAAATTCCCTTTCGTTATTCCTCCACTGTATCTTATCGTATTTCTTTTTGAAGCTTTCAGACACAACATTTGGAAAATGATACAGGATCATCATAAAAAACTCGCGCCAGATCAATTCATTCAACCACTGTTCATTCCATTCTACAGCCAGTTTAACAAGATCCCGGACACTTAAAGTGCCGAAACGTAATTGAACACTTACCTGCGAAGTTCCTTCCTCAGATGGGATATTACGGGTATCCTGATAATTCCTGATCCTTTCTTCTGTTATATTAAGTTCTGGAAAATCCTGCGCTGTATTTTCGAATCCCAGTTCTTTTAATGAAGGTATGGCAAATTCGCGGGATCTTAAAAGGGCCGAAAAATGCTCTTCAGATGGAAAATTTGTAAGAATTCCCTGAGAAAACTTTTCTTTCCATTTTCTGGAATAGGGAGTAAAAATAGTATAGGGTGTGCCATCCGATTTCATCACATCCGACTTCTCAAAGATCACCTGATCCTTGAATGTCTTAAAAGGAATACCTTTAGAATCTAAAAGACCTTTGATCTTTAGATCCCGGCTAATGGCATAAGGTTCATAATCATGATTTGCATAAACCTCCTTCACAATATACTCATCAGTTAGCCTTTGAAAGGCCTTTTCCACACCTTCATGCAATACATAAAGTGCAGATCCATTTTGTTTCAGGATTTCATTTAATTGCTCCAGGGTTCGGTGAATGAAAGTAACTCTTTTGTCCTGTTTATCTGAAAGTTTGTCGAGTATATCAGGGTCAAAGATAAAGATTGGTAAAACAGGATATTGACCTGTTAATGCTTTGAATAAAGCATTATTATCATTTAATCTTAAATCTCGCCTTAACCAGCAAATGCTAACTTCTTTTTTCATTAACTGCTAAAATAAATGTAGAATTAATGCGAGTAGATCTCTTTAAGAGCCTTATCTAGACCAGCATACCGGAATTTAAAGCCTGTATCTATGAGCTTTTGTGATGATGTACGATTACTGGTAAGAATAACTGCACTCATTTCACCCAATACTGCTTTTAAAACAAATTCTGGAACCTTAATAGGCCAAACCGGGCGAAAAAGTGTTTTTGCAAGTATCTTTGTGAATTCAAAATTTGTTACTGGAATCGGACTGCAGGCATTGTAAGTTCCGCTGTATTCAGGATTTTCAATGGCTTTTTCAAATATTGCCAGCAGGTCAGTAACATGTATCCATGGCATCCATTGTTTTCCAGATCCAAGGGGAGCTCCCAAAAACAGACTTACAGGAGTTTCAAGCTTAGTTAATGCTCCACCCTGCTTTGACAGAACTAAGCCAATTCTGAGTTTAACCAATCTGGCACCAAATTTCAGACCCTCTTCAACCGCATTCTCCCATTGTTGACAGCAATCAGCAAGAAAACCAGTCCCGTTAGAACTATTTTCGTTTAATATCTCATCCGCACGATCACCATAAAATCCTACTGCTGAAGCAGATATAATTGTTTTTACCTGGGCTTGAGTCTCCTCAATTGCCTTATATAATAATTTAGTAGATAAAACCCTGCTATCAATTATTAGCTGCTTACGAGTTTTAGTCCATCTTTTATCTGCAATCCCCGCTCCTGCTAAATGTATGATAGTATCTACCCCATTTAATGCTTCCTTATCGATAATTTGCTCTTCTACATTCCATTGAAATGCCTTAACCCCATTCAGTTTACCCGGGTTTCTGGAAAGTACCGAAACAACATGTCCCTTTTCCTGAAGATTTCTGATCAGTTTTGTACCAATTAGGCCGCTGGCTCCGGTTATCAGAATGTTTTTCTTTAGGTTTTGATCGGAGGTATTCATGTATTTTGATGTAAGCATTTATATGGTATCTATTTGTCTTTCAAAGATAGATTTATATTCCTGCCAGAGGAAAAAGTCTGTTTAAAGCCAGCTCTCTGAATTTAAAAATACTTTCTACCTTCTTTTTAACAAAAACAGAATGGGCAATGTCACCCAGAACTCCCAGTGGAAGCTCATACTTAACCTCATCCTTCACAAGAACTCCATTTTCCATTTGTACAAAGGAATGTGTATGTTCCCAAATCTTATAAGGTCCCTTTAGTTGTCTATCCGAAAAAAAATAAGGTTTATTTACTTTAAATATTTCCGTTTGCCAGGGCAATGGAATTCCAAGAACCGGTCTGACAGTATAATCAATCAGCATACCTTCATAAACCTCCTGATCACTAAGATCCGTTAATATTTTAAAACTCATTTCCGGGGGAGTGATTTTTGAAAGATTCTTAGCTGATGAAAAGAAATCCCATGCCTGTTCAATACTAATTGGCAATAGATGTTCTGTATTATATTGATAGATCATTGTTTTATTTAGATGATAAATTTTCTTTTAATTCAGCCATGCAAATCTTTAGCCATGGTGTGTACAATTCCGGATTCAAACCTATTTCTGTTTCAAGATCAGAAATACTAATATACTTCCAGTCCTGTACCTCATTCAAGTTAATTTCGGGCATTTGGTCAGTATAACCAATATAAACATGATCATACTCATGTTCTATTAAACCGTTTGAAAATTCAAATTTATATAGGAAACTAAAGCTGAACTGAAGGTCGGCTTTCATACCCATTTCTTCTAATAATCTGCGATTACAGGCTTCTATGTTGCTTTCTTCAGGTCGGGGATGACTGCAACAGGTATTCGTCCATTGTCCTGGAGAATGGTATTTTGCATTAGCTCTTTGCTGAAGAAGCAGCTCTGAATGCGAGTTAAAAATAAATATAGAGAACGCTCTATGAAGCAGGCCATCAAGATGCACAGATAACTTATCCTTGACTCCTATTTCATTATCCTGTTCATCAACCAGAATAAGTAATTCATTTTGCCCGTCTATAATATCCTTTTTCATTCTATTTTGAATGCTTTAACAGGTATGCGTTAATTATTTTCTGTAATTCCTGATCCTTTAATTTTGAAACAGATTGAGATAAGAAAGCTCTGTCTATATTTTTATCACTATTGTAATTAAGAAAACCAGGAACATTTGTTTGAATGGTGTATCTGAGAAAACGGAGTTCAACATTATTTCGTTCGGCCTTAATTGCTCTTTCAAGCATAATTCGGCCTTTCTTAAAATAGGACAACTTAGTAAAAGGGTTAAAGGCATGCTTAGCCATCAGCATGGTAGCTCCTCCTCTGTATCCAAACAACAATGGATTATTATTTTCATTAAATGGAACAAGCAAACTAATCAGTTTATTACATGTTTCCTCATTAGTTGTTGCATTGTGAAGCATTATTCTAACATCTTTTATTGCAGGTACCCTGGCAGTCACAATAGAGCTGCAAAAAAGAAGTATGATCAATAAACTATTTTTCATACCCAATTCATTTTATTTTGCACCAGGCAATTGATCATGAGACCGAATTTTTTTCCGTTATTTATTCTTACCCTTTCCGTGAGTACACGTTTAGCAGGAAGTTTTTTTATTTTATCGAAAAGCGATTTATAATAAACATAGGCCAGGTAAACTCCTCCCTTTGATGATGAGGGAAGCATTTTTATTCCTTTTAAAGCTATTTTAAAATCATTTTCAATTTCATTTTCAATTTCAGCCTTTACTTCACAATTAAATTCAGATATATCAACATTTGGAAAATAACTTCTTCCTAATAGGTTATAATCATCTTTCAAGTCTCTAAGAAAGTTTACTTTTTGAAAAGCCGCTCCTAATTTCATTGCATAGGGCTTCAATTTCTGAAATTCAGTTAAGTTACCTTCTGTAAATACGTGTAAACACATAAGTCCCACTACTTCAGCCGAACCTAGTATGTATTGTTCATACTTTTCAGGAGTATATTCTACCTTTTCAAGATCCATTTCCATGCTTAGCATGAATGTTTCAACCAATTCTGTACTGATTTTGTATTGATGGACTGCTTGCTGAAATGAATTTAATATAGGATTAAGAGAAATACGACTGTCTATTGCAGAAAATGTCTCTTCCTTAAATTTTGAAAGTAAATATTTCTTATCGAAGCCCTCAAAACTATCCACAATTTCATCCGCAAGCCGTACAAAGCCATAAATGGAATAAACAGCATTTCTAAGGCGATTATTTAAAAAATATATACCCATTGAGAAACTAGTACTATAAGCACGGGTGGTCATTTTACTAACTTCTACCGAAAGATTATCATATAGTAATTTCATTTCTCTAAAGTTTTAAATATTTCAATAATTGTCCAGCTGCCACTTTTCCTGAAATAATTGCAGGAGGAACCCCCGGACCAGGCACGGTCAGCTGGCCTGTATAAAACATATTTTTAATTTTCTTATTTCTAATACTAGGTTTAAGGTTAGCTGTTTGCATCAGGGTGTTAGCAAGTCCGTAGGCATTCCCTTTAAATGAATTATAATCTCTCACAAAATCCTTGACACAATAAGATTTCTTATAGTCAATATGATCACTTATATCTACGTGAATATGTTTACCGAGACGATCGACCATGATTTTAAAATATTTCTCCCTTAGTTCTTCAGTATCCTCCAAACCAGGTGCTAATGGCATCAGGAAAAATAGATTTTCATGGCCTTCAGGTGCCACAGTATCATCGGACTGTGATGGGCAGCAAACATAAAACAAAGGCTTACTTGGCCATTTTGGGTTTTTATAGATCTCTATTGAGTGTAACTCCAGGTCTTCATCAAAAAAGAGGGTATGATGCTGAAGGTATTTGATCCTGGTATTTAATCCGACATAAAATATCAGGGATGAAGGAGCAAATGTTTTTTTATCCCAATAACTCTCTTTGTAGTTACGATGGGACTCTGGAAGTAATTTGCTCTCTATATGATGGTAATCAGCAGAAGCAATAATAGCATCACAATCTATTTTGTCTCCATTAACCATAATACTAGTTGTTTTGTTGCCCTGCACTACGATTTGATCTACAGCTGCATTAAAATGAAACTTAGCTCCATTTCTTTTTGCTACCTCCAACATAGCCTTGATAACTTCCCCGAAACCACCTTCAGGATACCATGTACCAAGCATAAGACCGGCATAGTTCATCAGGCTATATAGTGCCGGTGTATCCTGAGGCATTGCACCAAGAAACAAAACCGGAAACTCCATAAGAGAGATCAATTTGGGATTGGTGAAAAATTTTCTGACATGTTTACGGAATGAACTAAATACCTGCAAACGAAATGTTCCTTTGATCAGATCTAAATCTGCAAATTCCAATAAAGATAAACCGGGTTTATATACCAGGCTACCCATGCCGGTCTCATATTTAAACCGGGCCTCTTCCATGAATTTTTCAAGCTGAGCCGCACTCCCCTTTTCGATCGATTCAAACATTCTGGCCAGGTCAGAATATTTTTCCGGAACACTCATCGTTTCAGCTTCTGGAAAAACAACGTCAAATGAGGGATTTAATAATTTTAATTTGTAAAAATCAGACACCTTATAACCAAAATCAAAAAAGAACTTTTCAAAAACATCAGGCATCCAATACCAGCTTGGCCCCATATCAAATACATAATTATTTTCTTTTAATTGTCTGGCTCTTCCACCGGCTGTATCATTTTTTTCAAAAACATGAACTTCATGCCCGGCAGCTGACAGGTATGCAGCTGCGCTCAATCCTGAAAATCCTGAACCAATGACAATTACTTTCGACATTATATTGTAGTGTTTGTTTTTAATTTCGCACCTGAATTTAGAACTTCCTCAAGGCTTTCAATTGAATGGAGGTATTCTGTATTCCTATTTAAATTTAGCTGACTTATTAATTTGTCATTTCCTGCCAGATAAATTTTATTACCGTTAAAGGATTCATAAAACTTATCTAAACTTTTCTGTATTTGTTCCGGCAGGTCGTAATGAACTAAAAACAATAAAAGGTTTTCAGGCTTTATATCATGAATTGCAGAAATAACTGATTCGACAGGAAGATTACTACCCAAATAGATCACTTTTTTACCCGAAAGACGAATAATCAAATGAGCATAAAGTAATCCTATTTCATGGAACTCATTTTCAGGTAAAAATAATAACCAGCTTTCAGATGCAGGATCAGGCGCTACTATTGAGTCCAAAACAGCCAAAAGCTTCTGCCGAACAATATTACTTATAAAATGTTCATGTGCAGTAGGTAAACTATTGGTAGCCCACATGAGTCCTATACGCTCCATCATCGGATAAATTACCTTCATATAAGCATCTTTCATGCCGAATTTTAAAAAGCAATCAGAAAATATAATTTCAAAATAACCGGCGTCATAACTGATACCTGCGGCAATTAACTGAGAAATATAATATTCTGTAGATTCGCTGATCCTGGGTGTGTTTGAATTAGATACAAGAAAGAATAAATCATCGTCAGTCATTGAACACAGGGTAGAAACCTTATGGCCATTATCCATTAAACTTACAATATTCAGCAATCGCCTTAATTGATAATCGTCATAATATCTGGTATTACCATCAGAACGATTTGGCTTTAATGCATTATATCTTTGCTCCCATACTCTTATAGTATGAGGTTTGATCCCTGAGAATTGGGACAGCTGAGATATAGAAAATAAATTCATTGTTTAAATTTATGACAAAAAATTTAAACAAAACTATTTTATTAACTATTTTTACAGTTAGGTGTGAATTGAACAAGAATTAGAAATCAATTTTTCAAACAAAATAAATTAAACAACTTAATTAGTCCTGATATAAAGAATGGTTATTTAACTCTTTTCCAATATTCCTCAACGATCATACCATTAGGCAGTACACCATTAATCGTTAGCTTATCCTTATCAATTGCAAACTTGTAAGTTATCATGACATCTGTGTTTTGAGAAGGCCTGCTGCTGAATTTACTTGTAATCAAAAGCGTATCTCCCTTTATTTCATAGATTCCTGAACTATACAATTCAGGCTGAACTGAGCCTTCGATCATAAAGGCCTCAAATGTGTTTCCAGTATAGGTTCTTTGCATCTGAAAGTCTGGAGAAGCCTTCTGCTCTCTTCCATTATATAAACCACCATCATATTGCCAGGTACCTTTGATTGGGCTTGTGGTACAGGATGATATAAAGATCAGACAAAATAAGAATGAAGGTACTGTAAGTAGATTTTTCATAAGAATTTGATTGTATTTTAAAGGCTCATGCAGGTTTCACAATTATATAGTCTGAGTCCAGTTAATTCCTTTTTTTAAGAGTCCAAGTGTTTTTTCTTCCTCTGAACCCGGATTTGCATTAAAATTATACACCCAATTTGCCTGTGGCGGTAAACTCATCAGGATTGATTCGATCCGTCCATTGGTCTCGAGTCCGAATTTAGTTCCTGCATCATAAACAAGATTAAACTCAACATAACGGCTTCGACGTTGATATTGCCATAGCTTTTGCTCCTCAGTAAATGATTTATCCTTATTTCTATTGATCAATTCGGTGTAAACAGGTACGAATGTTCTCCCCACTGCCTTTGAAAATTCAAAAATATCCGACCATTCGAGGCCTGTTGTCTGAGGACTTAACCGATCATAGAATATACCACCTATCCCTCTGGTTTCCTGACGATGTTTTATAAAAAAATAGTCATCTGCCCATTTTTTAAATTTAGAATAGAAATCTGAATGAAATTTATCACAGGTTGCCTGAAGAGATCCATGAAAAAAACGGGCATCATCTTCTATAACATAATGGGGAGTAAGGTCTATGCCACCACCGAACCAACGCATCTCCTTTCCAGCTTCTCCGGTCATTTCAAAATACCTGATATTCATGTGAATAATAGGGATCCAGGGATTACTCGGATGAATCACAATTGAAACCCCTGTAGCAAAAAAATCATCTTCACTAACTCCAAATGCCTTTTTGATGCTTTCAGGAAGTTTTCCATAAACAGCTGAAAAATTCACACCTCCCTTTTCCAGAACATTTCCATTTTGGATGATACGTGTTCGACCGCCTCCGCCGCCATCTCTATCCCAAATTTCTTCCTGAAATTTCCCGCTGCCATCTGCCAACTCCAAACCGGCACATATTTCATCCTGAATCTGCTGATATTGTTCAGCTATCTGCTCCTTCGTAATCATGTCTCAAAAATGAGGTTTTTAACCAATAACACGAAAGCAATTCTCAAAATGCCCATTTAATCTGCTCAGCTTATTTCAAGATAGTCAAGATCCTTGCCAAATGTTTCCTTTAGTTGATATAAGGCAATAAGTGCGATGATCAAGGAAACAAACCCAACAACTAAAGCACTATTGATAATCCCCAGACTTCCTTTCAAAGTTGTGAATGATAGAGTAGCCAATACTAAAGATCCCCTCACAAAGTTAGGAACGGTTGTAGTAACTGTTGCTCTCAAATTGGTTCCAAACTGTTCTGAAGCAATGGTAACGAAAGTTGCCCAGTATCCTGAAGAGAATCCCAGGAATAAAGTAAGCCATATAAATTGCTGTGAGGTCATGCCTTCAGCATTCAGATAAACTACAATACTTACACCGGTTAGAAGCAGGAAAATTAACATAACCTTTTTCCTGGAACGCCACATCTGACTCATAAAACCAGCTACAATATCACCAATAGCAATACCAATATAACAGTACATAATACCTGTACCAGCAGAAAGGGGATCTACTGCATTTAACTCTTTTCCGAATTCAGGTGAAAATGTAACCAATACCCCAACAACAAACCATAATGGAATGCCAATTAGAATACAGCTTAAATATTTTCTGAATCTTTTACCATCCGAAAACAACATAAATATATTACCACGACTCACTCCATCGCTCTTCTGGTTTTTAAACATCCCTGATTCAACCAAACCTACTCGCATTCCCAAAAGAAGCAGTCCCATCACTCCGCCTATTATATAAGATGTTTCCCAGGTAAAATTCTCGCCGATAATAGCCGCTGCCACGGCTCCCATTAATCCGACTCCGGCAACGATCATTGTCCCATAACCACGATTTTCTTTACTCATAGTTTCAGTAACCAGTGTTATACCAGCGCCAAGTTCTCCTGCAAGTCCTATTCCTGCAATAAAACGGATAGCTGCGTATGCAGGCACAGAGGTTACGAAACCATTGGCAAGATTTGCAATGGAGTAGAGTAATATGGAACCAAAAAGTACACTTATACGACCTTTCTTATCACCTAATACGCCCCATAAAATGCCACCGAGGAGCATTCCAAACATCTGACTATTTATCAGCATGGTTCCTACATCTAGGAGATCACTGTCCGGAACCCCTAATCCTTTCAAACTTTTTATACGAATTACTGAAAAGAGAATCAGATCGTAGATATCTACAAAATAGCCTAAAGCGGCAACGATGATAATTAATTTTACATTTTTTTTATTAGCGGCAATCTGATCCATATCAATTATTTGAGTGTACAATCTACAAACAAAATTGAAAAACAAAAACATAAGCTTTGTAAGCTAATGCGAGCCTAATCAATAAATGATAATTTTAAAAATCAAGGCATTTTCCTGATATTTACAGAGATGGTTGTATCAGAGAATATGCTAAAGTGGGGAATGCGATTTTATCCTCCCCTGTTTTTTCAAAGGATTTGGGTAAAAAAGTTTGACAAGGGTTTCTCAGGGGTTCATGTGAAAATTTTCAAGAGCTTTCTAAACATCAATTATAACAGCTCTATATTCGGGGGGACCATATTTAGTGGCTCAGATCCATTCTATGCATTGCTTTTCGATCAGATATTACAAAGGAAAGGTATAAAATGCCGTGTTTGGCTTAAAAGTGCAAGCATAAATTATTTAAAACCAGGAAGGACAAGTTTAGTCTTTAGCATAACACTCACCGAAGAAGAAATTCTGGAGGCAGAAACTGCCTTAAGAACTGTTGGAAAATTTATCAAAGCTTATCCAATAAATATGTTCAACTCTGAAGGTGTACTTTGTGCCACGGTAATCAATGAGGTATATATACGTAACCTATTTAAAGGCGAAGAACATACCATTGCTTATTAAAGATTAATGAAAATGAATATCAGGAAGCTAATTCTGGAAGGTGAAGGGGTTACTCTGGATTTCAAAAAAAGGATAACCAGCTGTGAAAAGATCGCCAGAACAATGGTCTCTTTTGCTAACAATAGAGGAGGGCGATTATTAATTGGCATTGCTGATGATGGTACAATAAGCGGACTTAAATCAGAAGATGAGGAGAAATACATGATCACCCGAGCAGCTCATCTTTATTGTAAACCAGCACTGGATCCTGTATTCGAAGAAGTTTATATTGATGATAAGGTTGTTCTGGTTGCTGAAATAAAAAAAAGTGAAATAAAACCACATTATGCTTTGGGTGAAGATAAAAAATGGTGGGTTTATATACGTGTCAATGATAAAAGTGTTCTTGCAAGTAAGATCGTTGTAGATGTTCTTAAAAGGGAAAATAATGAACATGGTGTCTTTTTAGAGTACTCAGCCAGGGAAAAAGCCCTGCTGGAATACCTGGATAAGAATGAACGTATCACCTCCAGAGAATACAGCCTTATGTTAAAACTTTCAAGAAGGAGTACGCACCGTATTCTGGTAAACCTGGTACTATCCGGAGTCATCAGGCTTCATACCACTGAAAGGGAAGAATATTATACCGCTTCCTGATATATATCCAATTTAATTACATCCTTTGCAGAACATTTTTCACTAAAATTAGCGTGAAGCGCATCTATAATAAATATAAACCACACTATCAAACCAATTTGACCCTGGCTATACCTGTTGTAATTTCACAACTGGGTCATACTCTTGTTCATACGGCAGATAGTGTTATTGTGGGGCATTTTGCAGGAACTATCCCATTAGCCGCAGTCTCTCTGGTGAATAGTATATTTATTGTGATCCTTGTAATCGGAATGGGACTTTCCTACGGTTTAACTCCTCTCATAGCACAAGAAAGCGGAAGGAAAAATTATAAGGAATGTGGCAGGTTATTAGCCAATAGCTTACTGATCAATGCAATAACCGGTATAATCCTTTTTTTACTTATCTATTATGGTTCCCTTTTGGTCATAGATAGAATGGGACAAGCCCCTGAGGTAGTTGCACAGGCAAAACCATATTTAGGTTTACTTGGTTTTTCTATTGTGCCTTTAATGATATTTATGACCTTTAAGCAATTTGCAGAGGGCTTAGGATTCACTAAACAAGCCATGATGATCTCATTATGGGGAAATGCACTCAATATATGCCTTGGGATCATATTTGTTAAAGGTCTGTTCGGAATCGAACCAATGGGAATAAACGGTGTTGGATGGAGTACCCTGATCGACAGATCAATAATGGCAGTTGTAATGGCCATGTATGTGATCAGATCTAAAAACTTTAGGATTTATTTAAAATCATTTGCTGTCAGATCGATCAGTAAAATACGTTCCTTGAAAATTCTGAAGATTGGTACGCCTGTAGCGATGCAGTATACCTTTGAGGTTAGTGCTTTCAGTGGTGCAGCTGTCTTAATCGGAACGATTGGAGCTGTAGAACAGGCAGCACATCAGGTGGCTATTAATCTGGCATCCATGACTTATATGATGGCAAGTGGAGTTTCAGCGGCTGCAACAATAAAAACAGGTAACAATTTTGGAAAGGAAGATTTTCTGAACCTCCGGCTTTCAGCCATTTCGAGCTACCATATTGTATTGGTATTTATGGCAATTACAGCACTCTTATTTGCAGGACTGAATCAATATTTACCCTGGATATATACTTCAGATAAAGCAGTAATATCAATTGCTGCTCAGCTTCTTATAATTGCAGGTTTCTTTCAATTATTTGACGGAACTCAGGTTGTTGGATTAGGGATCCTTAGAGGTTTAGGAGACGTAAATATTCCAACCTTGATCACCTTTGTGGCTTATTGGATAATTGGAATGCCTGTAGGTTACTTTCTGGGAATTTATATGGGATGGGGAGCAAATGGCATCTGGTATGGATTAACCCTGGGATTACTTGTATCTGCAGGACTACTCTTTACCAGATTCCATTTCTTTTCTAAGAAGCTGGTTCGGCTAACTCGTAAAGAATAGCAGAAACTGGAATTTTGATCTCATTATAGATCTGTGACTGCATTTTCTTCAATCTGTCTGTATGATCCTCCAGACGGTCATTGATGTTCATGTATCTGATCAAATCACCTGTCCGTGTATCAATAAATCTGTAACGCGTAAAATGTTGCTTTTCCATATTGCAAATTTACACTAAATTTATTGAAAATCAGCATTTTACGTAAAAAATCAGCATTTAGGGTCAATTTAAAAATAAAGATCATGCGCGATCCGGAAGGTATTACAGTGAGCATCAACGATATCCGATACTTTGGTTGAGTAACCTCCGCCCATACTAACCTGAACAGGCAGGTTCAATTTTTTGCAGATTCCAAGCACCATTTCATCCCTTTCTTTACAAGCCTTTGTCGAAATATTCAGTTTACCGATCTTATCAGTAGAAAGTATATCCACCCCTGCCAGATAAAAAACAAAATCCGGCTTATGCTGTGCAAACAGAATACTTAATTGATCCGACAAAATTTTAAGATATTCATTATCAGAAGTACCGTCTGGCAGTCCTATATCCAGATCTGAATGCTCTTTCCGAAATGGAAAATTCTTTTCCGCATGCATGGAAAAGGTAAATACCCTATCTTCATTATTGAATATTTCTGCAGTTCCATTTCCCTGGTGAACATCAAGATCTATAATTAATATCCTTTTTGATAAATCCTTTGAAAGCAGATAATTAGCTGCAATTGCCTGATCATTTAAAAGACAAAAACCTTCGGCCCAGTTTGACCCTGCATGATGGGTTCCACCGGCAACATTAAATGCGATTCCATGACTAAGAGCATGCAGACAACAATTGATTGTGCCCTGAGCAATTCTTTTCTCACGCTCTATAAGTCCTGCAGATAATGGAAACCCAGACCGCCTGATCTCTGCAGGACTTAACTGAAGATCCCGTAATCGTTCCCAATATGCCTTTACATGACTTAATAAGATAATTTCTTCAGGCAGCTCCCCTGGTGAAAAAAGATTCTTTTCAGTGATCAGGCCTTCATAAATGAGTTGTTCAGGAATGAGCTCATATTTTAGCATCGGAAAACGATGCCCTTCGGGAAGTGGATGAATATATATTGGATCAAAAGCAATATAAAGCACCTGAAAATTAAGGGTTTATAAGTTCTTTTCCCGATTTAGCTCCACTAAAGAAACGAATGATCAAAGCGAGAAGGATGACTACAAATGCGGCATACGCAGCATTGATAACATTCTCAAAATCAGTCGGGTTAACCTGCTGACGTTTCAGTATAATTCCATACAATGCCCAAATCACCACAAATCCAAATGGAATATTTCTTCTGACCAAAATAACGAAAAGGGAGATCAAAGTCGCTGCACCGATCATAATGATTACCCAGAAATTATCAGAGATACCAGCACCAGACCAGTTAAGCGACTTCAGATAAGCACTTATATTGGCAATAGTGGCAATACATATCCAGGCGAAATAAATACTCAGGGGAAACTGAGTGAATATTTTAGTTGAAATTGGTCGGTCCGGATTAGATATATGAGCCCTCACACTAATAATAATAAGTGTGACCAACTGAATCAGGATCAAAATTACGGATGTAAGCAGTTGCTCATTAACCCATGCCAGTAACCAAATGCCTGTAGCAATATTGTTAACAATAAATAACCAGCCTATATTTTTGGTATCCAGATTAGTATGTTGAATATCTGCCTTTGCAAAAGCTGCATATAGATGAAAAATACAGAAAGCAAATAAGGCTAAATAAATAAGGCCCCAGATGGCAAATGTGATACCTGCAGGAGCAAAAACAGTATCATATCTGGCAGAAACCTGACCTACATCCAAAATTGAAAAATATTTCAATTGGACGAGATATGAAAAAGTCAAATGAAAGGCAAAGGCTATAAAATTCAGTACAGCTAAAATTTTTGGTGTCATCTTCATAATTTACACAATATAATTGAATGATCACAAATGAGGGCGGCTTACGTAGGGATTTCCTTTTATATAGAAGCGCCAAGGCATGAGTTTGTATGGACCTTCAAAATTCATACCTATTCTCGCTGAAGCAATAATCTGGTCATTACGAAATGAATTTTCACAATCAGATAGCCATATAATATCACCTTGAAGATCAAAGCCATTATGAGTCTTATTTAAACCTAAAGCTTTAGTTAAAGCACCAGGGCCCTGACATAAGCGCTGATCTTTATTAAAAATATTTCTTCTTGCCCTCATGACATCTAGACCGGTATGAGGTTCAATTGCTCTGATAAGAATTGCATGAGAACTTCCTTCTTCACCTGTTACAATATTCAGCATATCGTGTATGCCGTAACAAATGTACATATAGACCAATCCGCCGGACCTATACATCATTTCATTTCGGGGAGTTTTACGATCATTGTAGGCATGAGAACCTCTATCCTCCGGACCGCAATAAGCTTCAGTTTCTATGATCTTTCCACCGCAAAGCTGACCATCTATCATTGAATATAGATCTTTTCCTAATAGTTCAGTAGCGATTGTTATTACATCATCACGTTGATAGAAATCTATGGTAAGCTTTTTATTCAAGATCTAAATGGTATAAGTTCAAGAATCGCTGACAAATTAACTGCATCTGACTCATCAAAACTATTCAGTTCAGAACTATCCACATCAAGAACACCGATAACAAGGCCATTCCTGATAATAGGAATTACAATTTCAGATCTCGATGCAGAACTACAGGCAATATGACCCGGAAAAGCATCTACATCCGGAACAACAAGTGTTATTGCCTGTTCCCATGCTGAGCCGCATACACCTTTTCCTTTTTGTATTCTGGTACAAGCTACCGGTCCCTGAAAGGGTCCCAGAACCAGTTCATTTCCTTTGACCATGTAAAATCCAACCCAGAAAAAGTCAAATTGTTCTTTTAAAGCGGCACAAACATTGCCCATATTTGCTGTTTCATCATTTTCTCCTTCAAGCAATGCGGAAATTTGAGGGAGTAAGGACCTGTACTGATCAGACTTATCTCCTGATAAAATTTTTAAGTCTTCTGCCATCCGGTAAAATTAATTGAATTAAAATTTAATATTATAATTAAAATCAATCTTCATGTTAAATTCATCTTGGATGCCAATTTTTGTATTGAAATAAATTTAGATATTAAAATTAAAAACTAAATTTTATCTGTTTTGTAAAATATTATATTAATAATTTATTAATGACAAAATAAAAAGGAAAAACAAAAATCTATGAAAAAAGCAATCATCCTGGTAGCCCTCTTTGCAGCATTGGGGACGACCTATTCACAAGCACAGTATAGACAGGAACAAACTGTTTGGGGATCAAATGATAATAATGTTTACAGAGACGATCGAGGTGAATACCGTTATGAAATGCGGGAAAGAAGGGTATGGATACCGGAATACCGGACCGGAGGCATATTTGGTGTAGGAGGCCGCAGAGTACCCGGGCATTATGAAATGAGAAATGAGCGGGTAAAAGTATATATAGGTCAGAATTATCAGAACAGAAATAAGCATCCCCATGGTATGCCTCCCGGACAGAGAAAGAAATCTGATAACAGATATGATTCCCGATACTATGAACGCAACCGAAATGATGATCGTTATGAGGACAGAAACCGGGATAACAGTGACGATGTCAGGTACGAGAATACTAAAGGCCGCGGAAACCGGAACAATGACCGCGACTAATTAGTAAGCTGTTCTTATAAAAGAAAAGTCTTCCCCAAACCGGGAGGACTTTTCTTTTATAAATTGTCCTGAAGAATACATTCGGATAAATTAACTTTGAGGCCTGTATTATAAATCATTAAGATCCTCTATGATCGTTTCATTAAGCATTGTCAGGTACCGGCGATTATACATACCCTTCGCATTAATGGCGATGGCTGTTCACCGCATTCCACTGGTTATGAACAATAAGTGCAGGTTCTGGAAACTAATGGGATGTGGCAGAAACGGAACATTTGACCTGCAACCCGACTGGCAGCAATGGGCTCTAATGGCTGTATGGGATTCAGAAGAGGATTTTAATAATTTCAATGAAGGTTCTTTTATTTCCTGGTGGTGGAAAACGTTCACTACAGAAAAATGGACATTGTTAAGTGTCCCTTTAGCAAGTCATGGAAAATGGGATGGTAAAGAACCATTTAAGATGAACGAATATGATAAAGATCATACAGGACCTGTTGTAGTTTTAACAAGGGCGACCATAAGATTGAGTAAATTAAAGAGATTCTGGACACATGTTGATCCGGTTGCACAGATCATGACTAAGGCAAAGGGATACCTAACTTCAGTTGGTATTGGCGAGGCTCCTTTTTTCAGACAGGCGACCATTTCTGTTTGGGATAACATGGAAAACATGAAAGCCTTTGCTTATGGCTCTAAAGACCATGCAGAGGTGATCAAAAAAACAAGAAAAGAAGACTGGTATAGTGAAGAGCTTTTTGCCAGATTTAAAATAATATCAGGAACAGGAACTCTGAATGGTATTGATCCATTAGTAGAAATTAAAGACATTTAAAAAACAAGAACCACAAATGAGAGTCATTGCAGAGCTACCACATCCTGATTGTAAGATCAGCATATTTTCAATGAACCAGAAGTATATCATAAAACTGGAGAAGGGAGTTTTTGAGCAGATCTATAAAATATCAGAGCTTGATGTACCTGAGGGGGTGGATGGAGTATTTAAGATCTTAAACGATAATTTTATAAAAACTGCAGCTGAACGATTTAATCAAATGAGGAGTGATTTCAATGAGGCATATAAAGAATACGATAGTTTTTAAATCATAAGTAGTTGATTTACAGTATTTAAATTCAACAAACAGAATTAAATTCTGCAAAATAGCCTATTTTAACCAAATTTTTTACGCGATATATTATATTTAGCTTTATATAAAACAAAGTAAAGTACTGATAATTAATTTATTATGTTGCATGGCAAAATATAATATTGCCTCCTATTATTGCCAAATTAATGGGAAGTTTAAACATTTTTACATATTTCACTTCAATCTAAAAGCATTGATTTTTTTTTATATTTTTGAATCATGAAAGATATCCTGTCACCACGTTTTATAGTATTAAGCCTTTTAGTTATTGCTGCGGCTTTAACCCGTGCACTTCCCTATCTGATTCCTCATATCTGGAACTTCACAGCTGTGGGTGCTCTGGCTATTTTTGCTGGTGCACAATTCAATAACAGAGGCCTTGCTTTTATCATGCCTTTAGCAGCGATGGCAATCTCAGATATATTTATCGGGAATGGTTTTAGTCTTTTGGTATACTTTGGTTTTACAGCTATGGTAGCATGCGGATTCCTTGTAAGAAATAAGGTTAATGTTACCAATGTTGTTCTTGCTTCTTTTATCAGTGCAAGTATATTTTTCCTGATCACAAATTTTGCCTTCTTTTATCCTGTAACTTTATACCCGCATAACATTTCGGGTATTCTTACATCCTATGCAGCTGGTTTACCATTCTTCAGAAATATGTTAATTGGAAATATGGTTTTCTCTGCAGTATTATTCAGCAGCTTTTATCTTTTATCGAAGCGTTATCCGGCATTAGCCAAATAACAATCTTGTTATTTATAAAAAAAACCTGATTGGTAATCCAATCAGGTTTTTTTATGCTATTAAATTAAGAGTCGTTCAACCAATTCAGGAACTCCAATTGAAGAACTTTTTATTATCATATCCAGGTCCTTAAGTGGGATTTCTGGACAATTCAGATCTACAAGGTATTTTGGAACATTAGGTGGCACAAAGTCAATGAGCCCAGCTGCCGGATATACCTTTAAAGAAGTGCCTATAACGATAAAGATATCGGCCTGGGAACATAGTTTTTGGGCATATTCGATCATAGGAACAGGCTCCCCAAACCAAACTACATGAGGACGTAGCTGAGAACCAAGTTCACAAACTTCTCCCATTTTCAATTCCCAGCCTAAAATATCGTAAGTAAGTACAGGATTCTTGTCAGACTGCGACTTAGTGATCAATCCATGAAGGTGAATTATATTAGATGATCCAGCCCTCTCATGGAGGTCATCTATATTTTGAGTGATAATGGTGACTTCATACTTTTCTTCAAGCCTGGCCAATGCAAAATGGGCTAAATTGGGTATTGCATCCAGCACATTCTTACGGCGTTCATTATAAAATGTCTGTACCAGTATTGGATCTCTTCTCCATGCTTCAGGGGTTGCGACATCAATCACATTATAACCCTCCCAAAGTCCGCCTGAATCCCGAAAGGTTTTCAAGCCACTTTCAGCTGAAATGCCTGCTCCAGTTAATACGACGATCTTTTTCATTGCTTTCCTAAATTATGTCTAAAAATAAGAATCCACTTTCAGATTCACCTTTCGCTGTTTCAATCTTCAATGGTTTAAAAACCAGTTCTCCGGTTTGATAAGGGATCGAATCCTTAAAAACCGGTCCGGCAAAGCAAAAAGTATGGTATTCTCCATTTTCACCACATGGGTCCACTCCTTCCGGCAGATCTTCAAGAAATTTACGGTCCAATTGCCTTCCAATCCAATCCTCACTTAATACCCCAGTATTGATGCAGCAGGTGATAGCCTTAAATCCATTAGCAATAAAATTGTTCATAAGTTCTACAGTTGGTATTTCCCAAAGGGGAAAAGAGGCTTTTAAACCTCCCCGATTCACCAGTTCTTCCCTGTATTTTCGAAGATCTTCCAGATGAATATCCCCAAAGGCAAGAACTTCAACCCCTTTCTTCTTCAAATCACCGCATAATTCAAGGAAAGCATGTTCATATGAATCATTAGCAGCCTGGTTAGGAACCCACATCTTAATTAATGGTATACCTAAAGCTTCGCATTGCCTATCAAGTATGACTTCAGGGATACCATGCATAGAGACACGCTTATATTCCTCATTCAATGTTGTAACAAGCGCAAGCAGCTCAAAATTTTCATCATTCTGTATTTTATGCAATGCCATTGCTGAATCTTTACCTGCACTCCAGAATAGGACAACTTTCTTCATTTTTACTTTTCTATAAACAAAAATAGCGATGAATTTTATCCATCGCTATTTAATAATATTTTGAATTTATTTAATGAATACCTAATCTAAATCCGGCATTAAAATTTAGCCCTTTAGTCTGGTAGCCAGCAAATTCGATGTAATCTTCATTCAGAATGTTTTTAACATCTGAAAATAAGGTAAGCTTTGCTAAAGGTTTGTATTGGATATAGGCATCAACCATATTGAAAGAGCCAAGATCAGCTTCAACAGTTTTAAATGTTTTCCCATCAAAATATCTGTCTGTTCGATCGCCAGTATGTTTATAGATCAGATTCATACTTACCTTTTTACTTAACTCAATACCTGCATTTAATCCGTAAGAGTTTTTTGGTCTTCGGAACAAGTTAAAAGCGGTATTAACAGGTGTGGTTACTTCACCATTGACGTAAGCATAATATGCATTCAAACTGATCATAGATAATGGTTTAAGTCCCAATTCAATTTCAAAGCCATTATCCTTTTGCCTGTTTTGGTTGATATAGCCAAATTTATTGGTAGCGATCTGGCCAAAATCGATGACACTTTCAATGTCTCTTCTGAAATATGAGAGTGAGAGATTGATATTTTGTGAAAAGTTTAAATCAAATCCAGTCTCAAAACTGGTGGTAGTTTCCGGTTCAAGAGCAAGATTACCATAGTCAGAAAATAATTGGTACAAAGATGGCACCCGGTACGCTGATGAAAGATTAAAAAACAACTTATACCGCTCTGCAAAAAGGTATGAGGGATTTATAGTGTATGTAAAATTACTTCCATAATCGCTGTGATTATTTAGTCGCCCCCCTAATTCTGCCTGAAAGCCGGTATTTGTTCTAAAAAACAGAGAAGTAAAGGCACTTGTCATGTTATTATCTGCAAACAATGCAGAACTATAAGGATTATGCTGTTCTGTACTCAGATTTCTGTAAGAAATTCCACCTGCAAGGTCAATTAATTTACTAAAATTATAGTTAAGATTGGTCTCAAGATGAGTTATATTCCCAGCATTATTAGTCACAGAACCCTGATTATCGTATTTATTCTTAACATTATTTTGACTTAAATTAAAGTTAAGAACTCCCTTATCAAGTTCCAGGCGGCCTCCTAATCCAGCAAGTAAAGATGATTTACTGTATGTATAATCTAAGGCATCAGAAAATGCACCGTTATCGAGATCTGCCGCATTATTATTAGCCTGCAAATTTCCTCTTAATGAAAACCTGTTACTAACCTGTTGTCCCAGATTAAGTAATACGGACTTTTGATGAAAGCCATCTTTATCAAAATTAGAAACTCCATTTGCCGGAGCTGCCGAAGAGAAATTTTCAGAATCAGAATTACTTGCACTAAATGACACAGTGGTATTTTGTATTTGACCGTTTAAGCCGAGAACCTGTTTATAGGTATCATATGATCCTGCCGTTGCTAAAACATTAGCTGATAATCCACCATTTCCTTTTTTGGTAATGATATTGATGACACCGGCAACAGCGTCAGAACCATAAAGGGTTGAATTTCCACCCTTTAAAATCTCTACCCTCTCAATAATATCAATTGGAATGGCAGAAATATTATACTCTCCCGAGATCTCAGAAGCGTCATTCACCGGGATACCATCAATAAGAATCAGTGTATTGGCAGCACTAGCGCCACGCATATACACTGCTTTAACATCTGCCGGATTACCACCATTTCCACCTATGGTAATCCCCGCTATGTTGTTTAAAACCTCAGGAAGAGTCCTCCCCTGGCTTTGCGCAAGAGTTTCTGCGGAGATGACTCTCACAACTTTACCGATTTCCGATATTTTTTTTGGTGAACGACTGGCAGTTACAACTACCTCATCAAGATTCGCG
Organism: Daejeonella rubra; assembly: GCF_900103545.1. Lineage (GTDB taxonomy): Bacteria > Bacteroidota > Bacteroidia > Sphingobacteriales > Sphingobacteriaceae > Daejeonella > Daejeonella rubra. The sequence continues at coordinate 26,584 of NZ_FNHH01000016.1, forward strand.
ACAGGCCTTTGCTGTGCGAGGGCATTACTGTTTAGCAATGCCAGTTGTGCAAGCCCCAGGCCTGCAGCAACGTAAAAATTTTTTGTTTTCATTTTGTTGTGAGTTTTTGTCCCACAGCAAACAGATAATGAAGGAATACCAGAAACAGACAGTTCTATTAGAACTACCTTCTCCAAGCTTCAATCCCCGAAAGCTATGAATTATAAATGCGAAGGCAGGTCTTCTGACTTACTCCCGGTTTATCCTGCCTTCCCATCCGCTCTGGGCGGAAAGTGGCAATAATTTGGATAACCGTTGTGGAGAACACAGCAGCGGGACTGTCCGGGATTCTAACCCGGTTCCCTTTTAATCACGATAATGAAATCGAGAACCTAAAGCGATGCAAATTTAATATAAGAGAATAAAAGTCCCAATGAATGTTATTAACATTTCAGGATAATTTATTTTAATTAAATTGATTGAAAAGAATTCAATAAGATTTATAATGCAATAAATTCTATAGCTTTATTTTAGGCAGGGTTATTGTATTAAGCAGATTTTTAAACAATATTATTAATAAACACTATTTTCACAAGTTGTATAATTGAACCTAGATTTATTAAATACATAAGCCAGAACAAAACATCGTATGAAAGAACTACCTCTAACAGTAAGAAGGTCAATAGAGTTAATTGGTATTTGTCTGTTAGGCGCACTATTATCTATCGGAAATGATATTATAATGCCAGTATTGATGGCATTCTTTTTAAGTATTGTCCTTTTACCACTTTACAGATTTCTCCGAGCTTGGAAATTTCCGGAATTTCTATCTATTTTATTACCTATTCTACTCGGAGCGGTTTTTATTGCTGGTGTTATTTGGTTCTTTTCTGCTCAAATAAGTATCCTGGCAGCTGATTTTCCACAAATCCAGAAAAATGTAAACTATCATCTAAATAATATAAGCGATTGGATAAACAATAAGACTGATTTTTCTACTAAGGAACAAATCAAGTTTTTAAATGACCAAAGCAATAAACTGCTTACAAATGCAGGCAATATTATAGGTGGAGCTGCCGGCTCCATCACATCTGCTTTTATCTTTATTGGATTAGTACCGATCTATATCTATTTATTTTTATCCTACAAGAATCTTTTACTTCGATTTGTATTTGTTTGGTTTGAACCCGATCAGCATAAAAAAGTAAAGGAGGTGATGAAAGAAACCGAAATTATTATCAAGAGTTACCTGATTGGTTTATTAATCCAGATAGCCTATATAACTGTTTTGCTTGGTGGAATATTATTACTTCTGGATATTAAGCATGCCCTCCTGATCGGGGTGATCTTTGCACTGTTAAATCTAATCCCTTATGTCGGGGCTTTAATTGGCAATCTGCTTGGAGTGATGTTAACTTTAACTTCATCACAAGAATTATTACCAATTTTCACGGTATTAGGAGTGATTGCAATTGTTCAGTTTCTTGACAATAATATTTTAATGCCCCGAATTGTAGGTTCTAAAGTAAAAATCAATGCATTTGCTGCAATACTTGGAGTTTTTATTGCCGGAAGTCTGGCAGGAATTTCAGGAATGTTCCTTGCTTTACCATTGGTGGCAGTATTAAAAATCATTTTCGATCGCTCGAACATCTTCAAACCCTGGGGCATATTATTGGGTGATGAAAACCCTGTAAAAAGTCCGATGCGATTCCCAAAACTCCGAATGAGCAGTAAAAAAGTTGATAAAGAGCTTAAAATCGAGAACGATATTACACCTTTAGAAAAAAGACAGAATAATAAATGATTCGCTAAATTAAATGATCCGATTCTGAAATTGCTCCTCTACCCCTAGTCCAAATAAAGCAAAATCATATTTAACCGGATCGGCCGGGTCAAATTTTTGAAGATTCAATGTTAGCTCTGTGGCAGTTTGCCAGTCAACCTGCTTACGGGTAATAAGTTTTAATTTTCTCGCCACACGTTCAACATGCAGATCTGTAGGACATATTAACTGTGAAGGCTGTATAGTTTTCCAGATTCCAAAATCTACACCCTTATCATCATCTCTAACCATCCAGCGCAGAAACATATTAAGACGTTTGCAGGTTGATTTTTGGCTTGGAGAACTAACATGTTTTTTTGTACGGGATGGAAAATCAGGTAATGAAAAAAAGTATGTTCTAAATGAATTCAAATAATTTTCTATAGAGGACCTATTAGATTCTACCTTAAATTCACCCAAATAACATGGAGATGAACTGGACTCTATAATCTCTTCCTCATCCGTTTCTTCTAAATAATCATTCCGAAACTGCGATTTTGGTTTAAAACCAGTAAATGCATTTTCCAAAGAAGGATATTTATTATAATGCTGCCTGAAAAACTCTATAAAATATAAGGTATCGGTGTCATTAAAAGTACGATGTTTAAAATTCAAAAAACGTTTCAGGTCTGAATCCTGGTGATTCATAATAAAATCATAAGGAGTACCATCCATCAAAGTAATGAGCTCATTGCACTTATTAATGATAGTTTTTCGCTGTCCCCAGGCCAGAATGGAAGCCCAGAAACCCATAATTTCAATATCCTGCTTTAGTTTAAACTGATGCGGTATACATATTGGATCATTTTCAATAAAACCAGGCCGATTATACTGATCAACTTTAGCATCGAGAAAATCCTTTAGTTCCAGAAACGTATTTAAAGAAACGGGATATTGAGACATGGAGGATCTACAAAAATTCAGTTTTTATATATTTTAGGAAAGAGCCTGCTTCAGATCATCCAGCAAATCCTCAATATCTTCAACACCAACACTTAAGCGTAATAAATTATCAGTTACACCAACCTTATCACGCTCAGCCTTAGGAATTGAACCATGTGTCATAGAAACCGGATGGTTTATCAGCGACTCCACCCCTCCTAATGACTCTGCCAATGTAAACACCTTGAATGAGGAAGCTACTCGGTAGGTTTCCTGAAGGTCAGCACCTTTTAAAGTAATCGAAATCATTCCACCAAAATCGCGCATTTGCTTTTTAGCAATGTCATGATTTGGATGATCGGTAAATCCGGGCCAGTAGATCTTATCAACCTTTGGATGAGTTTTTAAAAATTCAGCAATCTGTCTTCCATTTTCACAGTGTGCCTTCATTCGAAGATGAAGCGTTTTTAAACCTCGTAATACTAAGAAGCTATCCATTGGACCAGGTGTAGCACCACAGGCATTATAAATGAACCAAAGTCGTTTATAAAGATCTTCGTCATTCAGCATCAAAGCCCCCATAACAACATCTGAATGGCCTCCGAGATACTTGGTAACAGAATGCATAACTATATCTGCACCCAGGTCAATGGGATTTTGCAGGTAAGGGGAAGCAAAGGTATTATCAACTGCAAGGAGGATATTATTTTCCTTTGCAATTGCTCCCACTGCTGCTATATCCACAATTTGCATTGTTGGGTTAGTTGGGGTTTCGATCCAGATCAGTTTAGTGTGATCATTGATATAATTCTTTACATTATTCGGATCAGACATATCTATGAAATGGAATTTTATCCCATAATTAGCAAATATCTTCGTAAAGATTCGGTATGATCCACCATAAAGATCATTCCCGGTGATCACTTCATCCCCTGGAGCTAGTAATTTCATTACAGCATCAGTAGCACCCATTCCGCTTGAAAAAGCAAGGCCAAAATTGGCATTTTCCAAAGCTGCGAGACATGACTCTAAAGCTTTACGTGTTGGATTGGTCCCCCTGGAATATTCAAAACCTTTATTATCTCCGGGTGATTTCTGCCAATAAGTAGAAGTTTGATATATAGGAGTCATTATTGCACCTGTGCTTGGATCAGGTTCCTGACCCGCATGAATTGCTTTAGTTCCGAATTTCATAATGAAATGGTTTTATAATTGGTTATAGGAGAAATCTCCTGATTATAACATTTTAATATTTAGGAAGATTACAAACAGCAAATTATAATTGCCTACTTCTTCCTGCTTACGGGCAAGAATTGATCATCAAGTTCAGTTTTAAACTTATAACCCATGTGCTTTCCTGTTGGATAACCTGAATTTGAGCCCATATATTGCCTTTCTTCAAGAGTAATTAGTCGAACAGTTTCAAAGGGTGGAGTAAGCAGATCGAATTCCATACAATAAATGATCGCCAGTTCCAGGATCTTCCTGACCTGTTGCTTTTTCAATTTCCCTTTGTGGAATGAATTGAAAAGAAATCCCAGCTGGCTCTGTCCATCTACAAAAAAGTGTTCCTCCTTATTAATAAATATCCTGCCAAGCAAATAGCCAATATCAGAACTCCTGTTATACTTCAGTGAATCAGCAAGGAAGTTATGAATATGGATGATCCCACAATACTTTCTTAAAGGATCTTCCTCAACATATTTTAATTTATTGATCTCATGTTCAGGAGGAAAGCTAAAAACATTACTGTGCATAGATAAAACAAGCACATCACCTGAAAATTTTAACTGAACTTCAAAATCTCCTTTGTCTGAGTATGTTATTTCAACATTTTGATTCTTTTTTGAGAAATCGGCCTGCATATCCAAACCTATCTCATGAAGTACAGTTTTAAACTGATTAAATACATCAGAGGTAGTCTGAAAAATTTTCTGTTTTACAGCTGCTTTATTCTCAAGTAATTTCAGAATGTGCTGGTAAGATTCAACTTCTTCCATGATGTTCGTTTTTTATCTGATAATAATCAGATCAATATGCTCTGGCAAATAAAACTCGCTGAGTAGATGGGTTACCTGTAACTATACAATGTCCGTTTTCCAGTTTATTATTCAAAGGAATACATCTTATTGTAGCTTTTGTCTCATCTTTGATTTGCTTCTCTGTTTCCGGAGTGCCATCCCAGTGAGCTGAAATAAAGCCAGCTTTGGTATCTAATAATTCTTTAAACTCTTCGTAAGAATTTGCCTCACGTGTATTTTCTTCTCTGAAATTAAGAGCTTTTTTAAATATACTGTTCTGGATATCTACCAATAATTCTTCAATATGAAGAACTAATCCATCTCTGGATATAGTTTGTTTTTCTTTGGTATCGCGGCGTGCGATTTCAATGGTGCCATTTTCAAGATCACGACCACCAATTGCCAGTCGAACCGGTACGCCCTTCATTTCATATTCGGCAAACTTAAAGCCTGGACGAAGTGTATCCCGATCATCATATTTAACAGAAATATTCTTCAACTTTAGTTCGGCAGCCAGTTCTTTAGCAATAGCAGATATTTTATCCAATTCCTCATCAGAACGGTAAATAGGAACAATTACAACTTGAATAGGTGCAAGTTTAGGAGGAAGAATCAATCCTGAATCGTCAGAATGTGCCATGATCAAAGCTCCGATCAGGCGAGTTGACACTCCCCAGGAAGTTGCCCAAACATAGTCGAGTTTACCTTCCTTGCTCGTGAACTTCACATCAAATGCTTTAGCGAAATTCTGGCCTAAAAAGTGAGAGGTCCCAGCCTGAAGTGCTTTACCATCCTGCATTAATGCTTCTATACAATAGGTATCCAAAGCACCTGCAAATCGTTCATTGGCTGTTTTCTTTCCCCGGACCACAGGTAATGCCATCCAATTTTCTGCAAAGTCTGCATAAACTTCAAGCATACGTTCAGTTTCTTCAATTGCTTCCTGTGAACTTGCATGTGCTGTATGACCTTCCTGCCAAAGAAATTCAGCTGTTCTTAAAAACAGCCGTGTTCTCATTTCCCAGCGAACAACATTGGCCCATTGATTAACCAGAATTGGCAGATCACGATATGACTGAATCCATCCTTTATAGGTGTTCCAGATTATAGTTTCAGAGGTTGGTCGAACAATTAACTCCTCTTCAAGTTTTGCATCTTCATCTACAATGATATTACCATTGCCATCATTTTTCAATCTATAATGAGTTACAACAGCACATTCTGTTGCGAAACCCTCCACATGGGAAGCCTCTTTTGAAAAAAATGACTTAGGAATGAATAATGGAAAATAAGCATTACTGTGCCCCGTATCTTTGAACATTTTGTCCAAAGCAGCCTGCATATTTTCCCAAATCGCATAGCCATAAGGCTTTATGACCATACAACCTCTCACAGCAGAATGTTCAGCCATGTCTGCCTTACCCACAAGTTCGTTATACCATTGGGAATAATCCTCTTCTCTGCTTGTTAAACCCTTACTCATCTTATTTAAGTCTCAAAAAATTACGTATATTTAATCGAATTAACATTTTAGCAAAGTTATAAAACTAGACGATGTATTATAATAATTTGCGATGCAACCATTACTGATATACTATCGTCTTCTTTATAATCGTTTAATTTCTATTAATGACCATCATTATGATTAAGAAATTCATTCACTTACTAGCAATACCATCTATTCTTTTCATGGGTTCATGTGCAAGCACAAAAACAGCACAGCTAAACGATCAGAATGATGACGTATATTATTCAATTGCAAAAGCCAGAGAAGTAGATCCGGTTGTTATTGCAAAACAAGAAGAAAAAAGAAGCAGCGATTACGTTACTGAAGATGAATTATATGGTGATTCATATGGTGACTACGGTTATTATAACGATTATACTTCTCGTTTTAACCGTTTCAGGACTTATGCACCATCTCTGGGTTATTATAATAGCCTTTATGGTTACAATTATGATCCATATTTCAGTAACTCCTATTTTCCAAACAGTTATTTCGGTGGGTCTTCATTTAATATAGGTATAGGATTAGGTTTTGGTGCTTATAATTACAATCCATGGAGAAACTATGGTTATAATTATGGATACGGATCAAATTTCTGGGGACCCTACTCCTTTTACAATTCCTTTAATTCTTATGGTTATGGAAATGGAAACGGATATTATGGAGGAAATTACAGCGGCATATACAGCAGCCCTGCATTTAACTCTCCAAACTATCGTCCAAGACCTTCAAGAAGTACTGACAACCTGACTATCGACAGAGGTTCTGTTATAAGTGGTCCGGGGGGGGTGATCTACAAAGACCCAAATGGAAATATCATTTCAAGAGGAAGAGCTGAACGTTATGGAGATCAGGTTCAACCCAATGCTACTTCAGGTACCAGAACACAACCTGCAGTTCGTCCAGACAGGGCGAACCAAAGTCCACCACAAAGAGCGGCACAACCTGAACGGATTTATACTGCTCCACCAAGACAGGATACAGGATCAGGCTCCAGGTCAAACCCTGCACCATCAAATAATAATGGAGGTGGAAGTTCATCATCCCGCCCTTCAAGAGGAAATTAAGAGACAGAAATACCCTTATGAGATTCAGAATTTTATTATCTATGGCAGCCATAGTGGCTGCCACAGGAGAGTTACATGCGCAGTATTCAGCCGATGCTTTACGTTTTTCACAAACACAATCAAGCAGTACTGCCAGATTTAAGGCTATTGGTGCACAAATCGGTGTGGGTGGAGATTTAAGTTCCATTGGTAGTAACCCTGCTGGAATTGGCTTATTTACAAGATCAGAATTTAGTTTCACCCCGGAATTCAATAGCTATAATGCTGATGCTCAATACCTTGGCAAGGTAACTGTTGGCAAAAAAGACCAGCTAGGTTTGGCCCATGCTGCAGTTGTATGGAATTCAACTGTTTCAAAACCTAAAGGTGCAAAACTGGATGAGGGCTGGATCAGTTTTAACTTCGGCCTTGGTTATAACAGAACTAAAGCTTACGGAGATAATATCCTATTCTCTGGTACAAATACCCAAACCTCCATTGCGGATTATTACGCGCAGTTAGCCACCACAAATTACGGTGCACCTAACTCCCTCCCTTCAGGAAGTCTGGAAAGAATGGCCTATGATAATTATCTGATCGGTTATGATAATTCTAACGGACAGTATTTCCCGGAGACTGATGTGAATAATGTCCAGACTAAAAATGATTTAAGAACCGGTTCTCAGGGAGAATTCAATTTTGCATTTGGGGCGAATTACAGCAATCAATTTTACATTGGAGCAAGTATCGGAATAGCAAGTATAAATTACACTTCCAATGCGAATTATAAAGAAAAAGGATATAATGTAACTGAAAGGAATGATTATGATATGTCATACCGACAGGCACAGATCACTAAAGGTTCAGGAATAAATGCAAAATTGGGTGCAATATACAGGCCGGTCCCAACAGTACGCTTAGGAGCAACAATCGAATCTCCAACATGGTATACTATCGATGATAGCTATTCTGAAGTACTGGATACAAAATATGGCAAAAACACGGTCGATTCTCAATTTTTAAATAATGATGAAACTTATGATTTCGCTTACAAGTTACGTACTCCTCTTAAGGTTAGTGGGGGTATTGGAGTATTCATAAATAATCAGGGATTTATATCTGCCGATGTTGACTATGTAGATTACTCTACAATAAATTTTTCTACAGCTCAGAATTATGAAGATACTGATGTCATTTTAGATAATAACAGAGAAATATTGAACAATTACAAAAGTGCAATAAACTATCGTTTAGGTGCAGAATATAAGCTCGATAAACTAATGTTAAGAGCAGGATACGGAGTACAGGGTAACCCTTATAAAGCACTGGACAATGACAGGTTTAAAACCAGTACCTACAGTGGCGGAATGGGTTATCGCTTCAACGACATTTATATAGATATGACGTATCAGCAAATTGTATATAATTCTGATATAAAACCATATACCCTGAATCCAGGTACTAGTCCAATGGCATCCATAAAGAATACAAGAAACAATGTTTTCCTTACAATTGGGAAAAGGTTTTAAACAAAAAAAAATCCGCCTGAAAGCGGATTTTTTTTTTGTTGGTTAATGTATTAACTTCTTCCTACAAAGGAACGAAGCATCCAGTTATTCTTTTCTTTAAACTGCATAAATGAATTGATAAGGTCATTGGTACCATCGTCGCCAATTTCAGCAGTCATGCTCATTATTGAACGTTCCATTTCAATAAGCTTACTGAAATCATCCATGATAGCCAATACCATATCTGTATCTTTCATTCCTATAGTATCGATCTCTTTCAGTTCTGAAATCTTTATATATTCTGTAAACGTACTGTATGGAGATTTACCAAGTGTAAGAATACGTTCTGCGAGAGCATCGATCGTTAATTGTGCATTGGTATAAAGCTCTTCAAATTTTATATGAAGAGTGAAGAAATGTGAACCCTTCACGTTCCAATGGCATCCACGTAGCTTTTGATAGTGAATATGATAGTTCGCTAATAGATCGTTTAAGTGATCAATTACTGGTTTAACTTCTTTATCTGTCAGACTAATTTCTTTGGGATTCATAATCGTTCTTTTTTGTTTATAACATATACTTATGCAAATATCCTGCCTGAATAAGTTTAACTAAGTATTAAAACCAATTCGGCTGTAGCAGAAAAGACGTACTTTTGCATTCCATGGTGCCAAAAACAGAACAGCTCAGACAGATTTTTTCAGAAAAATTCAAGGGGTTAATATGGAAGATCCGTATTCAGGAGAAAAAAGGATATCTGGCTATTGAAAGCCGTCAATTAGAATCCGGAAAAATTGCCTTTACTGTTTTAGATCATCAAACTGGTGAGATAAATTTTAAAGAAAAATCTTTTTTAGAGCCAATGAATCTCAATCTAGCATATGCAGCCCAGAATAATATACTATTAACAGCAAACGAACATACTGAAAGTCCTGCAAGCAAAGGATTGATTTCTGTAAATATCGTTGATGGTGAAATTTTGTGGGAACGATACAATTTCACCCTCAATCAGGCAGTTCCAGACGGAGTGCAGGTTTTTGACCCAAAAATCTATCCAAGAAAATATACCTGGATTGATCACATAAGTGCTGAGAATATAGTTGAACAAGAAAATAGTCAATATGAAAATAGCTATCTAATATTTCCTGCTTTGGTTGAATCCTATACTTTACCCGACTTTATTGATCATGGTCCAATTCAGGGAGATATCTCTGTTTTGAGCTTTAACAGACTCAGCATGGTATGTTTTCATCAAACATTTGAAAATAATATGCAGCAGAGACTTGTTGTTTATCAGGATGATAGGATATTACTTGATGATATTATGATTGCTGGTATACAAAAACTACAGCCTGAGTCGTTCTTTATTGTGAACAAGCGATTGTTGTACATCCGAAATAAGGATGAAATCGTTTCATATTTTGTATAATTGCACAAATTTTAAAACCAGATAAATGCTGAGACAATTAGTTTTATCAATTTCCTTTGCCCTTATAGCCTGTACTGCAAGTGCCGCTATAGATTCTGTAAGTGTTGAAAATCTTAATGGTAAAAAAAATATAGTTCATAAAGTGGAGGCCAAAGAGACCTATTACTCTATTGCCCGGAAATATAACGTAACGCCACAATCTGTAATTCAATTTAACAGCAACAGATCCTTACAGATCGGTACCATACTGAGAGTTCCTACAGAAAGACCTTTTACAGATACCTCTATTATAAGTGCAGGTAGTAAGCAAGAGTCGCGTACTTCTGCTAAAGTAGCTGTAATCGATTATAAGGTTGGTCCCCGTGAATATCTTGTTGCCATTGCAAAAAAGTTTAATACTACAGTAGAGGATCTGAAAACATTAAATAATCTGACAAGTAATAATCTTGCTATTGGTCAGATAATCAAGGTTCCATTTGGGTCTGGGCCTGCCGAGCAGTTGTCTCCCCCACCGGCATTTCCATTGGATATGCCTAAATTGGAGTCAAGAACCAGTTCTACTTCAATAGACAGCAGCAAAAGTGCAAGCGAAAGACTAAAATTACCTGTTGCCAGATATGGCCTTCGGGAAGTTAATGAGAGAGGTGTAGCTATTTGGATAGCAGATGAAAATCTGGATGGGACTAAGATGCTGGCTCTTCATCAAACGGCACCAATAGGAACTGTGATTAAAATCACTAATCCTATGACAGGCAAAAGTACCTTTGCAAAAGTTGTTGGGAAGTTTACTGAAAACGAGTCATCAAAAGATGCTATTATTGTAGTGACTAAGGCTACTGCTGAATTAATTGGAGCAATAGATAAAAGATTTCAAGCAACCTTAATATACGGTGTTCCTAATGAATAAAAAGCCATTTGTGATTGGTATTGCCGGAGGTAGTGGTTCCGGAAAAACATTCTTTTTAAAATGCTTCTTAAACCATTTTAAGGAAGAAGAAGTTTGTTTGTTATCACAGGATGATTATTATTATAGAGTAGCTCATAACATGACTGCTGAGGAAAACAAGCTATACAACTTTGATCTTCCATCTACAATTGACAATGATCAATTTTTAAGTGATATTAAAAGGCTTATCAATGGAGAAACTGTTTATCAGAAAGAATACACCTTTAATAATCCAAATGCTGAACCCAAACTTTTAGAGATCAAGCCAGCTCCAATAGTTATAGTTGAAGGGTTATTCATACTTCACTTTAAAGAAATTTCACAAATTTTAGATCTGAAGATATTTATAGATACTGATGAAGATATTGCCCTGCAGCGACGACTAAAGCGCGATCTTATAGAACGTGGCTATCCTGAAGGTGATGTACTTTATAAATGGAACAATCATGTTATGCCGGCATACAAAGATTATTTGTTGCCGCATAAGGAACAATGCGATTCGATCATTACTAATAACACCCATGTTGCTGAAGATATCATTCAGATAACAAGCCAAATTTCAGGCAATCTTCGTGCTAATGTCCTTGATAAATCATTGATTTAAATCTGCATTTCGGGTATTTCACCCTCGATGATCAATTTTCCTGTAGTTGCTTTTCTGATCTCTTCAACGGAAACACCGGGTGCCCGCTCCAATAACCTGAACCCACCTCCACTGGCAATTTCGAGTACAGCCAGTTCCGTAACAATTTTTTTAACGCATTTCACACCGGTTAGGGGCAAAGAACATTCAGATAATAATTTACTTTCTCCTGCTTTGTTTACATGCTGCATAGCTACAATGATATTTTTAGCTGAAGCCACCAGGTCCATTGCACCACCCATTCCCTTAACCATCTTCCCTGGAATCTTCCAGTTTGCTATATCACCATTTTCTGAAACCTCCATTGCACCAAGAATGGTCAGATCTACCTTTTGAGATCGGATCATACCAAAGCTCATGGCAGAATCAAAGATCGAAGAGCCGGGCAATGTTGTTATTGTTTGCTTCCCTGCATTGATCAGATCAGGATCTTCTTCTCCCTCAAAAGGAAAAGGCCCCATGCCTAATAATCCATTTTCAGATTGAAGAACTATATTTATTCCTTCAGGAATATAATTAGCAACTAAAGTAGGGATACCAATTCCGAGATTGACATAATACCCATCCTTTATTTCCTTTGCTATACGCTTTGCAATTCCGGTTTTATCTAACATTGATTGGTTAATTTAAAGTTTGTCTTGTGGCTGCTGAAAGAAATCTTATTTATTTAAGACCATAAAATTGCCTGAAAGGCATAATTAATGTCATTCTTTAGGTCTTACTGTCCGCTGTTCGATTCTTTTTTCATAGTCCTTACCCTGAAATATCCGATGTACATATATCCCCGGAGTATGGATCTGATCTGGATCAAGTTCACCTACTTCTACAAGATGCTCTACTTCTGCTATAGTTATTTTACCGGCCATTGCCATAACAGGATTGAAATTTCGGGCAGTAGAGCGGAAAATAAGATTTCCTGCCGTATCACCTTTCCAGGCCTTGACAATTGCAAAATCAGCATCAAATGCCATTTCCATCAGGTAATCTTTACCATTAAAGTTTCTGATCTCTTTACCCTGTGCAACTTCTGTTCCTACACCTGCAGGTGTAAAAATAGCGGGCATTCCGTATCCTGCGGCCATACAACGGGTAGCTAAAGTCCCCTGTGGCACCAGTTCAACTTCAAGCTCACCGCTTAATAATTGTCTTTCAAACTCGGCGTTTTCTCCAACATAAGAAGATATCATCTTTTTAACCTGGCGCTTCCTGAGCATCAACCCTATCCCAAAATCATCTACACCAGCATTATTAGAAATACAGGTAAGCTGATCTATACCCTTGTTTACCAGTGCATTAATACAATTTTCAGGAATGCCACATAAACCAAAACCACCCAGCATTAGTGTCATACCACTGGAAATATCCTGAATGGCCTCATCGGCATTCGCAACGACTTTATTGATCATACATAATTGGTTTTAGACGAAATTACCAAAAGCCGGCAATATTTGTTCAGAATACTTACTCTCAAGAACAATAATATTAAAGTTGGAGCCACTACCTTTGACCCTATCATAGCATCATTGCAATAAATCATACTTAAAATGTCATTATATAGAATAATAATTCTTTTAAGGACAATCTATTTTGATCTAATTAGCTTGACGACTACTAATTTATTTGGGATTCCTAAATCAAATTGATAAACATGATTCGCAGAATAAATATCTATTTATTGGTCATTGATAAAAACTTAATCGTGCCTTGAGCTTTAAGTCAGATTAAGTTTAAAAAAATATATTTCCTACTCTTTTCCAATTTGAGTTCCGCCGCCGCCACTTTGAAATAATATGTATTCGCCAATTGAAAACAGATCAAATCATACCGATGTTTTAGCCAATCTTTTGAAATTAAAAATTAATTCAAGTAACCAGTGAACGCTTAAGGCTTTATTAAACTATAATAACTATCCTCACTCATTTTATATATGCAAATCTCATCCTATAACAGCAGCTCTCTTTTTGATATTTCGTTTTTAAAAGTAAATAAATGAGCTATAGGAATCCTAAATTAATCTTAGTTTACTTGAAACTGATAGTTTCCAGAATCGGAAGTATTTCCTTTAGAGTCTTTTGTTAAGACCTTCCAGTAATAAGTTGTATTACTGAGCACAGTTACATCATTTAAAACACTGTTGACTAGATTACCTGAGAGCAAAGTTGGACTGGTTGTTGTCCCAAGGTAAACATTATAGGATATGATATCATTGTCTGCATCGCTTCCATTCCAATCCAAAGTAATTTTCCCGCCCGTTGCGGTCACGCTGGCCCCCATAAGAGGAACCATCCCATCGGCTGGAAAGGGTGCATAAAAAATAGAGGCAGGACCGGCATTATAAAACTTCCAAACCTCACTTTGTGCTGGTGTTCCGTTCGCAGCAGATTTGGATATGATATACCAGGAGTAAGGAGTGTTTCTGGATAAATTTATATTAAGCTGATTATTTGCTGCAGAAGGGTAAGTACTACTTATACCTGTTTCAAGGTTTTTTAATACAAGGTCATAACTATCGGTATTATCAGACCTATTCCATTTGAACTCAATAGAACTCTGAGTATCTGAAATAATTGTGCCGGATGTACAAGCCTCATTTTGGGCCGGGAATAAAAGCACTGCCTTGCCAGGTTGTTTAACTGGTTCAGTATTGCTGGATTTTTTACAACTCCAGGCAACACTACATAGCAAGATTAAAATTGATAAGTATCTCATTTTTTTATAATTCTATAAATTGATTCTGATTTAACAGTTGTAGTTTTTAATACATACATTCCTGCATCCAGACTTTCAAGTGCTAGTGCAATTGTGCCGCTTTCGTTATCGAAATGTTGTCTAAATACAACCCTTCCCTGTAAGGAGCGAATCTCAACCAGGGTTTTTAAAGGAAGAGTTGATAGGTTTAATACGCTCACAAAAGGGTTAGGGTAAATAATTGGTTTATCAAACACTTGAATATTCTTTTCAAAAATGCCCTGGCAGATTATGCCGGTAGAAACTTTAAGTGTATTATTTCCTGGTTTTAGATCAAGGCTGAGCTTTTCTTTATCTGTTCGGAAAACGGTTCCGTTGAGATCTATGATATATGAATTGCTCCCTTCCAGATCCAGGCTAATTTTATTGCCTTCTTTAACAACCGCATACACCGAAAGGTCTTTCGGTTCCGTGATCACCAGATCAAAACATTGTTTGTAAGTAGCCTCTCCTGTAAGAGTTATACAAACGTTATAGGTTCCTGCTTGAAGATCCGTAAAATCCAGGGTACTTGTAAACGGACGTGACAAGTTCAGTCCATTGCCTGTAAGAACTGCTGTATAGCTTTTAGATTGTATTGCGGCTATGCTAATTTTGCCATTATTGCTGGTCTTACATGTTTCGCCATTTGCTGTAAGCTTAAAATTATTTGCAGGCAAAGTAAAGATCACATTTACTGTTGTAGCAACAGATATCAGGGTGACAGAATTAATAGTTATACTTACCGTGTAAGATCCCGATTCAGATGCAGTATAGGAAGAAGCTGTTGCTCCTGCAATATCAATACCATTCTTCGCCCATTTATAAGCATACCCTGTTCCAGGGCTGGCCGTAAGCACCACATTCCCTCCTGACGCAAAAGTAGTTTGACCTCCTGCTGTAACAATAGGCTTCGGAACGAATGTATAGCCAGAGAATGTGCCAGTACCGATGCTTGTTGTGACCGAAACATTTCCACTGGCACCTGAACCTACAACTGCTATTATAGACGCAGGAGATATTACCGTAAAAGATGCCGCCGGAACACCACCAAAACTTACTGAACTGGCGGCAGTGAAATAATTGCCAGTGATAGTTACGGTGGCACTAGCCGCTGAGGTTGAAGGAGTAATGGAGGTAATAACTGGTGCAGAAGGTGCAACTGTGAGTATACCTGCCGTATAGCTAATATTATAGTTCAGAGCAGCTGCTCCACTTGCTGTTATGGGATAGGTGCCCGGAACAGAAGCTGATGTAGCAGTAGTAGAAACAGAGGGTTGCACACTTAGCACGCTGCTTGTCTCGCTATTTACAAAACCCGTGTAGCTCACAGTTAAGTTCGGGTTAGCTGTTCCCTGCACTTTTGTTTTATTGTCTGCCGTAATTGATAATGGAGCCCTGTTAACTGTCAAAACGCCTGCTGTATACACAAATGTATAATTTGGCGAGACTGCACCGCTTGTCGTAATGGGATAGGTATTTACCTCTGAACTGGTGGTAGCCGTAGTAATTACCGCAGGCTGCGTATTTAATTTGGTTGCATCATCCCCGTTTACAAAACCAGTATAGCCTACAGTTAATGCCGGATTGACCGAACCGTAAAATTTAGTTTTGTTATCAGCAGTAATAGTCAAAGCTGCAGGAGTAACTGTTAATGTTTGGGAAACTGGTACTGCAGCATTATAATTTGCATTGCCCGATTGCGAGGCTGTTATTACAGTAGTACCAGCCCCGGTAATATGTATTTTACCATCTGTTGTAATCGTTGCTATTGCAGTATTATTACTACTGTAGGTTATTGGGATAGTGCTGTTATTGCTCGTAGCTCCGGGTGTAAAGTCAGCCGAACCATATGTTTTTGACGATAGTGAGGAAAAAGTAAGTGTTTGTTCATTGATTAACAAGACAGCATATCCTTCTACTATTCCCTGACCATTTAAAAATGTATATTCTAAATATTTATTGCCTGTTTTGTAATTATTAACAGTTGGAGTATAAACTGCGTAAGCGTTAGTATTATCTGCAGGATCTAAATTGGCAGAACCACTACCATTACTGCCGGAAATAATTTTTATATCATTTATGGTCTTATTCGATCCATATTTAGCATTGAAAGCTCCAACAAAAGCTGCCAGCTCAGTATCTGTAAAATACATCCTTAGTTTTGCCCCTGTTGAAGGTCCGCCGCTGGTAACTCCAAAATTCTTATTCATAAACATGGCGGAATAGGGAATATTCCCGTCTGCAATTATTTTATTTTCCCTGAATGCACTTGTAGATGGTAAAGATCGCTGAGTAATACACATAGTGCTTACAAGGGATGTGGGACCAGCTTGCAGGGATACAAACAACTTCCCTTCATCATCTGTAAATGCTTTAATCTGATTGGGTTGTAAATTTTGAGATCCCAGACAGTTATAAATTTTATCTCCTATATAAGCAGAAACATCCGCTTCAAGGTTGAACTTATACCAATCATTCTCAACATGATAATAGGTGCCGCTTGACTGGATTAGATTTTGATCCTGCCCAAAACCAATGTATATATCATTCCCAGTATCTACAATGGTTTGTCCCTTTTTAGAGAAGGGCGTCTCGCTTACATAGGTCCATTTATCCGCGACAGGATCATATTTTCTTATTTTACTATAGCTAAAACCAGCGCCAGGAGTGCCATTCAGGCCTACCATATAGACCAAGCCATCTCTAACAAAAGTATTATTAGAACCCGCTTGAGACCCTCCGTCAACTATAAAGTCAGGAACAGGCTGCTTTAAAGACCAGGTATTTGTTGTACGATTGTAAGCGTACATTATGCTTGTACCAGATGAGGATGTGCCAAAAACGAAATATCCAATATCACCAATGCTAAAAGCAGCGTATACAGGCCCGCTTTGGGGACAATTTGGTAATGCTGACCAGGAATTCGCAATTGCATTGTACTTGTAAAAAGCATTACTACTTATATTAGGTGATCCACTCCATCCGCAACCTGCATATAATTCACCGGTTATAGTAAAGGCTCCTATTTCACCTAAGGATCCACCAGGATAATTCGCTTTAGTTTCCCATACATTAGTCGCAGCATCGTATTGAAGGGTAGCATTAGAATAGACCGGCAATGTCCCGCTTCCAGATCGCCTGTAACCTCCAACAAGAAACAATTTGCTGCCTATAATGGCTTGCCCGTTCAGGGAAAAACCAGTGCCTGGCACGTCCGCTTTACGAGCCCATGTATTTGTAGCAATAGTGTATTCCCATGTATCAGTTCTTTGTTCAGAATCATCTCCCCCGGTAACATATATCTTCCCATTATAGTGTATTCCGCTTGCATATGTCCTGTTTCCACCTGCATAAGCAGTATCTGTAGTCCAGGTATTTGTTACTGAATTATATTTACTAATAAAATTTCTGGAAAAAATTCCAGCCTCACGGGTGTATACCTTTCCGGAAAATAAATAAATATCATTATTTATTGAGGCTACAGATGACTCCATTACCACAGGAGCACTTGCTTTTGTTACCCATAAATTAGTGATTGGGTCATATTCGTACCAGGTTCCCGTAGAATATGGAAAAGGAGGAGGCAATTGGCCGGTACCAACATATCCTTTACCGTTGCTGCTAATAGCTACCGCAAAGGATAGTGAAGAAGGCATATTGGCTTTTTGAGCCCAAGTATCTGAAACTGGGTTGTATTCGTAAAATTCCAGAGGAAAGCTATCATTATTAGAGTATCCCCCTCCCTTATATCCTTTATTGCTTATAGCAAAGCTAAATCCATTCTGTCTTATTTTGCCGGGATAGCTTGCTTTTTTAGTCCATTCGTTAGTTGTGGGATCATAACTGTAAAATGTATTATCAAGACCGCTCTCGGCATAAAGCATATTGCCAATTACATATGCTCCGCTGAGGCTGGAAGGAGAATTAGCTTTAGCACTCCATACTTTTGTTTTGAAATTATATTCCCGTAATTGATTTCCTATATAATAAAGGTTATCCCCAATAACAACCATCATTCTACCGCCTGCAATAGCATTTGGAAATAAGTCCGGAGGAAGGCTGCTTAATTCATTCAACGTTTTTGTTTCCGGGTCGTATTCCCAAAAATCATTGAGGTAACCGCCACCCCCATATCCATAGCCTCCCAAAAAATAAAGCTTATTATTGTAAGTGACCATCTGGCTGCTATACCGGGTTGCTATATCCTTATTCAAAGATTTCATTTTTGTCCAGCCCGGGGTTTGGGCAGTAGCACTAAATAGGCAAGATACAACCAACAGTAAGAAAAGTATCCGTTTTTTCATATAAAGGAGGTTTAGGAATTAACCAGGATCGACTAAAACCAAAAATCCTTTTTAAAACAAACAGACACAATACCTATAATTAAGTATTTACTACTAAATTGATCTCATATATATTGCAATGGAGTGGAAATTGATATTTTTATCCTGTTTAAAATGAAAAGGCAAGTACTCTTAGCAACCTATTAAACTGCAAAGCTTGACTATTATTAACCTAAATACAAGTAAATTTATTTTGTATTAACAACCTATTTTATTGACAATCAGGTTTTACTCTTAAAATTGGATATGCAGAATACTTTACAGTCTAAAACACATTGGTTACCTTGTCACAGGGGCATTTATGGAAGATTCTGATTCTGGAACTTGAGCGATATAATCCCGGCTAAGAAGGGTTTTCAGTGATTATGGGGTAGGGTATAAAATGAACATTGTGGGTTGAAAAGGCTCTTAAGGCTCAAGAATTATATACAAGATTATTGTGGAGACACCTTCGATCTCGATCACAGGATTTCTAAGAGTTTTTTACCCTGGACCGAATGAAGAAATAGGACTCTAGTGTACTATTGAATCATTCGCAACGACTTTTTTGATCATGCATAATTGGTTTTTGGACGAGATTACCAAATGCAAAGAATAGTTGTATCTATTATTTACCCTTTAGTACAATGATCTTATCATTTGATCCATTACTTGTAGCGACATAGATCTTACCATCTGCTCCCACACAAACATCCCTTAGTCTGCCATAAGTACCTCTAAATAATTCTTTAGTCTCTTCTATTCCATCTCCTGCTGAATTTAATTTGAGTTGGTACAAGGTTTGGTCTTTTAAAGTTGCCAGAATTAATGAGTTTTTAAGTTGAGAGATAGCATCATTATTATAGAAATCCATTCCTGAAACAGCAATGGTTGGTGTCCAGCTTTTTAATGGTTCAGCCACATTATTGGCATTACAAAAAGATTGTTCGGCGCTTTCATTACAAAAACCATTAACTGAAGGCCATCCATAGTTTCTATTTTTAACGATCACATTTATTTCATCATCCTTATCCGGACCATGCTCTGAGCTATATAGTTTGCCATTGACATAAACCAATCCCTGTGGGTTACGATGGCCATAAGACCAAAGCGGATTACCATTAATAGGATTATCAGAAGGAATTGTACCATCAAGATTAATTCGTAAAATTTTACCACTCCTTGAATTTAGTGATTGTGCCGTAGCCTGATTTGCGGCATCACCGGTACTGATGAATAACTTCAAATCAGGACTAATCAGGAGACGGGCTCCATTATGATTATTTGCAGCAGGGATATTATCCAAAATGACCATAGGATTGATCAATGTGGTTCCATTATACGTGTATCTAACTATCTTTTCAGTATAAGTACCTGCCTTATCATAATTATAGGCTAAAAAAACAAAAGGATTTGAAGAGAAATCAGGATGAAGGGCCATTCCTAACAAACCACCTTCCCCTATTGATTTAACATCAGGAACTGTAATTAAGACGTTTAAGGAACCATTTGAGGGATTTACACGGCTGACCTTTCCTCCACGTTCTGTCATCCAGATCATATTGTCAGGCCCCCAGACTAATTCCCATGGAAGGCTTAAATTCTGAGTTAAAACCTGAATATCAATTGCCGTTTCTGGCAATGAACTTTCAGGTGGCTTTGAAGATTTTTTACACCCGGAAGCCAAAATCAAAATAAGTATACCCAGAATTTTAATCTTCTTTTCCATGATATAATTTTTAATTAACCATTTTAAAGTATCAGATATTTCTATTTGAGATACACAAAAGTGATGCCATCCCCTCCTCTGTCGGCATGTTCATCTTCTATATGACTTACCTGAGGATATTTACGTAAATATTCCCGAATGAGTTTCCGGAGTATACCATCGCCTTTTCCATGAATGATCTTTAAACCGGACAGGCCCAACATTACAGCCCTGTCAAGGTATTTTTCAATCTCATATAGCGCTTCGTCGCCTCTCATTCCCCGTAGATCAAGTTCAGTATTGAAGGTGGAAAAACTCTCTGTAAGATCAGTGCTATGAGATTTTCTGATCTCTTTTGGAACAGATTTGTTGGACACCTTTTCAACTCTGTTTAATTTTACAACAGAGCGAAGATCACCCATGGCCAGAATTACATTATCTCTGGCGATTTCCATAACCTGTCCGATATTTTCAGAATCTAAAAATTTAACCCAGTCGCCTTTTTTCAATTCTTCAGAATGCTGAATTTTAGGCGCTTTCTTTTCCTGAACTTCATGCTTTTTAAGTTCCTGCTCCAGGTTTTGCCGAAGATTCTGGGTTTGAACTTTATCGGCCTTACTTTCTTTGATCTCTGATATTGTGTTTTCAATAAGCTTATTGGCATTTTTAATGATGCTCTGAGCTTCTATTTTGGCATTTTTAAGAATAAGTTTTTTGTTCTCTTCAAGATAAGCCTTAAGTTGTTCATTTTCCGAAAGTAGGGTTTTAACCTTTTGCTCCTTCTTTTCAACTGATATCCGGGCTTCGATCAACTCCTTTTTGTCTCTTTCAAGGTCTACAAGCAAGGTATCCACCTTCTTTTGATAATTCCCAACCTTCCGCTTTGCAGATTCCAGTACCTCTGCACTAAGGCCAATTTTCTGAGCAATTTCAAATGCATAGGAACTTCCAGGCTTTCCCAGTGAAAGAATGTAAAGTGGCTGCATCTTTTCATTATTGAACAACATGGATGCGTTTTCAAGCCCTGGCGTTGAATTCGCAAAAGTCTTTAAATTCGAATAATGTGTGGTAACGACACCTCTGACATTTTTTTTATTCAGATTTTCAAGCACAGCCTCAGCAATTGGCCCACCAAACTGCGGATCAGTACCTGTACCGAATTCATCAATAAGAACAAGAGTTTTTGAATTGGCAAATTCAATGAAGTACTTCATTTTTGAGAGGTGAGCACTATACGTACTTAAGTCGCTCTCAATGGATTGATCATCACCAATATCTGCGAAAATTTGCTTAAAAATACCAACTTTCGAATGTTCATCGGCAGGTATCAGCAGTCCAGACTGGATCATTATCTGAAGTAAACCTACTGTTTTCATGCAGACTGATTTACCCCCTGCATTCGGACCAGAAACTACGATCACCCTCTCCTCTTCATCAATTTTTATATTCAGCGGGACAACCGTTTGCTGTTCCTTTTTAAAGTTTAAAAACAATAATGGATGTCTGGCATTGATCAGCTCAATTTCTGCTTCCTTTATTAGAACTGGCATTTCTGCTTCTATATTGATGGCAAACAGAGCCTTTGCCCTAACAAAATCAAGTTTGGTAAGCAAACCATGATAGGATAATAATAATGGCACACTGGGCCTTAATTCATCGGTAAGTGCAACAAGCAATTTAATGATCTCCCTTCTTCTTTCAAATTCAAGATCACGGATGATATTATTCAGATGAAATACCTCATCAGGTTCCAGAAAGACCGTCTGACCAGAAGCAGACTCATCGTGAATGAAACCTTTTAATTTTCTTTTATTTTCAGAAAGTACAGGAATACATAATCTTCCATCGCGTATGGTCAGGTTACCATCGGCTGTCCAGCCATTACTCTGTGCATTTTTGAATATCTGATCTATCTTTTTACGCGCCTCCTGCTCTGCTTTGGCGATACCGGAGGTTATGGTCATCAGTTCAGAAGAAGCATTATTCTTTATTTTACCTTTTGGATCAATGATCATTTCGATCTTACGAATGATCGACTTTTCAATGGGCAGGTGTTCAAAAAGTGCTTCAAGATTAGGGTATTGGCCCTCCCTGTCTGTAAAATATTGAATGACAGAAAATACAGTACTCAAGGATAGAGATACTTTAAAAAACTCATCCTCTGTGAGATAAGTACCCTCAATTCTTGCCTTTTCCACCATACTCTTGATGTCGAAAAAGTTTTGAATGGGTAAAGGAGAGTCATTCTGCAGTATATTTTTAAATTCATAAGTCTGCCGGAGGAACTTATTTATATAATCAAAATTCGTCATTACCTGAATTTTATCAACCATTTGCTGCCCCATGGTACTCAGGCAGTATGTTTTGATCAATTCTTTTATATCAAGAAAACCGAGTTTTTCTCCGGCGTTATCAGGGTATATCATTGTTTAATCTCAGGATTCTTTAACTGAATTTTATTCAGCTTGCGTTCTTTATCAGTTAATAGCTTCTCTACGCGGTTGTACATACTATCAAGCCTAACAGGATCCATACTGTAATATTTCAGACTTTTTTCATATTGTGCTCTTGTTGTATTATGACTTTTGTATACTGTAGCATAATAATTCTTGCCGTTGATCCTAAGCGAATCGGTATACACAAGAGTGGCCATATAGCCATCTATAATATGCAGATCAGCAATAATTCGGATCATTTTTTGTTCAGTAATCAGGTCCTTTGGCAGTTCATTATCCTTACACGCGGTGATAAGAAGCAATCCGAAAATAAATAGTTTAAATCCCTTCATTTCAGTAACGATTCCAGAGGATTTGATAATGAGAATACAGTTGCATATTAATATAGTATCACGTAGGTTTAACCTTTCAAAATTTCAATCAAAAATACAGATTAATGAGCATTGCAGCTAATATATCAGCCATAAAGAAAGAGATAGGGAACAGCAATGTAAAGCTGATTGCAGTTTCCAAAACCAAGCCTATCGAAAGTATTACTGAAGCCTATGAAGCAGGACAGCGTTTGTTTGGCGAAAATATGGTTCAGGAACTGGTTGAAAAATATGAAAAACTTCCTAAAGATATTGAATGGCATCTGATTGGTCATTTGCAGACTAATAAAGTTAAATATATAGCACCTTTTATTAGTATGATCCATTCTGTTGACAGCCTGAAATTGCTACAGGAAATTAATAAACAGGCCTTAAAAAATAACCGGGTAATTGACTGTTTACTTCAATTGGAGATCGCCGATGAGGAAACCAAATTCGGAATGGATCTGGCAGAGGCAATTGAACTTTTGCGATCAGATGAGTTTCAGGAATTGAAGAATGTACGGATCTGCGGGGTAATGGGTATTGCAACCTTAACCGACAATCCCAAAATGACTGCTGAAGAGTTTTATGAACTAAGTACCTTCTACAAAGGACTCAAGGACACATTTTTCAGAAAAGACCCTGCATTTAAAGAAATTTCAATGGGTATGTCAAGCGATTATTTATTAGCAATTGAAAAGGGAAGTACCATGATCAGACTTGGCAGTACTATCTTTGGAGGCAGGCAGGCAAAGGCTAAATAATTGTTTTTTAATATTAATAATTTATAATGGAAATAAAGATCAGGGCGGCCGTAAGGGAAGACTGTCAGAGGTTACTGGAGTTAATTCTTGAGCTTGCTGTATATGAGAAAGCTCCGGATGAGGTTACGGTTAGCCTGGAAGAATTTCAAGAGGCAGGGTTTGGAAACAATCCGGTATGGAAAGCTTTTGTAGCTGAAGAAAACGGGATAATACAAGGATTTGGATTATATTATATTCGCTATTCTACCTGGAAAGGCTGCAGAATGTACCTGGAGGATCTGCTGGTAACAGAAAAAATGCGTGGAAAAGGTATTGGTAAAATGATCTTCGACCGACTAATTGAGGAAGCAGTTGAAAAAGATTTCAAAGGAATGACCTGGCAGGTTCTGGACTGGAATGAACCTGCAATAAATTTCTACAGAAAGTACAATTCAGATTTTGATGCTGGCTGGTTTAATGTTGCACTTTCAAAGGAGCAGCTTAAAAAATTGATTTAATTATTATAAATAACTCATATACAAATACATATAAACATTACATAAACTCTTGATAAAGGTATTTAAATTTGGTGGATTTGCTGTTTCTGATGCAGGATCTGTTAAAAATCTGGTAAAGATCGTTAGTGAATATAGTGATGATCAAATTCTGATCATTGTTTCAGCAATGGGCAAAACTACTGATGCGCTCGAAAAACTTTGCAATTCATACGTGGAAGGGAAAGAGGATGCACAAGACATTCTTAAGACAATAAAACAATTCCATGAAAATATCATGGTTGAACTTTTTGGGACAAAGTCACATCCTGTTTTCGATGAGATTGCAAACACTTTTGTTGAAATAGAATGGATGCTTGAGGATGAACCACATCCAGATTATGATTTTAACTATGACCAGATTGTTTCAGTTGGTGAATTCTTATCAAGCAGAATTGTAGCTGCCTATCTTAATGAAAATAACATAGACACTAAATGGATGGATGCCAGAGACTTCATCCACACTGATAATACCTACCGGGAAGGAATCATTGATATGGATAAAACCAGATCATCTATGCCTGTTTTAAATAGTGCACTTCAAAAACAAACAGTTGTTACACAGGGATTTATTGGAGGAACTTCAGAAAATTTTAGTACTACTTTAGGTCGTGAGGGTTCAGATTATTCTGCTGCAATATTTGCCTCCTTACTCAATGCTGAATCTCTGACCGTTTGGAAAGATGTTCCAGGAATCATGAATGCTGACCCCAGGTTGTTTGCAAGTGCACAAAAATATGAGGAACTGCCCTATTCAGAGGCTTTAGAGATGGCTTATTATGGAGCAACAGTCATCCATCCCAAGACAATAAAACCCCTGCAGAATGCAGGAGTACCACTTTTTGTAAGACCTTTCCTTCTTCCAGATGAAAAGGGAACCCGTATCGATTCCACTGCAAAACTGAATACTGATATATCTGCCATAATTGTCAAGCAGAATCAGATGCTTTTATCGATCTCCTCAAAGGACTTTTCATTCATCGATGAGCATATTCTTATTTACCTGTTACAATGCATTTCAGAAGCTCATATCAAGTTAAATATGATGCAGCGGTCTGCACTTAGTTTATCTTTCTGCTTTAATCAGGATGAAGCTAAATTCAGAAAGCTTTATGATATCCTGAAGGATAAGTTTAAATGCAAGTATAATGAAGGCTTAGACCTAATTACTGTACGGCATTTTAAGAGAGAGGAACTGGAAACTATAACAGCCGGAAGGACCATCATAATGGAACAATTCAGTCGTAATACCGCACAAATAATCCTGCAGTAAAGCTGTGAATAAGGAAATATTAAATAGCGATGTACAGAAGTTTATAAATAATAATTTAAAATCTGACATTCCCGGCCTTAGCCTCAAAAAGAGTCCATTTCCTTCGGTAAGTTCAGGAGAATTAGCCCAACAAACTGATAGCAAGAAAAGGTGCGAATTTAAACTACCTCTCTGGTTCAGGACAGAAGGTATTTATTATCCGACAAAACTTGCCATCGAACAAGCATCATCAGAACTTGCAGCAAAATATAAAGCTGAATTAATACAAGGAGATGAAATTATAGATCTCACCGGTGGTTTCGGTGTCGACACGCTATTCTTTGCTCTGAAAGCAAAGTCTGTGACCCATTGTGAACTCAATAAGGAACTTTCTGAAATATCTGAATATAACTCCAGAATATTAGGTGTTGATATCAATTATATTAATTCAAACGGACTGGATTATCTTAACAAATCAAACAAGACATTCAGCACGATTTACATTGATCCTTCACGCAGAGTTGAATTAAAGAAGGTTTTCATGCTTAAAGATTGTGAACCCGATATCATCAGTAATTTGCAGCTTTTAAAGGATCATACCTCCTGTATTCTAATAAAAACAGCTCCTCTACTGGATATTCAGTCCACCATAAGGGAATTGAAGCAGGTAAGTGCAATACATGTTATCAGTATAAAGAACGAATGCAAAGAATTACTGGTACTGATTGATAATAAACAAGTTACTGATGATCCTGTTATTACCTGTGCATTGCTTGGAGATAATGAAAAGACCTATTGCTTCAGACTGTCCGAAGAAAAGGAATTTCAAATCAATCAATACTCCGGGCCATTAAATTATATTTATGAACCTGATGCTGCAATACTAAAAGCAGGATGTTTTAAGCTGATCACCCGTGATTTCAGAATTAATAAAATTCATCAGCATACTCATTTATATACCTCCTGTGAATTACAAAATTCATTTCCAGGCAGAAAATTTAAATTGAAAAAAGCCTGGAACTATGGAACGTTTATAAAAGAACATCAATTTAAGAAAGCCAATATTATTTGCCGGAACTTTAGTTTAAGTCCGGAAGAGCTCAAGAAAAAATTAAAGATCAATGACGGCAGTGAAGAATACCTGCTCTTTTGTACCGGACTAAAAGAAGAACGCTTGGTATTGAACTGTGAGAGGATATTTGAATAGTGGAAATCAGTTCAATTCAGATCTATAATACCTGAATAGTTGAATACAAAAAAGGGGTATTATATCTTCCCAAAAGGGAAGCAATATTGATGGGCATTGCCGCTTGAATGAGCATTTAATTTAATATCACTGTAAGAGAGGAGTCCAAAAAGAACTCCTCTTAATAATGAAA
Organism: Daejeonella rubra; assembly: GCF_900103545.1. Lineage (GTDB taxonomy): Bacteria > Bacteroidota > Bacteroidia > Sphingobacteriales > Sphingobacteriaceae > Daejeonella > Daejeonella rubra. The sequence goes on from NZ_FNHH01000016.1 coordinate 53,867, forward strand.
TAAATTATTTATTTGGTTGTGGAGTCATACGCAAATAAGGTTTGATCTCTGTAAAGCCTTTTGGAAATTTAGCGGGTATATCAGCTGTTTTAATTGCAGGAATTACTACCACATCCTCACCTTCTTTCCAGTCGGCAGGAGTAGCAACACTGTAATTTGAAGTTAACTGAAGCGAATCGATCACTCTTAATATTTCCTGGAAGTTTCTGCCTGTTGATGCAGGATAAGTGATCATTAATTTGATCTTTTTATCAGGGCCAATAATAAATAGAGAACGAACTGTAAATGTCTCTGAAGCATTAGGATGCATCATGCCATATAATTCTGCTACTTCCCTGTTCTCATCAGCTATGATCGGGAAATTAACTTCTACATGCTGGGTTTCATTGATATCATTGATCCATCCTTTGTGTGATTCTACTGAATCCACGCTTAGTGCGATCACTTTTACATTACGTTTATCAAATTCACTCTTTAATGAAGCTGTTTTTCCTAATTCTGTTGTACAAACAGGTGTATAATCTGCCGGATGCGAAAACAGAACTGCCCAGCTATCGCCTAAATAATCGTAAAAACTGATATCTCCCTGAGATGTCTTTGCTGTAAAATTCGGTGCAAGATCGCCTAGTTTCAAATTCATAATGGTATAATTTAAAATACGTTTAATATTCTACTAATTTACTGGATATTCTTGATTAGTTCAAAAAAAAAGCACTCTGATTTTGAATCAGAGTGCTTTTTTTACAATCATGTGGTTTGATTATTCCTTGTAGATTATTGCTTGAATTAAGCGAATAAAGATTAATTAAAAAGCTATAAACTACTGCTTTTTAAACTTTCTGGGCCTGTCATCAATCATTCCATTGAATTTATTTCTTTCTAAAACTTCATTCAATCCTTTTTCTTCAGTAACAGACATTCCTGAAATACTGCTTAAAGTATTTCCTTTGGTGCTGACTGCGAAGAATCCCTTTTCAGAATAAGCCAGTGCTGCAGCTAAAAGTGCCTCTTTCTCATCACCAAAATCTTTGGTAACATCATCAGCAAGTGATTTATCAACGACCATTCCATCATAATATCCACCAAAATTCTTTTGATTCCTGGTTTCAAACTGAGGTACATAAAGATCAAGTTTATCGATATTAATGGCAAAAAATCCAACTGGTTTACCATAGGTTTGACGACCAATCAGTTTAACCTCACTTGGCATTACTCCTTTAAGATTATTGATCAGTAATTCACTTGCAGAGGCTGTTCCACTAAGTACCAGGAAATAGATCTTTTTAAAATCTGCCGTACCTTCTTTTGCAAAATTCTCTACATTACCAGCATCAAATGTTGGTTTATAGTTAATATCCGCATAAGTTGCCCATTTGCCGTTGCCATATAATTGTGGTTGATCAGTTCGTAATTTGCCGTTAGCATCGAGCAAAGGTTGATTAGCTAATATTTTAGCGTTACCATCCTGCATGGTTTTTGTCCATAAAGTGGTATACATTACCTGACCATTCACAGATGCAGGAGCTATTAAATTGGTAAAAACATCCGATGTTGCTACCGAACCACCACCATTGTAACGAAGATCGACGATCAATTCAGAAGCACCATCCGTTTGAAATTTCCCAATGGCTGTTCTGAGTGCATCTCTTGAATTGGTTGTAAAACTATTATACACTATATAGGCAACTTTTTTACTGCCAACAGTGAATACTTTGGTTGCTAAAATTGGATTATTAGAATAGGTTGCCCTGGCAATTGTTAAACTTTGACTGCTTCCATCTGGTTTTTTAACTGTCATAGAAACTGTAGATCCACTTCCAAATACAGCAGTTGAAACAAAACTTACATTCGCATTCAGAGATGTACTCAAAGATGAACCTGATCTACCATTGAGTGTAGTGATCTGGTACCCTCTTTTAAGTCCCGCATTAGCAGCAGGAGAACCTGGAGATACATATTTAATGCGCAGATCCTCCGTTGGTGTAGAGGAATTTGCATCATCGTCATTATAAAATACCGAGAATCCAAAATCACCGCTAACACCACCCAATGAGGTTGATACCGATCCATCGTCCAAAAATGAATACTTCTCTCTGGGTATTGGATCAGTCTCTGTGGTCCAAAAGGGCTTGCCAGTTCCAGGCAGTGCTCTTATTGCATCCAATACAGCCTGGTTATTGGCATAGGTACGGGGTTTGAAAATATCATAAGATGGCATCAGGTCATTCCAGAAATAGGTCTCCTTGGAATAAAGAAAAATTGAATCTTTTGTTAATTCAGCTCTTGTAGGTAGTACAACAGGAGTAGTTGGAGTTGTAGGTGTACTGGATTTTGGATCTTTTTTACAGGCAGAAGCCATAATTAAAATACTGAAAGTAAAAACGATCAGTTTATTTAAAGACCTCGAAATGATTTTATTCAACATATATTTTTAGGATTATAACAGGTTCGTTTTAGTTTTTTTAATAAAAATCAAGCTTACAAATTACATAAATTCACTGATATTCAGATAATCCACACCTCCTGATGCTGCAAATTCTTTGTCAGTTTCTGTAGCGCCAATGATAAAAAGATCCTGCCTCAATAAATTATGTTCTTTCAATATATACGACAATACGTCGGGCTCCGGTTTTTGGTTTATCTCCCGGGCATAATAAACCTTTAAATAGTTTTCAAGTCCGTTCCACTCAGTTTGCATGATCTTATTGATCTGTATTTCAGGCTTACCATTAGTAACGATAAATATCTCCTTCCTGTCAACAACTATTTCCTGCAGTAGGGTTAGCATATTTGAAAACAATAATAGCTTAAGAGGTAACCTGGCAGTATGATAAAGCCTGTCAAAGTTATCTCTGTATTTCTCATTAATTCCAAAAGCTTCTTTCACTCTATCAAAAATGGCTTCATCTCCATGATGCAAATAAGCCTTTTTGAAAAATTCAGTCAAATCTGTTGCCTGAGGAAAACCTTCAGTAAATTCAATAAAATTGGAAAACAGATAATAAACCTGCAGGAGATAATCTCTTTCAGGATACAGAACATCATCCAATTCAAATACGAAAGCCTTCTTTCTGGAATCCAGATCTTTATATTTCAACATATCAGACAATAAATGAGCCAAAGATCAACTGACCATTTTTCAATTCCCATTGAAAAACACCATTTTCTTCATTATCAGGTAAAGTTCCATTCGCTGGAATATCCCCTGCTCGTACTTTTCCATTAATAAGTATAAACAGATTAGACGATTGAAAAAGCAAATCGTTTAATCTTGTTTCTATCCATGGGATGGATGGAATAACTAGCTTAATGTCATATTCTTCAAAAAGTTGCCGGGATGCTGATAATTCAACAATTTCATCACGCATCAGCGGGTAAATTTCTTTGATATTATGATCCAGGCAGATCTTTAGAACTTCATGTGTAAAACTTGGAGAATTAGCTGCGGATATCTTTAAAAATCGTTTTCCGGATATAGCAGGCATATCTGCATAAGCGGCAAAATATACATCTTCGGTATTTAGGATACGGGCGAGACGAAAAGCTGCAGAATCAGCAGCAGCAGTTATCATTACAGACATTTTCAATAATTAATTATCTGTCCATCCTTCATTAAAACCTTTCTATCTGCCAAATTGGCTAAATTTTCATTATGCGTTACGATCACAAAGGTTTGGTTAAGTGAATCACGAAGATCAACGAACAATCGATGCAGGTTTTCTGCATTATTTGAATCCAGATTACCGGAAGGTTCATCAGCAAGAATTATAGCAGGATCATTCACCATAGCTCTTGCTACTGCTACACGTTGCTGTTCACCGCCAGACAATTCATTGGGTTTGTGATTCGCACGATCAGACAGGCCCAGAAGTTCCAACAACTCAAATGCCTTATTTTCAGCATCTTTTTTACCCCTACCTGCAATAAAGGCAGGAATACAGATATTCTCAAGCGCAGTAAATTCAGGAAGCAAATGATGAAATTGAAAGATGAATCCAATTTGTTCATTTCTGAAAGCACTCAATTTCCTGGAGGATAGTGTGTTTACATCCACATTATTCAATCGAATTGTTCCAAAGTCAGGGCGGTCCAATGTACCAATGATATGAAGCAGGGTACTTTTTCCTGCACCTGAAGCCCCAATAATCGTAATTATCTCCCCTCTTTTAACGTCAAGATCAACCCCTTTCAGGATCTGTAAATTACCGTATGATTTCTGAATTCCTCTGGCCTGGAGCATGAATATAGACATTGTGAATATGCAAATGTGCGAATTGTTTATTAGAGTACGGTCTGACCATAAAAAAAACACCGATTTTTTGCATTTGCTATTTTCAGGTTTGCAATAAAAACGTAGTTTTACGACAAATAATAAGTAAATGAATATTCACGAATATCAGGGTAAAGCAATATTAAAAAGCTTCGGCGTCAGAGTTCAGGAAGGCATTGTTGCCGATACTGCTGAGCAAGCTGTTGAGGCAGCTAAAAAGCTAAAAGTAGATTATAATTCAGACTGGGTAGTAATCAAAGCTCAGATACATGCAGGCGGAAGAGGAAAAGGTGGTGGAGTGAAGCTGGCAAAAAATCTGGAAGAGGTTAAAGAAAAAGCAGGACAGATTATCGGAATGCAATTAATTACACCGCAAACCGGTCCTGAAGGTAAACTGGTAAGTAAAGTTTTGGTTGCACAGGATGTTTACTACCCGGGTGAGAGCGAGACAAAAGAATTTTATGTTAGTGTATTGCTTGACCGTTCAAGGGGACGCAACATCATTATGTACTCTACTGAGGGTGGAATGGACATTGAAGAAGTTGCAGAACATACTCCTCATTTAATATTCAAAGAAGAAATTGATCCAAAAGTTGGTCTGCAGGGATTTCAGGCACGCAAAATAGCGTTTAACCTGGGTTTAAGCGGCGATGCATTCAAAGATATGACCAAATTCATAGCCTCTTTATATAAGGCTTATGAAGCTACTGATTCATCGATGTTTGAGATCAACCCGGTCCTGAAAACATCTGATAACAAAATACTTGCAGTTGATGCTAAAGTAAACCTGGATGATAACGGACTTTTCCGCCATCCTGATTTTGCAGCAATGCGTGATACTTCAGAAGAAGATCCAACAGAAGTTGAAGCCAGTAAATCAAACCTGAACTATGTTAAACTTGACGGAAACGTTGGTTGTATGGTGAATGGTGCTGGGCTTGCTATGGCTACAATGGATATCATCAAACTTGCCGGTGGTGAGCCTGCAAATTTTCTTGACGTTGGTGGAACTGCAAACGCAGAAACAGTTAAGGCAGGATTCAATATCATCCTTTCAGATCCAAATGTAAAAGCGATCCTGATCAATATCTTTGGTGGTATTGTACGTTGCGACCGTGTTGCTCAGGGTGTAATTGATGCATACAAAGAAATAGGAAATATTCCGGTGCCAATCATTGTTCGTTTACAGGGCACAAACGCTGTAGAAGCTAAGAAGCTAATTGATGAATCAGGATTGAAAGTTTATTCTGCTATTTTGTTAAAAGAAGCTGCAGCACTGGTAACGAAAGTTCTGGAAGAAAAATAATTTCAGATTTTCGATCTGTGGAATTAAGCCGTTGATTATAAATCAGCGGCTTTCTTTTTTAGAACAGAGTTGTGGGTTCCAGGAGACCAGGAGGTTTCAGATCAGTACCAAGTTTTTCATTCAGCTTTTTAATGGTATAATCAGCCAGAATCGGGGTGTCCTTTTCATCATGCTGGTGAAGAAAGAAATAGATCTTATTTAAGCCCTGATCTTTCCAATTGGCTAGACGCTCTACCCAGGCATCAATACGACTGAAATCTGTGGGATGCAGGCCATTACCAACAAAACGAATAAATGCATCTGGTGTAGTTAACTCCATGTGCACACAATCCCTCCTGCCACTTGCATCGGTAATAACCGAGCCTTTTTTAAGCGAATGCATCATATCAAAGAGGTCTTTTCTAGCAGTAGTATCCTCATACCAATCTTTATGCCTCACTTCCACAAAAACGTCAAAATCACTGGGGAGTTTTTCGAGATAACTTTTAAGAGTCTCAAAGTTTTTTGGCCCGAAATTATCACTCAACTGAAGGAATGCCGGGCCAAGAGTATTTCCAAATTCTGATATACTTTCCAAATACTGAGAGGTTAGCTCCTCTGCATCATTCAATCTTTTAATATGGCTTATGCTTTGTGTGAACTTCGGAAAAAACTTAAAATCTGTACGGGATGCTTCTGCTTTTTTCCGCCAGGCATTTACCTGTTCTTTTTTCGGCATACCATAGAAAATAGCATTCAATTCAATACTGTTAAAATGCTTGACATATTCTGCTAAAAAATCAGCTTCTTTAGTTTTAGGAGGATAGATCATTCCAACCCACTCCTTTCTCCCCCATTTAGCACATCCAACATATAAATCCGGCCTTATGGGCTTCGTTGCTTCCTTAAGAACCTGTGTTGTAAGGCTTGTATCTGCAGGCAGAGTAAAATCCACCAACGGAAATTCATTTTCAGCTAAACGACCAAAATCCATATTCTGCGTATTAATTAACCACAATATAGTTATACGCAGATTAATCTAAAAAATTTAGTAAACAAAAAAGGGAATCTGAACAGATTCCCTTTGAAAATATGATGGAAATAGAACTATTTTACTGTATCGATAACAGCTTTAAATGCATCAGGGTGATTCATTGCAAGGTCAGCTAAAACCTTACGGTTCAATTGATTTCCATTTGCAGTCAATTTACCCATTAATGCAGAGTATGATAGTCCGTGCTGACGTGCACCAGCGTTAATACGCTGAATCCATAAAGCTCTGAATTCTCTTTTCTTATTTTTACGGTCACGGTATGCATATTGCAAACCTTTTTCGACTGTATTCTTAGCAACGGTAAAAACCTTGCTTCTCGATCCCCAATAGCCTTTGGCTAAATTTAAGACCTTTTTTCTTCTTCTTCTTGACGCTACTGCGTTAACCGAACGTGGCATGTTGTTTTGTGTTTTGGTAAGCGGTGTTCCATTTCAGAAACTTAATACCTGATACCTGGTTAAATTAATTTGTTGATTACTTGCCTATACAAAGCATACGTTTAACGTTGCCTGAATCTGCATCAGAAACTAAACTTGTCTGACCCAAGGCACGCTTACGTTTGTTACTCATCTTGGTTAAGATGTGACTTTTAAAAGCGTTCTTTCTTTTGATTTTACCTGTTCCAGTAAGCTTAAATCGCTTTTTTGCACTGGAACACGTTTTCATTTTTGGCATAACTCTATTTATTTATTTATCAATTATTCTATTTGTCTATTTGTCAATAACGAAATGCCACAGGGACAAATCGATAAATCCGATAGCTAACGGATGACGAATTATTTTTTACCTGCATGTTTAGGAGCCACGGTTAAAAACATCCGCTTACCCTCCAGTTTAGGTAATTGCTCTACTTTACCAACGTCTTCCAATGCCTGGGCAAACTTTAGTAAAAGGATCTCTCCCTGTTCTTTATAAACGATGGCGCGGCCTTTAAAATGAACATAGGCACGAACTTTCTCACCACCTTCAAGGAAACCAATTGCATGCTTCAGTTTGAACTGAAAATCATGATCATTAGTATTAGGTCCAAAACGGATTTCTTTAATTACCGTTTGTTTTGCATTGGACTTAATCTCCTTCATTTTTTTCTTCTGCTCGTAAATAAATTTGTTGTAATCAACAATCTTACATACTGGCGGAACTGCATTTGGAGAAATTTCGACAAGATCAAGATCCTGTTCAACAGCCATAGCTAAAGCTTCCCTGAATGGATAGATACCTGTTTCCACGTTATCACCAGTCAAGCGCACCTCAGGTGCCCTGATCAAATCATTGATCTTATGTTCTGCTTCTTTCTTTTTAAACGGAGGGCGTGGTCCTCTGTTAAAGCCTGGTCTTCCTAATGCCAAATTGTATTTCTATTTAAATTGTAATTTCTTTAACTAACTGATTACTAAACTCTTCAATCTTCATGCTTCCTACATCTCCCTGCCCATGTCTTCTAACAGAAACCATGCCTTCATTCATTTCCTTCTCACCAATGATGAGCATGTAGGGTATTTTCTTCACTTCTGCATCACGAATCTTGCGTCCGATCTTCTCATCTCGAGAGTCAATCAGGCCGCGAATATCGGAATTATTAAGCGATTCTAAAACTTTTTTTGCATAATCCTCATATTTTTCAGAGATAGGCAAAACGATAAATTGTTCTGGTGTCAGCCATAATGGGAATTCCCCGGCACAGTGTTCGATCAAAACTGCAACAAAACGCTCCAAAGAACCGAAGGGAGCTCTGTGTATCATCACTGGACGGTGTTTTTGATTATCACTTCCGGTATATTCAAGTTCAAACCTTTCAGGTAAATTATAATCTACCTGTATGGTTCCCAATTGCCATTTTCTACCCAGAGCATCCTTGACCATGAAATCAAGTTTCGGACCATAGAAAGCTGCTTCACCTAACTCAACAACTGTAGTAAGACCTTTTTCGTCTGCAGCTTCAATAATTGCTGATTCGGCAAGCTGCCAATTCTCATCACTGCCGATATATTTAGCTTTATTTTCGGGATCCCTTAGTGAGATCTGAGCGGTATAGTCATTGAATCCCAATGCTTTAAACACATATAAAACAAGGTCGATAACCTTTTTGAATTCTTCTTTAACCTGATCGGGACGACAGAATAAATGAGCATCATCCTGAGTAAACCCTCTCACACGGGTTAAGCCATGAAGCTCTCCGCTTTGCTCATAACGATAAACTGTACCAAATTCTGCATATCTCACAGGTAGATCCTTATAAGAACGAGGCTTTGTTTTATAAATTTCGCAATGATGAGGACAGTTCATTGGTTTTAAGAAGAACTCCTCTCCTTCCTGTGGTGTTTTTATGGGCTGAAATGAATCGGCACCATATTTTTCATAATGTCCGGAAGTAATATATAGGTTCTTATGCCCGATATGCGGCGTAATAACCTGCTCATATCCGGACTTAACCTGAGCTCTCTGAAGAAAATTAACAAGCTTTTCGCGAAGTGCAGTTCCTTTTGGCAACCATAATGGCAGGCCCATCCCTACTTTTTCAGAAAAAGCAAAAAGCTCTAATTCTTTACCCAACTTACGGTGGTCACGCTTCTTTGCTTCTTCAATCATATGAAGATACTCAGTCAGTTCACTTTGCTTTGGATAGGTAACTCCATAGATACGGGTTAACTGCTTCCTGCTTTCATCACCTCTCCAATAAGCTCCGGCAACATTCATAAGCTTTACCGCTTTAATGAAGCCTGTATTTGGAATATGTGGTCCGCGACAAAGGTCAGTGAAATTACCCTGAGTATAAAACGTGATTGAACCATCAGCCAGATCTTTGATCAGATCCAGTTTATACTCATCATCCTTTTCGGTAAAGTATTTAACAGCATCACTCTTTGATACACCTTTTCTGGAAAATTCAGATTTTGCTTTTGCCAGTTCAATGATCTTATCTTCAATCTCTTTAAAATCATCTGAAGAAAATTCCCGATCTCCGAAATCTACATCGTAATAAAAGCCAGTCTCAATAGCCGGACCAATCCCGAATTTTGTGCCGGGATACAATGCTTCCAAAGCCTCAGCCATCAAGTGAGCTGAAGAATGCCAGAATGTTGCTTTTCCTTCCTGATCATTCCAGGTTAAAAGCTTCACTGTGGAATCAGTTTCTATCCGTCTGGATGAATCCCAAACTTCGCCATTTACTACGGCAGCCAATACGTTTCGTGCTAAACCTTCAGAAATAGATAGAGCTATCTGATGAGCTGTGGTTCCCTGTTCATATTCACGAACAGAACCATCAGGAAGAGTAATCTTGATCATCTACAAAATGATTTAAAAGTTATATTAATGGTAAAAAAGCAATCACTTACAAAGTGATCTTCATTTCAAATACAAAAATACGATATTTTGGCAGATTTCTATTGCTTATCATGAAGATTCCCATAGAATTGTAAATTTATAAGTATAAAAGTACTTAAATACTTTTATTGTTCTACATTTGACCTATAAATTAATTACACCCTATGGAAACCCTTGAAAACAACTTTATCAATGTTACCCTGATTGAGCCTAAATTAAAACATCCAACCATATTCAGAGTATTTGATGATCTGAAAGGCGGTGAAAGCCTGACAATACACAATGACCATGATCCGAAACCAGTCTATTACCAATTACTTGGTGAACGGGGGGATGTGTTTACTTGGGAATACCTGAAAGAGGGACCTGAATGGTGGGATGTAAAGATCACCAAACGTGAAAATGGTCAGGAAACCATTGGAGAAATTGCTGTCAAGGATCTGCGTAAAGTTGAGGTTTTTAAGAAATACGGAATTGATTTTTGCTGCGGAGGCAAGAAAACGATCGCTGAAGTATGTGCAGAAAAGAATATAGATGCCACAAAAGTGCAGACAGATCTAAGACTGATTGAAACTGAAAATAGGGTCAGCAAGATATCCTATAATGACTGGAATATAGATTTTCTGGCTGATTACATTGTAAATACCCATCACAGTTATGTAAGGAAATATCTTCCTGAACTGATGAATTATGCTGCAAAAGTTGCACAGGTTCATGGTGCACAACATCCTGAACTTTTACCAATACAACAGCTTGTTGAAGAGATCAATAAGGAACTTACTGAACATCTTGAGCAGGAAGAAAATGTACTTTTTACTTATGTTAAAAAAATAGCTGAAGCCAGAAAAAGCAATATGCCTCTAGTTAAACAAGCAAAAGATCTTTCAGTATTAATAGACGAACTGGAAAAAGACCACGACCTGGTGGGAAGAGCTCTTGATAAGATCCGTGATCTGAGTAAGGATTATGAAATACCTGGAGATGCTTGTGCCAGCTACAAATTATTATACAAAATGATCCAGGAATTTGAAGATGATCTGCACCTGCATATACATTTGGAAAATAATATTCTCTTTCCAAAAGCAATTGAGATGGAAAAGGTTTAATTAGACACGAGATGCAGATCAATTCACAAACTAAAATCGCGGACTTAATAAAGTTCCACAAGGATGCACTGGAGGCTATTATTACCTTAAGTCCCGATTTTAAAAAATTACGTAATCCTATCCTTAGGAAACTAATGGCAGGCAGAACAAGCATTTCCATGGCATCAAAAATTGGCGGATGTAAACCGGAGGATTTCTTTGAAATATTGAAACCATTAGGCTTTGTTTCAGACAATTCAGTTCAGCAAGAGGAAGTTGTTCTCAGAAAATCTCTGAAAGATTTTGTGAGGGATATTGAATCTGCACATATCATTACTTTGGATGTCAGAGAAATGCTTGCGGAAGGGAATGACCCTTTAAAACTAATTCAGAAACATATCAAGGAGCTGGAGGAAGGCCAGATCTTGAAGATAGTCAATACATTTGAACCTACTCCCCTAATCAGATTACTGGAAAAGCAAGGTTTTGAATCCTACGTCGATTTGGTCGAAAAGAATCTGATCGAGACCTATTTATACAAGAACAAACCGGCTGAAAGCTTGCAGCAGGACACCCCTGCAGGAGTAAATAATGACTGGAATCTTCTTTTAAAGCAATTTGAAAATAGGTTGATTGAGATTGATGTTCGTCATCTGGAAATGCCCGGACCAATGATGACCATTTTGGATGAGCTTGAAAAACTGGATCCTGACAAGGCATTATATGTTCATCATAAACGAATTCCGGTTTTTTTACTGAGCGAATTGAAGGACAGAAACTTTGAATACCGGATAAATGAGATCAGTGAATCCGAGGTATTTTTACTGATATTTAAAAAATAAAATGTTCACCAACGATTCAAGTTCAGGATTGCAGCAAACCACATCCTACAAAGTTGTGCTTCCATTCTATATTTTCGCGGCATTATCCTTTATAATATCCTGTACTCTGCTCCTGCTCAATACAGATATTATTCACCAGCATTATTTTCATCCGCAAACTTTAGCTATTACCCACCTTATGGCTTTAGGTTGGGGTACAATGATCATTCTGGGAGCAAGTCATCAGCTACTTCCTGTTCTGATCGAAGGCAAGCTGGATAGTTATTTACTCGCTTTATTATCATTTGTTTTCGCCGCAACGGGCATACCGCTTCTGGTAACAGGATTCTATCTGTTCAATACTGGCCTGATCCTTCAAACAGGTGCTGTATTAATTAATGCCTCTGTGATCTGCTATTTTCTGAATGTCATTGCCAGTATTTCAGAAAGTAAAAAACACAATGTACATGCCTTTTTTATCGCAGCAGCTTCACTTTGGTTATTCGCGACAACCTTTTTCGGACTCTTACTGGTATTTAATTTCAGCCGTTCCTGGCTGCCCGAAAATTCTATTGAATACTTGTCAGTGCATGCCCATATGGGTTTGGTTGGATGGTTTTTACTATTGATCATAGGAGTTGGTTCACGACTGATACCCATGTTTTTAATCTCAAAATATTCAAACCCGAAAATTTTATGGTGGATATTTGCCCTGATCAATATCGCATTGTTTGGTTTTATAATTTTAAAAACCTCTAATGCCTTTGAAAAATTATATTATTCTCCATTTTTACTGGTACTCTTTGCTTTAGCCTTGTTTGCCAATTACTGCTACAGAGCATATAAGGAGCGGATCAGGAAACACGTTGATGAGCAAATGAAGATCTCGTTATTGTCTGTAGCAATGTTAATTCTTCCCCTATTAAGTTTGATGGCGGTCATCTATTTTATAAGAGAAAATTCTGGATCAAAACTGGTTTTATTATATGGTTATTGCATTTTCTTTGGCTGGATAACTGCCATAATTATGGGTATGACCTTTAAAACATTGCCTTTCATTGTTTGGACTAAGGTTTATCATTCAAGGGTATTAGGAAAAACCCCTGCACCGAAAGAACTGTTCAGTGAAAATCTATTCAAAATCATGGCACTGTTTTATCTTACAGGCTTTATTTTGTTCCTTGCAGGCATATTACTTTTAAATGATCTGCTTTTAAAAAGTGGTGCGGCATTATTACTGGCATCGGCAATAGTTTACGTAATTAATGTAGCAAAAACGGTGTTTCATCAAGCTAAAGTATAATGGCAGTATTAAGTAACAATGATCTTTTCTGCAGTGCAGCTTTGGCCGGACTTTATGATGTATTTGATCCCGAGATCGGATTGAATGTGGTTGATCTCGGACTGATCTACCGGATTGATTTTAATGAAGAAACTAAAAAAATAATAGTTACTATGACCCTGACCACACAGTTTTGTCCGATGGGAGAAAGTATTACAGCAGATGTACAACAATCAGTCAGCGATGCTTTTAAAGACTATCAGGTCAGCATTGATCTTGTATTTAACCCTGCCTGGAGTCCGGAGCAAATATCTCCTGAGGGGCAGGAATTTTTAGACCGCTAAACTATGCTTAGTTATACCTGTAAAACAGCAATCAAGGCCGTTATCTATCTGGCATCTAAGGGTGAAGAGAATGATAAAGCCGGCATGAAAGAAATTGCAATTCACATACAAGCAAGTGAACATACTGTGGGAAAGATCCTGCAGACCCTGGTACGACAGGGCCTTATAAATAGTAGCAAAGGGCCATCTGGTGGCTTTTTCATAAATGAATTGCAACGTGATCAGCCAATAAGCAAAATCGTGGAATCCATTGAAGGGGACCAGGTGTTTAGAAGCTGCGGCCTTGGTTTAAGTAAATGCTCCGCTGAGCACCCCTGCCCTATCCATGATGAATATAAAATAGCCCGTGACCTGATTGAAAAATTATTCAGAGAGAAAAAAGTGAATGATCTTTGTGATCCGGTAAGCAATGGCCTTGCATTCCTGATCGGCTGATACCGGATTTACTTCAAATAAAACTAGATTTAAACATTTCCCCAGCCATTGGTCAAAACATCAGCAATGTGCATTGTTCTGATCTTTATGTTATGCTGATCAATGTAGGCTTGCAGATTTATAAGACATGAGGAATCTGTTGAGATTATATAATCAGCACCCATTTCAAGGGCATTATTTATCTTTTGTTCTGCCATAGCACTGGAAATACCATCAAATTTAACGGCAAATGTTCCACCAAATCCGCAGCATACATCAGTATCCTTCATTTCTACAAGCTCAAGTCCATGAACTTTGCTTAATAATTGCCTTGGTTCAGCCTTAATATTGCATTCTCTTAGACCGGAACAAGAATCATGATATACAGCCCTACCTTCAAGCTCAGCACCGAAATAATCCTTTTTAATTATATTAACAAGGAAATCACTTAGCTCATGAATATTACTCTGAATGGCTCTGCATTTATTATGCACTACTGTATTGGTAAACAGATCATTAAAGGAGTTCTTTACCATTCCTGTACAGGATGCAGATGGTGATACGATATAATTAGTTTCGGAAAAATCATTCAGAAATTTACCACCTACTACTTTTGCTTCTTCCCAGAAACCTGCATTGTATGCTGGCTGGCCACAACAGGTCTGTTCTGCATTGTATACCACCTTACATCCAGCCTTTTCAAGGATTTTAATTGTATTAAAAGCTGTTTGAGGATAAAGCTGGTCAATAAAGCAGGGAATAAATAATTCAACGGTCATAGAGGGTTTCTTAAACAGCGCTAAATTCAGAAAAAAAAACTACTCCACAGGCAATGAAGCAGAAGATTCTGATTTTAAAAACAAGAGTGACAATAAAATCAATAAACCAATGATAAAAAAGCCAGCAAGACTTATGGCTGAATTCCGCATGCTGCCTGTAAACTCCTCAATATATGCAAAGCTGAATAATCCGATTACGATAGCTATTTTCTCAGTAACATCATAAAAACTAAAGAAAGAAGCAGTATCGGGAGTGTTTTCAGGCAAAAATTTGGAATAAGTAGATCTTGAGATAGATTGTATACCTCCCATTACGAGTCCCACAACAGCAGCAATTACATAGAACTGAACCTCATTTTGTATATAATAGGCTGCTGCACAAACACCTATCCATACCAATAAAACAGCAATTATAACTTGAATGTTTCCATATTTCTTCGCGAAGTATGACATGATCAGAGCCCCTAAAATAGCTACCAGCTGTATAATTAGTATAATCACTATTAACTTAGAAGTACCTAATTTCAGAACCTTTTCACCAAAGCCTGCAGCTACAAGCATAATTGTTTGAACACCCATAGAATAAAAAAAGAATCCCAGAAGAAACCTTTTCAGGATCACCATTTTCTTTAACTGATGCCAGACCTTCACAAGTTCCTGAAAACCACTTTTAACATCAACTTTAGATAGTTTATCATAATTTGGGCTTCCTGCAGGCAATTTCCTGAAAGGAATCTGTGAAAATGATATCCACCAGATACCAACTAATAAAAATGATAAACGTGCTGGCAATGAAGGATCTGTGATTCCAAATAATTCAGGTTTTAATACAAAAACAAAGCAAATGATCTGCAATAAAACACTTCCAACATAGCCATAAGCAAATCCTTTGGCACTAACCCTATCCTGTTGATCAATTGTAGCTATTTCGGGGAGATAAGAATTATTGAACATCACACCACCAATATAACCCATAGCAGCAAGGGTAAAACAAATAATGCCTAATTCCAGCGTCTCGAGCTTAAAAAAGAATAATCCTGCACAGGCAAAACTGCCGATATAGGTAAAAGCTTTCATAAACACCTTTTTATTCCCCCTGAAATCTGCAATAGAGGATAATACAGGAAGCAGCAATGCCATAATCAAATATGCAACTGAAAGAGCATAATTGGAAAGGGCAGTATTCGTAAATATTCTTCCAAAAAAAGTCACCTTATCACCGTTTTGCTGCGTAGTGGTAATTATGGTATAATATGCAGGGAAAATTGTAGAAGTAATAACAAGGTTATAAGCAGAGTTCGACCAGTCAAACATGGCCCATGCCTTAATAGTAGCTTTATTATTGCGCATTTATCAGATCAAGACATTTTTAATCAAATGCAACCCTAACAGGTTAATAATTTGAATAGGTCAGGAAGTCAAAATAAAGAAAAATAATCAATCTTAAAGAAAATTAAAGTGCTATAAATTCAAAGAACTATTAATTAATAGATTTTAAACTGGAAGCTCCGGATTCATCATTTGTAATTTTAACAGGTTTACCACGATATTCCACTTTACTTGCACCTCTTGAACTTATGTCCAGTTCATTTAATACATTGATACGTGAATGACTAGCTCCAGAGGTATTTATCCTGTATTTCCCGACTATCAGATCCAATGCTTCGATCTCACTTGAACCAGAAAGGTCCAGTTCATGAGATCCAGCCTGACCTTTTAGAATAATCTCGGAAGAACCACTTGATGACGTCATTAGATTTGCGGCGTTCAAATCTAATATCACTTTACTTGAACCCTGCAAATCGATTGCAAAATCCTGAACATTTAACTTCCCATCACTTATAATTTCTACTGCACCAGAAGCATCAATTCCATCGAAAGTCCTGGAACCAAGGTAAATTGTTATTGGACCAGAATCACAAAAACTACCATCCATATCTATCAATAAGGTATTTCCCTTAACCTTTGTTTGTATTTCCTTTTGGATATTATCATCCGCAACTATCCTCAAAGAACTAAGTGAATCCTGTCTAAGCACTACTTTCATCGACCCACTGGTTTCGATTTTTGTAAAAGGATCTATATTTCTGTTCTCTGTAACCTGATTACCAGATCCACTTATACAATTCATTTCACCGCAGGAGCTAAGAAGCAGGATACCTATGAAAGGAACTGAAAATATAAAAAAGAGCTTTTTCATGATGTTTTTTATTTTAGGACAACGAGGCATAATGTTATGTTACATTAATGTAACAATAAAATGTATTCGATTCAATTGAAATTTCGTTTCGGGATATATTTGTAACTGAAATAAGCTATAAACATATAAAACTATGATAACCCTAAAATCAAATTTCCTTACAGGACTTTTAAGGTATTGAATTCGGAAAACAACTATGAATTATAAATAGTAATATTCTCCATTAACCTTGACAGTTCCTGCATCCAGAAGCATTCGGATGACATTTAATTTTTCATTGTCATTTCCTATATGCAAACATTCAATTAGTTCAGTCAGATGCAATGGTTTTTTACTTAGTTCATCAAGTATTGATTTAACCATTTCATCCGTACTTCCGGCCTTCTTTACAGCCTTTTTATTTTCAAGACATACATCACAAACTCCGCAAACTGGTGCATGAGTTTCATTGAAATAATTTAACAGTTGCTGGCTTCTGCACTTATTATTAACCGCATAGCTAATAATCGCTTCAATCTGCGATTTATGAACCTGGTAACGATCTGCATGATATCTTCTATCAATTAAAAGGTGTGAAGTATCAACCCGTGGTTTAATAAAAAGTAAATGAGGCTTATCTGTTTGCTCAATATAATTAATGATCTGCAGCGTCTGAAGCTTTTCCAGAATTTTGACAATTTCCGAACGGCTTATTCCCAGTCTTTTCCCAAGGTCGCTTTCTTTAACCGCTGACAGTTGGTCAAAAATACCGCCATATGATCTTAAAAGCACCTTAATAAACTGATCATAAGCAGGTTGCTCAACCTGAAATCGGTAAAGATCTGCAGATCCGGATAATACTTGAACTCTTGATGGCAGAAAAACAGTTTCAGTCAGAGCTATGTATTCATCATGCTCAAGAAATTTAATGGCATGCAATGTTCTGAATGGATCAAGTTTAAAACGGCTGCAAAAATCGGCGAGGTCAAATTCCAGAGATAATCCTTCCCCTGCACCATATGCGAGCTGATAATAATTGCCTAAATGATGATAGATCTGTTTGATCTCTTCAATTGAAGGATATTGCTGCTCTAACCTGTTTTTAAGCTGAAGTACATCTGAATTATTATAAAAAAGGACTACATAGGCCTTTTTTTCATCTCTGCCTGCCCTTCCAGCTTCCTGATAATAGGCCTCAAGACTTTCAGGGAGATCAAGGTGAACAACAAACCGTACATCAGCTTTGTCGATACCCATCCCAAAAGCGTTCGTTGCCACTATTACCTTCACCTCAGAATTTTTCCAGGCAGACTGCTTTTTCATTCTAAGTGGCGTATCCAGACCTGCATGATAAAAATCAGCAGAAATACCCTGCATGGTAAGCTGTCTTGCCACTTCCTGAGTTTGCCTTCTGTTCCTGACGTAGACAATGCCGGTTCCTTTTACATTTTTGGCAATAGAAAAGAGTTTTCTGAGTTTATTTTCCTCATTATAAACCAGATAACTAAGGTTTTTCCGTTCAAAGGATTTCCTGAAAACCTGCGGATCTCTAAAATTTAATTTTGTTTGGATATCTGCTGCTACCCTTTCAGTAGCTGTTGCAGTGAGAGCCAATATGGGAACATTAGGATGTATCTCTCTAAGTTCTGCCAGATGTAAATAGGGTGGTCTGAAATCATAGCCCCATTGCGAGATACAGTGTGCCTCATCAATAGCGATCAAATTAACCTTCATGTGCCTGATCCTTACCCTGACAAGATCAGATAAAAGCCTCTCAGGGGATAGGTAAAGGAATTTAATATCCCCATAGATACAATTATCAAGGGCAATATCCACCTCCCGTTTTCCCATTCCGGAAATGATAGCTATCGCTTTAATTCCCTTTTCTTTAAGATTTTCAACCTGATCTTTCATCAAAGCGATCAGGGGCGAAACCACAATACATATTCCGGGTTTTAACAGAGCCGGAACCTGAAAACAAAGTGATTTGCCTCCACCAGTTGGCATCAGTGCAAGGGTATCCTTTCCATCTAAAACTGACTGTATGATATCCTCCTGAAGCGGACGAAATCTATTAAACCCCCAATATCTTGAAAGAATATTGTGAATCGTCATAATAACAATGTCTGTTCAGGGTAAGAAATAAAAATCATCGATCAGGAGAAGAAATTTGATAATACCAAAACTATGAATATTTGCTAAATTGCGTGTCCAATTAGATAAATACATGAATAGATCGATATTTTTTATTTTAAGTATATTACTTACTTCACAGTTGTTTGCTCAAACAACTCCAAAATGGAATGTTGAAAAACCTACGGGACCTTCAAAATCATTAACATTCCAAACCAATGAAGGAACATGGATGAATCTGGATGTAAGTCCGGATGGACAAACGATTGTTTTTGATTTACTGGGTGATATCTACAAAATGCCCCTTACCGGAGGAAAAGCTGTTTTACTTGCAGGAGGTATGGCGTCGGAAGTACAGCCAAGGTTCAGCCCTAATGGAAAATTCATTTCCTACACAAGCGATAAAGATGGCGGTGATAATATATGGGTCATGAATGCTGACGGATCTGGAAAAAGGGCAATTACAAAAGAAAGTTTCAGACTCCTTAATAATGCTGTCTGGACCCCAGATAACCAATACCTGATTGCCAGAAAACATTTTACCAGCGGCAGATCATTGGGAGCAGGTGAAATGTGGATGTACCATATTGCAGGAGGTGGTGAGGGTGTACAGCTGACAAAAAGGAAAAATGATCAGCAGGATGCTGGAGAACCTGAGATCTCTCCGGATGGGAAATTTGTCTATTTTTCTGAGGATGTAAGTCAGGGTCCCAATTTCCAATACAATAAAGACCCAAATGGCGAAATTTACAATATCCGTCGTTTAAACCGATTAACAGGTGAAATTGAAACGGTTGCAGGTGGCAACGGAGGTGCTATTCGTCCGGAGATCTCACCTGATGGTAAATTTCTTGCCTTTGTTAGAAGAGTGCGTTTGAAATCGGAGTTATTTATACAGGATCTGCAGACTGGTGAAGAATGGTCTGTTTACGATAACCTTACCCACGATATGCAGGAGGCATGGGCTATTTTCGGACCATACCCAAATTTTGCATGGACTCCCGACAGTAAAAACATCATTTTCTACGCTCAGGGAAAGATCAGGAATCTTGAAGTTTTAACCCAATATTTGAGTGAAATTCCATTTGATGTAACTGTTAATCAAACCATAACGGATGCTTTGCATTTTGAACAAAAAGTATTCAGTGAAGAGTTTGATGTAAAAATGATCCGTCAGTTAGCTACATCTCCGGATGGTAAAAAGGTTGCGTTTAATGCTGCAGGATTTATATATCTTAAAAATCTGCCGAATGGCAAATCTGAACGTATTTCAACGGGTAATGAATTTGAATTTGAACCCGAATTTAGTCCGGATGGTAAATTTCTGGTCTTTGTTAAATGGAGTGATGAAAACCGTGGTTCCATCATGAAATTAAGTCTGAAGGATACTATTTTAACAAAAATGACCCCTGAAAAGGGATACTACTATAGTCCTAAGTTTTCAAACAAGGGAGATAAGATCGTATACAGAAAAGGTGTAGGAAATGATGTGTTGGGATATCCGTTCGGCAAAAATCCAGGAATTTATGTTATACCAACAGAAGGTGGAACTCCGTTGAAAGTACTTGACAATGGTATAAGGCCGATCTTCAGTTCTGATGACGGCCGAATATTTTTCCAGAGTTCTGAGGGAGGTAAAAAAGCATTAAAGAGTACTGATCTTAATGGTGGAAATATCCGGACTCATTATACTTCCACTT
This sequence comes from Daejeonella rubra, assembly GCF_900103545.1. Lineage (GTDB taxonomy): Bacteria > Bacteroidota > Bacteroidia > Sphingobacteriales > Sphingobacteriaceae > Daejeonella > Daejeonella rubra. The sequence goes on from NZ_FNHH01000016.1 coordinate 74,540, forward strand.
ATGCTAATTTATTTAACCCAAGCCCTGATGGCAAGTGGATCGCATTTACTGAATTATTCAATGTTTACATAACTCCATTAACTATCACCGGCACCCCTCTTGACCTTTCATCAGGAAACAAATCCTTACCATTAACTAAAGTAAGTAAAGATGCAGGGACATATATTCACTGGAGCAAAGATTCACAACGGCTAAACTGGACTCTGGGTTCACGCTATTTCTCAAAAGAAATTAAGAATTCTTTTGCATTCCTTGGGGGAGCAAGTGACAAGGCGAATCGTGCTGACACCTTAGGTATAGATCTGGAACTTAAATTAAAATCAGACAAACCAGAAGGAAAAATAGCAATAACAAATGCCAGGATCATTACCATGAAGGGAGATGAAGTAATAGAAAACGGCACTATTGTGATTGAAAACAATAAGATCATTGCGGTTGGAGCCAAAATAGCTATTCCGGATGATGCAAAATTGATCGATGGAACTGGAAAGACCATTATGCCGGGTATTGTTGATGTGCATAGTCATTTAAGAGCAAGCTATGATGGTGTTTCACCGCAGCAGGATTGGAGCTATTTTGCAAATCTTGCTTTTGGAGTAACAACATCACATGATCCATCTGCCAATACAGAAATGATCTTTAGTCAGGCAGATATGGTGAAAGCCGGAACTATGGTTGGGCCAAGGGTTTATTCAACAGGCACCATTTTATATGGTGCTGATGGCGACTTTAAAACAGTGGTTAACAGTCTGGAAGACGCGCGTTCAGCACTCAGAAGAATGAAAGCTGTTGGTGCATTTTCTGTAAAATCATACAATCAGCCGAGGCGTGAGCAGCGTCAGCAGATCATTCAGGCAGCAAGAGAATTGCAAATGGAAGTAGTCCCTGAAGGAGGATCAACCTTCGTTCATAATATAACTCATGTTCAGGATGGCCATACCAGTCTGGAGCATAATATCCCTCCTGCTCCACTTTACAAGGATGTGAATACATTATGGAATAAGAGTACAACATCTTATACTCCGACCCTTATCGTAGCTTATGGGGCACAATCCGGCGAAAACTATTGGTACGATAGAACCAATGTTTGGGAAAACGAGCGTTTATTAAGCTTTACCCCAAGAACGATCATTGATTCCAGATCCAGAAGAAGAACTACCTCAGAATTTGCCGATTATGGTCATATACAAGTTTCAAGGGCAGCAAAAGTATTACAGGATGGCGGCACAAAAGTTAATCTGGGTGCACATGGACAACTTCAGGGCTTGGGAGCGCATTGGGAATTATGGATGTTTGCACAGGGAGGTATGTCTGCGCTTCAGGCAATCAGAAGCGCAACATTAAATGGAGCCGAGCATTTGGGCATGGGAAAGGAAATTGGCTCCTTAGAAAATGGCAAACTGGCTGACATGATCATTCTGGATGCTAATCCCCTGGATGATATCAGAAACACTGAGAAAATTAAATATGTGATCATTAACGGCAGAGTTTATGATTCAGCAACGATGAACGAAACTATAAGCAGAGAAAAATCGCGCAACCTCTTCTGGTGGCAGATGAGCAGGTCTGAAAGCTTCACTATTCCACAGGGAAATGTTGAAACATATACATTTACTCATCCGGAATGTGATTAAAACACAAGTTTAAATAGATTTTAACGCTGACAGAATTCAAAAATCTGTCAGCGTTTTTTTATTTAAATATTCTGGGCAATAACAAAACCACTCGACCAGGCCCATTGAAAGTTATATCCGCCAAGCCATCCTGTAACATCGACGCACTCACCTCCAAAATATAATCCGGGAACCTTTTTTGATTCAAGTGTTTTTGAGGAAAGTTCATCCGTTGCCACTCCACCCCTCATCACTTCCGCCTTATCGTATCCTTTGTCGCCTGCCGGTTTAACATCAAATTTATGAATCTGCTGATCGATCAGTAGTAAGTCTTCCCTGGTCAATGAAGCAAGGTTCTTCTCTACAGGCAAATATTTGTCAAGTGCATCTGCAAATTTTCGGGTGAAAAGGTCTGAAAGAAGTCCCAGAAGTGTTTTTCGGCCATTAACCAGCTTTTGTGACTGAATAATTTCAGTGATATTATCATTTGGAAGCAGGTCTATCCTGATCTGCTCACCTGGTTTCCAGTACGATGAAATTTGCAGTATAGCCGGTCCACTCAGGCCCCAATGCGTGAATAAAATATTTTCTTCGAAGCTTATTTTGTCATTAGAAACCCTGCAAAAAATCGAATTACCACTAAGCTTTGCATACCAATCGGCATCCTTTCCTGTAATAGTAAGAGGGACTAATGCGGGAGCCGTTTCGGTTATTTTCATTCCGAATTGCCTCGCTACTTTCAAACCAAAGTCAGTTGCACCCATTTTGGGAATTGGCAAGCCACCGGCAGCAATTACTACACTGGGAGCAATTACTTCTTTAAGTTTATTGGCAAGAGTATAAGTGATCTTAAAATCACCCGACTCCAATTTCACCACCTCTTTAACTTCAGCATTAGTAAGGATCTTTTGCCCGAGGTCTGCACAAAGTGATTCAAAAACACGAACAATATCTTTGGCATTATTACTCTCCGGGAATAACTGACCCAGCGTCTTTTCCTGTCCGTTTATACCATAAGTTTCAAAAAAACTGATCGTATCTTCAACAGAATATTGCGAAAATGCTGACTTACAAAAATGAGGATTCGCTGAAATAAAATTAGATTCTCCGGAATACAGATTGGTATAATTACACCGTCCTCCACCCGAAATCAGGATCTTGGCTCCAACTTTTTCATTCTTTTCAAGTATCAAAGTTCTTTTGCCTAGATATCCGGCCTGCACCGCACACATTAGTCCGCAGGCTCCACCACCAATAATTACAGCATCAAAAGTATCTCCCATATTCATCGCAAAGATAAACCGATAAGTTTAGGAAAATCTATTCTTTAAAGCAGCAAGTTTTATCGCGATATCTGTCTCAGGCTCAGCTATTGCTTTTTCAACCTTTTTAACAAAAGGTTTATGTTGAATAGCTGGCTTTGGTCTTGGTTCTGCCTTTTCATCAGATTTCATAGAGAGAGCTATACGTTTACGGGCAATATCCACCTCTGTAATCTTTACCATCACTTTCTGGCTCACCTTAACCACTTCATTTGGATCCTTAATGAATTTGTTTGACATCTGGCTCAGATGCACCAAACCATCCTGATGAACACCAATATCCACAAAAGCACCAAAAGCTGTTATATTAGTTATTATTCCAGGGAGGATCATTCCTACATGAAGATCTGTAATTGCATTAATTCCATCAGAGAAACTGAATGCCTCAAATTGATCTCGCGGATCAAGACCTGGTTTAGCCAATTCATTCAGGATATCATTCAGAGTCGGGAGACCAACAGTTTCACTGATATAATCCTGAAGCTTAATTCTCTTTCTTAGCTGATCATCTTTCATCAGATCCTCCAGCTTACAGTTAAGATCCTTGGCCATTTTCTCAACCAATGAATAGCGTTCCGGATGTACCGCACTGCTGTCAAGAGGATGCTCAGCATTGCGGATCCGAAGGAAGCCTGCAGCCTGTTCAAAAGCTTTTTCGCCCAGTCGTGGTATCTTTTTAAGGTCGTTCCTTCGTTTAAAAGCACCGTTCTTATTTCGATATTCGACTATGTTTTGGGCAAGCTGCGGACCGAGGCCCGATATATAGGATAAGATCTGTTTAGAAGCTGTATTTAATTCCACGCCGATTGCGTTCACACAACTGATCACTGTATCATCCAGAGAGCTCTGAAGCTGATTCTGATCTACATCATGCTGGTATTGCCCTACTCCTATTGATTTTGGATCAATCTTAACCAATTCAGCCAATGGATCCATTAAACGGCGTCCAATTGAAACAGCTCCCCTGACAGTAATATCTTTATCCGGGAATTCCTCTCTGGCGACATCTGATGCAGAGTAAATTGATGCACCGCTCTCGTTCACCATTACAATGATAAGATCAGGGATCTGTAAGCCACGTACAAAGGTTTCTGTTTCGCGGCCGGCAGTTCCATTGCCAATGGCTATCGCCTCAATTTTATATTTTTCTGTCAAGAATTTAACTGTTTTACCAGCCTCCTTCAATGCCTCATTCCCATTATGGGGATAAATATTTGTATTTTCTATCAATTGACCCTGCTCATCCAGGCAAACCAGTTTACATCCCGTACGAAATCCCGGATCAATAGCCATAATTCTTTTTTGCCCTACCGGGGCAGCAAGCAATAACTGACGTGCATTATCTGCAAAAACCCGGATAGCCTCTGTATCTGCAAGCTTCTTTGTGAATAACCGTATCTCTGTCTCCATCGATGGCCTGATCAATCTTTTGAATGCATCTGCTGCTGCCTGACGGACCTGCTCTGAGGAGGCATTCCTGCCCTTAACAAAAAATGAGTCAATAATGGTGATTGCATCATCTTCTGGCACTTCGATATCAAGTGTAAGTATAATTTCTTTTTCAGCCCTTCTTAAAGCCAAAATACGGTGAGAAGGCGCTGTTTTAACAGACTCTGTCCAGTCAAAATAATCTTTATATTTCTGTCCCTCTATTTCCTTGCCTTTGATCAATTTTGAATGAAAACTGCCCTTTTGAAGGAATAGTTCCCTCATTTTACCTCTCACATCAGGTTGCTCAGCCATAAACTCTGCAAGTATGTCCCTCGCTCCGGATAAAGCATCTTCAATTGTTAAAACTGCCTTTTCTTCATTTAAATATTTTAGTGCTTCCGCTTCAAGATCAGCAGAATTTTGTTCCATAATAAAGTCTGCTAGCTTCTGCAGCCCCTTTTCTCTGGCAACAGAGGCTTTTGTTTTACGTTTGGGTTTGAATGGGAGATAAATATCCTCCAGATGGGTCATCGTTTCAGCTTCAAGGATCTGTTTTTCAAGTTCAGGTGTAAGCTTTTCCATTTCATTCATGGATTTCAGAATGGCCTCCCTTCTCTTATCAAGTTCAATTAGCTGTTGATTTCTATCACGGATAGCCGCAATCTGAACCTCATCCAGACTTCCTGTCATTTCTTTGCGATATCGCGCAATGAAGGGCACTGTTCCGCCTTCTTCTAGCAAATTTATGGTTACCTGAACCTGTTTTTCTGTTACAGAAAGTTCAGCAGCTATTTTTTTGTTCTTACTAATGGTCATAAGGTATCCCGTATTTAACAGCGAATTTGAGGCTATCTATTCTAATTTCAAAAAAAGCTTATCCACAATGGTCAAATAAAAATTGAAAGAAATAAATATCCCTTATTGAAGCAGTTAAATCAAATATTTATAAATTTGAACAATGAACGAAGCCTCACAAATATCCGAGTTCGGTAAAGTATTTATTTATCTGATAATGGGTGTCTTATTCGTTCTTTTTACATTTTTTCTGGGCTGGCTCGTGGCCCTTAAAAAACCCAACCCAGAGAAACTAAGTTCCTATGAATGTGGTGAAGAGCCTACAGGAAGCTCCTGGATACAATTCAATTCACGGTTTTATGTTATTGCACTTGTTTTTCTCTTGTTTGATGTTGAAATGGTTTTTATTTTCCCCTGGGCAACAGTTTTTGGACAAGAGGTATTATTAAATGCAGACCCCCGATGGGGCTGGTTAAGCCTGATCGAAATGTTCATTTTTGTAGGGATACTATTGATCGGATTGGTTTATGTTTGGAAAAAAGGTGATCTAAACTGGATCAGACCTGAGCAGTTATTACCCGCTGCACCAACAAAAATTTCGTTTTCAGTGTATCAGGCTCTTAATGATGAAAAATATCAAGTTAAAGAATTTGCTTTAAATAATGTTCTTGTTGAGCCAGAAAAGATACAGACAGCTGCAAATCCTTCATCTTTCAAACCGGCATTTAAACCTAAATTTAAAAGACCTGCAGAGTGAGTTTAGAAATCAAAAATGAAAACGGGTCTGTTTTGGTTGTTAAAGTTGACGATCTGCTCAACTGGGCTCGTTTATCTTCCCTATGGCCAATGAGCTTTGGGATTGCCTGTTGTGCCATAGAAATGATGGGATCAATGGCTTCGACCTATGATCTGGATCGATTTGGAGTTTTCCCACGTCCCTCCCCACGACAGTCTGATGTAATAATAATAGCAGGAACTGTGACTTTTAAGATGGCAGAACGCATCAAGAGGCTTTATGAGCAGATGCCGGAACCTAAATATGTGATCTCCATGGGATCGTGCTCCAATTGCGGAGGCCCTTATTGGCAGCATGGTTATCATGTTGTTAAGGGCGTTGACCGTATAATCCCTGTTGATATTTATGTACAGGGTTGTCCGCCCAGACCAGAAGCATTAATTGGGGCGATCATTGAATTACAGAAAAAAATAGAGCAGGAAAGTCTGCTGAACAGTTAAAATCTCGAATCAGAACGCGTTTTCTGAGTATAAATTAGGAATAGTTAATTCATGAAAGCCAGAGCAAATTGGATATTCTCACAGATTTCGCCTAAACTTGTAGGCATATGAAAGCATTTTACGGTGACTTGAAACTTGGAATATTAGGTGGCGGACAATTAGGACGCATGCTGATACAGGAATCAATTAATTTCAACATCAGCAGCTTTGTTTTGGATCCGGATAGCAATGCTCCCTGTAAAGACCTTTGTGAGAAATTCGTTCATGGTTCACTTACAGATTATGATGCCGTTTATAATTTCGGAAAAGAACTGGATATCCTGACCATCGAGATCGAGAAAGTAAATGTTGACGCCCTCGAACAATTGGAAAAAGAAGGTGTTAAAGTCTATCCTCAATCAAATGTGATCAGATTGATCCAGGATAAGGGTACCCAAAAACAGTTCTTTAAAGACAACAATATCCCAACAGCAGCCTTTCAATTATTCGGTAATAAGGAAGAGCTATTATCAGCTAATATTCCATTCCCCTATATTCAGAAACTTCGTCGTGATGGCTATGATGGAAGAGGCGTAACTACGATTAAGAGTGTCGATGATCTTCAAAAAGCATTCAATGAGCCTAGTCTGATAGAAGAACTTATTCCTTTTGAGAAAGAATTAGCTGTAATAGTGGCAAGGAATGAGAATGGTGAAGTTAAAACCTTCCCATGTGTTGAAATGGAATTTAATCCGGAAGCAAACCTGGTTGAGTTTTTAATCTCCCCTTCAACTTTAGATTCTGAAATACTGCAAAGAGCTGATCAACTGGCTGTGAAGGTAGCGGAAGACTTGAAGATCGTTGGAATTCTTGCTGTTGAGCTGTTCCTTACCAGGGATGGTGAAATTCTTGTGAACGAGATCGCACCCAGACCACATAATAGTGGCCACCAAAGTATAGAAGGCAATTATACCTCACAATATGAACAATTACTGAGAGCCATATTCAATTTACCTTTGGGTGATACACGTACAATCAGTAATGCTGTAATGATCAATCTGCTTGGTGAAAAGGGTTTTGAGGGCGCTGCAAAATATGAAGGTTTAAATGAGGCTCTTGCCCTTGATGGAATTTATCTCCATTTATATGGTAAGAAAATAACTAAGCCATTCCGGAAAATGGGACATGTTACTATCCTGGATGATGACCGTCAGAAAGCCATTGACAAAGCTAGATTTGTTCAGAACACTATTAAAGTAAAATCATAGTTAAAATTCATAAGTATTTAATATACAGATATTAAAAAGTAATAAAATGAGTGCTACTTCAAATTCAAACAATAAGAGCCAGGTAGGTATTATCATGGGAAGCAAGTCTGACCTGAATATAATGCAGGATGCCGCTGACATTTTAAAAGAGCTTGGTGTTAGTTTTGAGATGACTGTAGTATCTGCACACCGCACTCCTGAAAGGATGTTTGAATATGCTAAATCAGCATCTGACAGAGGCTTGAAAGTTATCATTGCAGGTGCTGGCGGAGCAGCACACTTACCTGGAATGGTGGCTTCTATCACTCAACTTCCCGTTATTGGGGTACCTGTAAAATCATCTAATTCTATAGATGGTTGGGATTCAATCCTATCAATTTTGCAGATGCCTAACGGAATCCCTGTTGCAACTGTTGCTTTAAATGCAGCAAAAAATGCAGGCATCCTGGCGGCACAGATCTTAGGAACATCTGATACCGAATTATCCCAACGGCTTCTTAACTATAAGGAAGAGTTAAAACAAAAAGTAGAAGAAAGTGCAAGGGAAATGGAGAGCTAATCCGCAAAATTATCAATTTGGAGCTTATGTTGCCTGGTTTGAGGAGTGAAATCTGCCTTACCCAGGCAATTATCTTTATAAAATCCAATAATTAACTATAAATTAAATACCTGAGCATGCATATCATATATACTCTAATTCCACCTTGGATTTTCAGGAAAGTTCGCAATATGGGCATATTTTGGTCCGAGTCCGATGACTACCTCACGCCATAAATTCTCTTCATCTTCAACGAATATCACTTCAGAATCAAATTTATCTGTCACCAGCCAGGAATTCTCCTTCATTTCATTTTCCAGCTGACCTGCACCCCAACCAGAATAACCGATAAAAAATTTAATTTCATCATGTTGCAGCTCGTTATTTTGTATCAGTATTTTTAAAGTTTCAAAATTCCCACCCCAGAAAATTCCATCTCTGATCTCTATGCCACTTTTTAACTTATCATAGCACCTGTGAACAAAATGAAGGCTATCATTTTCCACAGGACCTCCAATAAAGATCGGGAAATTGGCCCATTTAATATCAGAGATTAAGTCATTAAGCAACAAATTACTTCGTTGGTTTAATACAAAACCAACGGCACCTGAAACTGCAAATTCAGTTAGTAGTACGACTGATCTTTTAAAGTTCGGATCTATCATAAAGGGCTCGGACACGAGCAGGGCTCCATTCCTGGGTTGAATCGGGCTTATCATAGGGCAATTTTAATGTTAATTATCTGACAAATAATATCAAACAGATTTTTTCCATATTTATTATTACCGATCTGAATTTATTACCTGCTGCGTTAACAATGGAGGCGGCATCCCCACCTACCCTAAGGTAGGCTTTTTGGCTTTTCAGGGCAAAAAGATAAAACATACAGCGTGTTAAAACGCCCAAAAACATCTTTCCTATATTTTAAAGCATTATTATTGCTTTAAATTAGATTAATACAATATACGGCTAATAATTATTGAAATAATAGAATAACAAGGTTCAATTGTTAAGTTTGCAATTAATTATACTTATCGGGTAATTGTCCGGATAATTAATTTGTAATATGTCAGTAGAAAAAGAAACATTAGAAAATCTTCGCCAGGAATATAGTTCTGAAAAATTATCCGAAAAGGATGTTGCTAAAGATCCGATAAAACAGTTTGGGCATTGGTTAAAGGAAGCTATGGAAGCAGGGGTATATGAACCCAATGCAATGACCCTTGCAACCACCAGCATCGACAGAAAACCTTCTGCACGCATAGTTCTTCTAAAGGGCTATGAAGAGAGAGGTTTCATGTTCTTTACCAATTACCTGAGTGCAAAAGGTAAAGAAATGGCAAAAAACCCGGTAGTTGCTCTAGTATTCCATTGGGCCGAATTAGGTCGGCAGGTACGTATTGAAGGAACTGTTGAGAAATTAACCAAGGAAGAATCTGATCGTTATTTTCATAGCAGACCAAAAAGTAGCCAGATCGGTGCCATTGTTTCACCTCAGAGCCAGGTAATCGATGGAATGGACGAATTGGAGAAGAACTGGAAAGAAACTGAAGCCCGTTATGACGGTAAAACTATTCCAAAACCTGCATTTTGGGGTGGATACCTTGTAAAACCTCAGGTTATTGAATTCTGGCAGGGACGACCAAGTCGCCTGCACGACAGAATAATCTTCAAAAAAGCAGATAAAAAGACCTGGAAAATAGTTCGTCTTGCACCCTGACAGAAATTATGAGTTTTGATGAAATAAAAAGGCTTTTATCAGAAAAATTCGGGTCTGATGTGATCATGGATATTCAATCAGGCGGACTTCAGCCTGCATTGATTATCAAACCTGAACTAATTGTACCTGTTTGCGAGGAATTAAGGGATAATAAAAACACCTGGTTTGACTTTCTTTCTTGTTTAACTGGTGTTGATCATGGAGTTGAGAACAATAAATTCTCTGTGGTTTACCATCTTGCTTCCATACCTCATAAACATCAGCTGGTATTAAAAGTGATCATTGATCATGATAGAAATACTTCAACATTGCCAACTTGCAATACAGTTTCAGGAGTCTGGAAAACAGCAGAATGGCATGAACGTGAGGCTTTTGACCTTTTAGGAATACAATTCGAAGGGCATCCTGATTTACGAAGAATTCTACTACCTGATGACTGGGAAGGTTATCCGCTCAGGAAGGACTACATTGCCGCAGAGGAGTATAAAGGAATAAAAATAAAATAGTAGAACCCCTATTGACCATTGAATAAAATCATGCAGGTAAAAAAAACCAGATATGATCAGTTAACTGAGAATCTCCAGCCAGAGGAGATGATCATAAATATGGGTCCGCAGCATCCGTCAACACATGGTGTTTTACGCCTTGAACTAATCACTGATGGGGAAATAGTCAAAGAAGTGATCCCGCATATGGGATATTTACACAGATGTTTTGAAAAACACTGTGAAAGCCTTACCTACCAGCAAATAATCCCTTTTGTTGACAGGATGGACTATTTAGCCTCTATGAACAATGACCATGCCTTTGTAATGGGAGTTGAACGTATGATGGGAATTGATAAAGATATCCCCAAACGAGTTGAATACATTCGCGTTTTAGTGTGCGAACTTAACAGAATCGCTTCACACTTGATAGCAATAGGTACGTATGGGATCGATATAGGCGCATTTACTCCTTTCTTATGGTGTTTCAGAGATCGGGAGCATATTATGAACATGCTTGAATGGGCATCAGGTTCCAGAATGCTCTATAATTACATTTGGGTAGGTGGTTTATTCTATGATCTTCCTGTAGGTTTTGAAGAGCGCTGCCGTGAATTTGTTAGCTACTTCAAACCCAAATTGACAGAACTGAATCAGTTACTTACAGATAATCAGATATTCATTTCCAGAACTGCTGGTGTTGGGATCCTTCCACTTGATGTAGCCATTAATTATGGTTGTTCAGGGCCTATGTTGAGGGGGTCAGGGTTAAAATGGGATCTTAGGCGGACAGACGAATATTCGGCTTATCCCGAACTGGAATTTGATATTCCTGTTGGCAAGGGTGAGATGGGCAAGAGCGGAGATTGCTGGGACCGCTATAAGGTCAGAGCGGATGAGGTATCAGAATCCATCAGAATTATTGAACAATGTCTTGACAGGCTTCAAAAAGAGCTTAAACGCGGACCTGAATTTGACCCAAGAGCAAAGCTGCCTAAAAAGATAATACCAAAAGAGCAGGATTTCTACATCCGGGCAGAGAATCCCAGAGGGGAACTGGGATATTATTTTATTAGTGATGGGAAAAGCGAGATCCCAAAACGGGTTAAAGCAAGAGCTCCAAGTTTCAATAATCTTTCTGTTTTACCTGAAATTACCCGGGGCGTCTTGATTGCAGACCTCGTAGCTATATTAGGATCTGTAGATATTGTTCTTGGTGAGGTTGACAGATAAGATATGCTCTAAGTAGAGCTCTATACACAAATAAGCTAAAGCAATTGTGAATTAATAAGTTCCCTGCTTTACAATTTCAGTCTGGAGTTGCTCTTAATAAACCTTAACCATATAAACGAATGGTTCCAGTTTTTTAAACTGATCTTTTCTGCTTAATCCAGATAAGCTGTTACGTTTGCTTATGATTAACTTCTGATCTAATGAATCCTGAGGAATAGCCTCGATTGACTTCAGTATATAAGTTGATTTAATAGCAAAAGCTGCTCCATCGACCTGAGTTTGTTTTCCATTGATTATTCCAATGATGTTACCACGGTTGTCAAGCAACGGGCCTCCGCTATTTCCAGGGTTTACAGGAATTGAAACCTGGTAAGCGACTGTATCACCCGCATAACCATTTTTTGAACTCAGGTATCCTTTACCAAAAACCTGATCATCTCTGGGAAAGCCTATAGTGAATACATCCTCTCCAACATCAGAAACAGTCTTTTTAAAGGTATAAGGTAATATATCCAGATCCTTAAAAGCTGGATCCGTGATTTGCAGGACAGCCAGGTCATAAGTTGGATCGATGTAAATCATTTTAGCTTTAAATGCTTCACCTTCTGAATTTTGAACATAAACAGAATCTGCACCCTGAACAACATGGTAATTAGTTACCACATAGCCATTGGAAGATAGAGCAAAGCCTGTCCCACCAAACTGACCGGGATTAGCCGGACCTGTTGATGGTTTATCATTAATGTTTTTGATCAGAGCGTTCTGAGATTTTTTGATACTATTTATTTCTCTACGCAAAAGGCTGACATTTGTTGAGATCGTTTTTGAGAAATATCCGGTAGAAAGAAGTGTGCCGCTAACTGCAATAAGCGCTACTGTAGCAGCAATTGCGGTGTTGATCCTGTATTTTTTCCACATTCTCCTGATAATTGGTGCTTCAGGAGCTACCTGACTCTTAAGATCGTAGATATCCAATGATTCATGAATTGCATTCATTTCAGATGATAATTTCATCCTGTCTGCATAATCCGTTAAATGGAGAACCAAATTCTGTTGTTCAACAACTTTAATATCGAATGCAGGATCTTCTACCCTTTTCTTTTCAAAATCAGCTATTTCAGAATCCGTTAATTCCCCTCTCAGGTAGGCATCAATTTGATTGGTCAATTCTATATCGCTCTTCATCATTTTTTATTTAAGCTTGAAAAAATAGTTTTTTCAAGCGTTGCAGGCATTTATATTTCTGAGTTTTGGCATTATCAGCATTGGTATACCCAAACTTCTCACAGATTTCCTGCATAGATCTGCTCTGCAAATAATAATCTTCAATAATGGTTTTACAAGGCTCTCCTAATTGATTAAGTGCCAGTTCCATCACTCTAAACTGTCTGTCCTTTTCTTCATGTCTTTCCAGGTCATCTTCAACAGGGATAAACTCAGAAAAATCCTCTATGTTTCTTAATGTCTTGCTTTGTGCATTTAATCGCTTAAGCCATAACCTTCTGGAAACAGAATATATGAAAGTTTTAAGCTTACTGTTAAGCTCGAAATTTCCACTTTTAACTTTATTATAAAGGACGATAACAGACTCTTGAAAAACATCCTTTGCATCATCTTCGTTCCCACTATTATTTAGCACCAGTTGCAGCACCATTGGGAAATACGTTACATACAAACGATTCAGTATTTCTTTTGAGTCATTCAGTATCCCTAAAATAATTTCACTATCTGCTGGGCCTGAACTTTTTATCTCTTTTTTCACTATTAATACTTTTTATGCGGAATTGTAACCCAATGATAGGGAAAATATTTTTTTATTTTTTTTGAATCTTAAGGGTTACCTTTTAATGAATGGGGTATTAAGTGTAAATTATTTAAATATATTTAAACACTAAACGATGAAAAATTCTTTCAAATTCGGTTTCTTAGCTTTAGCTATTTCTTTATCAGTTGCTGCTTGTAACTCAAACAAAACTGAAGAAGCTGCTGTTGATTCAGTTGCTGTTGATTCTATGGCTGTTGATTCAGTTGCTGTTGATACTGCTGCTGTTGATTCAGTTGCTGCTGCTGATACTTCTGCTGCTAAGTAATCAATTCAAAATTTACAAAAGCCATTCAGGATTTCCTGAATGGCTTTTTTTATTTGCAATAATCCATAATGGCAGGTTAAAGCAATAATTTTATAAATATTATCTCCAAAGGAAATTCAATTTTATATTATCAAACAGATGAAGCATGCAGTAATCAGAATTCTTTCATTATGAATTTCTATTAAGAGGTGATTAAGTATTAGTAATTCCCTAATTACATTTCCATTGGTGTCCGGTTAAATTAAGGAATGGCAAGAAATCTTCATTTATGCTATTAAATGGGGTGCATTATTAAAAATTTCGAAAAGCGAGCCCCCCTATAACCTTGCCTCCCTCTGTCGCCGGGTGGGCTCGACACTTTTGAAGGCCAAAAGTGCCCAAAAGCCTTCTTCAATCCCTAGGTGCCTTTTGTCACAAGACCACCACACATCAAAAAAAAGTGATCGCTGCTTTTGGGGGAAATCAAAATATGAAAGCCGTCCGGATATGATCCCAAAATCTAATGCTCGGAAGTGTTATTTGAAAGAAACTGCATCTGTTTTTTGATTTTTCCGGCACTGGGGATTGAATCGTTCTTCGGTTCCGTTTATCTGATATGAATAGTAGCTGGGACAGTGCGATGGGTAACAACCGTTCATGCAGATATCGGCCTCCTGGGATTTGGCAGTAAAGGCTCGCTTTATCCTTGCATTAACGATCATAAACCACTGCCTTTAAGTAATCCGGAGAAGTGTTGCAGATCCATTCATATATTTCACTTCCCTTAACACGGCTTGGATTACACCGATAGGATAAAGTGTGCTTTTACAACAAATACCGGGAAGCCGCGGCTCTTTTGCTTACTTTTCCAGCTGAAGGGAAAAGTAAGTGCCCTCTCCTGCGGCAGGAGCGGGATGATTTCAATTTTAATTGATCATTTACATTTTTATCAGGACGCTAGTGATTACATTTTTAACAAAAAAAAACGGGCCCTGTAAACAAGGCCCGTAATAAATAAACAAAAGATTACGCTATTTGCTTACTCTTTTTAAACCAGCCTTTAATACGTTTAGAATTTGAATCTCCAATTAGTAACATACATGGCACAAGAATCAATGTCAGGAATGTTGCAAATCCTAACCCAAATATCATTGTCCAGGATAACGGTCCCCAGAAAGCTACATTGTCACCCCCAAAATAAAGGTGGGCATCAAAATCACTAAAAAGGGTAACAAAATCCATATTTAGACCTACAGCTAAAGGAATAAGACCAAGCATTGTTGCCGTAGCTGTAAGCAATACAGGTGTCATCCTGGTTCTGCCTGCTTCTATAATAGCCTCTCTTACATCCATCCCTTGTTCTATCAGCAGATCTGTAAATTCAACTAACAGGATACCATTTCTTACCACAATACCTGCTAAAGCCACAATACCCACTCCTGACATTACAATTGACATTTCCATTCTGAAAATTGTCACACCTAGCAAAACTCCGATAATACTTAACACAATTTCACTCAAAATTATAAGTGGTTTGGTTATCGAATTGAATTGGGTAACCAGAATGATCAGGATAAGTCCTAATGAGATCATTAAAGCCGTTCCAAGAAACAGCATTGTCTCTTGCTGCTCTTCCTGCTCCCCTGCCATTTTCACTTCAATTCCTGCAGGTGCCTTAAACTGGGTAATTTCACGCTGAATATCAGCAACTACTTCATTTGGATTATAGTCGCCAAGTACATTAGAAGATAGAATAATGATCCTTTTTTCTTGTTTTCGTTTTATTCCACCATAGGTGTTTACATAATCAATGGATGCAAAAGATGAAAGCGGTACCTGACGAATTATTCCACCCATACCCATATCCCGGTAGGTAACTTTCATATTTCGAAGTGCATCCAGGTTATTTCGCTGACTTTCATTGGCCCGAAGATTAATTTCATAATCTTCATTTGCATCACGAAATTTTGATACTTCCTTGCCGAAAATTGCAGTACGCAGGTCCATTCCTATCTGCCCGCTGGATATTCCTTCGCGGTTAGCACGTTCACGATCAATATCAAAAATGATCTCAGGCTTATTGTTTTGAAAATCAGATTTTAACTCTTCAACACCCGCAATTTGCCTTGTATCAAGATATTGTTTCAGATCTTCAGATACTTTAACGAGCGAATCGAGATTGTTTCCAGTGATCTCGATACTGATCGGCTTGGCAGTTGGGGGTCCACCCTGCTCCTGTGCAACTGTAATTTCAGCTCCGGGAATTCCCTTAACTGCCTCCCTTATCTTATCCAGATAAGTGGAAGTACTTTCACCTGTACGTTTTCCAAATTCAGCAAATGCTACTGTCACCTTTCCCATATTCGGGTATTGACCCTGATCTTCACTTTGAGGGTCAGTTACACCAATGGTAACATTAGATATTATTGAAGTAACGTCCTTATTGTCTTTACCTACAACCTTTGTTACATCTGCTTCAACTTTCTTTAGCACCTCATTAGTATATGCCTGATCAGTACCAACAGGAAGCTGGACATAGACATAAACAAAATTGGGATCTCCCTTAGGAAAAAACACAATTTTGGGAGGAACAATTGAGATAAGTATTAAGGTGAAGACAAATAGACCAACAGTTCCCCATAGTATTGCTCTTGGCCAGTTTAATGCCTTTCTAAGTAAGCCTGCATATTTCGCCTGAGCACGAGGCCAGACGTTCGTTTGAAAATTCCTGATCGTATTATTTAAGTAAAAATGATTCAGGAGATATAATAAAGAGATAAAAACGACCAGATTTCCAAGTCCGAAATTTATGAGATATCCAATTAATGCAACTCCACCAAAAATAAGCAGGGTACGAATCACACCTTTATCAAAACCGGGTTTTTCAGTTGAATGATCTTCCGGCTGCATGAAATCAACAGCAAAAACAGGGTTGATTATATATGCAACCAGCAGAGAAGCCAAAAGAGTTATGATCAGGGTCATTGGAAGGAAAAACATGAACTCTCCAATAACTCCCGGCCAGAAAAGCAAAGGTACAAATGGAGCAAGTGTTGTCAGAGTTCCTGAAAGAACTGGCATAAATACCTCTGCAGCAGCTATTTTTGCAGCCTTCTTAATAGGCACTTTTCCATTGTCAAATATCCTGTGCGTATTTTCAATTACAACAATAGCATCATCAACTACTATCCCCAATCCCAAAAGGAAAGAAAACAATACCATCATATTCATCGTGAAATTGAATCCCATGATCCCTCCTAATGCCGGCATAGCCATAAAGGCAATGAACATGGAGAGAGGCACTGATAAGGCAACAAAAAGAGCGTTTGTAATGCCCATGAAGAACATCAGAATAACAGTTACCAGGATAAACCCGATAATGATGGTATTGATCAGATCATGCAGTGTAACTCTTGTTCTGTTGGATTGATCGCCGGTAACAGTTACATTAAGATTTTTGGGCAATTGTCCTTGCTTCATCTCCAGAATAAGTGCATTGATCTTATCCGAAGCATCAATCAGGTTCTCACCACTTCTTTTCTTTACGTTAAGTGTAATTACATTCTTCCCATATAAACGGGCATAGCTTTCCTGCTCCTTGAATGAATCCTTTACTTCGGCAATATCTCTTAAATATAAAGATGAACCCGTGGGAGTTTTAATGATCAGATCAGATATTTCATCGGCACTGGCAAATTCCTTTTTAACGTTCAATGTTCTGCGAACCCCATCCATCTTAATGGTACCGCCAGAAATAGTCAGGTTTTCATATCCAACAGCTCGTTCAATATCTCCAAAGGAGATCTTAGCAGCAGCCATCTTATTCAAGTCAGCATTGATCTGAACTTCCTGCTCAAGAGCACCGATGATATCGACACCAGAAATTTCTTTCAGGCTTTCTACCTGGTCCTGTATATCTTCCGCGTACTTTTTAAGGCTTTTCAGATCATAGTCTCCAGAAATATTCAGATACATGATCGGGAGATCAGACAAATTAATATCCTGCACATTGGGATCACTAGGGAGATCATTTGGCAGATCCTGTCTTGCTTTATCTACAGCATCCTTTACCCTTTGCTTTGCATCTTTTATATCTACATTAGTATTAAACTCAGCTGTAATTATCGAGAAATCCTGATAAGAATTAGAGGTTATTTTCTTTAGACCAGGAGCAGATTTTAATTGTTTTTCAATCTGCTTTGTAACAAGATTCTCCATATTGGCTGGAGAAGTACCGGGATAAACGGTCTGAACAAATATTTTGGGTATGATTACCTCCGGAAAATTTTCCTTTGGCAAGCCCACATAGGAGAAATAACCTATGACAGAAATAATAACGGTCAGTACATAAATTGCTGTCCTGTTATCAATTGCCCAACTGGAGGGTTTAAATTCTTTATTTTCGTCTTTCATCTTATTCTATAATGTATGACCCTGATTAATTAGATTTTATCAAATCACCAGGACTTAAACCATCCATGCCTGCAACAATCACCTTATCACCTGCCTTGATACCTGATAATATTTCAGCACGGCCTTCAGATATTTTACCTGTCTGAATATTAACTCTCTTTGCTTTTCCGTTTTCAGAAATAAAAACATAATCGCCAACCTCTGCCTTTTGAATTGCAATAACCGGGATAACCAGCGCCTTAGAATTCTGATAATCGATTATTTTAAGAACTGCAAGCATGTTTGGACGGTAATTCCGGTTTGAAGGAAGCTTAATTTCAACATTAAAACTTCTGGAAACCGGATCTATGGTTTTTGAGGCAAAGGAAATCTTAGTCGAAACAGTATCCGGAACATCAGGCAAAATTACCTGGACATTGTCACCCTGGTTTACACGGCTGGCATAAGATTCAGCTATCTGTGCCTTAGCTGTTAATTTATTTGCATTTACAACCCGAATGCCAGACATTCCAGGCATAACTGCCTGACCTACTTTCAGATCCATAGCATCAATGCTGCCTGATATTGGAGACTTAATTTTATACATTGACATCTGAGATCTCAAAGTTGCAATACGACGCTCTGCAGCATCTTTTTGAGTTTTGGCACTCAAATACTGAACCTCTGTTCCAATTTTTTGATTCCAGAGATTCTTCTGTCGTTCAAAAAGCGTTGTCGCAAGCTCAAGCTGGGTTTGTAGTTCTGAAATATTCTGGCGCAACACCTGATCATCTATTTGTGCCAATACCTGACCCTTAACTACGTTCTGTCCGATATTTGCAAATACCGCAGTTACAACACCCTGAGCTTCCGGATTAACCTGAACATTTTCTTCTGCATCGATCTTACCCTGCACTTCAAGATAATTCTGAAATGAGCTTTCAGTAACTTCCAGAACATTCACATCTTTTACATCATTGGCTGCAGCGGCAATGCCAACTTCACTTTCAAGTTTTTCTATTTTTGCATTAAGTTCCGTTCTCTCCTTTTTTAAGGCGTCAAGTTCAGATTTCTTGTCGGTGGGTTTTCCTCCACAAGAGGCCAAAAAAACGGCAGCAGAGATGAATATTATTTTCTTCATTTGTGTTTAATTTTTGATTTTAATTATGTCAAGACTGGCAGCAATTCAATAATGAGTGCTATTAGTATATATTTTTGCTGGATATTAATAGACAATTTTACCTAAGGCTCTATCAACATTAACCTTATTTATCAGAAGATCATATAAGGCGTTGATGTAGTTATTCTGTGATTCCTTTAAAGAGGTTTCAGCTGTTGTTACTTCGATACTCGAACCAACTCCCTGCTCGTATTTGATCTTTGTTACTCTTAATACCTCTTGAGCTAATTCCATATTGCGCTTTTGATTTTCCAATGATTTCAAACCATTACGATAAACCGTTTGTGCCTGTTCAACTTCCAGATTGATCCCATTTCTAAGGTTAACAAGGTTATTTTCGGTCTTTAAAACTTCCAGCTTAGCATTACGAACCTGATATGTTTTTATGCCTCCTGAAATGAGTGGAACTGACAGACGAAATCCAATAACTGTTGTTGGAAAACTCCTGTCCATTAAGCTTAAAAATTCATTTGACTGCAAACTTCTTGAAGTGCTTCCAAAAGCAGACAGAGATGGCAGAAACAAACTTTTATATCTTTTAAGATCTAGTTCATTCAGCTTTTTCTGAGTTTCCAGCAAAGAATATTCGATTCTGTTTTGGTAAGCGGTAGTATCTCTAACTGCTATCGACTCTTCAACCTGCAAGCTTCCTATCGAATCTTTTAGCGCCAGTTTGAATTGAATGTTCATACCCATTTGAAATTTCAACAGGTTCACGTTCAGCTCCAATAACCTGATCACATTTCCACGTTCAGTTTCAAGGTTATTATTCAATACTGTTAATCTATCCACATCGATCTTTTCAACAAATCCGTTCTTGAAAAGTGCTTCAGTATCATTTAAAGATTTCTTTAATCGAGCCATGTTGGCATCAAGGAGACTTAACTGCTCGTTACTGACCAAAACCGAATAATAAGCCTTCGTTACTGCCACTGCTGTTTCAATGCGGCTACGTTTCAAATTCTTATTGGAAAGCTCCTTAAATGTTTTGGAAGCCTGTAAGCCTACCAGATAGGACCCATCAAATAACAACTGATTTAATTCCAAACCAAAAGAGGATTGATATTGAACACCGAACTGTACAGGAACCTGAGTTCCTGGCTGCCCGAAAAACTCTCCCGGTAATAAATTAGTCGGCACCTTTAGGAAATCCTGAAAGTTGACATTTCCATTAACCTGAGGTAAACCAATACCAATTGTTTGTTTAACAGTATTTTTGGCGATTTCTTCATCAATGGTTGCATTCAAAACCGAGGTCTGGTGATTTTGTGCATAATCAATAGCTTCTTTCAAGCTAAAACTTGCCAGAGAATCAGTTAATTGCGCCTTGACTGATACCACAGAAAAAAGGCAAAAAATTAAGCTTAGATATTTATATTTCATATTTATTTTATTCTTCTTCTATTATTTCCTTGTATTTATTAATCAATTTATGGCCTTTTAAAGTGCAGATACCATATAGAAAGTGTTCTGTTAATTCGGCCATTACCTGTGCTAATCCATATTTTCCATTTGTATACGCCGATGAATTACTAAAGATCAGATCAATTTGCTCTAATCGCATTTGAGTAAGTATATCTGTCTTTATATCCTCCCGATAATATCCTTCATTAATTCCCCTTATTAACTTAACGTGAGTTCGATATAAGGCTTATTCAAGTTAAAAAGAAAGTTGTAGGGATTTGGTTTGATCAAACTCAAACTGTGATTTGATGGAAGGCTT